>NZ_BAAAQW010000003.1:0-10261 GCF_039531875.1 Sinomonas flava | reverse complement strand
GGCCCTCTGTCTGTGACGGTGCTTCTGTCGCCTAGCGGCGGCCGAGGCTCTTCGCCTCGTCGGCGGGCTCAATGGCCTCGTGGTGCCCATGCGCATGGGCGGCCTCGAGCTCAGCCGGAGTGGCCGGCGCGACGCGGTCCTCGAAGAACCACCGCGAGAGCTTGGCGCGGCGGCGCTCCTTCCGGTCGACGACGCCCTTGGCGTTCGGCTGGGCGGGCAGCACCTCGGGCGACTCGAAGCCCACCAGCCGGTAGCGCTTGTACTCGTTCAGCGGCGCGTGGACCTCGATGAACTCGCCGTGCGGGAGGCGCACGATGCGTCCGGTCTCCCGGCCGTGCAGCGCGATCTCGCGGTCCTTGCGCTGGAGCGCCAGGGCCACACGCTTCGTCACCACGAAGGCGATGATCGGGCCGAGGAAGAAGAGCGTGCGCAGCCAGTACGTCACGTCATTGAGGGAGACATGGAAATGCGTCGCGATCAGGTCCGAGCTGGCCGCGGCCCACATGACGCAGTAGAACGTGAACCCGGCCATGCCGATCGCGGTACGCGTGGGGGCGTTGCGGGGGCGGTCGAGAACGTGGTGCTCGCGCTCGTCCTTCGTGATCCACCTCTCGATCCACGGGTACGTGAACAGGACCGTGAAGACAATGCCCGCGGGCACCAGGGCCGGCAGGAGGACGTTGAGCGTCAGCGTCTGCCCGAAGATCACGAACTCGAAGTGCTGGCGGTAGCCGTCGAGCGAGCCGAGCACGCCCGGCATCAGGCGGAGCGCGCCGTCGACCCATCCGATGTACCAGTCGGGCTGCGTGCCCGCGGACACCGGGGAGGGGTCGTACGGGCCGTAGTTCCAGATCGGGTTGATGGTGAAGAAGGCAGCCATTGCCGCGATCACGCCGAACACGATGAAGAAGAAGCCGCCGGCCTTCGCCGCGTAGACCGGGCCCAGCGGGTAGCCGACGACGTTGCCGTCATTGCGACCCGGGCCAGGGTACTGCGTGTGCTTGTGGACGACCACGAAGAGCAGGTGCAGCGCGACGAACAGCAGGATCATTGCCGGCACCAGCAGGATGTGGAGCACGTAGAGGCGGCCGATGATCGCGGTTCCCGGGAACTCTCCGCCGAAGAGGAAGAACGAGATCCAGGTACCGATGATCGGGATCGACTTGATCACGCCGTCGATGATGCGCAGGCCGTTGCCCGAAAGCAGGTCATCCGGGAGCGAGTAGCCGGTGAAGCCGGCCGCCATGCCCAGGATGAGGAGCACGCCGCCGATGACCCAGTTCATCTCGCGCGGCTTGCGGAAGGCCCCCGTGAAGAACACGCGCAGCATGTGCACGGCCATAGCAGCCACGAAGAGCAGAGCGGCCCAGTGGTGGACCTGGCGCATGAACAGCCCGCCGCGCACCTCGAACGAGATGTGCAGCGAGGACTGGTACGCGACTGACATCTCCATGCCACGCAGCGGCACGTACGCGCCGTCGTAGTGGGTCTCCGCCATCGACGGGTCGAAGAAGAAGGTCAGGAAGGTTCCCGACATCAGCAGGATGACGAAGCTGTAGAGGGCAACCTCGCCGAACATGAACGACCAGTGGTCGGGGAAGACCTTCCGGCCGAACTCGCGGACTGCGGCCGAAGCGCCGGTCCGCTGGTCGACGAAGTCGGCGATGCGGCCGACCTTCGTCGGCGGCTGGTAGGTGGAGGCGGTAGCGCCGCTCACGAGTACTCACGCTCCCAGTAGCTAGGTCCAACAGGTTCGTGGAAGTCCGACGACGCCACGAGATAGCCATCGGCGTCCACCTCGATCGGCAGCTGCGGCAGCGGACGGCTGGCCGGGCCGAAGATCACCTGGCACTCGTGCGTGAGGTCGAAGGTCGACTGGTGGCACGGGCACAGGAGGTGATGCGTCTGCTGCTCGTAGAGAGCCACGGGGCAGCCGACGTGCGTGCAGATCTTCGAGTAGGCGACGATGCCGTTGTAGCTCCAGTTCTCGCGGCCGGCGGAGATGTGCAGGTCAGCCGGGTTGAGACGCATGAGCAGGACGACGGCCTTGGCCTTCTCGTTGAGCTTGCCTTCGGCAAGGTCGTTCAGACCCTCGGGGATGACGTGGAAGGCGGAGCCGATCGTGACGTCGGAGGCCTTGATCGGCGTTCCGTCGGGATCACGCGTGAGGCGGATCTTCTTGCCGTCCTTGGGGGCCCACATGGTGTGGCGCAGCTTGTCGTTGGCGTTGGGGCCGAGGTCGCCGAACACCGCGAGGGCGGGGAGCGGGGCCAGAGCCACAGCACCGATCAGAGTGTTGCGGATGAGGGGGCGGCGCTTGATGCCGGTCTCCTCGATGATGTCATCGACGATCTTGACGGCCGCGACGCGGTCGTCTTCCTCGCGGACGGGGTGACGGGCCTCGGAGACCTCGTGGTCCGGCATGAGCGCCTTGGCCCAGTGCACGATGCCCGTCCCGATGCCCAGCATCGCGAAGGCCGTCCCAATGCCCAGCAGGATGTTCTGCGTGCGGACGGTCGCGATGTCGGAGTTGTGCCCAAGATCGATGGCGAAGTACGCCACGAGGAACACGATCGTGCCGATCACCGAGATGATGAACAGCGCCGTGACCTGGCGCTCAGCGCGCTTCGCAGCCTTGGGGTCGGTGTCAGCCAGACGGAGGCGGTGCGGCGGGAGACCCGGGTCCGCGAACTTCTGCTCCGTCTGACCAGCCGTAGCTACGGCGCCCCCGTGCTGGGGAGAGCCGTCACTATGGTTGCCCATATTTCCCCTCATCCTTCCTGGCCCCCGATGTGTCGCGGGGACGGTGTTCAAATCTTCGCCGCCACGGGGGCGGCCCATATTGCGGTGCGCGCTGTCGCGTCAGGAGGTGCGCGACGTCAGCCAGATCGTGAAGGCGATGATGACGCCGAGGCCGGCGACCCACACGAACAGGCCCTCAGAGACCGGGCCGAGGGACCCGAGGTCGGCGCCGCCGGGGGAGCCCTGGGTCTCGATGGTCTTGAGGAAGGTGATGATGTCGCGCTTGCCTTCCGGCGAGATGTTCGCGTCAGAGAAGACCGGCATGTTCTGGGGGCCGGTGGCCATCGCCTCGTAGATGTGCTTCTCCGACACACCCGCGAGCGACGGGGCGAACTTGCCGCGCGTCAGAGCGCCGCCTGCTGCCGCGGCGTTGTGGCACATGGCGCAGTTGACGCGGAAGAGCTCGCCGCCGTGCGTGGCGTCGCCGCCCTTGTCGAGCATGGCCTCGTCCGGGAGGGCCGGGCCGGCGCCGAGCGAGGCGACGTAGGCCGAGAGCTGCTTGGTCTGCTCCTCGGTGAACTGCACAGGCTTCTTGTAGGCCTGCGGGCCCTGCATCTGCATGGGCATGCGGCCGGTACCGACCTGGAAGTCGACGGCAGCGGCGCCGACGCCCACGAGGGACGGCCCGGAGGCCGTGCCGGAGGCGCCCATGCCGTGGCATGTGGCGCAGTTTGCCACGAAGAGCTTCTCGCCCTCGCTGACGTCCGACGCCGAGTACGTGGTTTCCGCCTTCGCCGAATTGGCCGCGTTGGCCACGTAGTAGAGACCGCCTGTCAGCAGCAGTCCCATGACCAGCAGCGCTAGGACTGCCAGCGGGTGACGCCGCTTCTGCGAGAGTGCCTTCACGAAATCGTTCCTATCCGTTTCCTGCCGCCGCCGTGGGGGCGCGGGTGCGAGATGTGCTGCTGTGCTCCGGGTGCTACTTGAGGACGTAGATGACCAGGAAGAGGCCGATCCACACCACGTCCACGAAGTGCCAGTAGTACGACGTGACGATGGCCGAGGTCGCCTCGTAGTGCCCGAAGCGCTTGGCTGCGAACGCACGTCCGATGATGAAGAGGAAGGCGACGAGGCCGCCGATCACGTGGAGGCCGTGGAAGCCGGTGGTGATGTAGAACGCGGAGCCATAGGCGTTCGAGGAGAGCGAGACGTGCTCGGAGACGAGCATCGTGTACTCGGTGGCCTGGCCGGCAACGAAGAACGCGCCCATGAGGAACGTCAGCAGGAACCACTCGGTCATGCCCCAGCGTCCGAACGCGAAGACGCCGCCGCTGCGGCGGGGCTGGAGCCGCTCGGCGGCGAAGACGCCCATCTGGCAGGTGAACGAGCTCGCCACGAGGACGATGGTGTTCACCAGCGCGAAGGGGAAGTTGAGCTTGGCCGTCTCCTCCGCCCACAGCTCGCCGGAGGCGGCGCGCAGGGAGAAGTACATGGCAAAGAGGCCGGCGAAGAACATCAGCTCGCTGGACAGCCACACCACGGTCCCGACCGAGACCATGTTGGGGCGATTCAGCGTGGGATGTGCCGGGGTTGTCGGGGCATGAGTCGCTGTCGTCACAAGGACATTATGTCTACAAACCTCAGGTTCGCCCAACGCGAACCGCCCCTTCCGGGAACTTTTTCTACAAACCCTCGAAATCATGCGGATCCGCGGGGATCCGCGGCGGGAGCCCTGTGGCCGGGGTCATGCTTTGCACCCCCGCTGGCATGGGTCGATACCATCAGGGGCGTGACTACCGACGCTGCCGGCACCCCGGGTGCCACTTCGACCCCGCCCACGTGGCGTTCGCTCATCGGATCCCTCGTGGCACGCCATGACCTGACCCAGGCCGAGACGGCGTGGGCGATGGACACGATCATGGGCGGCAATGCGTCGGATGTGCAGATCGCCGGGTTCCTCGTCGGGCTCAGGTCCAAGGGGGAGACGGTCGAGGAGCTCGCGGGGCTCGTCGAGGCCATGGTCGAGCGCGCCACCCCGATCGAGATCGGGGGCGAGAAGCTCGACATCGTGGGCACGGGCGGCGACCAGCAGAACACCGTGAACATCTCGAGCACGGCAGCCCTGGTGATCGCGGGGGCAGGCGCCAAGGTGGTCAAGCACGGGAACCGGGCGGCGTCGTCGAAGTCGGGCTCGGCCGATGTCCTCGAGGCTCTCGGCGTCCGTCTGGACATGGGGGTCGCCCGGGTGGCCGAGTGCGCCGACGAGTGCGGCATCACCTTCTGCTTCGCGCAGGTCTTCCACCCGTCGTTCCGGTACACGGCGACGCCGCGGAAGGAGCTCGCGATCCCCACGGCGTTCAACATCCTGGGCCCGCTGACCAATCCGGCGCACGTCCAGGCGTCCGCGGTGGGTGCGGCGGATCCGCGCACGGCTCCCCTCATCGCCGGCGTGCTCGCCGCGCGCGGCAGCCGTGGGCTCGTGTTCAGGGGCGACGACGGCCTCGACGAGCTCACCATCACCACGACGTCCCGCGTGTGGGAGGTCCGCGGCGGAGAGGTGTCCGAGTCGGTCCTCGACCCGGCGGACCTGGGCATTGCCCGCGCAGCGCTCGATGACCTCCGGGGAGGAGATGCCGCGCACAACGCCGCCGTAGTCCGCAGCGTCCTGGCCGGCGAGCGTGGTCCCGTGCGGGACGCCGTGGTGCTCAACGCGGCCGCGGGTCTCGTGTCCTACGACACGAGCGCGGACGGTCCGCTCCTCGAACGGCTCGCGGCGGCGAAGGAGCGTGCGGAGGCGTCGATCGATTCGGGCGCGGCGGCCACGACCCTCCAGAGGTGGGTGGACTTCACCCGGGCATGAGCCGGTGACGCGCAGCAGAGGGCCGGGCCGCGGCGATGCGGCCCGGCCCTCTGCCGTGGTCAGGAGAGCCCGAGAGAGAAGGCCGCCTCGAGGTCATGCCGGGAGTAGGCCCGGAATGCGATGTGAGTGGTCGTCTCGCGGACGCCGTCGACCTTCGAGAGCCTGTCCGCAACGACGTCGGCGAGCTGCTCGTGCTCCCGGACCCGGGCGATGGCGATGAGGTCCCACTCTCCAGTGACCGAGTAGACCTCGCTGATGCCCGGGATCGCAGAGATCTTCTCGGCCACCTCCGGAATCTGCGCTGTGTCCGTCTGGATGAAGACGAATGCCGTGATCATGGTCCTCCGTTCGTGTAGGCGGTGTTCTCCCGGCCAGCCTATCCGCCGGAGACCCCGGGGCCGCGGCGGGACCGCCGCAGGGCCGCCCCGATGCCCCAGGCGAGGGCCCTCCAGCCGACGATGAACGCTCCCAGCGTGGCGAACGCCACGAGGAGGAAGGCCGGAGCTGTCCCGCCACCCGTGGCGGCGCGCAGGAGCATGCCGAGAACATATGCACCGAGCCATGCCGCGACGCCCGCTGGCCACACCGGCAGAGGACGGCGCCAGATCCGGAGGGCGCCCCACGCCACCGCAAGCCCGACGACGAAGGGCCACGCCGTGGCGAGCACGCCGACGACCGGGTTCTCGATGCTGTGGAAGCCCCGGCCGGCTCCGGCGAATCCGAGGACGACGGCGAGGTCCGCGGCTGCGGCAAGGACGGCCGTGCGCGTGGAGGTGCTCGCAGGGCGGCCGAACCCGGCCTCGTCGTGGCGGCTCTGGGCGGGGGAGGACTGCATTCCCCAAGCCTACGCGCGCGCGGCGGCCACTCGGCGTCGTGCGCCTGTCCGGAACCTTTCGGTTTGCCGTGAGGAGGGGAAGAATCCCAGGGGAGAGGAGAGTGCCATGCCAGCGATGACCACGTGCCTCTGGTTCGACGACCAGGCCAAGGAGGCGGCCGACTACTACTCGCGGATCTTCCCCAACTCCAGGATCACTGACGTCGAGTACTACGGAGAGGCTGGGCCGAGGCCCGCGGGGAGCGTCCTGACGGTGTCGTTCGAGCTCGACGGGCGACCATTCATCGCCCTCAACGGGGGCCCCGAATTCACCTTCGATGAAGCGGTCTCCATCCAGGTGCACTGCAGGGACCAGGAGGAAGTGGACTACTACTGGAACGCCCTGACGGCCGACGGCGGCCAGGAGAGCCAGTGCGGATGGCTCAAGGACCGCTTCGGGTTCTCGTGGCAGATCGTTCCGAACCGACTCACGGAGCTGCTCAAGGACCCCGACGCGGGACGGGCCCGCCGGGCCATGACCGCGATGCTGAAGATGCGCAAGATCGTCATCGCCGACCTCGAGTCGGCCGCAGAGGCGGGGTGAGGATGCGTTGGCCCAGTACATGATCGGCATGTACCAGCCCGACGGCGTGGTGCCCCCACCGGAGTTCCTCGCTCCGGTCATGGCGCGGCTCGCCGAACTCACCGAGGAGCTCAGGGCCGCCGGCGCCTTCGTGTTCGGCCGCGGGCTCACCGACGCGTCGACGGCGACCGTCGTCACGGCGGAGCCCGGGGGAGGCGTGCACGTCACCAGCGGTCCCTACAGCGAGGACAGCGAGCATCTCGGCGGGTTCGACATCATCGAGGCGCCCGACCTCGACACCGCCCTCGGATGGGCGCGGCGGTTCGCCGAGATCACGCGGCTGCCCATCGAAGTGCGCGCCTTCGCGGGCTCGTCCGGCTGAGCGCGCACCGCGCGTGCCCATGCAGCGGGCAGCGTCGCGGAAGGCCTCAGCCCTCGAGGGCAGAGACGAAGGCGGCCCGCAGGAGCGCCTTCGCCGACGCCGGGTCCGAGGCGGCCTGCACGGAGGCCACGACGAGGCCGGGGCGCGCCAGGCGCCACCAGTGGCCGCGCACCAGGAGGAACTCGGCGCCCGCGCGCATCCGCTCCAGGCCGACGTCCAGGTCGCCCGCGACTCCGGCCGCCACTGCCCGGACGATATCCCAGCGGATGGGACCGGCGGGATCGGCGGAGGCCGCTCGGCGCCGCGCCGCGTTCGACCACAGCACCGCCTCGTCCCAGACGGCGGCGATGAACGGGGCGCGTGTGAGGGACTCGAGCGCGACGAAGGGGGAGTCGGGCCGGTCGACGAGCGCATGCCACACGCCGAGCCGCGCGTCGCCGGCGCTGGAACGGTCCACGCGGGCGAGGCGATCCGAGCGGTCAGGGACCTCCGTGGCGAGTGCCGGCGGTGCGACGTCGTCCGCTGACGTGTCCAGGCCGAGGGCGTCGCGGACGTACAGGGCGGCGTGGGTCGGGAAGCCGAGGGAGCCCCGGAACTCCCACGATTCCTTGCCTGCGCTCATGGCGCGGCGGCGTCCGCGGTGACGCGCGCGGGCTCCGCACGTCGTGCCGCGGCCAGGAGGCCGATATAGGCGAGGTCGACGACGGAACACAGCAGCCCGACGCCGAGCACGAAGCCCGAGGGGGAGAGGAGGCCCCACTGGAGGGTCGGCGCGAGCGTGCCGAGCCACTTGGCCACGGCGATGACGAGGGACTGCCCCCGGGGCCCTCCGCGCGACAGGAACATCGCGACGAACAGCCCGGACATGAGCAGATTCTGCAGGAATGCCGAGTAGACGGGGGCGAGACGGTCGCCGAACTCGGCGAGGAAGAGCAGCTGCACGGCCGCCGACGCACCCAGCAGGACCATCGAGCCGGTCCAGAAGGCCGCGCGGCCGAGCTGTGGGGAGAACTCGGCGTACCCGAATCGGAGGAAGGTGACGAGGATCAGGACGTCGGCCAGGCCCCAGACCACATTCACAGCCGTCTGGACGCCGCCGCCCTCCGAGAGTCCTACCAGCGCGTAGAGCCATTCCCATGCCATGTTCAGGGTGAGGGCTGCCACCGGCATCGCGTAGGTGCGCTGGGCGAAGCCGATCCTGATCGCCTCCGCGTAGACCGCCGTCCATGCGATGCCGCTCACGAGCGTGAGGCCCAGACTCACCGCGCTGGTGTCCATGGTCAGAGGGTGGGCCCAGGTGGCTCCGAGCACAAGCCGCGCGCACACAGGGCAGCGCGCGACGGCGGTGGGAAGCCTTGGCGACGGCGTGCCGGCACGGTGCCCCGGATGGGAGATCATGTGAGTTCTCACATCGCGCGCGGACGGCCCAAGTTGACATAACTGACCTGCGCGCCGCTCGGCCGCTGCATGCCAGGGGCCAGAAAAGAGGCAGAGGTACCTCTCGCGGTTTTCACCGTTTTCGGAGTCTCGCAGGCGGCGGGCCGTCCGGCTCATCGGGGCGCGCGGGAGAGGGGGCGCGGGCGCTGGCGGTCAGCTGGGACGGTGAGAGGAGGGCATTTCTCCATTACTTGACATAATGTGGATTATCGGCGCCCGAGTAGGACGAGTTGAAACAGGTGCGAGGACTCGTCCCACCGTGCCCTCGGGCGCGTTCCAGGTTGTGCCGGACGATCTGCCGCTCGTCTATCCCGACACCAACACGACCCGCGCTGGTCTGGCCACGCTCAACAACCTGTTCCGCGGCCACACGATCGCGATCGTCGGTGTGGGAGGCACAGGAAGCTATATCCTCGACCTGGTCGCCAAGACCTGGGTTGACCGGATCATCCTCATCGATGGTGACGAATTCGAGACCCACAACGCCTATCGTGCGCCGGGGGCAGCCGCCCAAGAGGTTCTTCGGGCCAAGCGCAACAAGGCTGAGTACTTCGCCGAGGAGTACTCGCGGATGCATACCGGCATCACTGCCTACCCCGTCGCCCTCACGCCAGGCAATCTGGATCTCTTGGAAGAAGCGACCTTCGTCTTTCTGGCAGCCGCTGATGCTGAGGCGCGGCCGGAGATAATGCGGTGGCTTCGGGATCGGGGCATCCCCTTCATCGACGTCGGGATGAGCTTCAGGGAAGGCGAGGGCGGACTCACCGGCATCGCGAAGGTGGCCGCCTACCTCCCGGGCGACGAGTCTCCGCTGCCGACAATGCCAGCAGCTCCGCCAGGAGATGACGACTACAGCAGCAACGTCCAGGTGGCAGAACTGAACGCCATCAATGCGAACCTCGCGGTGATCCAATGGAAGCGGTACCTCGGCTTCTACGCCACGCACGATAAGAGGAACCAGACCGTCTACAAGCTCTACCTCAACCAGCTGCGGAACGGTGACCTCACATGAGTCAGACACTGCGCTACATCGCGCAGTTCGTCCCGTCGTTCCCGACACCTATGGAGCCGGGCATCCTCTACATCTCGACCACGTACTCGACCGCAGGCCATATCTGCCCCTGCGGATGCGATCGAGAAGTAGTGACCAAGCTGTCTCCCGCACGATGGCGAGTCATCTACGACGGCGAAGTGTCCTTGAAGCCCTCTGTCGCCGCCATGGGACTCCCGTGCAACTCCCACTACTTCATCACCCGTGGCGAAGTCGAATGGCATCGCAAGCTCGATCCCGTTCAGGCTGCGAAGGCGCGATCCGCAGACCACCGCGCGGTCGAAGATCTCCGGACAACCCCAACCTCGGCCCAGACGAAGGCGGGCGGGACTGTCAATTTTTCGGTGTAAGTGGGTTGTGATTGTCGGGTCAGCGGCGTGCTGCGGAGAGCC
>NZ_BAAAQW010000002.1:372469-392863 GCF_039531875.1 Sinomonas flava | reverse complement strand
CCGGCTCAACGTCAACGCTCATCGGGTACCTCCTGTGTCAGAGTTACACCGTTGAAAGTACAGTCCCTGTGCCAGCTGCAAGGGAGCTATGAATCGCGCCGTAAAAGACCGTGGTGTTTCTGTAACCTATGAATGGCCGGAAGGAGTTTGGCATGCAGGTAGAAAGTGAACGTACGCCATTTATAAATCGAGTTCGTGCTGTCGGGTATGTTAGAGACGAGGACATGGCCTTTGAAGCACTTGTCCTCGCCGATGAAGTCAAAAACCCAAGATGGTCTCTCGAGTTTCAACGTCCCCTTGACCCTGACGATCAAGATCGAATCCTTGGCCTTGACACATATTGTCTGGTATTTCCTAGCGGTGAAACCGCCTATCAATGCTTGGCGCGAGTCCAAATCAGCAAGGCTAAGTTACGTTTGGTGCTAACTGAAGAGGCAGCGGCACGCTTGGGCCTGACTACCTCCTTAGACTTCATACTGGAATTAAGTCCAACCGATTTCGAGGAGATGACCGCTGGCCTCCGAGGAATACTTAAAGGACAGCGGGGGGAGCCACTTATCGTACTTGAATAAGCATGCAGTCGAGCCCTCACGCAAGGTGCTGTGGCGCTGCGCCAATGCTACAAGCGCCTGCAGTTCCTTTGCTGAGTATCAAGGCGCCGCCGATTCATGAGCGTCTTCTTGAAGCAGCCATTCAACGGGCAGAGGTACATACATCTTCAGGGTGATCCATCAACGGGCTACTTTGGCGCGCGAAGTTCCGACGGGCCGGGTCTTCGTTTGCAGCCGAAGAAACGGCTGGTGGAATCGCGCAATACGAACGTCAAAGTCGGGCATCGAAGACCGCGCCGAGCCCGCGCGCCTGACCCTCCAATCCGGCGCCACGACGTCGAGCTTGTACACAACGCCGTGGTGATCGTCTCCGAATCCACCGACGCCAAGGTACAGCATGACCGGCGACGCCTGACTATGACAACCGTCATACCGGTCCTGAATCAAGCCATAGTCACACAAACGCGCTCTCATCAACGGCCCCATCCGCCATGACGCCCTCCAGTCGCGGAACGCGCCTGGCCAGCATCAGTGAGAGTCGCCGAGGGCTTCTAAGGGATGCACCCGATGCCCCTGACCCGCCAGCGGAGCGGGGCAGCCCGAGTGTGGCCCTCCCCTATGGAGTGCCGGGCGACACGCCATCATCAAATCCGAGTGAATGCATAAAGTGCGTGACAGGTTAAGATCAGGAGCGCAAAAAAGGACCGAGCCCGTCGCCGTGACGGCGCACTCACCGTGCTCTTGCAGGGCAGGGTGACCCCCGAGCGGCGCGCGGCCGCCAATGAAGCAGCGCAGGATTCCGGCCTCTCGCTGAGCTTCTACCTCGACACTCTGATCCAGCACCTTGAGGAAAACGGCGGCCTGCCGATCTTCCCCAAGCCAAGACCGCAAGCCGAGGAGTTGCCTATCCAGGCCGCTTAAAGCAGAAGACCCGCACCAGGCGGGTCTTCCAAGCCTTCCACCACCCCTGAGCTTGGCGGCAAACCGGGTGGCGGATCCAGAGAAACCCTCCCTCAGGGTGGGCCCCCTTCGTACACCCCTTCTCGAGGAAGGACTGCTTCTTCATGGTAGCCGTTGCTGCCCCCGAACGTCATCTGCAGGCTGACAGCCATGCCGGCGTGTCTGCCACGCCATCACTGCCAGCGCAAGTCACACCCGCGCAGGCATGGGCTCTTGCCCCCTGATCGCAGGCCAGCCGGCGTACCGGGCGGGCCGCTGGGTCCGAAGCAAGTTCCAGTACCCAGGCACCCCCCACAAGCTAACCGCCGCGCCCCCACGGGAGCCGGCGGCCGTGCTGATCCACGACGCGGCAGGCCGAGTCACGACGCTATGCCTGGACCTGGACACCTCGAAGGCCACCCAAGCTGTCGTCGATGCCGACGCCCAGCGGCTGGGCGCCCTGCTGGCCTCGTGCGGCCTGCGCTACGTAGAGGACTTCTCGCCCTCTGGCGGCCGGCACGTGTACGTGCCCCTCGCCGAACCGATGGACGGCGCAGAAGCTCGCGAACTCGTGGCCGCGCTCGCTCGCACGGCTCCCAGCATGGACGCGAGCCCGCACCAGAACCTCTCCACCGGGTGCATCCGCGTTCCTGGCGCCCTCCACAAGCGCGGCGGCCATCAGCAGCTGATCACTCCACTGTCGTCCGCCTACGACATCCTCAGGAGGCGCAACCCCGCCGGGGACGTCGACAAGCTCCGCCAGGCGCTCGCACCTGAGCTGCGCCGCAGCCGCCAAGAGGCCGCGCTCCGGGCCAAGGCCGCCCCCTCCCCCCTGACGCCCCAGAAAGCCCGCGACGCCCGATCCTGCACCCCGGCGGCCGGCTGGCAGTCCCCACTCGCTCATCCGCGGCAGCGGCGAGCGGGCCCGGCGTCACCTCGGTGGCCGTGGACCACGCCGCGAACGCCCCCGAGGAACTGTCCAAGACGGCCCAGCTGCGCCGCTACCCGGTACGGCCGCTCCGCACGGTGGGTCCGTCTGCCCGGGGCGCTTCACTGGTGCTCATGGCGGCGGCCATGGGCGGCACCGGCACGATGGCGGAGGCGATCATGCTGCGCCAGCTGCTCAACGTCGCCAAGGCCGTCCACGAGATGCACAAGGCCACCCCGTGGGATCGCCGAGACGGGCCTGTTCGACACAGCCCGTTACCGCACGCCGTCTGAGGCGCGCATGGGCGTTGGCCTCTGATGGTCAAGGACAGCACAGATGCCGACGTTCCAGGTGCAACCTTCATTGCCTCGGTCTCCCGGCGCGAGGAGAAGGGCAGCGATGTCAATGTCGCTACCCACCTCTTGTCCGATGTCCTCCGGTCGACAGTGGAGGCTGCCGTGGTCGTCAGTAACGACAGCGACCTGAAGAAGCCGATCGAGCTGGCTCGGCGGTTCGTGCCGGTTGGCCTAGTCAACCCGACCAAGGGGATCCTGGCAGGAGCATTGAGGGATCCCCAGAGACGCGGAACGGGCGCCCATTGGTGGTACCAACTCACAGAGTCCGACTTCCGGGACGCGCAGATGCCGACGACCGTGGGCAGACTCGTGTGCCCGAGCGGGTGGTGAAAAAGAAAACCTGACCCCGGAGGGATCAGGTGGTATGGAACACGTGTCGTCCAAGCGTGGTGGAAAAAGCAAGCCACTAGCGGTGGATGGAACGGATCGTGGAACAGAGTGGTCCACGAAGCCAGCATCGCTGAGCCAATCTGCTGGGCCGCCTTCCTCGACATACGAAGGAACCCCGGACCTCTGACGAGGCGAACCCGAGGCGTTCGTCACTCCGAAGGCCCGCAAGCATCCCGGCCTAGCGCAAACCCGTCCCGAAGGGCACATTGGCGAGCCCGTCCGCTGCCTCCAAGATCGCGGCGGCCCCCAGACTCACACCGCGCGAGTACCAAGTTGCGGCTCTGGTCGCCGAGGGCCACAGCAACAAAGAGATCGCTATGGCCCTCGTCGTGTCGCCCCGGACCGTGGATGGCCGCGTCGAGAGCATCCTCGCGAAGCTCGGGGCCACGTCACGCACCCAGATCGCAACGTGGCTTACCACCTGCGGCCAGGGCGAGTTCGATTGCCTCCTCCCTCGATGCCACGGATGGGCCGGAGAGGATAGCTTCGAATCTGCGGTCTCCGAGTTCGTGCCGAACGCGAGCCGCCACCTGCTCGGAGTCGGACTGGATATAAGGTGGGTTATCGGCGGTTGAGTAGGACGAGTTGAAACAGGTGCGAGGACTCGTCCCACCGTGCCGTCGGGCGTTGTCAGCCGGTTACTCGTCCTTGTGCCGCAGCTGGCCTTGTCGGTGCCGGCTTGCTGTGTCGGCGCAGGTCAGCAGTGGTTTCTCGCATCTAGTGAGAGCTTTTCGCGTACAGTTCACGCTGTGGCGACGAGACGAGGCAAGCGCGCCACATCTCAGAACGGCTGAACGACGTCCAGGGCAGCCACGATCCTGTTCCCGTCCAGAACAATCGAGGTTTCGGGCATGCCCGCGTCGTTCCACCTCGCCACGAGACGGAGATCGCCCTGCTCGGGCAGGGGCCACAGCCACAGCCTCGAGGAGCTGACCCACTCGTCGCCGGTTCCCATCCCGGCTCCACCGCCTGCCTGCAGCAGCACGGGTTCAGTGACCGCGGACTCGGTTCCGAACATGGCCGGGCGAGGATGGCCGATGACCGCCTTGCGGCCATCGGCATACTCGATGCCGAAGAGCGGACCCGACTCCGAGGACCGGTGGCCGCCCATCGGCATCCGGAATGCCTTTGAGCTGAGCTCACCCCACTCATGCTCGGACATGCCGTCCCTCCGAGCGACCCAGGCAATCTCGATGCAGCACCCGGTGGAGTAGACCTGCAGTGATCGAACGCCCATCACCAAAGGCGGCGCACGATGCAAGAACTGCCCCACATGGATGACGACTGGCAATTCATTCGCCGGAGGACCCGCCCACACAGGCCGCGCCGGAGCCGGGCGAGAACGATGTTCAGGTGAAGCCGGCAGACCCTCGAAGAACGTCATGGCCCGATACTGCCATCAACCGCCCTCACCGCCACGCTCCGACTCGTCCGCCTTCAGCACGCCTCGCTGCCAGTTGAAGAAGGGGCCTTCACGCCCTGCCGACGCGGTGTCGCGACGCGGTGACGCGCTCGGTGCCGGGACTCACCACCCGAGCCAGTCAGCCGCCCGAGCCAACTCGTCGGGCGGGACAGTATGGCCGCCGTCGAACTCGTTGTAGGCGACATCGTACCCGTCGTTCCGTAGGGCCGGCACGATCCGCCGACTGGCGCGGTCGATGGGAAGGAGTTCGTCATCGACCCCGTGCGTGATGAACACGCGCGGCTTCCCCTGCCGCCCTCCGTCCGGCACGGACCCCGGCGAGAACGCCATGACCCTGCTGAAGAGGCCTCCGTTGGCGAGGCCGAGGGCCAGAGCGTACGAGGCGCCCGCGGAGAAGCCTGCGATGGCGATGCGGGCGGGATCCACGCGGGCTCGGCGGAAGGCCTCCGCGAGGGAGGCGTCGACGAGTGCGAGATCCGTCCCGAAGTTCCGGTCCCAGACCCTGCCCTGCGATGACGGGGCAAGGATGAGCGCCCCCAGCTGATCTGCCAGCGGCTGCGTGAACAGGCCGCCGCCGCGCGCATCGCTGCCGGCTCCGTGGAGGGACACGATGAGCGGGGTCGGAGCGTCCGGCGCCACGCTGCCGGGAACGTAGAGGACCGTTTCCCGGCCGGTCGGCGAACCGAGGTTGACCTCCCCCGGCCCGAGCCGGCCACTGACCTCCCGCGGCCTGGACCGGAGGGCGGCTGGGCGCCGGTCCGCGACGTCGCAGGCGGCCAGCGCGGCCAGCAGCGCACTGCAGGCCGCCAGGCCGACCACCGCACGACGCCGGATCATCCGCAGCCGCCCGTGTGAGACGGCACCGATCTAGACGGCACCGACGTACTTCGCGAGGTGCTCGCCGGTCAGCGTTCCCCGCCCGGCCACGAGCTCGGCCGGCGTGCCCTCGAAGACGACGCGCCCGCCGTCGTGCCCGGCGCCGGGCCCGAGGTCGATGATCCAGTCCGCGTGGGCCATGACGGCCTGATGGTGCTCGATCACGATCACTGACTTCCCAGAGTCCACGAGCCGGTCCAAGAGCCCCAGGAGCTGTTCGACGTCGGCCAGGTGCAGGCCCGTGGTGGGCTCGTCGAGGACGTAGATGCCGCCCTTCTCCCCCATCTGCGTCGCGAGCTTGAGGCGCTGCCGCTCGCCGCCGGACAGGGTCGTGAGGGGCTGGCCGAGGGAGAGGTACCCGAGCCCGACGTCGGCCATCCGCCCCAGGATCCTGTGCGCGGCGGGGATTGCCGAGTCCCCGGCGGAGAAGAAGTCCTCGGCGTCCTCCACGGACATCGCGAGCACCTCGGCGATGTCCCGGCCGTTGAGCGTGAACTCAAGCACCGCCGGCTGGAACCGCTTGCCCTCGCACTCCTCGCACGGCGTCGAGACGGTGTCCATGAAGCCGAGGTCCGTGTAGATGACGCCGGCGCCGTTGCACACGGGGCACGCGCCCTCGGAATTCGCACTGAACAGCGCGGGCTTGACGCCGTTGGCCTTCGCGAACGCTTTGCGGATCGGCTCGAGCAGCCCGGTGTAGGTGGCCGGGTTGCTGCGGCGCGACCCCTTGATGGCGCTCTGGTCGATGGCCACGACGCCGTCGCGCCGCGCGACCGAGCCGTGGATGAGCGAGCTCTTGCCAGACCCGGCCACCCCGGTCACTACGGTGAGCACGCCGAGCGGGATGTCGACGTCGACGTCCTTGAGATTGTGCGTCGATGCTCCCCGCACCTCGAGCGACCCCTTCGCCGTGCGCACCGAGTCCTTGAGCCTCGCGCGGTCGTCGAAGTGGCGCCCCGTGAGCGTCCCGCTCCCCCGCAGTTCCTCGACCGTGCCCTCGAAAGTGACCATCCCGCCCCCGGTGCCCGCTCCCGGGCCGAGGTCGACCACGTGGTCTGCGATGGCGATCGCTTCCGGCTTGTGCTCGACCACGAGCACCGTGTTCCCCTTGTCCCGCAGCTGCAGGAGGAGGCCGTTCATGCGCTGGATGTCGTGGGGGTGCAGGCCGATCGTCGGCTCGTCGAAGACATAGGTGACGTCGGTGAGCGACGAGCCGAGGTGCCGGATCATCTTCGTACGCTGGGCCTCTCCCCCGGACAGCGTGCCCGACGGCCGGTCCAGGGAGAGGTAGCCGAGGCCGATCTCCGTGAAGGAATCGAGGAGATCCTGCAGTCCCCTCAGGAGCGGGGTGACCGACGGCTCGTCGAGCTCCCTCACCCAGCGGGCGAGGTCCGTGATCTGCATCGCGCACACGTCGGCGATGCTCAGGCCCCTGATCTTCGACGACCGGGCCGGCTCGGCCAGCCTCGTGCCCCCGCACTCGGGGCAGGCCTGGAAGGTGATGGCCCGCTCCACGAAGGCCCGGATGTGCGGCTGCATCGCCTCCTTGTCCTTCGAGAGCATGGACTTCTGGATCTTGGGGATGAGTCCCTCGTAGGTGAGGTTGATGCCCTCGACCTTGATCTTCGTGGGCTCCCTGCGGAGCAGGTCGTGCAGTTCCCGCTGGGTGAATTTCTTGACGGGCTTGTCCATGTCGAAGAACCCAGACCCGGCGAAGATGCGCCCGTACCAGCCGTCCATGCTGTACCCGGGGACGGTGATCGCGCCCTCGGCCAGGGACTTCTCGGCGTCGTACAGCGCGGTGAGGTCGAAGTCGCTCACCGCGCCGGTCCCCTCGCACCTCGGGCACATGCCGCCGGTGACGGTGAACGAGCGCTTCTCCGTCTTCCCCGACGCCGTCTTGATGGCGCCCGCCCCGCTGACGGAGGGCACGTTGAACGAGTAGGCCTGCGGCGAGCCGATGTGGGGCTGCCCGAGCCGGCTGAAGAGCATGCGCAGCATCGCGTTGGCGTCCGTCACCGTCCCGACCGTGGAGCGGATGTTGGCGCCCATGCGCTCCTGGTCGACGATGATCGCCGTCGTGAGCCCCTCGAGCACGTCGACGTCGGGCCGGGCCATGGTCGGCATGAAGCCCTGCACGAACGTCGAGTACGTCTCGTTGATCATGCGCTGCGACTCGGCGGCGATCGTGGCGAACACGAGGGAGCTCTTGCCGGAGCCCGAGACGCCGGTGAACACGGTGAGCCGCCGCTTCGGCAGCTCGAGGGTCACGTCCTTGAGGTTGTTCTCGCGGGCGCCCTGGACGCGGATGAGGTCGTGGCTGTCGGCAGCGTGCGGCATGGCGCAAGTCTAGGCGCGAAGCCCCGGGCGGGTCCTAGGAGAGGCCGTGGGCCGCGACGTACTGCGCGAGTGTGTCGGACCCGAGCGCCTCCGCGACCGCGGCGATGCCGGGGTAGTCGGGCACCACGATCGACTGGCCGTCGTCGGAGAGGCCCGTTCCCGCGGTCGGCAGCGTGAAGAACGTGCTCGACGCCGGGTCGAGGCCGCGCAGCCCGTACCCGAGGGCGGCGAGCCCAGCTGCGTCCAGTCCCGGGTCCGCGATCACGTACGGCGAGGCGAGCCCGACGGCGGCGGCCGCCTCGGCGGGACTGCCCACCCGGCCGGTGGTGACCAGCTGGGCGATGAGCCCGCGGATGAACGCCTGCTGGTCGCGCACCCGCTGGTAGTCGCCGTCGGCGAACGCGTAGCGCTCACGCACGAACTCGAGGGCGGCCTGACCTTCCAGGTGGTTGATGCCCTGGGTGAAGGTGTGGTGGGTGTCGAACGTCGCGGTGAACGGCACCGGCACCTCCACGTCCACTCCGCCGAGCGCGTCCGTGATGGCCTTGAAGCCCTCGAAGTCCAGCATGGCGTAGTGGTCGATCCGAACCGACAGGAGGGAGGAGACCGTTTCCGCGACGAGGGACGGGCCACCCAAGGACAGGCTCGCATTGATCTTCGACGGGCCGTGCCCGGGGATGGTGACCCAGGAATCCCGCATGATCGAGATGCCGAAGACCCGACGGTGGTCGGCCTGGACGTGCAGGAGCATGATCATGTCCGCCCGCTGGTCCGCGACCCCGCCACCGGCCTCCTGGCTCGCCACCGCGTCCCGGGCGTTCCCGCGGATATCGCTGCCCATCACGAGGACGTTCAACGGCCCGGGCGGCACTTCGGCCAACGACGCCGGCGGCGTACCGGACGGGTTCGGCCCGCCGCTCGTCGGGCTTCCCGACGGGCCGCCGCGGGGGCCGGAGAGCACGAAGACAGCGATGCCGACCGCGGCCAGGAGCGCCAGCGCGACGGCGGCGAGCAGCACGCGCGAGCCGACCGCGCGCCGGCGTGCGCCCCGTGCCCCCGCTCCCCCACCGGGTCCTGCCATGAGCCCACGATCGCCGACTGCGGGAGCCCGCGGAAGTGGCTTTGGTCCGTACAGGTCCGCGCTGGCGGGGGGCACGAGAAGGGCGCCGCCCCAGCGATGCTGGAGCGGCGCCCTCATGGACCGTGGCTTTCGGTCAGACGAGCGTGTCGCCGACGTGGACGGTGAAGACGTCCGGGCCGCTGCGGGTGACCTTGACGTGGTCGCGGTGTGCGTTGGCCTTGGCGGAGACGTGGGAGATGGCCTCTTCGAGGGTGTGGTCGACCGTCGAAGGGTCCCAGATCTTGAGGGTCACGGAGTGAGATTCAAAGGTCATGCGTCGTTGCTTTCTCTGTGATCAGGAGGGTGGCCCCGGCAGCTCCTCGTTGAGCTGCTCGGACCATCCTATCTAGACCGGTACGGCGCTGTGACCATTGTGTGATCGAGTCCACAGGGTGAATGCAGACCGGTCTACCCCTTGCGCCACTCGTCGTCGGTCAGGTGCGAACCGGCCTGGGGCCCCATCTGCAGCATCCCGCCGTCGACCGTCCAGGACGCCCCCGTCACATACGCCGATGACGGCGAGGCGAGGAACGCGATGACCGCTGCCACCTCGCGCGCATCCCCGGGACGGCCGAGGGGGACGCCGGGCCGGTGGGTGCCGCGGGGGTCCTGGTCCTCCTGGCCCGTCATCGGCGTCGCGATCTCGCCCGGCGCCACGGAGTTCGCGGTGATCCCATGGGAGCCGAGCTCAAGCGCGATGGTCTTGACCAGGCCGCCGAGCCCGTGCTTCGCCGCGTCGTACGCCGACGACCCCACGCGCGGCTGGTGCTCGTGGACGCTCGTGACGGCGATCAGCCGGCCGCCGTTCCCAGCGGCCACCATCCGCCGGGCCGCGCGCTGCAGGCACACGAAGGCGCCGTCCAGATCGGTCGCCACAATGCCCCGCCAGCGCTCGTAGTCCATCTCGAGGAAGGGCTCGTTGGCGCCGGTGCCGGCGTTGTTGACGAAGACGTCGAGGCCCCCGAGCTCGTCCGCGAGCCCGTCCACCACGTCGCCGCAGCCGGGGAGGTCGGTGACGTCCAGGTGCGCGACGGCGGCGCGCCGCCCCAGGGCGCGGACCTCACCGGCGGTCTGTTCCGCGCCGTCCCGGTCCCGGTGCCAGGTGATCCCGACATCCAGGCCGGCCTCGGCGAGGGCAACGGCGGTCGCCTTGCCGATGCCGGAGTCGGCTCCGGTGACGATGGCGGTACGGGGGGTGAACGGCATGGCTTCCTCCTCGGGACGGCTCATTCCGGCCCGTACCCGAGACGCGCATCCGTCAAACGGTTCCGGGGAGCGTCACCGCGGGAGCGTCACCCGCGGCGCCGGCCAGTCCACTCGAGGAGGCGCTCGAGCGGCCACGTCGTGACGATCCGCTCGGCCGGGACTCCGTTCGCCTCGGCGCGGGCGGCGCCGAGTCTGGGGAAGTCGAGCTGCCCGGGAGCGTGGGCGTCGCTGTCGATCGAGAAGAGGCAGCCGGCGTCGAGCGCCGCCTGGATGAGCCTGTCCGGCGGGTCCTGGCGCTCCGGCCGCGAGTTGATCTCCACGGCCACGCCGTTCTCCGCGCACGCCGCGAACACGCGCGCGGCATCGAACACGGACTCCGGCCGCGTGCCCCGCGACCCCTGGACCAGCCGGCCGGTGCAGTGTCCGAGGACGTCGGTGTGCGGGTCCTCGATTGCCGCGAGCATACGCCGGGTCATCGGCCCGGACTCGGAGCGCAGCTTGGAGTGGACGCTCGCGACGACGACGTCCAGGCGCGCGAGCAGGTCAGGCCGCTGGTCGAGGGAGCCGTCCTCGAGGATGTCCACCTCGATGCCCGTCAGGAGGCGCAGGCCGTCTCCGAGGCCTGCGTTGATCTCCTCGACGAGGCCCAGCTGGCCCTCGAGCCGCTCGGCGGACAGTCCGTTGGCGATCGTGAGGCTGGGCGAGTGGTCGGTCAGGGCGAGGTACTCGCGACCGAGCCACTGCGCCGCATGGGCCATCTCCTCAGGGGGCGACCCCCCGTCGGAGAAGTCGCTGTGGCTGTGCAGGTCGCCGCGCAGGAGCGTCACGAGGCCGCCGCGGGCCCGAGGCTCCGCTTCCGCCCGCTCGCGAAGCACGGCCAGGTACTCGGGCACGTCGCCGTCGACCGCCTGGCGGATCACCTCGAGCGTCCGGTCCCCGATCCCGGCCACGCGCCGGAGCCGGCCGTCGCGCGCGCGGGCGGCGACGTCGTCGGGGGCCATCTGGCCGATCGCCTCGGCCGCGCGGCGGAAGGCCTTGACCTTGAAGCTCGGCGCGAGGTCGCGCTCGAGCCAGAACGCGATCTCCTTGAGGGCCTCGATCGGGTCCACGGCTACCCCCGGGCTTCTGCCGGCTCGGGGAGCGCACGACGGCGTGGGCGGGCTCGGGCGGGAAGCGGCACGGTGAGCACGGCGAGGCAGGCGACGATCTCGGCCATCCCCGCCCAGCCGAGGAGGGGCAGCCTCTCCCCCATCACGAGGACGGCGAGCGCCCCGAACGCGTGGTCTCGACGAGGACGGCCCACCGCGCACCTCCGTTTCCGACGGGGTCTCCTGCGGGTCCCACCCTACGCCGCGATCACGGCCGACGTCGCGAAGGCGCCTTCGACACAACCGCTGCCTGAACATCCCTGCGCGCCGGCTGGGGACTGGATCCGGGCGGCTCTTTCCCTAGGCCACGATCAGGGCACCGGCGAGGCCGACGGCCCCCACAGCGAGCGTCGAGCCGACGGCGAGGACGAGCGACCGCCCGCCACGCCGGGCGAGCGAACGGATCCGGACACCGGCTCCCAGGGCGAACATGGCCGTCGCGAGCAGGAAGGTCTGGAGCGTCTGCGCCCCGGCACGGACCCCGTCGGGCACCTGCGCGACGCTGCCGACGAGCACGAGGGCCACGAAGCCGAGGACGAAGAGCGGAACCAGCGGCGGCCGCCGTCGGCCCTCCGCGGCGCCGTCACGCCTCATCCGCCACCCGAGGATCGCCGCGACCGGGGCGAGCATCAGGACCCTCGCCAGCTTGACTGTCACGGCGAGCCCGAGGGCCCCGCCCCCGAGCGCGCCTGAGACGGCCACGACCTGGGCGACCTCGTGGACGCTGGCTCCCGCCCATACCGCTGAGACCTCCGCCCCCAGGCCCAGGGCCGCGGCGACGAGCGGCAGGGCCGGGATCATGAGGGTGCCGAACAGGACCACCAGGGCCACCGCGGTGACTGTCTCCTCCTCGTCGGCCCGCACGACGGATTCGACGCCGGCCACCGCGGCCGCGCCGCAGATGGAGAACCCGCACGCGATCAGGAGTGCCTGGCGCGGCGGCACGCTCAGGAGCCGGCCCATCGCCAGGCTCGCGACGACCCCCGTCGAGACCACTGCCGCCGCGAGGGCAGGGATGCCCCATCCGAGGGCCGCCAGCTGCGGGAGCGAGAGCTGGAGGCCGAGGAGCACGATCCCCAGGCGCAGGGGCACGCGCGCGGCGAGCGCTAGGCCGGGTCCCGCCCAACCGGGCAGCAGCCCCACGTTTCCAGCGACCACGCCGAGCGCGATCGCCGCCAGCAGCGCGCTCGTGCCCGGCAGGACCGAGGCGACGCCCGAGGCGAGGACTGCGCCGCCGAGCGCGGCGCCCATGCCGGGGGCGACGCGGCGGAGGGCGGGGCGCAGGGATGAGGCACAGGCCTTCCGGAGTCTCAGCGGAGCACGTGCGGTCAGGGGCATCCTTCCATGGTTCCGGGTGGGAGGGGGTCGCAGTAGCCGCCGGTTCCGGATGGGCCCATATGCTGGTGATATGACTGTTCGGGACTGGGATCTGCGGCATTTCCGCCTGCTCGCGGCGATCGCGTCGGAGGGGAGCATCGGCGCGGCGGCCCGGCAGACCGGAATGGCACAGCCCAACGCCTCGCGGCTGCTCGATCAGATGGAGCGGTCCGCCGGCTTCGCCCTCGCTACGCGGACGCCGAGGGGGACGGGCCTGACCGACCGCGGACGGGTGATCGCCGGGCTCGCCGCGGAGGTGATCGAGGCGGCGGAGAACGTCGCCCGAGCCGTGGGCGCTTTGGAGGGCGAGCGCGGTGCGCTCCACCTGTGCGCCTCCCTGACGGTCGCGGAGCACCTCATGCCGGCGTGGCTCGCCGCCGCCCAGGAACGCCTCCCGGGGCTCGCACTAAGCCTCGACGTCGGCAACTCCGACGAGGTCTTCGACCGGCTCCGCACCGGCGCGGCCGACCTCGGGTTCGTCGAAGGCCCGACCGTCCAGACCGGCTTCCGCTACCTGGACGTCGGGCGGGACGAACTGGTCGTCGTCGTGCGCCCCGACCACCCGTGGGCGGACGACGGCGGCCCCTCGCCCGCGCAGGTCGCGGCGGCTGGGCTCGTGGTCCGCGAGCCCGGCTCGGGGACCCGCCAGACGACCGACCGCGCCCTCGCTCCGCACGGTTCGGGCCCTCGGTTCGAGGTGGGCAGCAACGCGGCGCTCGCGGCGAGCGTCGCGGCCGGTCTCGGGCCCGGCGTCGTGAGCCGGCTCGCTGTCCAGCTCGCGCTGCGCAGCGGCCGGCTCGTGGAGGTCCCCGTGGAAGGGCTGCGGCTCAGACGGGTCCTGCGCGCCGTGTGGTCCGGCGCCGTCCCGCTCTCCCGCACGGCCGAGGACTTCCTCCGGATCGTGTCCCCCTCGGGCTAGCCGCCATACGCTGGAGGCATGCGTCTGCCCAGGCTCGCTGCGCTGAGTGCCGCCGTCCTCGCGGCGACCGGCTGCACGTCCCCCGCACAGGTGCCGGCGCCCACAGGGACGGACCCAGCCGCGGCCCTGGCCGCCGCGGTGGACCAGTTCAGGGACCAGTACGCCAGCGGGGGGATCGTCTTCCAGCTGACGGCGCCCGCCGGAACGGACACGACGGTCACCCGGGTGGAGCTCATCGATACCCGCTTCGGGCCCGGGACCGTGTGGACCGGGAACACGGTGCTCCCGGGCGGCCAGACGAAGAGCCTCCCCGCCACTCTCGGGCCCGCGCTCTGTGGTGCAGAGGGGGACGGATTCCCTGCCCTCAGGGTGTCCCTCGCCGACGGGGCCACCGCACTCCTCACCGCCCAGGACCAGCACGGCGTGCTCGCCCGGGTGCACGGCGAGCGCTGCTTCGCCGACCGCGCCGGGGCAGCGGTCATCCTGGGCCTCGAGGACGCGCTCGCGCCGGGCCCCTCCCCGGACACTGTCGCGCTGAAGCTTGTCGTGGGCCCGCCGACTGCCGGCGGCGCGGCCGGGTCCTTCCCGGGCACCCTCGGCCCGGCCGTCCTGCGCTCCGTCGGGACCACGACGCTGCTGGCCGAGGACTCCCGGGCGCCTTGGCCGCGCGACGTCGCCCTTGTGCCGGGCAGCGGTGTGGCGATCGTCGTGCGGCCCGCCCGCTGCGACCCCCACGCCGTCGCCGAGGACAAGGTGGGCACCCTCATCCCGCTGGCCCTCGACGTCGCCGGGCAGGAGGGGGTCGTCAAAGTCGCGGCCTCCCCCGCGCTCCGCGGCCAGCTGTACGACGCGGTCATCCGCATCTGCCGCGATCTAGGCTTGGGCCCATGACCCTGCACCCGCCGCACGCCGCCCCCGCGAGCACGTGGTCCGCCGGACGGCTGGCGGAGGCCGCCGCGGAGATCGTCGCCGCGGCGTCCCTGCCGGCCATCGTCCAGGCCGGGCACCCGGTCCTGCGCACGCGTGCGCTGCCCTTCGACGGCCAGTTCGACGCTGCCCTGCTGGCCGCCCTCGTGGACATCATGCGCAGGACCATGCATGCCGCACCGGGCGTCGGGCTGGCGGCGCCGCAGATCGGCCTGCCGCTGCGGCTCGCGGTGGTCGAGGATTCGTGGGCGGTGGACGAGGAGGTCGCGCAGGCCAGATCCCGGGCGCCACTACCGTTCTTCGCGGTGCTGAACCCGGTCTGCGTTCCGCTCGGCGACGAGCGCGACGCCTTCTACGAAGGCTGCCTGTCGGTGCGCGGCTACACTGCCGTGGTGCGGCGCCCCCGTCGGGTCGAGGCGCGGTGGACCGCCCCCGACGGCGCGGCGCGGACCGCCGAGTTCTCGGGCTGGCAGGCGCGGATCCTGCAGCACGAGACGGACCACCTCAGCGGCACCCTCTACCTGGACCGCGCCGAGCTGCGCTCGCTGTCCTCGAACGGCGAGTACTCGGCCCGCTGGGCGCATCCCACCCCCGAGCGCGCCGCGCGGGAGCTCGGCTTCTAGCCGCAGGCCTACGATGGGCACCATGCTCTCGGACGCCCAGGACCTCCTTCTCTGCCCCCAGTGCGGCTCGGCATGGGACGGCGGGGAGAGCCGCGCGAGGTCGCTCGTGTGCCTCTCAGGCCACCGGTACGACGCCGCGCGGCAGGGGTACGTCAACTTCCTCACGGGGCGCGGGAGCAGGTTCACCCCGGACACCGCGGAGATGGTCCTGGCCCGGGAGCGCTTCCTCGCAGCCGGCCACTACGCGCCCGCCGCCGACGCCCTGGCACACGCCTGCGCGGCCCTGCCCGATGACGCCGCCGTCCTCGATGCCGGCGCGGGGACCGGCTACTACCTCGCCGCAGTGCTCGCCGCGCACAGGGCAGACGCGCGACGGCGTGCCCGCGCCGTCGCGCTCGACCTCTCCCCCCACGCCCTCCGGCGCGCTGCGAAGATCCCGGGCGTCGCCGCCGTCGTGTGGGACCTCTGGAGGCGCCTCCCCCTGGCCGACGCCAGTGTCGACGCCGTCCTGGACGTCTTCGCTCCCCGCAACCTGCCCGAGTTCGCCCGGGTGACGCGCACGGGCGGCCTGCTGTGCGTCGTGACGCCTCTTCCCGGGCACCTGGCCGAGCTGCGCGGCCGGCTGCCGATGCTGGAGGTGCCGGAGGGCAAGGCCGACGCGCTCGAACGGGAGGCCTCGGAGCACTGGGAGCCGGTCGTGCGCACGCGGCTCGCCTTCGCCCTGCCGCTCACGCGCGAGGCGGCCGTGGACCTGGCGCTCATGGGCCCTGCGGGGCACCACCACTCGCGGGACGAACTGCTGGCCGTCCTCGGAGACGAGCCAGTCGCCGCCACGGCCGCCATGGAGCTCAGCATGCTGCGGCGCCGCTGACCCGCTCGGGCCGGGGCGCCGCCGTCGTGCGGGGCCCGGCGAGGTCCACGCGGAAGAGGCGCACGGCGATCTGGATGAGCGGGCCGATGCCGAACGCGAAGACGGCCGTGCCCACTCCCACCGTCCCGCCCAGCAGCCATCCCAGGGCGACGACACTGAGCTCGATGCCCGATCGCACCGCCCACACGGGCCACCCCGTCCGGCGGACCAGCCCGGTCATGAGGCCGTCGCGGGGTCCCGCGCCCAGGCCTGCGCCGAGGTAGAGCGCGGAAGCGGCCGCCAGCAGGGCCAGCCCGCCGGCGAAGGCGAGCGACTGGAGCACGAGCCCGCTGGCCGCCGGAACCCACGAGAGCCCGAGGTCGGCGAAGACCCCGACGAGGGCCGCATTGGAGAGGGTCCCCCACCCCGGCCGCTCGCGCAACGGCACCCACAGCACCAGAACCGCGGCGCTGATCGCGATGGTCGCGACGCCGAAGCTCATGCCGGTCGCGAGCGCGACTCCCTGGCCGAGGACGTCCCACGGGGATGCCCCGAGGCCCGAGCGCAGCAGGAGGGCGATCGCGAGCCCATACCCTGCGAGCCCGGCGTAGAGGCGGACGAGCCGGACGGCGAGGCGCGGGCTGGTGAGGAAGGCCGTGGCGAGTGCGCTGGGTCGGTGCATAGTGACGATCCTGCCCAGCGATTGGCCTCCTCGCAAAGGTCCAATTCACGTACGGTGGACTGATGGCCTCCATCACATCGGTCCGCCTCGCCCGTCTGCTCGGCTCCTGGCGGCACGGCGGCCCCGCTTATGCCGAACTTGCCGAGCGGCTCCGGCTCCTCTCGATCGACGGCCGCCTGCCCGATGGGACGCGGCTCCCGGCCGAGCGGGACCTTGCGCTCACGCTCGGGCTGTCCCGCACCACGGTGGCCGCAGCCTACGGGCGGCTCCGCGACCTCGGTGCCCTCATGAGCGTGCGCGGCTCGGGGAGCTACGTCGCGCTCCCCGGCGGCCCCGCACTGCCTGCCCCGGACGCCTCCGGATTCCTGGACCTCACCAAGGCCGCCATGCCTGCTGCCGGAGTCGTGGAAGAGTGCTACGGGCGCGCCGCCGCGCAGATCGGGGCCGAGCTCGGTGGGTCTGGGTATGAGCTGCTCGGGCTCCCCCGCCTCCGCGTCGCGGTCGCCGAGCATTTCACGCGTCGTGGCGCGGCCACCGACCCCGAGCAGGTCCTCATCACCACCGGCGTCCAGCACGGGCTGTCGCTGCTCGCGCGGGCACTCGTGTCGCCGGGGGACCGCGCCGCCGTCGAACAGCCGACCTACCCGCATGCCATGGACACGCTCCTCGCCGCCAAGGCGCGGCTCGTGGGGATCCCGGTCAGCCCGGACGGATGGGACCTCGAGGCGGCGGAGGAGGCGTTCGCCGCCGCGTCGCCCACGGTGGCCTACGTCATGCCCGACTTCCAGAACCCCACCGGCGCGAGCCTGGCGCCGGAGGGCCGGGAGCGGCTCGCGCGCCTCGCCGAACGCCACGGGACCCTGCTCGTGGCCGACGAGACGACGGCCCTGCTCGACATCCGGCGCGGCCCGCTTGCGCCGCTCGCCGCATGGTCGCCGACGTCGGTGACCCTCGGCGGCCTGTCCAAGCTCGCGTGGGGCGGGCTCCGGATCGGCTGGATCAGGGCGCCGCGCTCCGTCCTCGCGCGGCTCGCGCAGGCACGCCCGGCCCTCGACCTCGGCACCCCTGTCTTCGAGCAGCTCGTCGCAGCCGAGCTGCTCGCCCGCGAGGATCTCCTGGTGGCGGAGCGGCGCACCCGTCTCGCGGCGGGACTGGATGCCCTCACGGGAGCCCTCGCGGAGGGCTTCCCGGAGTGGCGGGTCACGGAGCCCGACGGCGGGATGGCCGTCTGGGCGGACTGCTCGCCCCTGTCCTCGTCCCGACTCGTCGTGGCCGCACACGCCCGGCGGGTCGCCCTGACCGCCGGCCCGCGCTTCGGCTTCGACGGCGCGTTCGAGCACCGGCTCAGGCTCCCCTTCACCGCTTCGCCGGACGACCTCAGCGACGCCGTGGCCGCGCTCCGCGCGGCCTCCACGAGCTGGTCCGCGGGGCCAGCAGACGCCCCCCTGATCACCGTCTGAGCAGGCCCGGAAAGGGCCTCCGCGCCAGCCCTGCACGGGCCACCGGACTGGTCTACTGTGAGAGCAGAGGCGCTGCACGGGGAGGCAGGAATGGACTGGTTCGAGCAGAACGCATGGATGGTGTGGCTCGTGCTGGCCCTCGTCCTGGGCGGGATCGAGATGCTGAGCCTCAGCCTCGTCTTCATCATGCTCTCCGGCGGCGCCCTCGCCGGGCTCGTGACGGCGCTCCTCGGCGGTCCGGTCTGGCTCCAAGGCGTCGTGTTCGCCGCTGTGTCGGTGGGGATGGTCGCGTTCGTCCGTCCCGTGGCCATGCGGCACATGCGCCCGGGCATCGAGGACGTCCGCACGAACATCGACCGGCTCGTCGGCTCATCAGCGACGGTGCTCGAGGCCGTCGACTCAGCCCACGGACTCGTCAAGATCGGCGGCGATGTCTGGACCGCGCGCGCCCAGCGCGGAGAGTTCATCCCGGGCGACGTCGTCACGGTCGTCGCGATCGACGGCGCCACCGCCGTCGTGGCCCCGGGCGAGACCACCTCGCCCTACCGAAGCTAGGCACTCCTAATCATCGAAGGGGGAACCATGGACGCCGGAAGCATCCTTCTCCTGGTCGTCGTCGCGGCGGTCATCCTGTTCGTCCTGACCGTCCTGGTCCGTGCGGTGCGCATCATCCCGCAGGCGAGGGCCGGCGTCGTCGAGCGTCTGGGCAAGTACCAGCGCACGCTGAGCCCGGGGCTGACCCTGCTCATCCCGTTCGTCGACCGGCTCCTTCCGCTGCTGGACCTGCGCGAGCAGGTCGTGTCCTTCCCGCCGCAGCCGGTCATCACGTCGGACAACCTCGTCGTCTCGATCGACACGGTCGTGTACTTCCAGGTCACGGACCCGCGGGCCGCGACCTATGAGATCGCCAACTACATCCAAGCGGTCGAGCAGCTGACCATCACGACGCTCCGCAACGTCGTGGGCGGCCTGAACCTCGAAGAGGCGCTCACCTCGCGCGACCAGATCAACGGCCAGCTCCGCGGGGTCCTCGACGAGGCCACCGGCCGCTGGGGGCTGCGCGTGTCGAGGGTCGAGCTCAAGGCGATCGATCCACCCCACTCGATCCAGGACTCCATGGAGAAGCAGATGCGTGCCGAGCGCGACCGGCGCGCGGCCATCCTCACCGCGGAAGGCACGAAGCAGTCCGCGATCCTCACCGCCGAGGGCGAGCGGCAGTCGCAGATCCTCAAGGCCGAGGGCCAGGCAAAGGCCGCCGTGCTCCGGGCCGACGGCGAGGCACAGGCGATCCAGAAGGTCTTCGACGCGATCCACCGCGGCAATCCGGACCAGAAGCTGCTCGCATACCAGTACCTGCAGACGCTGCCCAAGATCGCCGAGGGCGGCTCGAACAAGCTCTGGATCATCCCGAGCGAGGTCGGCGACGCGCTCAAGGGGATCGGCGGCATGCTCGGGAACGTCGCCGCCCAGCCTGCCGCCGGTTCAGGCGAGGGCGAGGAGGCCCGCGAGCCCGCGTACCCTGCCGTCCAAGCAGCGTCTCCGATCCCCTCGGACCCGGCTCTCGCCCCCACGGACGGCATCGAGTCGGCCGCGTCCCTCGAGGAGGACGCGCGCGCCTTCGTCGCCGAGGCTTCGAAGCCTTCCGAGCTCGACGCCGAGGCGGAGGGCATCCTGCGCCATCACGCGGCGCGCCAGCTCGACGAGCACGACGGCGGGCCGGACGAGCCGTAGCCGGGCTCGCCGGCGTCGACCGCCTATAATGGAACGTCCGCCGGGCCGCTGGGAACATGCCGGCCCCGGAAGACGTTGGGATCTGAGTCGGGCGATGGCCGTGCCCGGCAGAACGTGAGGGAGAAGACATGAGCGACCGCAGCCTGCGCGGCATGCGCCTGGGTGCACAGTCCATGGAGACGGAGGCGGGCGTCGAGCCTGCCCCGCGGCAGCGCGTCGAGTACCGCTGCGAGGACGGCGAGCAGGTGTTCGTCACGTTCTCCTCCGAGGCGGAGATCCCGCCGGTCTGGACGTCCAAGACCGGCAAGGAAGCCTTCCTCGTAGATGGGGAGCGGCCGACCGACACCAACGAGAAGGCCGTCCGCACGCACTGGGACATGCTCCTCGAGCGCCGTTCCATCCCCGAGCTCGAGCAGATCCTTGCCGACCGGCTCACGCTGCTCCGCAGCAGGCGGGGCGAGCGCGTCGGCTGACGCAGCAGACGCTGACGCACTGCAGGCAGAACAGAGCAGACACAGAGCACGCACGGAGAGGGCGGGAACCATACG
>NZ_BAAAQW010000002.1:363180-372407 GCF_039531875.1 Sinomonas flava | reverse complement strand
GGGCCGTCAGCGCTGGCCGCGGCGCGTGATCTGGCGCCAACGCTCGGCCAGGCCCCATCTGGTGACGTTGACCATGGCCTCGACGACGATGTTCCCGCTCATCTTCGAGGAGCCGAGTTCGCGCTCGACGAAGGTCACCGGCACCTCCACGACCTTGAGGCCCATCTTCGCCACCCGGTTGGCGAGGTCCACCTGGAATCCGTATCCGCGGGACTCGATGGTGTCGAAGTCGAGCTTCTCGAGCGTGGTGCGCCGGAACGCGCGGTAGCCGGCAGTGATGTCCCGGAGCTTCAGCCCCAGCATGAGCCGGGCGTAGGTGCTGCCGGTGCGGGAGATGAGCTGGCGGTAGAACGGCCAGTTGACCACGGAGCCGCCCGCGACCCAGCGGGAGCCGATCACGAGGTCGGCGCCGTCGTCCACCGCCTTCAGGAGGGAGGGAAGCTGCTCCGGCTGGTGGGAGCCGTCGGCGTCCATCTCCACCACGATGTCGTAGCCCCGCTCGAGCGCCCAGCGGAACCCGGCGATGTAGGCGGCCCCAAGGCCCTCCTTGCCCCTGCGGTGCAGGACGTGGACCTGCGGGTCCTCCGCTGCGATCGTGTCCGCGAGTGCGCCCGTCCCGTCGGGGCTGTTGTCATCCGCCACCAGAACGTCCGAGGCCGGGACGGCCGACCGGAGCCGGCCCAACGTCTTCGGAAGCGACTCGAGCTCGTTGTAGGTCGGGATGATCGTCAGGATGCGCACGCAGTCGGCCTTTCGGGGGCTGGAAGAAGCAGGCGCCCCGGGGGGCACAAGTGCCCATTATAGCCAGCGCGGCAGGGGGGATGACCCAGACAGCCCGGCGATGGCCCGGGCAGGCCCACGCGTCTTCGGGCCAGTGCGCGGGGCTGGCAGCTGGTCAGTCCCCCGACTGTTTTCTACGGACGCATAGGCCTGCCCTGGTGCCTCGTCCCCCACAGAGCACTGGCGGGACCGGGCCAGCCGCGGGCCCTGAAAGACCCGATGAACAACGATCCTACGGGGTCACCGGGCTGTGTCAACTACCCGTCCGAAGCCCGGGGCGCGGAACAGCTCCCGGCCCTCGTGGACGGTCTGGAGGCATTCCGGCAGGCTGTCGCTCTCAAGCGCAGGCAGCAGCGGGGTGCGGGCCCTGGGGTCCGTGCTCCAGGCCGCGACGCGCTCGTCGGCGACCTGCACCATGAGTTCGTCCGCCTTCCACACCGCGAAGCTCGCCGGCGCGCCGGGCACCAGCTGGCCCATGAGCGGGTTCCTGTGCCGTGCAGCGCGCCACGCGGCCCGCGTGTGGCCGATGAACGCCGCCCGGGCGGAAATCCGCTGAGCGGGGTCCGAGTGGGTGAGGCACGCGCGCACGCTCTCCCAGGGGGAGAGGGCGCACACGGGGGAATCCGAGCCGAAGGCGATTGGCACCCCTGCGGAGTAGAACCGGGCGAAGGGATTCATCCCTGCTCTCCGCTCCCCCAGCCGCGCCTCGTACAGGCCGCCGGGATGCCCCCACGTCGCGTCGAAGAGGGGCTGCGCGCTCACGGTGACCGCATACTCGGCCAGCGCCGCCGCGTCCGCCTCGGACGCCATCTCCACGTGCTCGAGGCGGTGCCCGGCGGAGCGCACGCTCGCGGCGCCGACGCGGTCGGCGGCGATGCCGAGCCCGGCGAGGACGAGCTGCAGGGCGGCGTCGCCGATCACGTGGAAGCCGCCCTGGATGCCGAGCTCGGAGCACGCCGCGAGGTGGCCGCCGATCTGCTCGGCGGAGAGGTAGCCGACCCCACGGGTCCCAGGAGCGTCGCTGTAGTCCTCGGCCAGGAGGGCCGTTCGGCTGCCGATCGAGCCGTCCACGGTGAGGTCCCCCGCGAGGCCTAGCACCTCTACTCCCAGGCATTCGAGGATGCCGCGGGCCTCCTCGGCAGAGCCGGCGAGCTGGCCCCAGTAGGCCATGACCTGCGGGGCGGCCCGGTCCTGGCCGTCCTGGCGGTCGAGCAGGACCTGGAGGTCCCGCAGGCCGGACAGGCGCGGCGAGGCCTGCTCGACGAGGCCCACGTAGCCCCGGGAGGCGGCATACGCCAGGGCCCGGTCCTGCAGCGAGCGAACCTCCGCATCGTCGGCTGGGCGTGCGGCTGCGCGCACGGCGGGGAGCGCGTCGCGGGTGACCAGGGCGCCGTCGAGCCCCTCGGACCTCCCGGTACCGGCGATCCCGGCCGCCTGGACCAGATCAGGAGTCACGAGGGCGGAGTGGACGTCGACCCGGGCGAGGAACGCCGGGACGCCGCCCGTTGCGCGGGCGAGCTCTTCGGCGGTGGGGAGCGCGGGATCGGACCACGTGGACTCGTCCCAGCCGTAGCCGCGGACGACGCCGCGCTGGTCGCCGCTCCGACCCGCCGTCGCCACGGCGTCGAGCAGCTCGCCGCCTGAGCGGACGCCGGACAGGTCCAGGGAGCCGAGCGCCAGGCCGGTGTCGGTGATGTGGACGTGGGAGTCGACGAACCCGGGCGCAACGAGGGCGCCGTCGAGATCGACCACCTCCATCGTCGAGTCCTGGATGGAGGTGGCGGCCTGCTCGGAGCCCAGCCAGGCGACCGTCCCCCCGTCCACGAGCATCGCGGAGGCGAACGGGTCGGCCGCGGAGTAGACGGAGCCGTTGCGGTAGAGGGTGAGCCTGCGCTCATCGGACATGGTGGTGTTCCTGCTTCCGGTGTGTGGGGAGGTGCTGTGCCTACTCCGAGACGGCCGAGTACGCGACGACGCCGTGGCGCAGGAGGCCGATCGCCTCGTTGCACAGGCGGCGCAGCCGAGGCTCGATCCCTGGGACGTCGGCGAGCTGGTCGAGGAGGTCGATGACCTGCCGGACCCAGCGCACGAAGTCGCCGGCGGCCAGGTCGGTGCCCGAGAGCACGTTCTGCAGGTCCCGGCCGCGCGCCCATTTGTAGATCGGCCAGACGAGGCCGAAGTCGGGCTCCGCGGTCCGCTGGAGGCGGTGCTGCTCCTCGGCGTCCTCGAGCTGGGACCACTCGCGCAGCACGACGTCGACGGCGACGTCGAGCGATACGCTCGGCATCTTGGGGGTCAGGCCCCGTTCCTCCCGCTTGGCCTGGTAGACGAGAATGCTGGCCAGCGCCGCGATCTCTGCGGCGTCCACGTCGTCGAACGCGCCCCCGCGCAGGGCAAGGGCGGTGAGCATGTCCTTGTCCCCGTAGATCCGCCGCAGCTGCTGGCCGGCTGCCGAGACCTCGAGGCCCGCGTCGCCCTTCACCAGGCAGCCGTATGACTCGAGGACTTCGCACACGCGGTCGAAGGTCTTGGCAGTCGTGTTGGTGCGGCCCTGGATCTGGGAGACGAGGCGGTCCGTCTCGCGCCGCAGGCGGAACCAGCGCTCCGCCCATCGCGCATGGTCCTCACGCTCGGCGCAGCCGTGGCAGGGATGGGACCGGAGCTGCCGCCGCAGCTCGGTGATCCGGCGCTCGGTGTCCTGGTAGCCGCCCGCGAAGGCGAAGTCCCGCCGCGAGCGCCTCCCCCGCCCGGCCGTGCGGGCGTCGGTCCCGTCGATCCGGGCGCGTTCGACGGCGTGGCGCAGCGAGGTGGCGAGGTCCCGGCGGTCCTTGGGCCGCTTGGCGTCGAAGCTCTTGGGGATGCGGATCCGCGTGACGGGCTCGACCGGGCCGTCGATGTCGTGGAGGCCGATCCGGCGGATGTTCCGGTCGAACGTGAGCACCTGCGGGCGGGGCTCACGCGCGTTCGTGTCGGAGGTGAGGACCACCGCGCTCCCGGACAGGCGTCCCTCGCCGATCTCCACGACGTCGCCGGGGACGAGCCGGGCGAGCGAGTCCACGGTCATGGAGCGGCGGGCACGCCCGGCCTCCCGGGAGGCGAACTTCTCCACGTCGGAGAGCTCCTGCCGGATCCGCGAGTACTCGGCGAAGTCGCCCAGATGGCACGTCATGGCCTTCTCGTAGCCCGCGAGGGACTCCTCGCGGCTGCGCACCTGCCTGGCGAGGCCGACGACCGAGCGGTCCGCCTGGAACTGGGCGAACGAGCTCTCGAGGATGCTCCGGGCCCGCTCCCGGCCGAACTGCGCGACGAGGTTGATGCTCATGTTGTAGGTGGGCCGGAAGCTCGAGTTGAGCGGGTAGGTGCGCCGCGAGGCCAGACCGGCAAGCGCCGCCGGGTCGAGGCCCGGCCGCCACTGCACCACGGCGTGGCCCTCGACGTCGATCCCGCGCCGTCCCGCGCGGCCCGTCAGCTGGGTGTACTCCCCCGCTGTGATGTCCACGTGGGCCTCGCCGTTGAACTTCTCGAGCTTCTCGATGAGGACGCTGCGTGCGGGCATGTTGATGCCGAGCGCGAGCGTCTCGGTTGCGAACACGACCTTGACCAGTCCTGCGGCGAAGAGCTTCTCGACGGTCTCCTTGAAGGTCGGCAGCAGCCCGGCGTGGTGTGCTGCGAGGCCTCGCTGGAGGCCGTCGCGCCAGCTCCAGAACCCGAGGACGGCCAGGTCGGCCGACGGGATGTCCGTCGCGGACTCGTCGACGGCGGCGGTGATCTGGGCCTTCTCCTCGGGCGACGTCAGGTCGAGGCCGGCGTCGAGGCACTGCTGGACGGCCGCGTCGCAGCCGGCCCGCGAGAAGATGAAGTCGATGGCCGGGAGGAGGCCCCTGCGTTCGAGGGACTGGACCACCTGAGGGCGGCTCGCCCGCGTGCCCGGGAGCTGGCCGCCCTCGCCCGGACGCCCCGGCCGCGCCGACTGCTTCTCGCCGCGCTGGCGCTCCTCACGCCTGCGGGCGCGGCCGCCGTGGCCGAAGCGGCCGCGGTACAGCTGCTGGGTCTCGCGCCGGCCGAGCTCGACCAGCTCGGGGTTGACTGCCGTCAGCTCGTTGACGGATGCCTCGCCCGACGGAGCTGCGTCGGCACGGCCCTGCGGCTCGCCGTCGTCAGCGCCCTCGGTGCCGCCCGCTTCGCGGTCGTGGTCGTGCGCGTCGGCAAGGTCGTCAAAGGACTGCCGGGTCGCGAAGAGGTCCACGAGCTCGCGTCCCACGAGGACGTGCTGCCACAGCGGCACGGGACGGTGCTCGGAGACGATGATCTCTGTCTCGCCCCGCACGGTGTCGAGCCAGGCGCCGAACTCCTCGGCGTTGGAGACGGTGGCGCTGAGCGAGACGAGCCGGACGTCGCGCGGGAGGTGGATGATGACCTCTTCCCAGACGGCGCCGCGGAAGCGGTCGGCGAGGTAGTGGACCTCGTCCATCACCACGTAGCCCAGTCCGGTGAGCGTGTCCGAGTCTGCGTAGAGCATGTTGCGCAGCACCTCGGTGGTCATCACGACGACCGGCGCCTCGCCGTTGATCGTCGTGTCGCCGGTCAGGAGGCCGACCTTCTCTGCACCGTGGACCGCGGCGAGCTCTGCGTACTTCTGGTTCGAGAGGGCCTTGATCGGCGTCGTGTAGAAGGCCTTGAGGCCCTGCCGGAGGGCAAGGTGGACGGCGAACTCTCCGACGATGGTCTTCCCGGCGCCCGTCGGGGCGGCGACGAGCACCCCCTTCCCGGCCTCCAAGGCTCGGCAGGCATCCTTCTGGAAGCGGTCGAGCGGGAAGTCGACTGTCGCGGAGAAGGCCCCGAGTTCCGTCTTGGCGAACGCCCTCCGCTGGGCCGCGGCCGCGTAGCGTTCGGCGGGGGACATGCTCTCGGCGGCCTCTGACATGCCTCAAGCCTAGACCCCTGCCGGAGCTCAGAACTTCTCGAGGTCCTCGCGGGAGGTCGGGGTGTCCGCGATGGCGTCGGTCTCCTCCTGGTGCTTGAGCTGGCGCCGCTCGCGGCGGCGGTCGTTCAGGATGCAGATGCCGATCGCGGCGAAGAAGAGGATGAGGAGAGGGCCGGCCAGCATGAACATCGACAGCGCGTCGGCGCCCGGCGCGGCGATCGCCGCGAGGACGAAGACCAGGAAGACGGTCACGCGCCAGGCCTTGAGGATGGTCTTGCCGGGCAGGATGCCTGCGGCGTTGACGCCCACCAGCAGCACGGGGACAAGGAAGGCCAGGCCCAGGAAGAGCAGCATGCGCGTGACGAAGTCCACGTAGTCGCGGCCGTCGATGATGTTCGAGAAGCCCTCGGGGGTGAACTGGGTCAGGGCGCGGACAACCTGCGGCGTGACGAGCCAGCCGACCCACACGCCTGCGAGGAAGAGGGGCACGCCCGCGGCCATGTAGCCGAGCGTGTAGCGGCGCTCCTTCTTCGTCAGGCCTGGCATGACGAAGGCCCACACCTGGTAGATCCACACCGGGCTGGAGATCACGACGCCGATGAGGATGGCGAGCTGGAGCTTGAAGTCAAACGGCGACGCGATCGAGCTGAAGTTGACGGAGGAGACCCCGCCGGTGTGCTCCTGGATCTTCCGGACGGGTTCCTGGAGCGCCTCGAGCACCGGGTCGTACAGGAACCAGCCCGCGACGGCGCCGACGAGGACACCGATCGCGGACTTGATCAGCCTGGTCTTGAGCTCTTTGAGATGATCGAGCAGCGGCATCCGGCCTTCGGGATTGGCCTTCCGCCCCTTGGCAGAGGCCACGTCAGACGCGGGGAGCTGAGCCGTTGCCCTGGTCATTGCCCTTCGGCGGAATGACCTTGCCTTCGACCGGCTGCTCGCTTGCCGAGGAGGAGGACTCCGGCGTCTGCTTGCCGTCGTTCTTCATCTCCTTGACCTCCGACTTGAGGATGCGCATCGACTGGCCCAGGCTGCGGGCCATCCCCGGGAGCTTGGGAGCGGCGAAGAGGAGCAGCGCCACGATGATGATGATGAGGATGGGCCAAGGGCTTTCAAACAGGCGTCCCACAAGAATCCTTTCGTTGCTTAAAGTCTAGATGAGGCCGAGGTCGTGCAGCGACTGCGGCTGTCCCCGCAGGCGGCGGCGCTCAACCCTCCTGTCGCGGCGCGAGAGGCGGCGCAGTTCGCGGCCCTCCTCGTACTCGCGGCGCATGAGGTCCGGGTCGGCGAACACGGCGCTGCCGGGCGCACGGCGGGATGGCGAGGCCTCGTGGTCGTGGGCGGGCCCCTCCGCCGCGGGTGGCCGTTCCGCGATCTCGCCCAGGGCCGCGCTCGCGTCGCGCATGAGGGCGAGGCCCTTGCGCACGAGGTAGACCCCGGCGAGCACGAGGAACGTGACGGTGCACGCGCTCAGCGCCACCCAGATGAGGACCCACGACCACCACGGCACGGGACCCAGACTATCGGGTCGGCGTCGCACCGCCGTACCGCGCGAGGGCGCTGACCAGCCAGGCCCGCGCCGCTTCGACCGCATCCGGAGGCCCCTCGAGGGCGGCGGCACCTCCGAACGGGGCGAGGAATGCGGGGAGCCAGGCGAGGTCGGCGACGTGCAGGCGCACACGGCGGCTCCCGTCGACGAGATCCCGGCCGTCCTCGGTCTCGTAACTGGACTCGACCCAGCGTGCCTGCGGGGCGAGCCGGATGGTCACCTCGACGTCGTCGGGACCCCGCATGAAGACGGAGCCCGTGCCCGGTTCGAAGCCCTCGGGCAGCGGCAGGGACTCGGCCGGCTCGACCGACTCGATTCGGTCCACGCGGAACACGCGCCGTGCCTGCGCCCGATGGCAGTAGCTGTTCACGTACCAGCGGTCGCCATCCGAGAAGAGGCCGAGGGGGTTGATGCGGCGTTCAGTCACCTCATCCTTGGTCGGGTTGATGTACCTCAGCAGGAGCGTCGCACCCGCCCGGGCTGCGGACGAGAGGAGTGGGATGAGCTCGGCATTGCGCTGCGGCTCGGAGCGGACGTCCACCTGGGGCAGGCCCTGCCCGCCGGCGACGGCGACCGCACCCACCCGGTCCGCCAGGCGGAGCAGCGCGTCGGTCGCCTCGCGTCCTGCCAGGGGCAGGAGTGCCTTGAGCCCGAGCTGGAGCGCGACCGCCTCCCCCGGGCTGAGACGGCGTGGCCGCGCGAGCTCGTCCGCGTTGGCGACCGTGACGACTCCGTCCTCGACGAGGATCTCGATGTAGCTCTGGAAGCCGGCCGAGTCGATGGGGCCCGCTTCCTGCAGCAAGTCGAGCGCCTGGGTGACCTGCCGCTGCGTCATGCCGAAGCGCTCCGCGATGTCCTCCACCGTTACGGGGCCGCCAAGGAGGAAGGGCACGAGGTCCATGAGCCGCTCAAGGCGTTCCTGCCCGCTCGTGATCTTCCGCGTCGGCCTGGTCTGGGCGACCTCTGCGGCGCCACGGGAACCGAGCGCGTCGAGGGCGCCCCTCAGGCGCGCGATGACCTCTGCGGCGAGCTCGGGCGGGTCCTCGACCACGACGGCGTCGCCGAAGCCCGAGATCCGTTCCGCCGCGAAGGACACGTCGCGGTACGCGAGGTCCCCGATGTCCCACCCGGCCGGTCCGGGACCGTGGGGCTCCCAGTGTCGGCGCAGCTCGAGGGCCCGGTCTTCGGCGACGCGGAGGCGCGCCCTGCGCTCGGGAACGGCATCGAGGCCGTCGAGGGCACGCTGGAGCGCGCCCTCCGCGGGCGGGGCGAACACGCCCGGCTCCCCCACGCCGACGTTCCCTCGGATGCGCGAGAGGCGGAACACGCGCTGTCCGCCCCGGTCGATGTCGTGCCCGGCGAGATACCACTGCCCGAAGCGCTGGCCCAGGCCCCACGGCTGCACTCGGCGGCGCCGCGTCTCGCCCGTGCTCGTCGCGTGGTAGTCGAACGTCACCTCGGCCCCGCGCGCCGCGGCGTCGGTGAGGGCGAGCCAGTGGGGATCGAGCCGGACGCGAGGCTGCACCTGCGACGGGGGCGTCTCAGGAAGCGCCCCGGCAGCCTCGAGGCGCCGCAGGGCCCGCTGCGCGTCGGCGCCGGCCACGGCGTCGTCGCAGGCGAGGGCCGCCAGGGCAAGCCACGTGGACTCCTCGGCGGTGAACTGCTGCGGAGGGAGGCTGAAGCCCTTCGGGTCGATCCGGTACTTCGGGACCTCCTCCGTGCTGTCCCAGCGTTCGAAGCCCTGTTCCTCGAGGATGACGGCGCCCATGGCGCGCAGGTCGTTCTTGTCCCGTTCGAACTTGCGCAGCACGGCGACCTTCTCGGGGTCCTCGTCGTCCGGCTCCTCCCCGAAAGCCGGGTCGTACCCGTAGATGTCGCGCAGTATGCGGTCGCGCGAGAGGCCCAGCTCAGTGTGCAGCAACGCGATGAGCAGGTTCAGGAGGCGTGATGTCTTCGCTTCGGACACTTCAGCAG
>NZ_BAAAQW010000002.1:317002-363143 GCF_039531875.1 Sinomonas flava | reverse complement strand
CGTGCGGTGCCGCGCCTCAGCGCACGCCGACGAGGTCCACGACGAAGATGAGCGCCTCGTTCGGCTTGATCGCGCCGCCGGCCCCACGGGAGCCGTAGGCGAGCTCGGAGGGGATCTCGAGGCGGCGGCGGCCGCCGACCTTCATCCCGAGGAGGCCCTGGTCCCAGCCCTGGATGACCTGGCCGACGCCGACGCGGAAGTCGAGCGGGGTGCCGCGGTTCCAGGACGAGTCGAACTCCTCGCCGGTGGACCAGGCGACGCCCACGTAGTGGGTCGAGACGGTGTCGCCCGCGGTGGCCTCGCGGCCGTCGCCCTCGATGAGGTCGACGATCTTGAGCTCGGTCGGGACGTCGCCCTCTGGGAACTCGATCTCGGGCTTCTGGCGGTCGTACTGGCGCTGTCCGAAGGACATGGTGCCTCCCTGGTGTAGGTGCTGGGTCGGGTGATGCGCTGAAGGCTACTTGATGCCCAGGATGTCCACGACGAACACGAGGTCACCCTTGGCCTGGCCCTGTCCCTGATCACCATAGGCGAGGGCGGCCGGGATGACGAGGAGCACGCGGGAGCCGACGGTCTTGCCGGCGAGGCCCTTGGTCCAGCCCTGGATGACTCCCTGGAGGCTGAAGGTCGCGCTCTGGCCGCGGTCGTAGCTCGAGTCGAACTTGGTGCCGTCGGAGAGGTTCACGCCGACGTAGTTCGCGACGATGGAGTCGGTCTCCTTGACGGTGTCGCCGTGGCCCTTGATGAGGTCCTGCGAGACGAGCGCGGTCGGCTTCGCTGCCCCGGCGACGTCGACCTGCGGGACGCCCTTGTCGTCCTGGGTGACCTTGGGGAGGCCGGCGGGGAGGTCGGTGACGGTGTCGCCCTCGGGCTTGGACAGCGGCTGGGGGGTGTCCTTCGCGGAGATGACCTTGATGACCAGCAGCGTGGACGACGGCGCGGCGGACGGGGAGGCCGACGGCGACGCGCCGGCCTGCGCCTGGCTCGCCTGGGCGGGGGTCGCGTAGGCGAGGTAGGAGCCCACCTTGGCCCCGACGAACCCGTTGTACACGGCTGCGTTGCCGGACTTGAGCTCGTCGGAGAGCTCGAGCTTCTCCGTATTCCCGGAGGAGAACGTGTCCTCGTAGACGGTGCCGTCGGCGCCGCTGAGCGCCACGTAGCCGATCTCGACCGTCTGGCCTGCCTTGACGGCGTCGCCGTCGCCGTCCTGGACGACCTTGATCGTCTCCTCGTTGACGGCGAGCGGCTTGGCGAAGTCCACGGCCGGAGCCTTGTCCCCGGGGGTGACCTTGAGCGAGTCGAGGGCTGCGACCTGCCCGGCGCTGGACGGCGTGGGGGCGGACGGGGTACTCGCGCAGCCGGCCACGAGCAGGGCAAGCGGCAGCAGCAGGGCGATGATTCGGCGCACTGATCAACTTCCTGTGGGGGTTCCCGCCACGCCACGGTGGCGGCGGACAGGCCGATACGGCCTGTCCAAGCCTACCGTTTCAGCCTGTGAAGGGCCTGAGCGTGTCCAGGAGCTCGTCCACGCGCGGGTCCTCGTTGGCGAACGGATCCTTGCAGAGGATCGTGTGGTGGGCCCTGTCGTTGAGCTTGAGGTGGACCCAGTCGACGGTGTAGTCGACGCCGGCTGCCTGCGCCGCCTTGACGAACCTCCCCCGCAGCCGAGCCCGCGTGGACTGCGGTGGGTTCTGGACCGCGTTGGCGATCGCCGCCTCGTCGACGACGCGCGCCGCTGCCCCGCGCCTCTGCAGGAGGAAGAACAGCCCGCGGTCCGGGCTGATGTCATGGTAGGTCAAATCCAGCTGTGCGACCCGCGCTGAGTCGAGGTCTACGCCGTGGCTTTCGCAGTACCGGTCGATGAGCTTCTTCTTGATGGCCCAGTCAACTTCGGTGTCGATGCCCCGCGTGTCCTGGCTCTCGATCGCGTCGAGCGTGCGCTCCCAGAGTCCGAGGATGCGCTCGACGTGCGGGGTGTGCGCCCCGTTCTCGACGACGAACTTCTGGGCCTTCTCCAGATAGGTCCGCTGCATCGCGAGGGCCGTGGTCTGCTGCCCGTTCGCGAGGCGGATCGGCGCCGCCCCGGTGACGTCATGGGAGATCTCGCGGATGCTGCGGATGGGATTCTCCATGCGCATGTCCCGCATGATCGTGCCCGCTTCGATCATGCGGAGCACCAGGTCCACAGTGCCGAGCTTCATCATGGTCGTGGTCTCGGACATCGTCGAGTCACCGACGATCACGTGGAGCCTGCGGTAGTGCTCTGCGTCGGCGTGCGGCTCGTCCCGGGTGTTGATGATGGGGCGGGACCGGGTGGTGGCCGACGACAGGCCTTCCCAGATGTGGTCTGCGCGCTGGGAGAACGCGTACACAGGGCCCTGGGCGGTGCGGAGGACCTTGCCGGCGCCGCACAGCAGCTGCCGCGTGACGAGGAACGGGATGAGCACCTCGGCAAGGCGTGAGAACTCGGTGCGGCGCGGGATGAGGTAGTTCTCGTGGCTCCCGTAGGAGTTCCCGGCAGTGTCCGTGTTGTTCTTGAAGAGGTAGACGTGGCCGTCGAAGCCCTCCTCGGCCAGCCGCGACTCGGCCTCCTGGATCAGGTCGACCAGGATGCGCTCCCCCGCGCGGTCGTGCGCGATGAGCTGCGCGATGTCGTCGCACTCGGCAGTGGCGTACTCGGGGTGCGAGCCCACGTCGAGGTACAGGCGCGAGCCGTTGCCGAGGAAGACGTTGGAGGACCTGCCCCAGCTCACGACCTTGCGGAACAGGTACCGTGCCACCTCCTCCGGCGCCAGCGGCCGGCCCTGGGGACTCGAGTAGGCGATCCCGAACTCTGTTTCGACGCCGTAGATCCTGCGGTCCACGGCTCAGGCCCGTCCCGGCGCGCCGAGCGCGTCGTCGCCGTCGAGTATCCCGGCCAGCTCGTCCGGGAAGACCCGGCGGAAGGCGCGCCGCGAGCCGCGCGCGGTTTCGGAGTCGCGGTCCAGCACCGCTACCTCGAAGGTCAGCGGCTCGGTACGGTCCTCGCGGAGCGCGCGGGCCGCGAGCCTGATCGCCTCCCCGAAGGAGGCCTCGGAAGTCCACCCGCCGATCACAGCCTCGGCGACCCGCTCGGCGGCGCCGCCCATGACGACGAAGCGGCGCTCATCGGCAATCGAGCCGTCGAATGTGAGCCTGAAGAGGTGGTCGTGGTCGACATCGCTGCCGACCTCGGCAACGGTGAGCTCGACCTCGAAGGGCTTCTGCTCCGCCGTGAAGACGGCGCCGAGGCTCTGCGCGTACACGCTCGCGAGCCCGCGTCCCGTGACATCCTCGCGGTCGTAGGAGTACCCGCGGACGTCCGCGTACCGCACGCCGGCCTGGCGCAGGCTCTCGAACTCGTTGTACTTGCCGACCGCAGCGAAGGCGATCTTGTCATAGATCTCGCCGATCTTGTGCAGGGACGGCGATGGGTTCTCGGCGACGAGGGCGATGCCGTCGCGGCAGCTGACGACGACGACGGAGCGGCCCCGGGCGATGCCCTTGCGGGCGAAGTCTGCCCGGTCCTTCATGAGCTGCTCGGGCGAGACGTAGAACGGCTGGGTCATGTCAGGCCTCCCGTCCTGCGGTGCTCCGCTGGGCAATGACGTCTGCCGCGACGGCCGCGAGCTCCCGTTCGCTGACACGCCGGCTTCCCGAGCGCGTCACGGTGTAGACCACGGGCCACAGCTGGCGCACGGGGTCGGGTCCGCCGGTGGCGGAGTCGTCGTCCGCCGCATCGTAGAGCGACTCGACGGCCACGTGGACGGCGTCCTCCTCGGACAGCCCCGGCCGCCAGAGCTTCTTGAGAGCGCCGCGGGCGAACATCGAGCCGGAGCCCACCGAGTGGTGCTCGATCTCCTCGTACCGTCCGCCGGTGACGTCGTAGGAAAAGAGGCGCCCCACACCGCTCTCGAGGTCGAAGCCGGCGAAGAGCGGGACGGCGGCAAGGCCCTGAAGCGCGAGCGGGAGGTTTCCACGGACCATCGCCCCGAGGCGGGTGGCCTTGCCCTCGAGGCTCAGGAGCGTGCCCTCGATCTTCTCGTAGTGCTCGAGTTCGACCTGGAAGAGGCGGGCGATGTCGATGGCGATCCCGGCAGTCCCCGCGATCCCGAGCACGGAGAACCGGTCGGCGGGGAAGACCTTCTCGATGTGCCGGCTCGCGATGATGTTGCCCATGGTTGCGCGCCGGTCACCGCCCATCAGGACTCCCCCGGCGAACGCGAGCGCGACGATCGTGGTGGCATGGGGGGCCACCGCCGAGGCGTCGACGGGCAGGCTGCGGGTGAAGGGAAGGAGATCTGGTCTTGTTGCCGCCAGATGCTCGGTGAATGACGAGGTCGCGCCTGCAACAACGCGTTCAGCGAGGAAGTCGTTCATACCGGGGCCTACTGGCCGCCCTTCTGGACGAAGCCGCGGACGAACTCTTCGGCGTTGGTCTCGAGGACGTTGTCGATCTCGTCCAGAAGGTCATCCACGCCCTGGGTGCTCGCGGTGTCCTGCGCGCCAGCGGGAGCGGCGGGTGCGGGCGCGTCGGTGTCGACAGCCTCTTCCTCGCCGCGTGGCTGCGTGCTCTTCTGCTCCTGACCGGCCATGGCCGCCTCCTTGCGTTGTGGCGCTGCCGGGGCGGCGGCGCCTCGGTCCCGAAAGACCCCTTCTGCTCCCTATACTGTCACTTTTCCGGCGCGTGTCACGGAGCGGCGCGGACCGGGTCAGTGGCCTACGTCCGGCGGTCCCCGAGCAGCGCGGCGAGGAAGTCCTCGATGCTCTCGTGCTCGTCGAAGAGCCGGTGCGTGAGGGCCTTCGTTCCCCGCAGCGGCTCGCGCGTGGGCACCCTCTGGAGCCGGTAGCTGCCGGGCGGGGCGAACACCACGGAGTCCCAGCTCGCGCTCACGACGCTGCGGGGGAACCTCTTGATGCTCGTGCCGCGGAACCACGCGCGCGTGTCGACGGGGGGTTCGACGACGGCGGCAGCTACGGCAGCGGCGTCCGCCATCGTCTCGAGGGAGCCGCGCGCGGCGAGCCTCAGGGCGATGCCGCGTTCGGGCCGTACATCCGACCACTGGATGTCGACGAGCCCCAGCCGGGCGTCCCCCCATTCGAGGCCGTCGCGGTTCCTGTAGCCCTCGAGGACGCGGAGCTTGGCGAGCCATTCGACGTACCGCGCTGCGGCGTCCTGGTCGCCGCCGAGGTCCGTCAGTGCCCGCTCCCAGTGCCTGAGGACTTCCGCGGTGTGACCGTCGCCGCCCTCTTCGGAGGCCACGCCCTGGTCCACGGCCAGCTTCGCTGCCGCTTCGAAGTAGGCCCACTGGAGTTCGAGGCCGGTCAGGCGGCGCCCGTCGATGAGCCGGACCGTCTCCGTGAGGGACGTGTCGTGGCTGAGGCGGTGCATGGCGTCGACCGGCTCGTGCACGTCGATCTTCGGCGCGCGGCCCGCCTCGATGAGGCTGAGCACGAGGGCCGTCGTGCCGAACTTGAGGTAGTTGGCCACATGGCTCACGTTCGCGTCGCCGACGATGACGTGGAGGCGGCGGTACTTGTCCGCGACAGCGTGGGGCTCGTCGCGGGTGTTGATGATGGGCCGGCGCATGGTCGTCTCGAGGCCGACTTCAGCCTCGAAGTAGTCCGCTCGCTGGGACACCTGGTAGCCGCGTCCGGTCCCGTCCTGGCCGAGGCCCACGCGTCCCGTGCCGCAGATGAGCTGGCGCGAGACGAAGAATGGAGTGAGGCCCGCGACGAGGTCTGCGAAGGGCACCGACCGGGGCACGAGGTAGTTCTCGTGGGACCCGTACGAGGCGCCCTTCCCGTCGGTGTTGTTCTTGTACAGGTTCACGGGAGGAACCCGCTCCCCGCCCGAGGCGAGCGCTCGCACGGCCGCGAGGGCCACGGCGTCGCCCGCGAGGTCCCACACGAGGGCGTCCCTCGGGTTGGTGACCTCCGGGCTCGAGTACTCGGGGTGGGCATGGTCGACATAGAGCCTCGCCCCGTTGCCGAGGACGAGGTTCATGAGCGCCGGCTCCTGGTCGCCGTCGAGCTCGATTTCGGCCGGGCCGTGGGCCAGGGCAACGGCCTCGGCGGTGAGGATCGGCTCGGCGTCAGTGAGCTGGTCCGGCGTCGCCTCGGCCCGGGGCACCGTGAAGCCGCGCGCGTCGCGCAGAGGCGTCTCGTCGGTGTAGTCCCAGCGGGTGCCCGAGTCGGCCGCGTTGGCCTGCCGGGTCAGCCGCGCATACGCCGCGATGACCTGGGAGGACAGGTAAGTCGCGTTCGCGGCCGGAGTGCTGGGCGCGTGGATGCCGAACTCCGTCTCCGAGCCCATGACCCGCAGGGCTCCCCCCGCGGGGAGGGACGGGGTGGTCTCGCTGCTCATGCGGCTCCCTACAGGTATTGGCCGGTGCTCGGCGTGGTCTCGATGGTCCGGCCGGGCTCGCTGCCGCCCTTGCCCTGGACGATCGTGCGGATGTACGTGATCCGTTCGCCCTTCTTGCCAGAGATCCGTGCCCAGTCGTCAGGGTTCGTCGTGTTGGGCATGTCCTCATGCTCACGGAACTCGTCTGCCACAGCCCGCAGCAGGTGGTCCATGCGCAGGCCCTTGGAGCCCGTCGTGAGGAGGTCCTTGATCGCGGCCTTCTTCGCGCGGTCCACGACGTTCTGGATGACTGCCCCGGAGTTGAAGTCCTTGAAGTACAGAATCTCGGTGTCCCCGTTGGCGTAGGTGACCTCGAGGTACTCGGTCGACTTGTCCGTCGCGTACATGGCCTCGACGGTGCGCTGGATCATCATCCCGACGGTGGCCTTGGCGTCGCCCCCGTGCTCGGCGAGGTCCTCTGCATGGATGGGCAGGTCGTCGGTGAGGTACTTCGAGAAGATGTCCGCCGCAGCCTCGGCGTCTGGCCGGTGGATCTTGATCTTCACGTCGAGCCGGCCGGGCCGCAGGATCGCGGGGTCGATCATGTCCTCGCGGTTGGACGCGCCTATGACGATGACGTTGTCGAGCCTTTCGACGCCATCGATCTCGCTCAGCAGCTGGGGCACGATGGTTGTCTCCACGTCTGAGGACACGCCCGTGCCGCGGGTGCGGAACAGCGAGTCCATCTCGTCGAAGAACACCACGACCGGGCTGCCGTCCGAGGCCTTCTCCCGGGCGCGGGAGAAGATGAGGCGGATGTGCCGCTCCGTCTCGCCGACGTACTTGTCGAGGAGCTCGGGGCCCTTGATGTTCAGGAAGTAGCTCTTGACGTCCTGCGCTCCAGGACGTTCCGAGGCCCGGACCGCGAGGGAATTGGCGACAGCCTTCGCGATGAGGGTCTTTCCGCAGCCCGGAGGGCCGTACAGGAGGATGCCCTTGGGCGCCTTCAGGCCGTGCTCACGGTAGAGGTCCGGGTGGAGGAACGGGAGCTCGACGGCGTCGCGGATCTGCTCGATCTGCGAGGCGAGGCCGCCGATGTCGGAGTAGCTGATGTCCGGCACTTCTTCGAGCACGAGATTCTCGACCTCGGAGCGCGGCACCTTCTCGATCGCGCAGCCCGTGCGGTTGTCCACCGCCACGGCGTCTCCGACGCGCAGGTGCTCGAGCTGGAGCGGGCCCGCCAGCCGCAGGACGCGCTCCTCGTCGCCGCGTCCGATCACCAGGACCCGGTCGTTGCCGAGGAGCTCCTTGATGGTCACGAGTTCGCCGGAGCGTTCGAAGCCGAGACCAGCCACGACCTCGAAGGCCTCATTGAGGAGGACCTCCTGGCCCACGCTGAGCTCATTCAGGGAGACGAGCGGGCTGAGTCCCACGCGCATCTTGCGGCCCGAGGTGACGACGTCGACGCTCTCGTCGGTGACCGCGGTCGAGGCTCCGCCAGCCGGACGCTTTCGGTTGAGCTGGACGATGCTGCCGAAGCTGTAGGGCGGCTGGCCCTCGTGCTCGAGCGCAGCCTTGAGCCTGACGATCTCCGCCTTGGCCGCCTGGAGCATCTCGGTCATGCGCGAGTTGTTCCCGGTGGCTGCGGCCAGCTGCCGGTCGACCGCCCGGAGCTTGTCGCGGAGCACGTTGATCTGCCGTTCCGCGATGCTCAGCTGCTCGGCATGTGCAGCGGGCGGGACGGGCTCGTGGCCCGGTCCGGCCTGTTCGTTGTCCACCATCGCGTCTCACATCCTCTTCGACACGGGCGGCTGGCTAGCGGCCACCCTGCATCCGGAACCTGCCCGGATGCGCCCTCATGAAACGACACTAGCGCGCCTTTCGCCTCGTGCTGAGTCAGGGAGACGCTTGGAACCGAAGAGTTACATCAGGGTTTCCGGATGGTGGACAACGGGGGGTCAGGCCTCCGGAGATCCGGCCCTCGCGTCGCGGGCGGCGCGCCGGAGCTTGCGGTCGGAGACCTGCCGCTCCCCCACCGACTCGGGGGTCCAGGCGTTGAGGTCCTCCTCGCTGAACTCGGCCTTGTTCCGCTTCTTGCGCACGAGGGGCTCGACCCCCTCCGCGAGCCGGCGGGTCACGAGGAGGAAGCCGGTGTGGCCCACCATGCGGTGCTCGGGCCGCACCGCGAGCCCCTCGAGGTGCCAGCCGCGCACCATGGACTCCCACGCATCGGGCTCCGTGAAGCGGCCGTCGGCCCGGATCGCCTCCGCGGTCCGGGACAGCTGGGTGGCGGTCGCCACGTAGTTGATCCACACGCCTCCCGGCGCGAGGACGGTGGCCACGGCGTCAAGGCACTCCCAGGGCGCAAGCATGTCCAGCACCACGCGGTCCACGCTGCCGGTCTCCTCAGCCTTGACCACTTCGTCCTGGAAGTCGCCGAGGGAGATCCGCCACGCGGGGTGCGGACCGCCGAAGATCGTCTCGACGTTGCCGCGTGCGATGTCGGCGAACTCCTGGCGCCGCTCGAACGAGTGGAGGTAGCCCCCGTCGCCCACGGCCCGCAGGAGCGAGATGGAGAGCGCGCCGGAGCCGACGCCTGCCTCGACGACGCGCGCACCGGGGAAGATGTCCGCCATGGTCACGATCTGCCCGGCGTCCTTGGGGTAGACCACAGCGGCGCCGCGCGGCATCGAGAGGACGAAGTCGCTCAGCAGCGGCCGCAGGGCCTGGTACTGGTGCCCGGCCGTGTTCGTCACCACGGACCCGTCGGGCCTGCCGATGATCTCGGAGTGGTTGAGGAATCCCTTGTGGGTGTGGAACGCGCCGCCCTCAGCCAGCGTGATGGTGTTCATCCGCCCTCGCTCGTCGGTCAGCTGCACGCGCTCGCCGACACGGAACGGCCCGCGGCGCTGCGCCGCCCCCGTGGGTCCTTCCGCGGCGGTGTGCTGGGTGCTCAGGCTCATGGTGTCCTTTCTCAAAGGTGCCCGGACTAGCGGGCGGGACGGCCGGAGATGGCCGCGACGACGTCGCGCTGGTTCAGGAGCCCCACGACACGCCCGGCCCCGTCGACCACCGCGTACTCGGTGCCCGAGAGCTTGGCGAGGTACTGGATGAGCTCCTGGCCGCCGGCGGTGTCAGGGACGTACGCCCCCGGGGCCAGGGCGTACCCGACGGCGGTGACGGGCGTCGTCGACCATGCTGTCTCGGGGACGCGGGCGACCGCGCTGGGGTCGACCACACCCTGGGGCTTCCCGTCCGGTGCGCAGAGCACGACGGCGGTCCCCGCGGATGCGCCAGCCTGCAGGGCCTGCTCGACGGTGGCGAAGTTCGGCACGCCGACTGCGGGCACGGCCAGACGCCCGGCGACCACGGCTGGCAGGCGCGTGCGGAACCCCGCGTGCCGGATCGAGGCCGACGCTCCCTGCCACAGGAACATGGCGACGAGGAGTGTGACCATCATGAAGGGCAGGTCCGGCGAGGCACCGCTTGCCATCGGCACCACCACGGCGAAGAGCACGAGCCCGATCACGATCGCGCGGCCGGTCCAGCCGGCGGCGATGGTGCCCTTCTCCTGGGAGCCCGTTGCCTTCCACACGGCGCTCTCCACGATGCGGCCGCCGTCGAGCGGCAGGCCGGGCAGGACATTGAAGACCGCGATGAGGAAGTTGGCCCACAGGAAGATGTTCACGAGGATGTCGGCGACACCCGTCAGGTGCACCGTCGTGACCACCAGCCACCCCGCGCCGGCGAGGACGAAGTTCGCGGCGGGTCCGGCCAGCGCGACGACGACCGACTTCCCCGGAGATGCGGTGAAGGACTCGAACTGAGTATGGCCGCCCCACAGGTTCAGCACGATCTTCTGGCTCGGCCAGCCGAACGCCCGCGCCGTGAGTGCGTGGGCGAGTTCGTGGACCAGCACCGACGCAAGCAGCAGGACGGCGTACGCGAAGGCTACGAGGTAGGCCGCCGCCCCGAGCTGGGGCTGCCGCGACTGCAGCGTCGGCCCGTAGACCACCACCGTGAACGCGGCGATGAGGAACCAGGAGTAGGCGAGGACGATGGGAACGCCCGCGATGCGTCCGAGGGGGATCCCCTCGCGCCGGTTCTCGGCCTCGTGGCCGCCGCTCACGCGGGGTCTCCGACGGACGCCGCCTCGATGGCCGCTCGGAGGGTCATCGCGAGGTCTGCCGGGGTGCGGCCCGCGAGGGTCCCCCAGTGCTCCATGCCGAGGTGCACAGGAACCGCGAGGGCGTTCGGCACGACGACGGTGGCCAGGTTCGCGGCGGTCGCGGAGGTCGCGCCGGGGGTCGAGTCCTCGATGGCCACGCATTCGGCCGCCTCGAGGCCCCCGAGCTCGGCGTCGAGGAGCTCGATCCCCCGCAGGTACGGCTCGGGGTGCGGCTTGCCGTTGGCGACGAGGTCGCCGGTCACGACAGCCGAGAAGGTTCCCTCGGGCAGGTGGTCGACGATGCGGTGCGCCATGGGCGCCTCGGACATCGTCACCAGGGCGCACGCCACGCCGGCCTCTCGGAGCCCAGCCAGGAGCTCGCGCGCACCGGGGCGCCAGGGCACGGCGCTGCCGAGCTGCTCGACGACCCGCTCGGTGAGCGTGTCGATGATCTCGCGGACGTCCATCCGGACGCCCCCGTCCTGCAGGAGGCGGGCGGACGTCGGGAGCGCCTGGCCGACAAGGCGCATGGCCTGTTCATGGCTCCACTTCCCGCCGAACCGCTCGACGAGCTCGCGCTCGGCCGTGATCCAATAGGGCTCGGTGTCGACGAGGGTGCCGTCCATGTCCCACAGGACGGCACGGAGCGGCGCGAGCTGGCTGGACACAGGGCTGTCGGCGGAGTTGTCGGCAGGGAGACGCATATGCACCAGTCTACGGTGGCTTCCGATGGCCCTCCGGCGGCTGGCGCTAGTCTGGTGCGATGAACGAGTTCGACGCCGATGCACCGGCCCCGCACCCGGGCCTCTTCGCGCTCCCGGCCGAGGGCGAGCGCGTGACCGTCATGCTCGCAGCCTTCGAGGGCTGGAACGACGCCGGCGAGGCCGCGAGCGATGCGCTGAGGTTCCTGCGTCGGCAGTTCGATGCCCAGAAGGTGGGCGCGATCGAGGCCGACGACTACTACGACTTCCAGTTCACCCGCCCGACCGTGCGCCGCTCGGGTTCGGGGCGGCGCCGTATCAAGTGGCCCACCACGAAGGTCTCGACCGCCCGCGTCCCGGGCCATCCGGTGGATCTGGTGTTCGTGCAGGGCACCGAGCCCTCGTACCGGTGGCGTGCGTTCATCGAGGAGCTGCTGGAGTACGTCGAGGACCTCGACGTGGACTACCTCGTGGTGGTCGGGGCGCTGCTGGCCGACGTCCCGCACTCGCGGCCCATCCCGGTGACGGCGACCAGCGAGAATGACGAGCTGCGCGAGCGGCTCTCCCTCGAGGCGTCCCAGTACGAGGGTCCGACGGGGATCGTCGGCGTGTTCGCTGACGCCGCGGACCACCACGGCACGCCGACCGTGTCCCTGTGGGCGGCCGTGCCGCACTACGTCGCCCAGGCGCCGTCGCCCAAGGCGCAGCTGGCCCTGCTCCACCGGATCGAGGAGATGCTCCAGATCCCGCTCGATACCAACGAGCTCGCGGAGGATGCCGAGGCGTGGGAGCGCGGCGTCAACGAGCTCGCCACCGAGGACCCCGAGGTCGCCGCCTACATCCACCAGCTCGAAGAGGCCAAGGACACGGCCGATCTCCCCGAGGCCACGGGCGAGTCGATCGCGCGGGAGTTCGAGCGGTACCTCAAGCGCCGCGGCAAGGAAGGCCCCGGGCGCGACCTCGGCTGAGCGCGCCCGGGGGCGGCGTGGCTAGAGCGCCACGCCGAGCAGCGCGTCGACCGCCGCGGTGACCAGCGCGCCGTCGTCCGTCTCCGGGCCGCCCGGAGTGCTGGCCGCGCAGTCGTCGGCCCACTTGTCGACCGCAGCGAGGGCGCGCGGTGCGTCCAGGTCATCGGCGAGGGCACCGCGGATCTCCGCCAGGAGCGGTTCGGCGGAGCCGGGCAGGGCGCGCACGACGGCGCCGCGCCAGTTCTCGAGCCGGCGCACCGAGGCGTCGAGCAGCTCGTCGGTCCACTCCCAGTCGGAGCGGTAGTGGTGGGCGAGGATCGCGAGGCGGATCGCGGCGGGGTCGACGCCGGCGGCGCGGAGCTTCGACACCAGGACCAGGTTTCCGCGGGACTTGCTCATCTTCTCGCCCTCGTAGCCCACCATGCCCGTGTGGGCGAAGTGCCGGGCGAGGGGCACGTGGTCCATGCTCCAGGCGTGGCCGGCCCCCATCTCGTGGTGCGGGAAGGCGAGGTCTGAGCCGCCCCCCTGGACCGTGAACGGGGCTGGGAGGAACTTCCGTGCGATCACCGTGCACTCGATGTGCCATCCCGGCCGGCCGGGGCCGAGGGTCCCCCCGTCCCAGTGCGGCTCGCCGAGGCGCGCCTCGCGCCAGAGGATCGGATCGAGCGGGCTGTGCTTGCCGGGCCGCTCGGGGTCGCCGCCGCGGTCGCCGAAGACCTCGATCATCTCGGCGACGGTCAGATGCGAGACGTGGCCGAGCCTCCAGGCGTCCGGCGAGTCTGCACGGCGGGTGGCCTCCGTGACGTCGTAGTAGACGTCGCCGTCCGGTTCGCCTTCGGCTCCGGCGAGCTGGTATGCGAGGCCCGCATCGAGGAGCTTCTCGACCTCGGGGATGATCCACGGGATCGACTCGACCGCGCCGATGTAGTGGTCGGGGGCGAGCACATGCAGCGCTTCCATGTCGGACTGGAACAGCGCGATCTGCTGGTGCGCGAGCGTCCGCCAGTCAACGCCGGTGGCGTCGGCCCGCTCGAGGAGCGGGTCGTCGACGTCGGTCGTGTTCTGCACGTACTTCACGGTGCTTCCCGCGTCGCGCCACACGCGGTTGAGGAGGTCGAAGGCCACATAGGTGGAGGCATGGCCGAGATGCGTTGCGTCGTAGGGCGTGATGCCGCAGACGTAGAACGACTGCTCGGGGGCGGCAGGGATCTCGACCGTGTCCCGGAGCCGGGAATCAAACAGCCGGATCGAGCCGCTCGTCCCGGGCAGCTGTGGAACGGGGGTCTGCCTCCAAGTTTTCACCTCACCAGCCTAGTGCCCGGCCGAGATGACACCGAAACCGAGGAGCACGTACAGGGCGGCACCCAGACCGATCCGGTACCAGACGAACAGGCGGTACGAGCGCGAGGAGATGTAGCGCATGAACCAGCCGATGATGACGAACCCCACAACGAAGGCGATCACGGTGGCCACGGCCGTCTCGCCGAGGCCGTAGGGACCGCTGCCGAAGCCGTCGCGGAGGCTCTTGGCCAGCTGGTACAGGCCCGAGCCGAAGACTGCCGGGATCGCGAGCAGGAACGAGTACCGCGCGGCGGCCTCCCGCGTGTAGCCCATGAACAGGCCCGCGGTGATGGTGCCGCCTGAGCGGGACACGCCGGGGATGAGGGCGAGGGCCTGGGCGAAGCCGTAGATGACGCCGTGGCGGGTGCCGAGGCGGTCCAGGGTGCGCACGTGCCGGCCGAGGGCGTCCGCGGTCGCGAGGATGAGCCCGAAGACGATGAGGGTGGTCGCCGTCAGCCACAGGCTGCGGAAGACCGTTTCGATCTGGTCCTGGAAGAGCAGGCCGAGGATGACGATCGGCACGCTTCCGATGATCACGAGCCAGCCCATGCGGGCATCGGGGTCGTTGCGCGGGATCCTGCCGGTCAGGGAGGCGAACCAGGCGCCGATGATGCGGACGATGTCGCGCCAGAAGTAGATGATGACGGCCGTCTCGGTGCCGAGCTGGGTGATCGCGGTGAATGCCGCCCCGGGGTCCTCCGCGTTGGGCAGGAACTCCCCCACGATGCGCAGGTGTGCGCTCGAGGAGATCGGGAGGAACTCGGTCAGCCCTTGGATGAGGCCGAGGAAGGCGGCTTCGAGGTAATTCACGGGGCCACTCTAGTGGGCCGCCGCGCCCGCGCCCCTCAGGCGGTGCCGCCGCACGGCGAGGCCGTCAGGCGCCGCCACCTTCGCGCGCGGCGTCCTCGTCGTCGTCCTCGTCCTCCTCGCTGGACTCGTCGTCGTCGTCCTCATCCTCGTCGTCGTCATCGTCGTCGTCGTCCGAGTCGAGGAGGTCGATGGGGAGGTCCTCCCCGTAGGCGTCGTAGAGCGCGTCCGCGTAGGCCTCGAAGGCGTCGGCGATGGCGAAGAAGGCGGACTCCACCGCCGGGTCGTCGTCGCCGCGGCGGGATGACGCCGCCACCAGGTGCTCCTCCAGTGCAGCCGTCAGCGAACCGAGGGCCACGCGCGGGTCAATGCTCATGGGTGCCACGGTAGTCTGAATGAGAGGGCGTGCCTAGGGACGTGTCCGGGGACCCGCCGGGGACCTGACGCGAGGTTCGTCCAGTCGACGCAGCAGGAGGAAGCGAGGGCCATGAAGGAACGGATCCTCACCACGATGCCGGACCGCGCAGCGGGCCCGGGCAGGCAGTACGAGTACCTGGTCCTCTCGGTCGCGCCGGGGGATTCCGTGGCGGACGCCCGGCAGCGCGTGCGCGAGCACTCCGAGTACGGACGCTGGGAACTCGAGCGCAGCCGCCTCTACATGGGCGGCGGGCGCCAGTACTGGCTGCGTCGGAAGATCATGCTCGTCGAGCGCACCGCGTAAGGCGGGCCGCGGACGTCGGCCTGCGCCGGCGTCAGTCCTCGAGGGGGCCCAGCAGCGCGGCGGCGACGCTCGCGTGCGCGGACTCCGGGTCGGACGGGTGGTACACGCCTGCGGCCGCGTCCCGGTACAGCCGTTCGAGCTCGCTTCCCCTGAAGTAGGCCGCTCCTCCCCCGACCCTCATGGCGCCGTCGAGCACCGCGCGGGCGGTCTCGGTGGCCCGGTGCTTGAGTCCGCTCAGTGCCGGGAACCAGCGCGGACCCCTGTCGACGAGGGCATCGACGTCGGCCGCTACCGTGCCCAGCTGGGGCAGGATCGCGTCGACGGCGAGGCCCATCTCGGCCACCTGCCAGCGGATGTCGGGGTCCTGGGCATAGGGCCGGCCGCCGTTGCGAGCTGACTTCCGCCGGTGCGCGGCTGCGACGGCCAGCTCGAGCCCGCGCTCGGCGATGCCGGTGTAGACCGCGGCCAGGAGTGTCTCGAAGCACGCGAAGATCGCGAAGATCAGCAGATCCGGGCTCGGACCCACCGGGATGCGCCGGATGACGCGCTCGGGGCGGAGCACAGCGCCCTCCAGGACCGTCGAGTATGACTGGCTGGCACGCATGCCGAGCGTGTCCCAGTCCTCGACGTGGCGCCAGCCGGGAGCGTCGCGGTCCACAAATCCGTACACGAGGCAGGGCTCGTCTCCGCTCGCATCCTTGCCGAAGGTGCCGAGGCGGGTCCACACGGGGGCCAGGGACGTGAAGATCTTCGTCCCCGTGAGGAGGTACCCGCCGTCGTGCGTGGGCTCGGCGACGGTGTTGGCGTCGAAGAGCACGAAGTCGTTGCCGGCCTCCGAGATCCCGAACGCGAAGACCTCGCCGGCTGCGGCCTCGCGCAGGACGAAGTCAAGGCTCGCGTCCCCGCGGTCGGCGAAGACCTTGGCCACGCCCGTCCAGACGAGGTGCATATTGACCGCAAGCGCCGTGGCGGGCGCAGCTGCGGCGAGGCGGCGCTGGAGGCGCACGACGTCGGCCAGGCCGGCTCCCAGCCCGCCCTCGGCCTGGGGGACGAACGCCTTGAGGTAATCGACCGCGACGAGGGCGTCGAAGTCCTCATGCGGGAACTCGTTGCGCTCGTCGTAGCCCACCGCGCGCGAGCGGATCTCCTCCAGCAGGGTGTCGGGGAGGACGGCCTCGGGGTCCAGCGGCATGGTTCTCTCCCTCTGGCGGGTCTCAGTAGGTGGTGAGCAGGCGGCGGAGGACCCGGGTGCCGAAGCGAAGCGACTCGGCGGGGACGCGCTCGTCGACGCCGTGGAACATCGCCGGGAAGTCGAGGTCCGCGGGAAGCTGGAGCGGGGCGAAGCCGTAGCCGGTGATGCCGAGGCGGCTGAGGGACTTGTTGTCCGTGCCGCCCGAGAGGGTGTACGGGAGCACGACCGCGTCCGGGTCCTCGGCCTCGAGCGCGCCCACCATCGCCTCGACGAGCGGGCCCTCGAAGGGAGTCTCGAGCGAGACGTCGTGGTGCACGTAGCTGAACTCGACGCCCTCGCCGGCGAGCTCCTTGAGCTTGGCAAGCAGGAGCTCGTCCTGACCCGGGAGGGTACGGGTGTCGATGCGGGCTTCGGCCGCCCCGGGGACGACGTTGTCCTTGTAGCCGGCCTTGAGGACTGTGGGATTCGAGGTGTTCTGCAGGGTGGCACCGACGAACCTCGCCACCGTGCCGAGCTCCTTGAGGAGGATCTCCGGGTTGTCCGGGTCGAACTCGACCCCCGTGAGCTCGGTGACGCCGTCGAGGAACCGCCGGGTCGTGTCGGTGAGCTCGATGGGCCAGGTGTAGTCGCCGATCCTGGCCACGGCGCGGGCAAGACGCGTCACTGCGTTGTCATCGTTGACCTGCGACCCGTGGCCGGCGCGGCCGCTGGCCTTGAGGCTCAGCCACCCGAGGCCCTTCTCCGCCGTCTGGAGGAGGTAGGCGCGTTTGCCGCCGATCTGGGCGGAGAACCCGCCGACCTCACTGATCGCCTCGGTGGCACCGGCGAACAGTTCGGGGCGGTTGTCCACGGCCCAGCGCGCGCCGTAGGCTCCCCCGGCCTCCTCGTCGGCGAACATCGCGATGACGAGGTCCCGCTTGGGCCGGGTGCCGGTGCGCTGCATCTCGCGGACCACCGAGAGGATCATGGCGTCCATGTCCTTCATGTCCACGGCGCCGCGGCCCCAGACGAGGCCGTCCTTGAGCTCGGCCGCGAAGGGGTCGACGCTCCAGTCCTCCTTCTGGGCGGGGACCACGTCGAGGTGGCCGTGGACGACGAGCGCGCCCGCGCCCGGGTCGGTCCCCTCGATGCGGGCCACCACGGAGGCCCGACCCGGTGCCGACTCGAAGATCTCCGCCTCGAGCCCGACCTCAGCCAGGAGGCCCGCCGTGTACTCGGCAGCCTTGCGCTCGCCCGGCCCGGCGCCGTCGCCGTAGTTCGAGGTGTCGAACCGGATGAGGTCCTGGCAGATCTGCACCACCTCGTCCTCGGCCGCGACGGCGTTCGATACGGCTGCAGGGCTCTGCGTGGGGCGGTCAGTCATGGGTCCTCCTCAGCGTCTCCGGTGGTCCCAGCCTAGACCCGTGCCGTGGCACCCTCGGATTTCAGCAAATGCCCGATTTCGTGTAGAGTCTTACTCGCTGCCCGGGAGGGAAACACATCATGTTTTCGGTTCCCGGTGCCCACCTGCGCGGGTGGCGGAATGGCAGACGCGCTAGCTTGAGGTGCTAGTGCCCGAATAGGGCGTGGGGGTTCAAGTCCCCCTCCGCGCACACTGGGAAGCCCCGGTCTTCGGACCGGGGCTTCCGTGCTTTCCGGACCACCCCCTGCGGCTCCCCGGGCCCCCGTCGTGGTCATCAGCGGGCGGGAGATGGTGTATGGTTGTATATCGCTGCCGGGGACGGAAACACTCCATCTGGAGACCTCGGAAGCCGCCTGCGCGGGTGGCGGAATGGCAGACGCGCTAGCTTGAGGTGCTAGTGCCCGAATAGGGCGTGGGGGTTCAAGTCCCCCTCCGCGCACAGACAGAGCACCCTCGGTCCGATGACCGGGGGTGCTTTTCGTTGTGGGCCCGAAGCCCTTGGCGTGTCGTCCCCTGCCGGGCGTAGTGTCCGGAAGTGTCAATGGCACTGAGAGGAGACTGAGGCATGAAGGCGTGGCAGTTCACCGGCACGAACAAGGCGCTCGAATTCAATGAGGTTCCGGAGCCGCACGCGGGTCCCGGGACGGTGGTCGTCGAGGTCAAGGCAGCGGGCGTCTGCCACTCCGATGTGACCGCGCTGGACGATCCGGGCTGGATGCCCCTGTTCCCGCACCTCCCCCGCACAATGGGCCACGAGAACGCCGGCGTCATCACGGAGGTTGGCGAGGGGATGGAGCAGTGGAAGGTCGGCGACCGCGTCGGCCTCGCGCCAGTCATGAGCGACGGCGACGCTCTGGGCTACGGCAAGTGGGACGGCGGATTCGGTCCGAAGCTCCTGGCGACCTCGGACAACCTGGTCCGCCTGCCCGATGAGGTGCCGTTCGACCTCGGCGCCATGGCCACCGACGCGGGCCTCACCGCCTACCACGCGATCATGGCGGTCGGGGGCGCGAAGGCGGGGATGAAGGTCGGGGTGATCGGCCTGGGCGGCCTCGGGTACATCGGCGCCCGCGTCGCCGCACTGTCGGGCGCGGAGGTCTATGGCGCCGAGATCAACCCGGAGACGCAGAAGCTGGCCGGCGAGATCGGGCTCACGGACGTCGCCGACGCGATCGACGCCTTCAAGGACAAGAAGCTCGATCTCATCGTCGACTACGCCGGCTTCGGCACCACGACAGCCGCCGCAATCGAGACCCTCGGCGAGTTCGGCACGCTCGTCCAGGTGGGCATGGGACGGCTCGAGGCGACGATCAACACCTACCCGATCATCATCAACCAGCTCACGATCAAGGGCTCGAAGTCCGGCACCCGTGAGGACCTCGAGGGCATCTACGAGCTCATGAAGTCCGGCGAGCTGAACCCGCCCATGAACCTCATCACCCAGGCCGACATCCCCGACGCGATCGACAAGCTCCGTGCCGGCGGAGTGGTCGGCCGCTTCATCGCCCTCTACGAGTAGGACCGCCTTCCGCTCCGACGCACGACGTCGCCGCCGCCCACCGCACGCTGTGGGCGGCGGCGCCGTCGCGTCGGCGCATACCCAACGGCGCACGATCCCCCGGAAGCGGGAACGGGTCAGGCTGCGGTGTGGAAGACGTACTCGCCTCCGGGGAACTCGACGCGGTGGCCGATGATCTCCCGGGTGCCAGGCAGCGGAGGCGCGGTCGAGGTGTAGCGGTGGCCGGTCGGCGTCGTGACCATGACGGTGTGCCGAGTGGCAGGGATGGCGCCCTCTGTCCATCCGGGCGCTTCTTTCGCCTGGTTGCACCGTTCGCACAGGCCTTGGCCGTTTGCTGCGGAGGTGGGGCCGCCCCGGGCGGCAGGAGTGATGTGGTCAAAGTGGCGGATCGGAGCGTCGCACCAGGGGTTCCGGCACGTCTGGTCGCGCAATGCGATGAACTCCCGGAGCCCTGTCGGGAAGGTCCGCGAGCGCGAGTCCATCGCCGTCAGGGAACCGGTAGCGGGTGCGACATAGAGGCGCCGGAGGACCGTCCCGGCCCCTGAGCCGAGTGAGCTCAGGATGAGGTCCCTCGCAATCTGGGCCGGAAGGACGCCGTGTCCGGAGAGAACCGCGGGTTCGGCGGAACCGGCGACAAGCGCGGAATCCGCCATCACGACGTTCACTGCGATGCGTACGTCTTCCGCGCGCTTCTGACCGGTCACGCGCTCGATGAGCGTGTCGGCCATGATCTGATCGCGGGTCCTGCGCTCGTGCTCGCCCTCCCCCGCTACGCGGCTCGAGTCGGCGGCCAGGGTCAGCGCCTTGTAGGCGGCAACCCCCTGCGCGGCAGGAACGAGGCACGAGAGTATTGCCATGGAGTCCGGTGCTGGGCGCAGGGTGACGCGTCGCTCGGCCATAGCCCGCCGAGACCGTTTGACCGCAGCTGCCGGATCGAGTCGCTGGGCGTGCTTGCGCGCCTCGGCTGCGAACTGCCGGTCGCCAACGCCTCCCTGGGCGTAGAGCGGCACCATTGCTTCATCGACGCGGGTCCTGTCCTCGAGGTCGAGGCACGCCGTCTCGCGGACGACGAGCGTGGCCCGCCACTCGTTGATCCGGCCTGCGGCAAGCGCATTGAGCGTGTGCGGCATCTCGTTGACTAGCGCCTTGGCCAGTCCGAGGAGACGGCCGCCTTTGGAGGGCGACTCGCCTCGGGCCAGTGCGACGGCATGGCCGGCCTCAACGGCCGGGTCCACCGGTCGCGGACCGATCCCCACCCGCTCGGCGTCGCCCTCGGTTCCATACCCCACTGCCGCATCGTCAACGCGCCGCTCCCCGATGCGCTTCTCGAGAAGCACGCTGTACTGCGCCTGGCTCGCCGAAGCCGCCGCCTTGAGCCGCTCAAGGGAGCCGATCCGCTCCACCAACGCTGCCTCGCTCAGGGAAGCGTAGCTACCAGAACCGGCACCAAGCGCTGTTGCCCACGACGCGATCTCCGAAGCTGTCGGGGCCACCGACTCCCCGACTTCTGCCAGTACCGCCGCGAGGACCCGGGAGAAGTCGACAGGCTCGTGCTGCAGGCGAGTGCCTGCAGCGCTGTCGAGAACCTCCACGCTCCCGGATGATTCGAACATGTATTCGATTCTAGCAGCACTGGCCGGTGCTGCCCACCCTGTGGAGGACCAATGGACCTCGGGGTACCCCGAAGGGCGGCGCCGCCCCCATGTGAACGGCGCCGCCCGGTCGCGTTGGGGCTACTTCCCGTAGCTCCATTCCCATCCGGCGGGCGCGCCCGGGGCGGTGTAGACGAGGGTTCCGGCACCTGCGGGGACGTCGAACGCAATCTTCCCCGTCGCCTTCTCACCGGGGCCCATGGTCGAGGGCAGCTGCTCCGCCGAGTCGAGGCACATGATCGCCACGGGGTTCCCGTTCACGGTCGTGCCGTTCCCGGCGACGGCCTTCCAGCCGAACATGTTCAGGGAGAAGTTCTTCGAGATCGTCTTGGAAAGCGCCGCGGTCGTCTCGACGTTGAAGGTCGCGACGACGATCTGGCCGTTCTTCGGCGCCGAGGCAAACTGCGCCGTGCACCCGGCCGCGGGCTCAATGGCGGCGGCCACGAACGTCGCGACCGTCTCGCCGTTGTAGGTCTGGCTCGCTGGCTCGCCGACCGCCTTGACGAGGTTGCCGCGGCTGCTCTGCGCCGCCTCGGGTGCCGCCGCAGCGGACGACGGCGCCGACGTGGCCTGGGCGGATCCGCCGGCGGCCGCCGGGGCCACCGTGGGGGCCGAGGACGGGGTGCCTGCGCCTGTGCTTCCGCATGCGGACAGGAGCAGCGCCCCGGTGAGGACGGCCGAAGCTGCGAGGATCTTGTTCATGGTTCTCCTTCGATGCTGAGTGAGTGTCGAGCTGTGATGTCGAGTGGGGTGCGTCCCCGCCCGGATGCCCCCAATGCACCCGGGCGGGAAGCCTGGATGTCAGTCGTGGGTGACTTCGAGGAGCAGGTTCATCCCGCTGTCCGGGTGGTACGTCCAGGACGCCTCGAGGTTCTTCCAGCGGCCGGACTGGCGGCCGTCAAGCGCCCGGGTGGAGTCCATCTTCGAGACGACCGAGTCAGGCACCTCGAGTGCGCGCAGCACGCAGGCGACATCGGTCATGTTCGCGCCCGGGTCCTCCTTGCCCTTCGAGCGGATTGTCAGGGACATCCCCTCGTCTCCCGTACGGAAGTAGGAGCTGTCTGTGACCTCGCACTTCTCGAGCGCGGCAGGGAAGGGAGTGCTGCCAGGCAGCTTGATCTGGGCGAAGCCGACGCCCAGGAGCACCCCGAGAACCATGCCGCCTGCTCCAATGGCGACCTGCCGAACCCACCTACGACGGTGCTCTGGCGGCGTTGCCGCATGCTGTTCGCCCACAGACGCGGAAGAGTGGAACGGCTCGGTGTTGCCGGCTTCTTCCGGGCCAGCGGTCGAGATGTCTGGGATGGCGCTCACTGGTGCTCCTTCGGTGCGTTCTGCTGCTGAGAAGGACGCTAAGAGTGAGCGAGCGCCTGCAGATCATTGAATCCTGATAACCCCCCTTATCGGACATCGGCTGCCTCTCCCGGACAAGTCCTCTAGGCTGAACTCAGCACCGCGCTCGCGGCGCATGGGGAGGGGGAACGGTGAAGCATCTCGATGCACCGCTGCTGTCGCTCCCCGACATCGCCCGACTGGCCAGGGTCCAGCGCCCGGTCGTCTCCGTCTGGCGGACGCGCGCGGCAGGCAGCGACCGCCCCTTCCCCGAGCCGCGGGGCAGCCAGGCGGGCAAGGAGCTCTTCGACGCGCGCGAGATCGGCGAATGGCTCGAGGCAACCCGCCGCGGCAACAATCCCGAGGCCCTCGCCGATGCGGACGCGTTCAGCATCCGCAGCGCGCTCGAGCACGGCGACACCCCCATCTCGGCAGGTCTGGAAGCGCTCCTGGTCCTCGCGGGCCTGATCGGGCCGCCCATCGATGCCCTCTCATCGGCCGAGCTCCTCGATGAGGCCGACGACACCGATCCGCACGACGCCTTCCTCTGGTCAGAGGTGGAGGCCCTCGGCGATGACCTCTCGACCGCCGCACGCTATGCCCGCCGCCTGATCGACGCGGCCTACAACCCCGCCGCGGCTTTCGAGCAGCTTGCCTTGGCTGGCCGCGAGCGCCGGCACCTCCTGAGCGATGACGCTGCCATCCTTGCCGCGGTCACCGCCACGGAGCTGCTTCGGGACCTGGGCCCCGGAGCCGCGCTCGCGGACCCAGTGCCGGGCAGCGACGAGGTGCCCCTCGCCGTCGTGCGCATACTGGGGGAAGAAGGCGACGAGCCGCGGCTGCTCCTTGCGGACGACGGCGATCCCTCCTGCCGCGCGGCACGTCGCCGGCTGCTCGCCCACGGGGCGCAGCCGGAGGCACTGCGTGTCGGCCCGAACGGTGAGTTCGAGGTGGAGGGCGAGGCGGTGGTCGTCGCTCACCTGTCCGGCACGGATCCTGAGCGGGTCTTGAACGCCGTCGAGAACATTGCGGTCCAGATGGACGATCGGCAGCGCGCCGTGGTGATGGCGCCGGCTCGTGCCCTCACAGATGCCGTTGGCGGTCCAGCGGAGTCGCTGCGGGCTGAACTCCTGCGCGGAGGGCGGGTGCGCGCCGCCGTCCGGCTGCCGGAGGGGACGCTGCCGGCGCGGCCCCGGGAGGCGCAGGCGCTGTGGGTCCTGGGCCCGGCCCATGGGGACGTGGACCTGGCGGAGCGGTGGACCATGGTCGCCGACCTGACGGGGACCCCGCTCACGCGTGCCGTGCGGGAGGACCTCGTGAGCGACCTCGCGGCGTCGCTGCTCGGCCGCGAGGAGATCTGGCAGCACGCGTACCGGTTCGCACGCATGACGTTCACGCGCAACCTGACGGCGACCAGGGGTTCGCTCGTCCAGCTGTCATCTCTGCCCGCGCGACGGGACCGATCGGCTGCAGAGCTGGAGGTGCGCCTCGAGGCGCTCCGGGCCGAGCTTGGTCCGGAGAGCGTCCCGTTCGCGCTCGCCCGCGGCACCGGCGCCGCGTTTCCGCCGGACACGCTCGAGCGGCTCATGGCCGCGGGGAACCTCGCCTGCCTGCCCGGCATCCGGATGGACGACGGCGAGGCCTCCGCCGTGGGCGGGGGAACCCGGGTGCTGGGGGTACGTGAACTGTCGGACCCCGGGGCTACTGTGCGGACCGTGGACCTGCTCGAGTTCGTTGCGCGCCACCCGAGCGCCCGACTGACCGAGCCCGGGGACGTGGTGTTCTGCACCAGCCCGCACCCCGCCGCGATGGTGGACGAGGAGGGCGCCTCGGTGGTGCCGTACCCCGCGCGCATCCTGCGGATCAGCCCGGCCGATCCGGGCGGCCTCTCCCCTGCCCTGCTTGCCGCGGACATCAACGCGCACCCGCCTGGCGAGCGCCGCTGGAAGCAGTGGCGCGCACGGAGGCTCCCCGAGGCCCAGCGGCGGCCACTCGCCGAGGCGATGGGCGCCGTCGTGCGTGAACAGGCCGAGGCGCGCCGCCGGATCGAGCGGCTCGACGAGCTCAACAGACTTCTGGCGAACGCCGTCGCCAGCGGCGCGCTCGCCCTCGAATCTTCAGAACCAGCAGTACGAGAGGAAGGACGCTGATGCCACCGCGCAAAGCGAAGGCCGAGGCCGCGCCGTCGACCATGAAGGAGCTCAAGGACACTCTGTGGAAGGCCGCGGACAAGCTGCGCGGCTCCATGGATGCGTCGCAGTACAAGGACGTGATCCTGGGGCTCGTGTTCCTCAAGTACGTCTCGGACGCATACCAGGAGCGGCGGGCGCAGATTGAAGAGGAGCTGCGCGCGGACGGCATGAGCGAGGACCAGATCGGCCAGTTCACGGACGATGTGGACGAGTACACGGGGCACAGCGTGTTCTGGGTGCCGTGGAGCGCGCGGTGGGAGTACCTCGCCGAGCACGCGAAGGGCCTGCCGGCGATCGACGGGGCGGCGCCGAAGTCGATCGGGCAGCTCGTGGACGAGGCAATGGAGAAGCTCATGGCCTCCAACGAGTCGCTCCAGGGCACGCTCCCGCGCATCTACAACCGTGACAACGTCGACCAGAAGCGCCTGGGCGAGCTGATCGACCTGTTCAACGCGCGGAACCTGAGCTTCGCCGGGGCGGGGGCGCGGCGCGCGCGGGACCTCCTCGGGGAGGTGTACGAGTACTTCCTCGAGAAGTTCGCCCGCGCGGAGGGAAAGCGGGGCGGGGAGTTCTACACGCCGGCCGGCGTGGTGCGGGTGCTCGTGGAGGTGCTCGAGCCGGACCACGGGCGCGTCTACGACCCGTGCTGCGGCTCGGGCGGCATGTTCGTGCAGGCGGAGAAGTTCCTCGACGCGCACCACCGCGACCGCACCGCGATCTCGGTGTACGGGCAGGAGCTCAACGAGCGCACGTGGCGGATGGCGAAGATGAACCTCGCGATCCACGGCCTCAACGGGAACCTGGCCTCGCGCTGGGGCGACACGTTCGCCCGCGACCAGCACCCGGACATGATGGCCGACTTCGTCATGGCCAACCCGCCGTTCAACATCAAGGACTGGGCGCGCAACGAGTCCGACCCGCGGTGGGCGTATGGCGTCCCGCCGGCCGGGAACGCGAACTACGCGTGGATCCAGCACATCCTGTCCAAGCTGGCCCCGGGCGGGTCCGCGGGCGTGGTCATGGCCAACGGGTCCATGTCCTCGAACTCGGGCGGCGAGGGCGACATTCGGGCGCAGATCGTCGAGGCGGACATGGTCTCCTGCATGGTCGCGCTGCCGACGCAGCTGTTCCGCTCCACCGGCATCCCGGTGTGCGTGTGGTTCTTCGCGAAGGACAAGTCGGCCGGGGCGCAGGGGTCTGTGGACCGTCGCGGGCAGGTGCTGTTCATCGACGCCCGGAACATGGGGCACATGGTGGACCGCGCCGAGCGGGCTCTGTCCGACGAGGACATCGCCAAGATCGCGGGCACGTACCACGCGTGGCGCGGCAAGCACACGGCGGTTGAGCGGAGCGAAGCGGAGCCGAAACCATACGAAGACATCCCAGGCTTCTGCTACTCAGCAACGCTCGCGGAGATCAAAGCAGCCGACTACGCGCTCACGCCTGGCCGGTACGTCGGCGCGGCCGAGGTCGAGGACGACGGCGAGCCGATCGAGGAGAAGATCGCCCGGCTCAAGAAGGAGCTGTTCGAGCAGTTCGAGGAGTCTGAGCGGCTCGCGGCTGTCGTGCGGGAGCAACTGGGGAGGGTTTCGTGAACGATCGACTAGCCACGACCTGGGGTGAGATCGGCGAACTTTTCGACGGTCCACATGCTACGCCGAAGCGAATGAGCGACGGCCCCTACTTCCTCAATATTTCCAGTCTTAATGCCGGGCGTCTCGATCTAAGCCAGTCGGACCACGTATCCGAAGAGGACTTCGCCAAGTGGACTCGGCGCGTCACACCGCAGCCGCTGGACTTGCTGTTCTCCTACGAGACCCGACTTGGTGAAGCAGCCCTCATGCCTGACGAATTGAAAGCATGTTTGGGTCGCCGCATGGCGCTCTTGCGACCGAATCGACAGATCGTTGATCCACGCTTCCTGCTCTACTTCTACCTGTCGCCGGCGTTCCAGAGGACGCTTCAAAAGCACACAATTCACGGGGCAACAGTCCCACGCATCCTGCTCTCAACGATGGGATCGTGGCCGATCGAACTCCCAAGTCTCGGTGAACAACAGGCCATCGCGGAGGTCCTGGGCGCCCTCGACGACAAGATCGCCGCCAACACCAAGTTCAGTGAAACGCTGCTCGAACTGACGGGCGCACGCTATGAAGAATCGCTTGGTGCGTCCACCATCGCGTGCACGCTTGACGACGTTTCAACGTTCCACAACCGTCGACGCGTACCGCTGTCCGCACAGGAACGGGATTTACGAATAGGAAACATCCCCTACTATGGCGCCACAGGTGTATTCGGATTCGTTGACGAATTCCTCTTTGATGAAATTCTTCTACTCGTTGGGGAAGATGGTTCCGTAGTGAATGACGATGGCTCTCCAGTCACTCAGTACATCTGGGGGCCGTCTTGGGTGAACAATCATGCACATGTCTTGACGGGCAAAAGCATAACGACGGAATTGCTGTATTTCGCTGTACGACGCACAAACGTTACCTCACTGGTCACGGGGGCTGTTCAGCCGAAGATCAGCATGGGGAACCTAAAACGCCTTGAGCTCCAGATTCCAGGGGAGGACAGGCGAAATCAACTGGAGGGTGAGTTGTCGAACTCGATGGCCCTATGTCGCTCGTTGTCTAGCGAGAACCGAACCCTCGCCGCCACCCGCGACGCTCTGCTCCCCCAGCTCACGTCGGGGAAGCTGCGAGTCAAGGACGCCGAAGCACTCGTTGCCAGCGCCGTCTGAACGCGCCCACCGACGAAAGGAGGCCGCCGCAGCGACCACCGCGCAAGCCGCGCCGACAAGCCGCGGCGGCCTCCCGCCGTCGTCCGCAATACCAACCCTGCAACGAACTGTTGCAGGATTGACGTGGCACAAACCATCCATGGGGGATTCATGACTACGACGTCAGCACCGTTCACCGAGGCCGATTGGGAGGGCCTCGCGAAGGAGTCGCTCGCCGAGCTCGGCTGGGCGCCGAGAAACGGCGAGGAGATCGCACCCGGCTCGGGCGAGCGCGAGACCTGGGACGACCTGCTCATCCGGCCGCGGCTGCTCGCGGCGATGCAGCGGTTCAACCCCGAGATCCCGGTCCACTACCTCAAGCAGGCCCTCGCCGAGCTCGCGGCGCCCGCCTCCCAGGACGCGATAGCGGAGAACCACCGCGCCCACGAATTCCTCGTCCACGGCTACCGGCTGACCTACCTCGACGCGGACGGCACGGAGCGGAACCCGACCATCCGGCTCGTACACGCGGACCCCGACCAGAACGACTGGCTCGTCGTCAATCAGGTCACCATCGCGCAGGGCGACTATCGCCGCCGCTTCGACCTGGTCCTGTACTGCAACGGCCTGCCCGTGAGCGTCGTCGAGCTCAAGGCCGCCGGCGCCGAGGAGGCCACCGTCGCCACCGCGCACGCCCAGCTGCAGACGTACCTGCGCGAGTTCCCGCTCGCCTTCCGCTTCACCGTGGTGAACCTCGCCTCCGACGGAATCGACGCGAAGTACGGCACCCCGTTCACGCCCCTGAACCACTTCTCGCCGTGGAACGTGGACGACGACGGCGTGCCCGTCCCGCCGGACGCGACCCTCGACGGCGACGCGGTCACCCCGCTCGAGACCGCACTCTCCGGCCTGTACAACCAGGAGCGCTTCCTCCAGCTGATGCGCTGGTTCACCGCGTTCGACGGCGGGGCCGAGGGCCTCGTGAAGCGCATCGCCAAGCCGCACCAGTACTTCGCCGTGACCAAGGCCGTCGGCTCCACCGCCCAGGCGGTCGAGAGCAACGGCAAGGCCGGCGTCGTCTGGCACACGCAGGGCTCGGGCAAGTCCATGGAGATGGAGCTGTACACGAACCTCGTGATGCACCACCCGCGGCTGCGGAACCCGACCGTCGTGGTGATCACCGACCGCAACGAGCTGGACGGGCAGCTGTTCTCCGGGTTCGACCGCAGCCTCCTGCTGCCGGAGAAGCCCAAGCAGATCCGCCGCCGCGCCGAGCTGCGCGAGGAGCTCTCCCAGCGCACCACTGGCGGGATCTACTTCACCACGCTGCAGAAGTTCGGGCTCAGCAAGGCCGAGAAGGACGCGGGCGCCGACCACCCGCTGCTCTCCGACCGGAAGAACATCATCGTCGTGGTCGACGAGGCGCACCGCAGCCACTACGACGACCTCGACGGCTACGCCCGGCACCTCCGCGACGCCCTCCCGCATGCGACGCTCATCGCGTTCACCGGGACGCCGATCTCGTTCGACGAGCGCAACACCCGCGACGTGTTCGGCGAGTACATCGACATCTACGACCTCTCCCGGGCCGTGGACGACGGCGCGACCGTGCCCGTGTACTTCGAGCCGCGGCTCATCAAGGTCGAGAAGCAGGTGGACGACGACGCGCTGGACCTGGCCGCCGACGAGGCCACGGTGGGCATCGACGACACCGAGCGCGCGCGGATCGAGGCGAGCGTCGCCGTCGTCAACGCGATCTACGGCGCGCCTGAGCGGATCCGGGCGCTGGCCGCAGACCTCGTGGTGCACTGGGAGGGGCGCCGGGCCCAGATGCAGAAGTTCATCGAGGCGCCGGGCAAGGCGCTGATCGTCGGGGCGACGCGCGAGATCTGCGCGAAGCTGTACGCGGCGATCGTGGAGCTGCGGCCGGAGTGGCATTCGGACACGTTGGGCGGTGGGCGGATCAAGGTGGTCTATTCCGGGACAGCGGCTGACCAGCCGCCCGTCTCCAACCATGTGCGCCGCGACTCCGAGAACGCCGCGATCAAGGAGCGGCTCAAGGACCCGGACGACGAGCTCGAGATCGTGATCGTCAAGGACATGATGCTCACCGGGTACGACTCCCCTCCCCTGCACACCCTGTACCTGGACCGGCCGCTCAAGGGCGCGCTGCTGATGCAGACGCTCGCGCGCGTGAACCGGACGTTCCGGGGCAAGGAGGACGGGCTGCTCGTGGCGTATGCGCCGCTCGCGGACAACCTCGCGAAGGCGCTCGAGGAGTACACCGTCACGGACCAGGCGCGGAAGCCCGTGGGGCGGAACGTCGACGAGGCCGTGGCGCTGACCGTGACGGTTGTCGAGCAGCTGCGTGGGCTGCTGGCCGGGTACGACTGGCGGGCGGAGCTGGCGAAGCTGTCGCGCCGGGCGTTCCTCAACGCGGCGACAGGGGCGACGGCGTACCTGCGGTCGCCGGGGCACGGCACCGGCCCCGATTCGCTCGGGGCGCGGTACCGTAAGCTGGCCGGGCAGCTCGCGCGGGCCTGGGCGCTGTGCTCCGGTGCCCAGACGCTCGCGGAGCTTCGGCCGGAAATCCGCTTCTACGAGGAAGTGCGCGTGTGGATGGCGAAGTTCGACGCCGCCGACCGCCAGGCTTCCGGTCAGCCCGTGCCTGAGGAGATCGAGCGGATGCTCGGCGAGCTGATCGCGACGGCGACGGCTTCCGGCGAGGTGCTGGACATCTACGACGCCGCCGGAATGCCGAAGCCCTCGCTGGACGACCTCACGCCTGAGTTCGTGGCGAAGACGCGGCAGGCGCGGAACCCGCAGCTCGCGCTCGAGGCGCTGCGGAAGCTCGTGGCCGAGGAGTCTGCCCGGGCGACGCGGAACAACATCGTGCGGCAGCGGGCCTTCTCGGAGCGGATCACCGAGCTCATGCGCAAGTACACGAACCAGCAGCTGACCTCGGCGGAGGTGATCGCGGAGCTCATCGAGCTGGCGAAGGAGGTCGCGGCCGAGGGCAACCGCGGAGCGCGGTTCACTCCCCCGCTGAACTCGGACGAGCTCGCGTTCTACGACGCGGTGGCGCAGAACGAGTCTGCTGTGGAGGTGCAGGGCGAGGGTGTGCTGGCGGAGATCGCACGGCAGCTGGTTGGGGTCATGCGGCGGGACGTGCGGACCGACTGGACTGTGCGCGAGGACGTCCGGGCCAAGTTGCGGACCTCGATCAAGAGGCTGCTCGTCAAGAACGGCTACCCGCCGGACAAGCAGCCGGCCGCCATCAAGCTCGTGATGGAGCAGATGGAGACGATGGCGGGGCGGTACGCCGCGCCTAACTAATTCTTGTACTAACCACTACACATTGGGGGGAAAATGCCATCCAATCAAGCACCGAAGTTGCGGTTCAACTGCTACCTTCTGCGTCCGGGGATAACAAACGTGGAGATCGCTCTACGTCCGAAATATCGACCAGGCGGCGCCACGCAACTCAAACGAATCCCCGCGATAACCGCGACGCTCGGTGGCGCCGTTGCATACGTGGGCGAATCGGTCGAGAAGACGCCAAAATGGGCAGAGAACTTAGATCGAACCTTTCCCGGAGTCGGCGCCCTGGTTACCCGCTCCAATCGAATGGTCATATTTCTACCAGCAGGAGAACGCTGGTTCGCTGTGTGCTTCGGTTATGGCGCTGGGGTCCTTGAATGGGACCGGATCGAAGCCAATTTTGGCCTACGGGTGGCCGCGCGGAAATTTGATCATGAAGCCGTTACCGAGCTCCGTAGCCGGCGAATTGATGCGAGCGCCCGGACACAACTCGTGCAGATTCCCTCGGGTACCGAATTAAGGGATCTGGGCGTTCAATTGGACGGCGAATTTGTCCGTCGCATGGCGGGAAGGATTGCGGCATCCGACGGGTCGGGGTTAAGTGGTCCGATAGCCGCCAGCGACTCGATTGCCTTTCGATCACAAACTGATTTGGCCCACGTTCAGCAAGTGCTACGTCAACTCCTCACAGATATAGAAACGACGGCGGCACAGGACGAGTTTGAATTTATCGATTCGCTCGAGCCCCTCAGGGAGAGTGAACAGGAAACCAAGGACCTGAACGATTCCCTGGCAAAGTCGATCCTGGATCCACAAGAGACCGGAACCCCATACCTGTTAGAGTTTGCACCCCCAGACGATGTCCAAATCGACGAAGTAGAGGAGATCATCGCGACCCGAGGTGACAAGTCGGAGACACTTGAGGAATACACCGTTCACGGACTGCGTAAAGCACTCCAGACTTTGGGTGTGCGGAGGGGAACCAATTTCCTTACTAATGTGAGGCTCATGGCGAAGGGCCCCGAAGGCGAACCGAAAAGCATGATGCTCCCCTTGAAGCAGTGGGTAATCTTCGAGTCGGGTCACGAAGATTTTAGATTTGTACTCACGATCGGAAGATGGTTTAGGCTCAAGGAAGCATACACGCAAAAGTTGAACCTCGATCTGGCAGGAATACATGATGTTACGGCGCTCTTGAACTTGCCCCCGTCATACCTTGGTGAGCCTGAGGGGTCCTATAACGAACGCGCAGCCGCAGGAACTCCGAATCTGCTCCTGATGGATAAGGTAAACATCCAGACTACGGACGGAAATCGATTTGAAGCCTGCGATCTCCTCCATTGCGATGGATACCTGGTTCATGTAAAGCGGTACACCGGAAGCCAAACATTGAGTCACCTATTTTCACAGGGTGCGGTGTCTGCGGAATTGCTAAATGAGGATGCAGTAGCCCGGGAAGACTTTTCGAACCAAGTGTTACAACGAAATGATGGTCGTGAAATTAGCTGGGAGAGTTCACCGAGGTCGGTGACGTATGCCATCATTTCTCCCACAGGACGCACTATTCCAGCAGATCTGCCAACGTTCAGCAAGGTGAATCTCCGGGATTTCGCTCGTCGATTGCGACGGATGAGCTTCGAGCCGTCGATTGCAGCAATCCCACTTGTTGCGGAGGTCTGATGCGTGCTTGCTAGCTCTGTGAAGGCGGCTGGCGCAATAGGAAATGGCGCCCGGAGGACTCCGGGCCCACTGCATTGTCGCCACAGGGCATCGGCAAAGTCCGCTCTCAGCAAGTGAGTAGGTGTTCGATGGCTTTGCCGGGGTGCCTGGCGTGGTGCCGGAGGGCCTTGGCGATGTTGGACGTGCCGGTCAGGCGCAGCAGGCTGATTGCCGTGTTTCGCAGTGTGACCATGACTTGTGGAGCGCTGCCGGTCCGGATCTGTGAGCGGTCCTCATCGTAGGTGACGTCCCGTACCCAGTGGAGCCGGTTCTCGATGCCCCAATGCCCTCGGATCCAGGGGGCCAGGGTTTCCGGCGGGGCTTGGCGGTGGCCCGCGGAGGTGATCAGGCAGACAACTTCAACGCTCTTCTTCCCAGCTCGGGTGACGGTGCGGCGCAGCTGGGCGATCTGTGCGGCGCTGGCGAAGCCGACCCATGCGGGGGCGTCGATGACTTTGAGCGTGCGGGTGGCTCGGCGGCCGTGGCCGGTCTCAGTTGTCCGGTGGGCCGGAACCTCTGTCCAGGGCAGGGCCTTGCAAGCGGCGTGCAGGGAGGGCTGGTTGCCGTTGACGGTGACGACGTAGTGCCCGCCGGTGGCGGTGATGAACTCGGCGGTGTCGGTCTGGGTGTGCATCGCATCCACGGTGACCACCGTGCCCGTGAGGTCGAAGGCCGCGAGCAGGTCCCGAACTGCGGGGATCTCGTTGCTCTTCGCGGCGACCGCGAGCTGGCCGAGCACGGCGCCGCTGCCGTGGTCGAATGCCGCGACCAGGTGCGGGGCACCCGTGGCGCCGGTACGGGCGCCGCGGACTGTCTTGCCGTCGACGGCGATGACGCGGCGTCCCTGGACACGGTGGGTGCGCGTCCACAGGAATGCGCTGATCGCCCGGTCCAGGGCATCGGCGTCCAGGCGGGCGAACGCGCGCCTGATCGTGGACTCCTCCGGGCGGCGGCCGTCCGGGACGCCGAGTCTGGCGAGCGCCGCCCCGGGCTGGTCGGCGACCCACTCGCCGATAGCGGCGAAGGAGCGCGCATAGGCCAGCACCGCCGCAGCCCCCACGGCCAGGACCGAGGGCAGGGTGTGCCTCACGCCGCGCCGGTGCCGCGGGTCAGGCACCGTCCCGAACACGGCCAGCAGGCCCGAAGGCTCCGGGAGTTGCGCGCGGGCAGGGACGATCGGCGAAGATGGCATCGGCGGGTGTGGTCCTCGGGCTGGGCGGTCAGCGTGAGAACTTCCATCCAAACCGGCTCTTCACAATGCGGGGTGTAGTTGGGGTCTGAATCCGCTGGCTTCGAGCAGGGATCTGGCGGTGCAGTTGGTGATGTTCCGGAAGCCGAGTGCTGAGCCGCGGAGGTGTTCGAGCCTGCGGTTGATCGCCTCGGTGGGCCCGTTCGAGGTTCCGGGGCGGTCGAAGTAGGCCAGGATGTCGGCGGCCCTGCGCTTGAGGGTGCGCCCGAGGGCGATGAGCTCGGTCAGGGCGGCGGGGACGCCGGTGCTGAGGGAGGCGATGACGGCTTCCATGAGCTCGCGCCCGCGGGGGCGGTCGGGGTGCCGGTAGGCGGCGACCATGCGCTGGTAGATGCCCCAGGTCGCCTCGACCTGCACGTGCTCCTCGCCCGCGAAGAGCTTGGCCAGGCGCTCCTGCTGCGTCTCCGTGAGGAGGTCGGCCCCGGTCTGCAGGGTCCGCCGGGCGCGGTAGAGGGGGTCGTCCTTGTGGCCGCGGTGCCCGAGGGTGTCCTGCTGGACCCGCCGCCGGCACGCGTCCAGGGACTCCCCGGCCAGGCGGACGGAGTGGAAGGGGTCCATGACCGGGACCGCGTCGGGGACCTCCTCCGCCGCGGCGGACTTGAACCCGCTGAAGCCGTCCATGGCCACGACCTCGACCCCGTCCCGCCAGGCCTCGGGGCGGGCGGCGAGCCATTCCTTGAACACCGCCTTGGAGCGTCCCCGGACCGTGTCCAGCAGCCGCGCGGGCCCGGTGCCGTCGCGGATCGGGGTGAGGTCGATGATGACGGTGACGTACTTGTCCCCGCGGCGGGTGTGCCGCCACACGTGCTCGTCGACGCCGATGGTGGTGACGCCGTCGAACCGGGCCGGGTCGGCGATCAGGACGCGCCGGCCCTCGGCCAGGACCGCGTCATTGGCGGTGTTGCACGCCACCCCCAGCCCCTCGGCCACCCGCGCCATAGTCAGGTGCTGGACCACGATGGCCTCCAGCGCCCAGCGCAGGGCGCGGCGGGAGAGCTTGGGCTTGGGCTCGGCCGCCTGGGTCGTGTCCTGCCGCCAGACGTGGGCGCTGTCGGGGCACCGGTACCGACGCACCCGCACCAGCAGAGTGGTGGGGCGCCAGCCGAAGGGCTCGTGCGCGAGCCGGCGCGCCACCGTCCCATGCGGGACGCCCTCGGCACCGCACCGACGGCACCACGGATCCGGCTCGGCCACCCAGCACTCCAGCACGGCCCGGCCCAGCTCGAGACGCTGCCCGACGGCCTCGAGGCCAAGGCCGTCCAAGCGGGTGAACGTGGAAAGGTCAGGGAGGCAGAAGGTACCGTGGGACAAGTCGAGGTCTTCATGATGGCGAGCGTAGGAACTTCCATCATCGGAGGGCCTCGACCCCTACCAGGCCACCGACGCGCCCACCCCGACTACACCCCCAACTGTGAAGAGCCTCATAATGAACGAAGGTGGTGTTGGACGCGTGGGGTCTTTCGGATTGACGACGTAGGACCGGCATCATCCGGCCCATCGGCGCGTCCGCCTCACCTACGCGCCAAACTCTCAAGAGACGAGTATTCTTTGGACATGGATTGCGGATATAGAACACTATCTGTCAAAGAATTTATTTATTCCCTCGACTCGTTAACAGTCGACGAATGGGAGCGGGGAGTGGACGCACTAGTGAGGGGGCTCCCCGGCCTTGACCGCGTTAGCAGTGATGCCACTTACCTCATTGACATAACAGCGCTTCAAAATCCGGTAGTCGATGCGCAGATGTATGCGGCCAGGCAGGCCGCTTGGGAAGCCATGCAGCGAATCTCTTGGTCGCAAACAAATCAGCGCATGGTCGAGAGCGTGCTGAAAGCCGTTTCTGCAATTGTAATCATGGACATTGTCCCGTTTGAAAAAATCTCAATCGCATTCGCCCCTTTCCGCTTCTCGAATGTCTGGTTGCCAGTCTCGTGGGGCAGCTCGGATGCCTAAGCCATAAGCGGCTCTTCTCAGTGCGGGGGTATGGTGGTCTGCTCGGCCCGGTTCCCCTCGTAGCAGCCGATCTCCAGCGGGAACCCGTTGCGGTCTACGAGCAGCCCGACGACGATCTGCGGGTCCACGCGGCGTTCCTTGGAGTAGCCGACCTTGCGCAGCTCGTCCTCCTTCTCGGCCTCGAAGTACAGGGTCGTCACGTCGTAGAGGCACAGCGAGACGTCGCCGCTGGCCGCGGCGTGCTCGAAGCACAGCTTCGCGACCTGGTCCCGGTAGGTGCCCTTGTGCGCCCGGGACAGGGTGCGGCGCATCGTCTTCTCGCTCGCCGCACGGACGCCGAGGTCGCCCAGTACGCGTCCCGTGTCCAGGATCGAAGTCGGCTCCACGATCCGGGCGATCACCAGATCCCGGAACACCCCATCGGCCAGGGCATCGAAGCCGAGATCGTCGAACACCTCGGCGAGGACGTCGAAGAGCACCCGCGAGGAGGTCCCGACCACCCGCGGCGCCGCGACCGCCGGCCGCCCCGGCACTGGCGTCCCCGAGGCCTCGAACAGGGCCGCGGCGCTTGGAGTGCCGATCAGCGCCGCACCGGGTGCCGTCGGCTCGAGGCCGAGGTCGAACTCGCCCTGGCCCGGATCGTCCAGCAGCTCCCGCGCCCGCTCGATCAGGAGCCCGAGCTCAGCCTCCGTATGCGCGGAGCCGACATGGGCCACGATCCGCCGCCGCCCGTCCACGGACGCCGCGATCTGCACGGCAGTCGCCCCCGAGGCCGTCCGCACCCGCCGAATCCATGCCACAGCCCCCACAGTAGAGCACCAATTAGTGCCTCAGAACCGCCCCATAGCGGACATCACCGCAGGTCAGAACGGGGTCAGCGCAGAAAACGCCGCCAAGTGACCAACTCAGGTCTGATACTCGCCAGCGCCCAGTGGTCGGCTGGCGCCGGCCCCGACAACGACCAGGATCCGCCGCTGATCACTCGTCATGCTTTCCCTTCTACCCCATCGTGCGTGTCATGGCGGTGTTTCGGCGTGTTGTGGGCCTACTGGCGTACGCCGGCACTCGAAGTGCTTGACGTCCGCGCTGACGCGGCGGACGCCGCTGGCCGCCCCGGCTGAGGTGACGCTCGCGGCCATGGTGAGTGACGCCGTCGTGCGTCACCGGCCAGCGCTGCGCACCTGCTTACCGCTCGCGCAAAACGAAAGGGACCAGCCTCAGGCGGGTCCCTTGCCGTTTCCGCCCGTCCCCGTCAGCTCAGGATGCTGCCGCGCGGGGGTTCGAAGCCTTGGTTCCACTCGGCTGCGCGCCCATGCCGCCGATACGGGCGAGGATCGTCTGCATGCCCTTATCAGCCTGGGCTCGGCTCAATCCGCTGTTCTTGCCGATGAGCGAACCGGCGCCGAGGTCGATCCGGGCATCGGACAGGATAGACCGGCGCGGTGATTCGTGACGGCTGGTTTTCTTGCGGTTCAGTGCCATGGCGACCTCCTTCTGCCCCGAGTCTACTGTGAGCGGGCCCGTTTCCACAGGGATCTGGCCATCCGCCGCGCGTTCACGAGGTACAGGACAAGCCCGATGAGGTTTGCCACCGCGACGACCACGACCACGAGCCAGAGAAGATCCCACCACCACGGCTCGAGCGGAACCCCGACGCCGATCCCAGCTGTGAGCAGCACTCCGGCGCAGGCGATGAGCAGCAGCCTGAGAGGCAGCAGCATGGCTGCCAGCGCTCGGTGTTCGGGGGCGCGCGCCATCCACGACAGGAACAGGGCTGGTCCTACGAGGAGCAGCGAGACCGCCTGTGACGGCACCGTGAAGCGGGGCGAGAGGATCGGAGCGCCGAAGAACTTCTCCGCGGCCACCGCCACGGCGAACAACAGCACGACCAGCACGCCCACGACCGTGAAGGTGAAGACACCCGAAGCCGCCGGGACGAGTTCGACACTCACCTCCGCCCCCGAATAGGTCTCCGACGGCGCGAACGCGACATGGGCGGTGCTCCGCGGCTTGGCGGGGACGTCCTCGCGAGGGTCCGCGACATACTCGTCGCCAGCCGTCTCCTGCACGCTGAGCCGGCGGACGACCAGGCCAGCAGGTGCAGTGAACTCGACATGCTGGCTGTGCGCCAGACCCGCGTCGGGGAGGTCGAACTCGATGATCCCGACCCTGTTGCCGAGATCCGGGATCGGCAGGCTGCGGTCATAGGAGAACTTGACCACGATCCTCTTCCCGACGAGGTCTCCCTCGACCTCGACCACGAGGAGAAACTGGTCCAGAAACCCCTTCACCATCCGCGCGACCACCGCCCTGCTCTCCGGGTCGGCGATGCCGCTCCAGGGCATGAGCTGCCGGTCGACCGCGTCCTCGATTGCCCTCCTCGCCTCTGCGGACACCTCGGCGGGGTTGAACCCGACGACGCGGCCTATGAGGTCCCGCATCTGCTCGGACTCCTCGGTCGGGCGGGGCATCCCGGGGCTCGTGATCTGGACCAGCATCTCGACGGCGAGCTGCGTGTTGTCGTCACGGCCCAGCACGGGCATTGGATGGTCCGCCGGCCCGGTGGCCGAGACACGGCGAAGCGCGCCCTTCTCGATCAGAGCGAGCGGCACCAGGATGCGGCCGTCGGAACCAGGCACCGCAACGTCCGAGGGAAGCGTGAAGTCAAAGGAGATCGCGCGACGGGTGGCGCCGGCGACACCGAGGCTGATCGAGTCAACCCGCCGGTGCACCCAGAGGGGCGCCCCGAACAGCAGCGCGGCAATGCGCCTGCCCCTGTCTGGAGAGTCGCCCAGTCCCGGCCAGTTGATCTCATCGCTCTCCACCACGCCCCAACCCTATCGACCGCGAGTAGGTGAAAGACCCGCGAACGTGAGGAGCGGCCCAGAACGGACCGTCCATGGGCCCCTTGACCGGTCGGTCGAAGGAGCCGAACCATGGAGCCGAGATGAAGTGGAGGACCACCCAGTGACCCGTTCCGTGCTGTACATGTCGATGTCTCTGGACGGCTTCATCACAGGCCCCGATGATGGGCCGGAGAACGGCCTCGGCACCGGCGGTGAGGCACTGCATGCCTGGCTGTTCGACGGCGACAACGAGGTACGCGCCGGAGCCGGCGTCCCAGTCATCCGCACCAGTGCGGCCAGCCTTCCCGTGGTCCACGAGATGCTGGCCACGGGCGCAGTCCTGACGGGACGGCGCACGTTCGACGCCGCCCGCGGCTGGGGCGGCGACCACCACAACGGCGTCCACATCGAGGTGCTGACCCGCACAGAACCGGGTGCCGACGACGTCCAGGGCCCCAGCATCCGCTACGCCACCGACGGCATCGAGGCGGCGATGGCACGCGCCAAGGCCGCCGCCGGAGACCGCGACGTGATGGTCCATGGAGCGACGACCGCGCAGCTCGCACTGCAGGCAGGGGTGCTGGACGAGATCCAGATCCACCAAGTCCCCTTGCTGCTCGGATCCGGCCGGTCTCTGTTCGGCACGCTGGGCTCGCCCCACCCGCTCGAGCTCCTACGCGTCATCGACGCCCCGGGTGTCACGCACCTGCGGTACCGCGTGCTCCGCTGAACACGCCTGGCACTCTCCGGGAGCAGATCCTCGCAGCCAGGCTCCGCGTCACGGCGCCGCCCACCACGAAGGTGGGCGGCGCCGTCGAGCGTCAGCCGGGGGCTCACTCGAGCCGGGACACCGACCCCACGAAGTGCCGCCGACCCGACTTGGCGTTCCAGCCGACGAACTCCGACCGTTCCCAGGCCTCCTCGGCACCGGGGATGTCCGTGATGTTCACGGCCACCCGAGCGGGCAGGAAGACGGGCGCCTCGAACTTGATGTCCCACGCGAACGCGTCGCCCTTGGCCGTTCCGACCTCGGCGAGCGCGCGCGAGGCGAGGTACATCCCGTGCGCGATCGACCGCTGCATGCCCAGCGCCCGGGCGGAGAGGGAGCTGAGGTGGATCGGGTTGAAGTCGCCAGACACCGCTGCATACTCTCGGCCGATCTCGGACCCGAGCTGCCAGAGCGCCGTCGGCAGCGGGGGCCGGAAGTCCTCCCGCGGCGGGGCGGCAGCGGGCTTGTCGACGCCGGGCAGGAAGACGCCCTTCGCGATCGAGGTGGCTACCCCGCGCCACACGGGCTCGCCTCCCCCGGGCCGCCGGATCTCGACCACGCTGTCCACGAGCGTCCCCGCCCGGTGCCCGGCCAGGTTCTCCGCCCAGGCCACGACCTCGAGCTCATCGTCATACGACACCGGCTCGCGGTACTCGATGTGGTTGCGCACGTGCACCATGCCGAGCAGCGGGAGCGGGAAGTCCTCGCGGGCCAGGACGCTCATCGCCACGGGGAACGCGAGGGTGAACAGGTACCCCGCGGGCACCACGTCGCGTGCGGCCTCCCCGAGCAGGTGCTGGTACGCGGTCAGCTTGGCCAGGTCAGGACGCACGACGGCGACGCGGTGCCTCGCGCGCGGCAGCCGCCTCGTGCCGTTGCGCTTGGCGATCAGCAGGCGCGCTGACGCGGCGGCTGCTCCCGCGAAGAGCTTTGCGAGGCTCGGCACCTCGGCAAGCTCGACCGTCTCGATCCCCCGCGCCGGCGCGCTCACTGCCCCATCCAATACTGGCCGCACACGCGCAGGACGTTACCGGAGATCCCTCCCGCCGCATCAGAGGCCAAGAACCCTATCGCCTCCGCGACGTCCACGGGCTGGCCCCCCTGCTGGAGCGAGTTGATCCGGCGCCCGACCTCGCGCATCCCGAGGGGAATCCGGGCCGTCATCTCGGTCTCGATGAATCCCGGCGCCACCGCGTTCGCGGTCCCTCCCGTCGCGGCGAGCCGCGCCGCCGTCGAGCGGACCATGCCCATGACCCCGGCCTTGGAGGCCGCGTAGTTCGTCTGCCCACGGTTCCCCGCAATGCCCGACGTCGACGCGACCGAGACGATCCGGAACCCCTCGCCGAGCTTGTCCGAGGCGAGGAGCGCGTCGTTGATCCGCAGCTGGGCCGCGAGGTTCACCGCGACGACCGCGTCCCACTTCGCCGCGTCCATGTTGGCCAGGAGCTTGTCCCTCGTGATGCCGGCGTTGTGCACGAGGATGTCGAGACCGCCGTGGCGGTGCAGGGCGTGCTCGAGGATCCGCTCCCCCGCGTCCGGCCTGGTGATGTCCAGCTGCAGCGCCGTGCCCCGGACCTCGTTGGCGACCTTTGCGAGTGCATCTCCGGCGGCCGGAACGTCGACGACGACGAGCTTTGCGCCGTCGCGCGCGAGCGTCCGGGCGATCGCCGCGCCGATGCCCCGCGCCGCTCCGGTCACCACAGCGACCTTCCCGGCAAGCGGCTTCTCGGGGTCGGACGGGAGCTCGCCCTTGGCCGTGCCGACGGTCAGGAACTGCCCGTCGACGTAGGCGGCCCGTCCGGACAGGAGGAACCTCAGCGCACCGAGCGCGCTCGGCGCATCGACGGGAACGCCCTCGGCCAGCAGGATCCCGTTGCCGGTCGCCCCGTTGCGGAGTTCCCGTGCCAGCGAGCGCAGCGCTCCCTCGACGCCGGAGCGCGCCGCCGCGATGGCGGGCTCGTCGGCAGTGGAGGAGCGCCGCGAGACCGTCACGACCCGTCCGCTCGGGGCAAGGGACCGCAGGTGGCGCCCTGCCGCGAGGAACAGCCCTGAAAGGTCCTCCGGTCGGGCGATCCCGTCGAGCGCTAGGACAATCGCGCCCAGGCGAGCGCCGCCCTTCCCGGCCCCTGCCCTGGCGGCAGGCGCGCCGGACGACGCCGCCGCCGCACCGCCGTCGTGCGTCTCGCCAAGGTCACGGAGGACCTCGACGTCCCAGCCCTTGAGCGCGGTCTCGAGCGCGTCGGCGCCCGGACCGGCGCCGACGAGGAGCACGGGCCCCGGCACGAGCGGCGCGCCGGGCTCGTGCCGCCGGAGCGTCACGGGCTGCGGCAGGCCCAGCCGCTTGGCGAGGTCGCGGCCCCAGCCGCGCGAGACGAAGTCGGTGTACTTGTCAGCCATGTCTGCTCCTCGTTCCCCGGATCCGCTCAGCGTCCCTCGAGCACGGCCACGACGCCCATCCCGCCCGCGGCGCACACGGAGATGAGGCCGCGCGCCGGCCGGTCGAGGTCGCCGGCCTGGGTGCGCTCGTGCAGCTGCTTCGCGAGCGTGGCGACGATCCGCCCGCCGGTCGCCGCGAACGGGTGTCCCGCGGCCAGGGACGAGCCGTTGACGTTGAGCTTCGCGCGGTCCACCTTGCCGAACGCGCCGTCGAGGCCGAGGCGCTCGCGGCCGAACTCCTCGTCCTCCCACGCCGCCAGCGTGGCGAGGACGGTCCCGGCGAAGGCCTCGTGGATCTCGAAGTAGTCGATGTCCTCCAGCGTGAGCCCGAGCCGGCCCAGCAGACGGGGAACAGCGAACGCGGGTGCCATGAGGAGCCCGTCCTTGCCGTGCACGAAGTCGACTGCGGCGGCCTCGCCGTCAACCACCTCGGCGAGGACCGGCAGGTCGCGCGCGGCAGCCCAGTCCTCCGAGGCCAGCAGGACGGCGGCGGCGCCGTCGGTGAGCGGCGTCGAGTTGCCGGCCGTCATCGTCGCCTCGCTGCCGAGGTGCTTGCCGAAGACCGGCGAGAGCTTGGCCATCTTCTCCGGCGTCGTGTCCGGCCGGAGGTTGCCGTCCTTGGCGAGACCGCGGTACGGGGTCACGAGGTCGTCGAAGAAGCCGCGCTCGTAGGCGGCGGCGAGGTTGCGGTGGGACGCGAGCGCTAGCTCGTCCTGGGCCTCGCGCGAGATGCCCCACTGCTTGGTGGTGAGCGCCTGGTGCTCGCCCATCGAGAGGCCTGTCCGCGGCTCGGCGGTCCCGGGGGCGTCCGGCACAAGGTCCTTGGGCCGCAGCCTGGAGACGGCCTTGAGCTTCTGCTGGAGCGTCTTGGCGCGATTGAGCTCGAGGATGGCGTCGCGGAGGCCTTCGCTCACCACGATGGGGGCGTCCGAGGCCGAGTCCACGCCACCGGCGATGGCCGACTCGATCCGGCCGAGCTTGATCTTGTCGGTGAGCTGCAGGACCGTCTCGAGGCCGGTGGCGCAGGCCTGCTGCACGTCGTAGGCCGGCGTCTCGGGGCTGAGCGCGGAGCCGAGGACCGCCTCGCGCGTGAGGTTGAAGTTGCGGGGATGCTTGAGGACCGCGCCCGCAGCGACCTCGCCGATCCGCTCGTCCTGAAGCCCGAAGCGGGCGACGAGCCCGTCGAGGGCGGCCGTGAGCATGTCCTGGTTGGAGGCCTTGGTGTAGGCGCTGTTCGCGCGGGCGAAGGGGATGCGGTTGCCGCCGACGACGACGGCCTTGCGGACGGTCGTAGCGGGAGCAGTCGGGCGCGGGGTCGTGGGCATGGCGTCCTCCGGTGGATGTGACCTTGATTACCGATACCTAGCGTACCTGATACGCTGGGTATCGTGAACTTCCCCACACCGCCCCCCGAGGGCGCCGCAGCGCACGACGTCGGCGCCTCACCCGCCGTCGACGGCCGCGCCGCCCGCTGGGCGAACCACCGCGAAGAGCGCCGAGCCGAGCTCATCCGCTCCGCCCGCAAGGCGATCCACCGGCTGGGGGCCGATGTCCCCATGGAGGACATCGCGGCTGCGGCGAGCACCTCGAAGTCCGTGTTCTACCGGTACTTCCGCGACAAGTCAGGGCTCGCCGCCGCCATGGGCGAGCTCGTCCTCTCCCAGATGCAGGAGCGCATCGCCCAAGCCGCTGCCTCGGCGGAGTCCCCCTACGAGGGCCTCCGCGCCATGGTGCGCGCGTACCTGGCCATGGCCGTGCGCTCGCCGAACGTGTACGAGTTCGTCACCCGGGTTCCAGCGGGCGCCGGTGCCGCAGGGACCAACGCGGCCGCGCAGGAGGCGGGAGCCGCGTTCGGGACGTTCTTCGACGCCGTGGGCGCCATGATCGAGGCGCCCATGCGCCGCCACCTCGCCCCCGGGACGCAGGCCACCCTCGACTACTGGCCCCCCGCGGCCATCGGGCTCGTGCGCGCCGCCGGCGAGCGCTGGCTCACCGCACCCGACTCCCCCGCGAAGCCCTCCCTTGAAGACATGGCCGGGATGATCGCCGACTGGCTCTTCGCCGGGATCGCCGCCCAGGCCGCACCGCCCTCTCCCGCCCTCTCCCCCGCAAAGGAGCTCTCATGACGCAGTCCACCGATTCGCTCTCCGCCACCGGTGTCGGCCCCTCCGACCCCGCGGCCGTCGCCGCTGACGGCAGCAGTGCCGACCTTCCCGACGTCGCCGACACCGAGGAGGCGCCCGCCGTCGACGTCGCCGCCCTCGGCGAGCTCCTGCTGGGCACCTGGGCCGACGTGCGCCGAACCGCACGGGAGCTCGCAGCCCGGCCCGAGCTGCACAAGGTCGAGGGCCTGACCCACACGGAGCACCGCGAGCGCGTCTTCGGCCAGCTCAAGATCCTCGTCGACGAGGGAGCCATCAAGCGGGCGTTCCCGAAGGAGCTCGGCGGCGAGGACAACCACGGCGGCAACATCGCCGGGTTCGAGGAGCTGGTCACCGCCGACCCCTCGCTGCAGATCAAGTCCGGGGTCCAGTGGGGCCTCTTCGGCGCAGCCGTGCTCCACCTCGGAACAGCCGAGCACCACCGACGGTGGCTGCCCGACATCATGGACCTCACGGTCCCAGGCGCCTTCGCCATGACCGAGATCGGCCACGGCTCCGACGTCGCATCCATCGCCACCACGGCGACCTATGACGAGACCACTGGCGAGTTCGTCCTCAACACCCCGTTCCGCGCGGCGTGGAAGGAGTACCTCGGCAACGCCGCGAAGGACGGGATCGCCGCCGTCGTGTTCGCCCAGCTCATCGCCAAGGGCGTCAACCACGGCGTGCACGCGTTCTACGTCCCCATCCGCGACCCGCAGACCAAGGACTGCCTCCCCGGGATCCGCAGCGAGGACGACGGCGTCAAGGGCGGCCTCAACGGGATCGACAACGGCCGGCTCGCCTTCGACCACGTCAGGGTCCCCCGGACGAACCTGCTCAACCGCTATGGTGACGTGGCCGAGGACGGCTCCTACTCGTCGCCGATCGCGAGCCCGGGTCGCCGCTTCTTCACGATGCTCGGAACGCTCGTGCAGGGCCGCGTCTCGCTCGACGGCGCTGCGGTCGCCGCGGCGAAGGTCGGACTCGCCGCGGCCATCCGCTACGCGACGGAACGGCGCCAGTTCAACGCCTCCTCCGACACGCAGGAGGAGGTGCTCCTGGACTACCAGCGGCACCAGCGCCGGCTGCTCCCCCTGCTCGCCGCGACCTACGCGATGGGCTTCGCCCACGAGGAGCTCCTGGCCAAGTTCGACGGCGTGTTCTCCGGAGCCCAGGCCACCGATGAGGACCGCCAGGACCTCGAGACCCTCGCGGCGGCGCTCAAGTCGCTCTCCACGTGGCATGCGCTCGACACGCTCCAGGAGTGCCGCGAGGCGTGCGGCGGGGCCGGCTTCATGATCGAGAACCGCTTCGCGTCCCTGCGCGCGGACCTCGACATCTACGTCACCTTCGAGGGCGACAACAACGTGCTGCTGCAGCTCGTGGCCAAGCGGCTCCTGAACGACTACGCCAAGGAGTTCCGCACCATGAACGTCGGGGCGCTGGCGAAGTTCGCGCTCGGGCAGGCCCGGGGCATGGCCTACAAGACCGGCCTCGGAGCCGTCGGCCAGTTCGTCGCGGATTCCGGACGCGCCGAGCGCTCGGCACTCGCGCTGCGGGACCCGGACATGCAGCAGTTCCTGCTCGCAGAGCGCGTCCAGACGATGGTCGCCCAGGCCGCACAGGCCCTCGCCGGCGCCAACCGGCTCCCGCAGTCCGAGGCCGCGGCGCGCTTCAACGCCCACCAGGACGAGCTCATCGAGGCCGCCCGCGCCCACGGCGAGCTCCTGCAGTGGGAGGCGTTCACGGCCGCGCTCGAGAAGGTCCAAGACCCGGGCACGAAGCAGGTCCTGACCTGGCTCCGCGACCTCTTCGGCCTCACCCTCATCGAGAAGCACCTCGCGTGGCACCTCATGAACGGGCGGCTCTCCATGCAGCGCGGCCGCACCCTCGGGGAATACATCAACCGGCTTTTGGTGAAGCTCCGGCCGCACGCGCTCGACCTCGTCGACGCCTTCGGCTACACCCAGCACCACATCCGCGCGACCGTCGCCAGCGGCGTCGAGGCCACGCGCCAGGCCGAGGCCGCGGCGTACTACGCGGAGCTCCGCGCCTCGGGTACGGCGCCGGTGAAGGAGAAGAAGGCCGGGAAGTAGCGCCCCTTCCCCCACCGGTGCGGCCGGACTAGCCTGAAGGCAAGCCCGGCCGCACCGGTGCCGGGGGGCACTCCAGGAGGAACGCATGGCCGAAGGATGGGGCCGCCGAGGACCGTGGGACATGATGCCGGACTTCCGCCGCTTCGGCATCCCGGATTCATTCAAGCGGTTCGTCGACGAATGGGAGACGGCGTGGCTGCGCGTCGAGGAGTTCCGCGAGCCGGACGCCCTCGTCGTGCGCGCGGAGCTTCCCGGCATCGACCCGGAGAAGGACGTGGACATCACTGTTCAGGAAGGCGTCCTCTCGATCAAGGCCGAACGGCACGAGAATGCCGAGAACAAGAGCAAGAACAGCTACCGCAGCGAGTTCCGCTACGGCTCGTTCGCACGCACCCTCGAGCTTCCGCGCGGGGCTCGGGGCGAGGACATCACCGCCTCCTACCACGACGGTGTCCTCGAGGTCCGCGTCCCGACCGTCTCGGAGACCGGGCCCGGGCCGACGAAGGTCAACGTCAGCCGCAGCTGAT
>NZ_BAAAQW010000002.1:138926-316940 GCF_039531875.1 Sinomonas flava | reverse complement strand
GCGGTAGACGTCGATGGTGCTCGCGGCGATGGTCTCCCAGGAGAAGTTGGCCTCCGCCCGGACGCGGCCGGCCTCGCCCATCTCGCGGGCGCGGGCGGGGTCGGAGACGACCTGCTCGAGGGCTGCCGCGAAGTCGGCCACGAACTTCTCCGGGTCGAGCGGGGTGCCCGTACCGTCGGTGACCTGCTCGATGGGGACCAGCAGGCCCGTGGTCCCGTGGTCGACGACCTCGGGGATGCCGCCCGTCGCCGTCGCGACCACCGCGGCGCCGCACGCCATGGCCTCGAGGTTCACGATCCCGAGGGGCTCGTAGATGCTCGGGCAGGCGAACGCCGTCGCGTGGCTGAGCACCTGGATGAGCTCGGCGCGGGGCAGCATGCGCTCGATCACGATGACGCCCTCGCGCTCGGCCTTGAGCCCGTCGATGAGGGTTGCCGTCTCCGCGGCGAGCTCCGGAGTGTCGGCGGCGCCGAGGCACAGGACGAGCTGCACGTCCGCCGGCAGCTTCGCCGCGGCGCGCAGGAGGTACGGGACGCCCTTCTGGCGCGTGTTGCGGCCCACGAACACGACCGAGGGCTTCGCCGGGTCGATGCCGAGGGCGGCGATGTGCTCGGTGCCCTCGTCGCGGCCCCACAGCGACACGTCGATGCCGTTGTGGACCACCTGGACCTTCGCCGGGTCCACCTCGGGGTAGCAGCGCAGGATGTCCGCGCGCATGCCGTGCGAGACGGCGATGATGGCGTTGGCCGCCTCGTACGCGGTCTTCTCGACCCATGAGGAGAGCCGGTAGCCGCCGCCGAGCTGCTCGGCCTTCCACGGCCTCAGCGGCTCGAGGCTATGGGCGCTGAGCACATGCGGGATGCCGTGCATGAGCGAGGCGAGGTGCCCGGCCATGTTCGCGTACCACGTGTGGGAGTGGACGAGGTCGGCGCCGGCCACGTCCGGCACAATGCCGACATCGATGCCCAGGGTCTGCAGCGCAGCGTTCGCCCCCGAAAGGTGCTCGGGCACCTGGTATGAGGTCACGGTGGCCCCGTTGACCTGCGCCTCGCGCGGTGCCCCGAACGCGTGGACGTGCAGATCGACCTCGCGCGCGAGGACCCTGCTCAGCTCTGCCACATGTACCCCGGCGCCGCCGTAGATCTCCGGGGGGAATTCCTTGGTCACAATGTCGATTCGCACGGTTTCAACGTAGTCCGTCATCCGAACGTGATCTAGTGTGAAGGAGACGCCGTCCCGGTCGGGACGGGCAGTCGCCTGCAAGGCGGAATGACGGGAAAACGGGGGTTGCGCAGTGGCACCTAAAAAGGTATTGGCGATCGTCCTCGCGGGCGGTGAAGGGAAGCGCCTGATGCCCCTGACGGCGGACCGGGCCAAGCCCGCAGTGCCGTTCGCTGGCGGATACCGCCTCATCGACTTCGCGCTGTCCAACTTGGTCAACTCGGGCTATCGGCGCATCGTCGTGCTGACCCAGTACAAGTCGCACAGCCTCGACAAGCACATCTCCGAGACCTGGCGCCTCTCGACCCTCCTCCAGAACTATGTCGCCTCGGTGCCCGCCCAGCAGCGCATCGGAAAGAGCTGGTTCCTCGGCTCGGCCAACGCCATCTACCAGTCCCTCAACCTCATCCACGACGACCAGCCCGACATCGTCGTCGTGGTCGGCGCGGACCACGTGTACCGCATGGACTTCGACCAGATGGTCGAGGCCCACATCGCCTCGGGCGCGAAGGCGACCGTCGCCGCGGTCCGCCAGCCGCTGCACATGGCGAACCAGTTCGGCGTGATCGAGACCGACGACGCCGACCCCGGCAAGATCGCCGCCTTCGTCGAGAAGCCCGCGACCACGCCCGGTCTCCCGGACGACCCCGACGCCTTCCTCGCCTCGATGGGCAACTACGTGTTCGACGCCGACGCCCTGGTCGAGGCACTCAGGCGCGACGCCGAGCGGCTCGACACGAAGCACGACATGGGCGGGGACATCGTGCCCTACTTCGTCGGCCGCGGCGAGGCCGGCGTCTACGACTTCACGAAGAACGAGATCCCAGGCTCGACCGAACGCGACCGCACCTACTGGCGTGACGTGGGGACGCTCGACTCGTTCTACGACGCCCATATGGACCTCATCTCCCCGCTGCCGGTCTTCAACCTGTACAACTCGGAGTGGCCCATCTACACCCGGCAGAGCATCTCGCCGCCCGCGAAGTTCGTCCGCGGCGAGGGCGGGACCGTCGGGACCGCGCTCGACTCCATCGTCGCCAGCGGCGTGGTCATCTCGGGCGCGGTCGTCGAGGGGTCCGTGCTGTCCCACGACGTGCGCGTCAACACGGCGGCCCGCGTCCTCGACTCGGTGCTCATGGACTGCGTGCAGGTCGGCGCGGGGGCGGTGATCCACCGGGCGATCCTGGACAAGAACGTCGTCGTTCCCGCCGGGGCCACCATCGGTGTCGATGCGAAGCTCGACAGGATGCGCGGCTTCGAGGTCACCGAGTCCGGGATCACCGTGCTCTCCAAGGGCCAGATTGTCCCGGAGCCCGCCGAGGACGAGCGCAGGCTCGCCGCCGCCTGGTCCGCGAAGGTGCCTGCCGCCCTCGAGGAGGCGGCCGCCGATATCCCGGAGGTGGTGGAGCGGATCCAGGAAGTCCATGCAGCCGCTGCGGCGCGGAACCCCAGCGGATCGGCGGACGACGGCGACCGGCCGTCGTCCGCCGCCGACGGCGCCGCAGGCTGACCCCGCCGGGCAGCAGCGGCTGCCGCGGGGCCGGGAGTACCCGGCCTCGCGCCGTCGTGCGCCCCGGTAGAATGGGACGCCATGAGCTCCCCCGAAACGCCCGCCGAACTGACCCCTGAGGAGATCCAGGCCGCCCTCAAGGTCCTCGGCACGATCCACACCTACGACGAGGAGCACCCCGACTACGTCGCGGTGCGCCGAGCGACGGGCAAGATGTTCAAGGCCCACCGGCGGTTCACCCGCACTCAGAAGCGGGATGCGATCGCGGAAGCGGACAAGGCGGTCATTGCGCAGACCGCGACCGCCGCGCCGGACCGGATCGACGACGAGACCAGGGGCAACAAGCTCAAGCCGTCTGCGACGGGGGCCGTCGCCGGCCACCTCATCCGGTCCCGGCCGTGCTACATCTGCAAGCAGCACTACACCCAGGTCGACGCGTTCTACCACCAGCTGTGCCCCGAGTGCGCGGCGATGAGCCACGCCAAGAGGGACGCGCGCACAGACCTCACCGGACGGCGGGCCCTCCTGACCGGCGGGCGGGCCAAGATCGGCATGTACATCGCCCTGCGGCTCCTGCGCGACGGCGCGCACACGACCATCACCACGCGCTTCCCGAAGGACGCCGCGCGGCGCTTCGCCGCGATGGAGGACTCGGCCGAGTGGCTTGACCGGCTCACCATCGTGGGGATCGACCTGCGCGACCCGTCGCAGGTCATCTCTCTCACGGACGCGCTCGACGCCGAGGGTCCGCTCGACATCATCATCAACAATGCCGCGCAGACGGTGCGGCGGTCCGGGAACGCCTACGCCCCTCTCGTGGACGCGGAGTCCGAGCCGCTTCCGGCCGCGCTGCTGCCGGGCAACGGCGGACCGGAGCTGCTGACGTTCGGGCATGCGCACGACAAGCACCCGCTCTCGATCGCGAGCTCCGTGTCGGCGCATCCGGCCCTCGCCGGCGATGCCGTGACGGCGCTCGCGCTCTCGACCGGCTCCGCGTCACTGGAGCGGATCGAGGCGGGGACGGCGATCGACGCCGGCGGCCTCGTCCCGGACCTGGCGGCCATCAACTCGTGGACGCAGGTCGTGGACCAGGTGGATCCTCTCGAGATGCTCGAGGTCCAGCTGTGCAACGTCACGGCGCCGTTCCTGCTCGTCTCGCGGCTGCGGGAGGCCATGCGACGCTCGACCGCGAGGCGGAAGTACGTGGTCAACGTCTCCGCGATGGAGGGGCAGTTCGGGCGAAAGTACAAGGGCCCGGGGCACCCGCACACGAACATGGCGAAGGCCTCGCTGAACATGATGACCCGCACGAGCGCCGGCGAGATGTTCGAAACTGACCGCATCCTCATGACGGCCGTGGACACGGGATGGATCACGGACGAGCGGCCGCACTACACGAAGGTCCGGCTCGCCGACGAGGGGTTCCACGCGCCGCTGGACCTCGTGGATGGGGCGGCCCGCGTGTACGACCCGATTGTCATGGGCGAGGCGGGCACCGACCTGTACGGCGTGTTCCTCAAGGACTACAAGCCCAGCCCGTGGTGATGTAGCCCTCCCCTTGCGGGGTCCCGTCCCGGCGCTTGCGGGGTCCCGTCCCGGCGCTTGCGGGGTCCCGTCCCCTCGCTTGCGGGGTCCCGTCCCGTGCTAGGCAGCCCGGCGCTCGGCCATGAGCGCGCGGAGCTCCCGCCGAGGCCGGGCGAAGTCGTCGCCGAGATCCGCTGCTGTGACGCGGATCGTCGCCCAACCCCTGCGGGCGAACCGTGCGTCCCGCCAGTCATCCTTGAGTGCCTGCCCAGGACTGTTGTGGTGCTCGCCCTCGTACTGCAGTGCGATGCGCACTTCCCGATAGCCCTGGTCTGCGCTCGGCGAACGCGGGTCATCCGGATCGAGGACGATCTGTAGTTCGGGCTCGGGGAAGCCGTGGGCGATCAGACTGAGTCGAAGCAGGGTCTCGGGGACGGAGTCGGAGCCGACCCGCATATCCGCAAGTGCGTCCTTGCAGCGCCCGACTCCTTTCACCCGCCGGTGGGCGCGGAGCATGTCGAGCAGCTGTGCTTTGGTGGCGTATGGCTCGGACCGTCCCTCGAACGCCTCGCGCGGGTGTCGGATCAGCTGGTCCCCCACGGCAACAAGGGCCGCCGGCGTGAGCTCCTGAGCGAGATCCAGCCATGTACGCGCGGGGCTGGACAGACGGAGCCCATCGAAGAGTCCCACCTCGCCTGGCACGATTTGGACGCGGTGCCCGACCACGCCCGGGCGTCGGACCCGGGGTAGATGGGTCGGCTTGCTCAGGTGGATCAGTTCGTGCTCGTCCACCCACGGCGGCAGCCACAGGCCATGCAGACGCGCTGCTGTCCGATGCGATCCCCATGCGTCCGGCTGCATGCTCAGATGCGTCTCGAGCCGTTGGCCCAAGTCGCGGATGGACCGGTCGGTCGGCTCGTAGATGCCCCGGCTCGTCTGCCTGACATCCTCGAGGCGCAGCAGCCGGAGGTCCACGCCGAGACCACGGGCTTCTGCAGCAGTGAAGCTGCGCAGGGCCAGTTCGCGAAGCAAGCGCTCATCTGCCATGCGCTCATCGTGGCATGAACCGCGGACAGCAGGTGGCAGTTATCCACAGGTGGGCCGGACGGGACCCCGCAACGGGCCGGACGGGACCCCGCAACGGGCCGGACGGGACCCCGCAAGGTCAGGCGAGGCGCGTGATCTCCACCGAGACGTCGAGATGCGACCCACCGCCGCCGGACAGAATGCCCTTCAGCGGCGGCACATCCCGGTAATCCCGCCCGCGCGCCACGGTCACATGGAAGTCCCCCGCTGGCTTGTGGTTGGTCGGGTCCCACGAGCGCCACTCGCCGTCCCACCACTCGAGCCACGCATGCGACTGGCCCGCGACCGCCTCGCCGATGCCCGCCGTCGACCGCGGGTGCAGGTACCCCGAGATGTAGCGGGCCGGGATGCCGAGGCTGCGCAGCGATCCGATTGCGAGGTGGGCCAGATCCTGGCAGACTCCCTGGCGCTGGTTCCAGGCCTGCTCGGCGTCGGTCGTGACACCGGTGGACCCGGGCATGTACCGCATCTCGCCCCGCATCCAGTCGAACACGGCGTGGGCGGCCTGATTCGGGTCGAGGTCATCGACGAGCCCGGGCACGATCCCGAGCACCTCGGTCCCCGGGCCGGAAAGCCGCGACTGGGGCAGCCAGTCGCTGAACTGGTTCTCGATCTCGGCGCTGCGGAGCCGGTCCCACGAGACGATGTCGCCCTCCACCGGGACCCGCTCGACCCGGTGCACCTCGACGGTGGTCGAGGAGACGACCTCGAGGTACTCGTGCGGGATCTGCATGTCGAAGGCCGTCACCCGGCTGCCCCAGTAGTCCTTGTAGGAGCTGATGGCCGCCTGTGACGGCGCCACCCGCACCTGCGATTCGAGCACCACCTGCTGCGGCTCAGTCAGGGGGGTCATGCGCGCCTCGTTGTACGAGAGCGTGACCCGCTGGTTGTAGCGGTACGCAGTGCGGTGCAGGATCCTCAGCCGGGTCATGAAACCTCTCCCACCCAGGCCTGCTCGTCGGCCTTGTTGAAGTACTTGCGCGAGACCGCGTCGGAGGTCTGGGCCACCGCCTTCTGCACCCGCTCCATGTGCTCGGGGAGCTCGACCATGAGGTCGTCCGTTCGGTGGAACTCGAGGAACGTGCGGGCCTGCCCCACGATCCTCCGCGCGTCGTTGATGAAGCCCACCCGGGTGTCGGACGGGTCGAGCTTGGCGAGCGCCTCGTCGGCGTCGCGGAGCGCGTACACGATCGAGCGCGGGAAGAGCCGGTCCATGAGCAGGAACTCCGCCGCGTGCCGCTCGTCGAAGGCAGCCCGGCGCGTGCGGAGGAAGGACTCGTATGCGCCCGCGCAGCGGAGCATGTTCACCCACGACATGCCCGCCGTGTGCACCTCGCGGGTCGAGAGCATGCGCGCGGTCATGTCGGCCCGCTCGAGGGAGCGGCCCAGGACCATGAACAGCCAGCCCTCGTCGTGGCTCATGGTCGTGTCCGCGAGGCCGCGCACCATGGCGGTGCGCTCGAGGACCCAGTTGCAGAACCTGTACGTGCCCACGACATCCTTGCGGTGCTGGCTCAGCCCGTAGTAGGTCGTGTTGAGGCACTCCCACAGGCTCGAGGACACGGTCTCGCGGGCACGGCGCGCGTTCTCGCGCGCGGCACCGAGAGAACCGGCGATCGACGTCGCGTTCGAGCGGTCGTACGCGAGCGCGTGCAGCAGCTCGGTGAGCCCGAAGTCCTCCTTGTCGGGGCGTGCGCCCATGACGCCGAGCAGCTCCTGGGCGACGCTGTGCTGCTCGGAGGGCGGCAGGTGGTTGAGCCGCTCGAGGTGCACGTCGAGGATGCGGGCGGTCCCGTCGGCCCGCTCCACGTAGCGGCCGATCCAGAACAGGGATTCAGCGATGCGGCTGAGCAAGTCGGCCTCCAGACGTTGGGGGGACAGACGGACGACGGCGACGGCTCGCCTGGGCGGGCGCGCTCACTGCTGCTGCTCCGCCTGGCGGTCGCGCCAGTTGCTCTCGACGGGCCAGACGCTCGTGCGCTCGCGGATGCTGATCGAGTGGCGTGGCTCGGCCTCCACCGGGACGTCCGCCGACTGCGCGAGCACCCAGGTGTCCTTCGACCCGCCGCCCTGGCTCGAGTTGACGATGAGGGAGCCCTCCTTGAGCGCCACCCGGGTGAGGCCCCCCGGGAGGACCCACACGTCGTCGCCGTCGTTGAGGGCGAAGGGGCGCAGGTCCACGTGCCTGGGCCCGAACTTGTCCCCGGACAGGGTGGGAACCGTGGAGAGCTGCAGGACCGGCTGGGCGATCCAGCCGCGCGGGTCGGCGATGACGCGGCGGCGGAGGGTGTCGAGCTCCTCGCGGGTCGCGTCGGGGCCGATCACGAGGCCCTTGCCGCCGGAGCCGTCGACGGGCTTGACCACGAGCTCGTCGAGCCGGTCCAGGACTTCCTCGCGCGCGTCGTCCTCCTCGAGCCGGTACGTGTCCACGTTGGCCACGATGGGGTCCTCACCGAGGTAGTACCGGATCAGGTCGGGAACGTACGAGTAGACGAGCTTGTCGTCCGCGACGCCGTTGCCGACCGCGTTCGCGATCGTCACCCCGCCCGCACGGGCGGCGTTGACCAGGCCGGGGCAGCCGAGCATGGAGTCGGAGCGGAACTGCAGGGGGTCCAGGAAGTCGTCGTCGATCCTCTTGTAGATGACGTCGACGCGCTGCTCGCCCGCCGTCGTGCGCATGTAGACCCGGTTCCCGCGGCAGATGAGGTCGCGTCCCTCGACCAGCTCGACGCCCATGAGCCCGGCCAGGAGCGTGTGCTCGAAGTAGGCGGAGTTGAAGACGCCCGGGGTGAGCACCACGACGGTGGGCTCGTCGACGCCGGCGGGCGCGGTCTTGCGGAGGGCCGAGAGGAGACGCCGGGGGTACTCCTCGACGGGGCGGATGGGCTGCTGGCTGAACGCCTCGGGCAGGCCCTTCGCCATGGCGCGCCGGTTCTCGAGGACGTAGCTCACGCCCGAGGGCACGCGCACGTTGTCCTCGAGCACGCGGAACGTCCCGGCGGCGTCGCGCACGACGTCGATGCCCGAGATGTGCACGCGCACGCCGCCGGCGGGCTCGAAGCCGTGGACCTGGCGGTGGAAGTGCTGGCTCGTCGTGATGAGGCGGCGGGGCACGACGCCGTCAGCCACGACCGCCATCTTGGAGTAGACGTCGTTGAGGAACGCCTCGAGGGCTCTGACCCGCTGCGCGACCCCCTTCTCGAGGACCGCCCATTCGGCGGCCGAGATGACCCGGGGCACGATGTCCAGGGGGAACGGCCGTTCCTCCCCGGCGAAGTCGAACGTGACGCCCCGGTCCAGGAAGGTCCGCGCCATCGAGTCGGCGCGGGAGCTCACATCGGTCAGGTCCAGACCGTCCAGCGCCTCCGCGAGCTGGCGGTAGCTTGGGCGCGCTACCTGGTCTGGGGCGAACATCTCGTCGTACGCGCCAGTACGGGCGGCGGCGACGGAGTAGTCCTCGAAGAGATCCGACATAGGGGACAGCTTTTCACCTATCCCCCGCTGACGCATAACGGGGCCCGCCCCGGGCCCCTGCGGTGTCGGGGCGTCGTGGTTGAATGGCCGCGTGCACACCCAGAACCTGCGCCGTGAGGAAGCCGCCGCCCGGGCCCGCGTGATCTCGGTCGACTCGTACCACGTCACGCTCGACGTCAGCGATGCGGAGGACCCGTCCGCGACGTCGTTTGGCACCACGAGCGTCATCCGCTTCAGCGCTGAACCGGGGGCGGAGACGTTCGCGGACTTCGTGGGCGAGGCGGTGACCGAGGTCCGGCTGAACGGCCGCCTCCTCGACGAGGCCATGGTGTACGACGGCGCGCGGCTCCGGCTGGCAGGCCTGGAGGCCGAGAACCAGCTCGAGGTGACGGCGCTCGGCCGCTACTCGCGCTCCGGCGAGGGCCTCCACCGGTTCACCGACCCCGCGGACGGGAAGACGTACCTCTACACCCAGTGCGAACCTGCGGACGCGCGCAGGTACTTCGTGAACTTCGAGCAGCCCGACCTCAAGGCGACCATTGCCTTCACGGTCCTCGCCCCCGATGGGTGGCACGTGAGCGCGAACGGGGCCCTCGCCGCGGTCGGCGCGGCGGGCGGGGACGCCGGCGTCGTGCGCTGGGACTTCTCCCCCACCCAGCGGATGTCGACCTACCTCGCGGCCGTCGTCGCCGGTCCCTACCACCGCGCGACTGACGAATGGCAGGGCACGACGCGCGACGGCGAGCGGCTCACCATCCCGCTCGCGGCCTATTGCCGCGCGTCGCTCGCAGCCAGCTTCGACGCGGACCGCATCTTCGACCTCACGCGGCGCGGCCTGGACTTCTACCATTCCGTCTTCACGCCGGGATACCCCTGGGGCAAATACGAGCAGGCGTTCGTCCCCGAGTACAACCTCGGGGCAATGGAGAACCCCGGCCTCGTGACGTTCACCGAGCAGTACGTCTTCACCTCACGCGCCGCTGAGTCCCAGTACGAGGCCCGGGCGAACACGCTCCTGCACGAGATGGCGCACATGTGGTTCGGCGACCTCGTGACGATGCGCTGGTGGGACGACCTCTGGCTCAAGGAGTCGTTCGCGGACTTCATGGGTACCTTCGCCGTGGACCGGGCCACCGGCTGGCGGACGGCGTGGGTGAACTTCGCGAACCGGCGCAAGGCGTGGGCGTACGTCCAGGACCAGCTGCCTACCACGCACCCCATCGTCGCCGACATCCCAGACCTCGAGGCAGCTGAGCAGAACTTCGACGGCATCACCTACGCCAAGGGCGCCTCCGTCCTCAAGCAGCTCGTCGCCTTCGTGGGCGAGGACGTCTTCTTCGACGCCGCCCGCTCGTACTTCCGGGCGCACGCCTACGGGAACACGAGCCTGACGGACCTGCTCGCGGCCCTCGAAGAGGCCTCGGGCCGCCCGCTGCGCGAGTGGGCGGAGCGGTGGCTGCAGACGTCCGGGCTGAGTGTCCTGGAGCCGGTGGCGGAGCACGACAGCGACACGCTGGCCCGCGTGGCCGTCCGGCAGACCGCTGTGGACCCCGTGACCGGGCGCGAGGCGCTGCGCCCCCACCGGCTCCGGGTGGGGCTCTACGCGCACGACGCCGCGGGCCGCCTCGTGCGCACAGCGTCGGCCGACGTCGAGGTCACCGGCGCACTCACCGAGGTGCCGGAGCTCGTGGGCCAGCCGGTCCCAGAGCTGGTCCTGGTCAATGACGAGGACCTCACCTACGCGAAGGTTCGCCTGGACCCAGCGTCCGAGCAAACGGTGCGCACGTCGCTCGGCGACCTCGACGACCCCTTGGCCCGCGCGCTGTGCTGGACGGCCCTGTGGCACGCCGCCCGCGACGGCGAGGCGCCAGCGCAAGAGTACGTGCGCGCCGTCGAGCGCTTTGCCGGCGCGGAGACGACCGTCGGGGTGCAGCTGACGGTGCTGGACAACGCCCGCACCGCGATCGAGAGGTACACGCACGGCGAGGGCCGGCCCGAGCTCCGCGAGAAGTACCTCGCCGTGGTGGCCCATGAGCTCCGGGCGGCCGCGCCGGGCTCGGACCAGCAGCTCGCGTGGGCGCGTGCGCTCGCGGCCGGGAGCCGGTACGGGGGCGGCCAGCTCGGCCTCGTGCGCGGCCTCCTGAGCGGCAGCCAACAGGTACCGGGCCTCGTCGTCGACCAAGACCTGCGGTGGCCCCTGTGGCAGGCGCTCGCGGCGCAGAGCCAGGCGGGAGCCGCGGAACTCGACGCCGAGCTCAGCAGTGACCGCACAGCCAAGGGGCGTGTGGGCCATGCGCTGGCCATGGCCGCCCGTCCCGACCCGAAGGTCAAAGAAGCGGCGTGGAAGGCGGCGGTCGAGGGCGAAGGCCTCACCAACGAGCTGCTTACTGCCACGGTCGAAGGCTTCATGGCGGGTCCGGTGGCCCTCCGCCAGCACTTCACGGAGCGCTACTTCGCCTCCCTCACCGGGCTGTGGGCGGACCGCTCGCAGGAGATCGCCACCCGGCTCGTGCGAGGCCTCTTCCCTGCCGACGCGGTGCTCGCGGTGGACCAGCGGCCCGACGAGGACCCGGTGCTGACGCGCACCGACGCGTGGCTCGACGAGAACGCGCACGCCCCGGCCGCGCTCCGCAGGCTCGTCGTCGAGGCGCGGGACCACCTGCACCGATCACTGAGCGCGCAGTACCGCTCGCGCCACGGCTGAGGAGGAATTGCAGGTCGGCCACACCGAGGGTGCTGGGCGCTCACACGCCTACGGCACCCGGTGGAGCCACTCGCGGGTGGCGAACTTGCGCTCCGCGAGGGCCCGCGCGTCGGCGAGGGACTCCTGGGACAGCGCCACGCGGCGGGCGCCGTAGCGCGCCTCGAAGGTGGACATCATGGCCTCGAAGAGGTCCGCGCGCGCGAGGCCGGTCTGGCGCTTGAGCGGGTCAACGCGCTTCTTGGCGCTCGCGATGCCCTTGTCGGAGATCTTCTCGCGCCCGATCCGCAGGACCTCGGTCATCTTCTCGGCGTCGATGTCGTAGCTCATGGTGACATGGTGAAGGAGGCCGCCGTTGGCGAGGCGCTTCTGCGCGGCCCCGCCGATCTTGCCGGCCTCGGTCGCGATGTCGTTGAGGGGCTTGTAGAACGCCTTGACGCCCACGGACGCGAGGGCCTCCATGACCCACGCGTCGAGGAACGGGTAGGAGTCGGCGAAGGAGAGGCCGTCGACGAGGGACGCCGGGAGGTACAGCGAGTACGTGATGCAGTTCCCGGCCTCCATGAACATCGCGCCGCCGCCGGAGATCCGCCGGACCACCGTGACCCCGTGACGCGCGACCCCGTCCGGATCCACCTCGTTCCGGTACGACTGGAAGCTGCCGATCACCACGGCGCGCTCGTCCCAGTCCCACAGCCGCAGCGTCGGGTTGCGCCGCCCCTCGCCGACCTCGCGGGTGAGCACCTCGTCGAGGGCGACGTTGTCGGTGATGGAGAGAGCGCTGGGAGGGATGACTTCCCAGCTGTGGTCGGCCCACGTGGTCGCGTGGCCGAGGGCGCGGCGCACGGCGACGGCGACGGCATCGGCGTCGAACCCGAACATCACCGTGGTGGGGCCCACGGCGTCGGCGACGGCGGCGCTGATCGTCGCGTTCGGGGCGAGCACCGACAGGCCGACGAGTGCGCCGTTGATGTCTGCAAGGGCCTCGTCGGGTTCGAGGAAGAAGTCCCCGTTGATGCTGGCCGCAGCGATCTCCCCGTCCTCGGACATGAGGTCCGCGACCACGAGCTTTCCCCCGGGCACCTTGTATTCGCCGTGATGTTCAGCCACGGCTCAAGCCTAGACCCGCGGACTGCCCGGACCGGGCCGCGTGGCCCCGGAGACGGCGAAGGCGCCGCCCCTGTACGGGGCGGCGCCTTCGAGCGGCAGGGCCTGGGTCAGGCCTTCTTGCCGAAGTTCTTGAAGCGGGCGTTGAAGCGCTCGACACGGCCAGCCGAGTCCATGATGCGCTGCTTGCCGGTGTAGAACGGGTGCGACTCGGAGGAGACCTCGACGTCGATGACGGGGTAGGTCTTGCCGTCCTCCCACTCGATGGTCTTGTCCGAGGAGACCGTGGAGCGCGTGAGGAACTTCTTGCCGGAGGCGAGGTCGTTGAAGACCACGTACTCGTACGACGGGTGGATATCAGACTTCACAATAGGCCCTTTGCTTATGCCCCTGGATTTTGCCAGAGGCCAGGTGTGAACGCCCTCCCGATTGGAGGGCCAGCAGTCAATGCTACCAGCTCCGCAGCCCTCGAGTACTACAGTGGGTGCATGGCTTCCAGCCGCCATCCGCTCGACGACCTGCGCGAAACCATCGGCCGGCTGGCCGATCAGCTCAAGCTGCCCGGTTCGGAGCGCGTGGACGACCTGGTCGGCGATCTCATCGGTGTAAGGCCCGGCCCCGCCAGACCGCTGTCCGAGGTGCAGGCCGAGCTCGACGCGCTGGTCGGACTGGAGACTGTGAAGGAACAGGTCCGGGCCCTCGTCGCACTGCTCCAGGTCCAGGCCCGCCGCAAGGCGCACGGCCTGCCGGAAGTGGCCACATCACAGCATCTGGTGTTCCTCGGAAACCCCGGCACGGGAAAGACCACCGTAGCGCGACTCCTGGCCGAGATGTACCGTGCGGTCGGTCTGCTGCAGAAGGGCCATCTGGTCGAGGTTGACCGCTCGGGCCTCGTGGGGCAGTACGTCGGCGCGACGGCCATCAAGACGGACCGGGTGATCCGGCGTGCGTTGGACGGCGTCCTGTTCATTGACGAGGCCTACGCGCTGGCTCCGGAGGACGGCCGGACGGACTTCGGCCCTGAGGCGATCGAAGTCCTGCTCAAGCGGATGGAGGACCACCGCCACCGTCTGGTCGTGATTGTGGCCGGGTATCCGCGGCTGATGGCATCCTTCCTGCTCTCGAACCCCGGACTGCGCTCCCGCTTCGCCCGCGAGATCACCTTCCCCGACTACTCGGTCGACGAACTCCAGACGATCTTCCACCAGATGCTGGCCCAGCACGAGTACACGCTGGAGCCGGGTGCGGACCAGATGCTGCGCCGCATCCTCGCCGGGCTCCACACGGGCGAGGACTCCGGCAACGCGCGGTTCGCACGCACGCTGTTCGAGCAGGCGCTCAACCGTCAGGCGCTGCGGCTGTCGCTTGACGAGGGACAGAGTCTCGACGCGCTCGATCGCGAGGCCGTCATGACGCTCACCGCGGACGACATCGTCGAGGCGGCGCTTGCCTTGGGCGAGCAGCCGGAGCCGGAACCGACGCCGGAATCGGAGCAGTCACGCTGGTGGCGCTGGCTGACCTGACCGCGTCGCGTAGAAGGCAACAGCCGACGACGCCGCGACGTTGAGGGAGTCGACGCCGTTCATCATCGGGATCGTGACCCGCCTGTCGAGCACACTGTCCGTCTCCGGCGTCAGTCCTTCACCCTCGGTACCGAAGACCAGTGCGAGGTTCTCGTGGTCCTCGGCGACCAGCTCGTCCAGCGTGATCGCGCCCTCCCCCAGCGTCATCCCCGCCACGACGTAGCCCGCGTCCTTCAGGAGAGCGACATCCTCGGGCCACGACTCGATCCGCGTCCACGGCACTTGGAAGACAGTACCCATGGACACGCGGATCGAGCGGCGGTAGAGCGGATCGGCGCACTGTGGCGTCACCAGCACCGCATCGACACCGATCGCTGCGGCGCTGCGGAAGACCGCGCCCACATTCGTATGATCGGTCAGGTTCTCAAGCACCGCGATCCTCGAACGTCCTCTCTCAGGATCGGCGCCCAGTTCCCGACGGGCGCCGGCGAGCAGCTCGGCGACGGGCACCGGGGCGGGCCGGTGCATTGCGGCCATCGCGCCGCGGTGCAGGTGGAAGCCGGTGATCTCCTCGAGGAGCTCGGGCGGGCCGACGAACGCGGGAACGTCCGGGTGCTCCGCGAGGACGTCGGCGAGGCCCTCGAGCCATTTCTCGGCGAGGAAGAACGAGCGTGGCTGGTGGCCCGCCGCGAGCGCCCTCCGCAGCACCCGGGACGATTCGGCGATGTAGAGGCCCTCCGCGGGCTCGCGCACCCTGCGCAGGTGCACGTCGGTGAGCTGGGTGTAGTCGGCCACGCGCGGGTCGTCCGCGGAGGCCAGCCGGACGATCTGCGAAGACTCTGCCATGGATGCTCGGACCGTGACGGCGCTCAGCCGTTGACCAGCTTGCTGATCATGTTGATCAGCGCCATCACGCCGAGGAGCACGATGACGACCCGCAGCACCGCGGGCTTCATGCGCCGGCCGATGCCAGCGCCGAGGAAGCCGCCAATCGTGGAGCCGACCGCGATCAGCAGCACGACGAGCCAGTTGATCCGGTCGAACGCGAACAGCAGGTAGGCGACCGCCGCGACCAGGTTCACGACGAGGCTCAGGACGACCTTGATCGCGTTCGACTGCTGGAGGGTGCCGTGGAAGAAGATCCCGAGCACCCCCATGAGCAGGACGCCCTGCGCGGCCGTGAAGTAGCCGCCGTACACACCGATGAGGAACGTCAGCACGTAGAGGATCATGGGGACCTTCTGGTGGTCCGCCTCCTCCGGCGTGATGTGCTCGAGCGACTGCCTCGCCTTCGCCCACGCCGACAGGCGGGGCTGGAAGATGACCAGGAAGATCGCGATCACGATCAGGATCGGGGCCACGATGCCGAAGACCGTCTCGGGCAGGTGCAGGAGCAGGAACGCACCCACGAGGCCGCCCACGAGCGAGGCCGGGAGGAGCCGCAGCAGCGTCCGCTTCGCACTCACCGCCTCGCGCCGGTACCCGTACGCCCCCGAGAAGCCCCCGGCCACGAGGCCCATCGCGTTCGAGATGATCGAGTTGACGGGGCTGTAGCCGAGGGCCACGAGGATCGGGAACGTCACGAGAGACCCGGAGCCAACGATCGTGTTGATCGTCCCGGCCCACAGGCCGCCGAGGAAGACGAGCGCTTCGCGCCAGAACTCCACGTCAGGACGCCGAGGCGGCGGCCGCGATCGCGCCGTCCTTCGCGGTGGCCGTGTAGCGGCCGTCCCGTGACACGACGTTCAGGGGCATGCCGAAGGTCTCGCTCAGGTTCGCCTCGGTCAGGGTCGAGGTGATCGGGCCGGAGGCGACCACGCCGCCGTCGCGCAGCAGGAGCGCGTGCGTGAAGCCGGGCGGCACCTCCTCGAGGTGGTGCGTGACGAGCACGAGGGCGGGCGCGTCGTCGTCGGACGCGAGCTCCGAGAGGCGCTGCACGAGCTCCTCGCGCCCGGCGAGGTCGAGGCCGGCACCGGGCTCGTCGAGGAGGAGGAGCTCGGGGTCCGTCATGAGCGCCCGGGCGATCTGCACGCGCTTGCGCTCGCCCTCGGACAGCGACGCGAACACCCGGCCCAGGAGCGGGCCCATGCCCCACTCGTTCAGGAGGCGGAAGGCGCGGCGCTCGTCGTCCTTCTCATACTCCTCGTTCCAGCGGCCGGTCACGCCGTAGGCAGCGGTCACGACGACGTTGAGGACCTTCTCGTCCTCGGGGATCTGGTTGGCCAAGGCTGCGGAGGCCAGGCCGATGCGGGGCCGGAGCTCGAAGACGTCAACCTTGCCGAGGGTCTCGTCCAGGATGCCGACGGTTCCGCGCGTGGGATGCATGCGCGCCGCGGCCAGCTGGAGGAGCGTGGTCTTCCCCGCCCCGTTCGGTCCCAGGACAACCCAGCGCTCCCCTTCGCGCACCTGCCAGTCGATGCCGCCCAACAGCGTCTTCCGCCCCCGGACGACGCTGACCCCGGACAGCTGGAGTACATTGCTCATGACTTCTGACCCTAGTGCAGAAAGTTCGCCCGCCGCGAACCATCGCCCCGCTGGCTAGAATCCTGAACTATGCCTTCCTCCTTCGCCGCCGTACTGCATGCCCTCTCGCTCTCCCCCGAGGACGCCGCCGCGGCGACCCGGGCCCTCGAAGGCGCCGGCGCCGCCGTCGGGCCCTTCGAGACCTCCGGCGACGGCCGCTACGAGGTGATGACGGCCTCGGTGGCGCTCGACGACGCCCGGCTCACCGAGGCGCGCGAGGCTCTGGCAGGCCTGCGCGCCGGCGCCGGCCTGGTCCCGGCCACTCTGCTCTCCGCGGAGCGGAAGCTGCTCATCATGGACGTCGACTCGACCCTCATCCAGCAGGAGGTCATCGAGCTCCTAGCCGACTACGCCGGCAAGCGCGAGGAGGTCACCGCGGTCACCGAGGCCGCCATGCGCGGCGAGCTGGACTTCGCCCAGAGCCTTGTGGCCCGCGTCGAGACCCTCGCGGGGCTACCGGCGGAGGTCATCGACAAGGTGCGCGGCGCCGTCGTGCTCTCCCTCGGGGCGGACGAGCTCATCAAGGCCTTCCACGCCGCCGGGCATGTGGTGTGCGTGGTCTCCGGGGGGTTCACCCAGATCCTCGATCCGCTCGCTGAGGCGCTCGGGCTCGACCATGCAAGGGCCAACGACCTCGAGGTCGTGGACGGGAAGCTCACGGGCCGGGTCCTCGGGGAGATCGTGGACCGCGCCGTGAAGGAACGGATGCTGCGCACGTGGGCCGCCGAGCACGCCATCCCGCTCGAGCACTGCATCGCGGTGGGCGACGGCGCCAACGACCTCGACATGCTCGGCGCGGCCGGGCTCGGGGTCGCGTACAACGCCAAGCCGAAGGTCCGGGCAGCGGCCGACGCCGCCGTCGACATCCCCTACCTCGACGTCGTGCGGCATCTCGCGGGGGTGTGACCCCGCAACGGGATGCCAGGGACCCCGCAACGGTAGGGCAGGGACCCCGCAACGGTAGGGCAGGGACCCCGCAACCGCGCTCGTGGTTGCGGGGTCCCTGCCGCGTTCTTGCGGGGTCCCTGGTCAGGCCTGGAAGTGCTCGGCCCCGCCGACGTACTCGGTGTGGCCGGTCGGGACGTCGGCCGTCACCATCTTCGCGACCTCGGCGGCGAACTCCTCGACGGAGTAGAGCTTCCCGGCGGCCTCGCGGCGGGAGGCGATGGCGCCCGGCGCCGCGCGCTCCAGGAGGGTCGCCGTGATGGTGCCCTCGATCATGTCCCCCGAGACGACGACGAACGTGATGCCTTTCTCCGTCAGCCAGGGGACCAGTTCGCGCAGTGCGGTCTCGCCCGCGCGCTTGGAGCGGGCCACGGGCTCGTAGGCGTCCATCGTGTCCACCGAGTCGATGAAGTGCGCCTGGTGGCTCGTGACGAACACCACGCGCGAGCCCGGCTTCATGCGCTCAGCTGCGGCCTTGAGCATCGCAACCTGGGCGTCGCGGTTCAGCTTGAGCGCGTAGTCCTCACCGAGGCCCGACTCCATGCCGCCCGAGGCGTTGAGCACCAGGACGTCGAGCGAGCCGAAGGCATCCACCGCGGCCTGGGCGAGGGCGTCGACGTCGGACTGGTCGGTGAGGTCCCCGCCCACGGCAGTCGCACGGCCGCCGGCAGCCTCGATCTCGGCCACGACCTTGTTGGCGCGCGGCGCCTTCTGCCGGTAGTTCACGACGACGGCGGCGCCCTCGCCCGCGAGGATCTTCGCCGTGGCGGCCCCGATCCCCCGCGACGACCCCGTCACGATCGCCGTCTTGTTGTCCAGAAGTCCCATGCGCGTTCCCTTTGTGTCTGATTCGTCTGTGTCTGATTCGCCAACGGGCTGGGGGTCAGTGTCCCATGCCGAGGCCGCCGTCGACCGGGATGACGGCCCCCGTGATGTACGCGGCCTCGTCGCTCGCGACCCAGCGGACCACGTTCGCCACCTCCTCGGCCTCGGCGAAACGTCCGGCGGGGACGCGCGAGAGGTAGTCCTTCTGCGTCTCCTCGGGCAGCTCGGCCGTCATGTCCGTGTTGATGAAGCCCGGCGCGACGACGTTGGCGGTGATGCCGCGGGAGCCGAGTTCGCGCGAGTACGAGCGGGCGAGGCCCACGAGGCCGGCCTTCGACGCCGAGTAGTTGATCTGCCCCGGCGCTCCGTAGAGGCCCGAGACGGACGAGATGAGGATCACGCGCCCCTTGCGGAGGCGGATCATGCCCCTGGCGGCCCGCTTGACCACCCGGAAGGCGCCCGTCAGGTTCGTGTCCAGGACGGAGGTGAAGTCGTCCTCGCTCATCCGCAGCAGGAGGGTGTCCTTCGTGATGCCGGCGTTCGCCACGAGCACCTCGACAGGGCCGTTCGCCTCCTCGACCGCCTTGAACGCGGCGTCGATCGAGGCCTCGTCGGTGACGTCGGCCTGGACGCCGAGGATGCCTTCGGGAAGGTCCGTCGGCGTCCGGTACGTGACGGCGACCTTGTCCCCGTTGGCGAGGAACGCCTTGGCGATCGCGAGGCCGATGCCGCGGTTGCCGCCGGTGACGAGGACGCTGCGCGGGGAGGTTGCTTCCGGACTCACAGTGCTCCTTGGGAAGAAGTGGTTGGGAGGCACCGCTCGACGGCGCCGGTTCACGCTGCATCCTAGCGGCTGGCCACCCCGCTTGGACCGCCCGCGGCGGCGGTGGGACAATAGAGGGTGCTTGGGAGTGTGATGACGAAAGAATCTGAGGGCCGCACGGGCCGGGCCGAGGGCCAGCCGCAGGGCGTCGACGATGCCGTGGTGCACAGCATCACGACGGCCGCGCCCGGGCACAGCGTCGACATGCACCAGCGCATGGTCCGCTACTCGTTGGCGATGGGCATCCGCATGGTGTGCATCATCGCGCTGTTCTTCCTGGACGGCTGGTTCAAGCTGATCGCTGTCGCGGGCGCCGTCTTCCTCCCGTGGGTCGCGGTCGTGATCGCGAACGCCCAGACCAAGGCGGAGACGTACGAAAGCGACCTGTACGATGCAGTCCCGATCGCCGAACTGGGCACCGGTCCTTGGCAGCCCGCCGATCCGGGTTCAGAGACTATCGCCGGCGAGACCGTCGACGACGCACCGGGCAACCAGGCGCCGGGTGACGACGGCGAGGGCCGCGACGGCCCGGCGTCTGCGGGTGGAGGGGCCGCGTGAACCTGCTGGACATGGTCCCGGACCCCGCAGGGGCCCCGGAGACCCCCGTGTGCTCCCGCAAGGGCTGCCGCAGCGATGCGGTCTGGCGCCTTCTCTGGAACAACCCCAAGATCCACACCCCGGAACGCCGCAAGACCTGGCTCGCGTGCGACGAGCACCGCGCGTGGCTCGAGGACTACCTCCGGCAGCGCCTCCTGTGGCGTGAGACCCTGCCGCTGACGGAGGCCGCCCGCTGATGTACCGCTTCCTGATCTCCCGGCGCTGGCTGACCTATCTGGGCCTCGCCATCCTCTTCGCCATCGCGTGCGTGCTGCTGAGCCGGTGGCAGATGGCGCGCCTCGACGAGGCCAAGGCCAACATCGACCTGGTCACGCGCAACTACGACGCCACGCCCGTTCCCTTCGCTCAGGCGGCCGACCAGTTCGCCGCCCTCGATCCCCAGCGCGAGTGGATGCAGGTGGAACTGCGCGGTTCCTACGACGTCGATCAGACCCGTGTGGTCCGCAACCGGCCCAACGCCGGGCAGCCGGGCTACGAGGTGGTGGTGCCCTTCCGGCTCACCTCCGGGCAGGCCGTCATCGTGGACCGCGGCTGGCTGCCGATCGGCAACAGCGAGGCGGGGCGCCCCGACGTGGTGCCGGCGCCCCCGGCCGGCGACGTGACCGTCGTCGTGCGCGTGCGCCCGAGCGAGCCGACGCTCGACCGCGGCGCGCCGCAGGGCCAGCTCGCCTCCATCGACCTGCCGGCCTACGCCCAGCAGCTCCCCTACCCGGTGCTGACCGGCGCCTACGGGCAGCTGGCAAGCGAGACGCCGGCGGCGGCCCAGACCCCCGCCCCGCTGCCCAAGCCCCAGCCCGACGAGGGCATGCACCTCTCGTACGCCCTCCAGTGGCTCGCCTTCGCCGTCCTCATGTTCATCGGCTTCGGCTACGCGGCGCGCCAGCAGGCCCGCAACGACGCGATCGACCGGGCCGCCGAGGCCGCGCGGTCCGGTGAGGGCGCGCACGACGCCGCTCCCGCACCGCCGAGGAAACGACGGCGCGGCCCCACGGCTGAGGAAGAGGAGGACGCCATCCTCGACGCGCAGGGCTACCGGTGAGCGAGGCGCCGCACAGCGACCCCTCGGCCGTCGCGCGGGTCCGGGCCGCCCTGACGGCGGCGGGGCTCGCGGACACCGTCGTCACGTTCGAGGACGCCGTCCCCACCGCGGTGGCCGCAGCCGGCGTGCTGGGGTGCGAGGTCGGCGCGATCGCGAACAGCCTCGTGTTCGAGGTCGACGGCGCGCCGCTACTCATCCTCGCCTCCGGCGCCGCTCGCGTGGACACCAGGTTGCTCTCGCGCCGGCTGGGCGGGAAGGTGCGACGCGCCGCCCCCGAGTTCGTGCTCGAGCACACGGGCCAGCGCGTGGGCGGGGTTGCGCCGGTCGGCCATCCCGAACGCCTCCGCACGCTCCTCGACGTCCACCTCGCCGCCCATCCGCTCCTGTGGGCGGGCGCTGGTGACCACCTCTCGATGCTGTCGATCTCCTACGCGGACCTCGCCCGCGTCACCGAGGCCGAGGAGCTCGAGGTCCGGTAGCCCCTACGCGAGCGTGATGAGGTCGAGGTAGTCGGCGCTCCACAGGTCCTCCACGCCGTCCGGCAGCAGGACCACTCGCTCCGGGTTGAGCGCCTCGACGGCGCCCTCGTCGTGGCTGACCATGACGACGGCGCCCTTGTAGGTCTTCAGGGCCCCGAGGATCTCGCGGCGGCTCGCGGGATCGAGGTTGTTGGTCGGCTCGTCCAGGAGCAGGACGTTCGCGCTCGAGGCCACGATGGTCGCGAGGGCGAGGCGGGTCTTCTCGCCGCCGGAGAGGACGCCGGCGGGCTTGTCGACGTCGTCGCCCGTGAAGAGGAACGAGCCCAGGATCCCGCGCACGTCGGCGTCGCCGAGGTGGTCGGGGGCGGCGCTGCGCATGTTCTCGAGGACCGTCCGGTCCGTGTCGAGGGTCTCGTGCTCCTGGGCGTAGTAGCCGATCTTGAGGCCGTGGCCCGCGACCACCTCTCCGGTGTCCGGCGAGTCGACGCCCGCGAGCATGCGCAGGAGGGTCGTCTTGCCCGCGCCGTTCAGGCCCAGGATCACCACGCGGGACCCCCTGTCGACCGCGAGGTCCACGTCCGTGAAGATCTCGAGGGAGCCGTAGGACTTGGACAGGCCCTCGGCCGTCAGGGGGGTCTTGCCGCAGGGAGCCGGCTCCGGGAAGCGCAGCGCGGCCACGCGGTCCGAGACGCGCTCCTCCGCGACCCCCGCGAGGAGCCGCTCGGCGCGCTTGGCCATGTTCTGCGCGGCGACGGCCTTGGTCGCCTTCGCACGCATCTTGTTCGCCTGGTCCATCAGGACCTGGGCCTTCTTCTCCGCGTTGGCGCGTTCGCGCCGTCGTGCGCGCTCGTCCGTCTCGCGCTGGGTGAGATAGCGCTTCCAGCCCATGTTGTAGATGTCGATCACGGCGCGGTTCGCGTCGAGGTGGAACACCTTGTTCACGGTCGCCTCGAGGAGGTCGACGTCGTGGGAGATGACGATGAGGCCGCCCTGGTGCGCCTTGAGGAAGTCCCGCAGCCATGCGATCGAGTCCGCGTCGAGGTGGTTGGTCGGCTCGTCGAGGAGGAGCGTGTCGGCACTCGAGTACAGGATGCGGGCCAGCTCGACGCGCCGGCGCTGGCCGCCTGACAGCGTGCGCAGCGGCTGGTTGAGGATGCGGTCCGGGAGGGCGAGGTTCGCCGAGATCGCCGCCGCCTCGGCCTCGGCCGCGTACCCGCCGCCCGCGAGGAACTCGGCCTCGAGCCGGTCGTAGCGCCCCATCGCCTTGCGCTGGACCTCGGCGTCCTCGCTGGACATGTCCGTCTGGGCCTCGCGCAGCTTGCGCACGACGACGTCGAGCCCCCGCGCGGACAGGATGCGGTCCCGCGCGAGCTGCTCCATGTCCGGCGTCCGCGGGTCCTGGGGAAGATAGCCGATCTCGCCGGAGCGCGTGACAGTGCCCGCCGCCGGGAGCCCCTCCCCCGCGAGCACACGGGTGAGCGTGGTCTTGCCCGCCCCGTTGCGGCCCACGAGGCCGATCTTGTCTCCCTTGTCGATCCGGAAGTTCACCTCGTCCATGAGCAGGCGGGCGCCGGCGCGCAGTTCGAGGTTGGAGACAGTGATCACGTCAGTCGGGTGCCTTTCGGGGGATGCGGCCCGGACCTGGGCCTCATCCCATGGTATCGGCCCGGACGGGTGCCTCCTGACCCGGTGTCAATCCGAGGCGCCTCCCCGGACCAGCAGGCCCTCGTTGTCTTCGATCGCGGCCAGGGCGAGCTCCCGATAGCCCACGGAGTCGAAGAGCACGGTGATGCGGTCCGGTTCCACGCCCATGACGAGGCCAGGCCCCCAGTCCCGATGGCGCACCGGGTCCTGCATCGACCACCCGCCCGGCGTCGCGTCCTCCCGCTCCCGGGCCTGCTCGCGGCTGCCCGTCTCCTCGCACCGGTCGCAGTTGCCGCACCAGGCGGGGGCATCCTCGCCGAAGTAGTTCAGGAGCCACTGCCGGCGGCACAGGTCGGTCTCCGCGTACCCGCGCGCCATCTCCACACGCGAGGTGTCCACGCGCCGTCGTGCGTCCTCCTCTGCCACGGCGCGCTCAACGGCGTCGGGCCGCCCCACGCCGTCGACCGCCTGGAAGCCGTGCCGGCCACCACGGACGGCCCCGCTCGCCTCGAGGAGGGCAAGCGCGCGGGACTGGGCGCGCGCGCTCAGTCCCGTCTCGCTCCGAAGAGCCGTCGGCCGCGCGGGGCCAGCCCCGCGCACGGCGTCGAACACCGCCGCGAGGTGACCCTCTGCGACCGATCCCCCCGCGAAGAAGCGCTGGAGGCCGAGGTCCTCGGACCGATAGTGGAGTACCGCAAGCGCCGGATAGCCGTCCCGGCCGGCGCGGCCGATCTCCTGGTAGTAGCTGTCGAGGGAGTCGGGGATGTCAGCGTGGACGACGAACCGCACGTCGGGCTTGTCGATGCCCATGCCGAAGGCGGTGGTGGCCACGACGACGTCGAGCTCGTTGCCGAGGAACCGCGCGTGGACGGACGCCCGGTCCGCCGCACGCCGGCCGGAATGATAGGCCTCGGCGCGCAGCCCCCGCTGGGCCAGTGCATCCGCATAGTCCTCTGAGGCGCGTCGGGTCGCGGCGTACACCAGTCCGGGTCCTCCGAGCTCGGCTACCTCGTCGAGCACTGCGGCCCGCTTCTCGCCGTCGGTCGCGTGCCGGGTGACGCGGAGGGTGAGATTGGGCCGGTCGAAGCTCTGCACCAGTACGAGCGGGTCCACGAGGCCGAGCTTGGCGACGATCTCCGCACGCGTCTGCGGTGACGCGGTGGCAGTGAGGGCCACGGTCGTCGGATGGCCGAGCCGTTCCACCGCTCCCCCGAGGGTGAGGTAATCGGGACGGAAGTCGTGACCCCACGCTGAGATGCAGTGGGCCTCATCCACGACGAAGAGGTCCGGCCGGAGCCCGGCGAGCCGCGCGAGGGTGTCCTCGCGGGCGATCTGCTCGGGAGCCAGGAACACGAACCTGGCCTCCCCGTCCTCGAGCGCCTCCCACGCGCGGCGCTCAGCCCGCGCCCCCAGAGTCGAGTTCAGGGCGACGGCCCGCCCGGCTCCCAGGGTCTCGTTGAGGGCGTCCACCTGGTCGCGCTGGAGGGCGATGAGGGGGCTGACAACTACCGTGACCGCGTCCAGCGCCGCCGCAGGGACCTGGTACACCGCCGACTTGCCGTGCCCCGTGGGCATTACGGCGAGCACGTCGCGGCCGGTTGCAGCGGCCTGGACCGCCTCGAACTGGCCCTCGCGCCACTCGTCGAATCCGAAGCGCCCTGCGGCGGTCCGGCGGAGCTCGTCATCGGTCGGAGGCTGGTTCTCTGTCATCGTGGATGCGCCTACCCGTCGCGGCGGCAGCGGAAACGACGGCAGGCGCCGCACCCGGTTGTCGGCGCCCGCCAAAGCCAGCCCGGCGCCGTCGTGGGCCGCCCACAAAATGGAGCGTCGCCGCGGTGCGTAGCCTTCTGAGACAGAGGGCCGCGTCCGGCGGCAGCACAGGAGGAACCATGGCCTGCATCGAGATCGACGGCGTCTCCGTCGCCGTCCCCGTCGACGGGATGACGGGCGCGCCCTCCGACGCCGCCTCGAAGGTGCTGCTCGACGGCGTCCGCGCGACACTCACGGAGCCCCGCATCGCCGTCGTGGGTGCCAACGGGTCCGGCAAGTCCACGCTCCTCCGCCTGCTCAACGGGCTCGTCGAGCCGACCTCGGGGAGCGTGCGCATCGACGGCCTGGACACCGTCCGCGACGGGCGCGCGGTGCGCCAGCGCGTGGGATTCGTGTTCACGGACCCGCTCTCCCAGCTCGTCATGCCCACGGGGCGCGAAGACGTCGAGCTCTCCCTGCGCCGGAGGCACCGCAACCGGGCGGAGCGGGCTGCAGCGGCGCAGGCCGTCCTCGACAGGTTCGGGCTCGGGGCGCTCGCCGACCAGAGTGTGTACGAGCTCTCCGGCGGCGAACGGCAGCTCATGGCGCTCGCCGCCGTGCTCGCCGTCGACCCTGGGGTTCTCGTCCTCGACGAGCCGTCCACCCTCCTCGACCTGCGCAACCGCGAACTCCTGCGCCGCACGCTGGCCGGACTCGGTCAGCAGGTGATCCTCTCCACCCACGACCTCGAACTTGCCCTGGACGCTGATCGGGTCCTCGTCGTCGAGGGCGGCCGGATCGCCTACGACGGCGAGCCCGCCTCCTCCGTGGGCTTCTACCGTGAGCTCTGCGCCGCGCCTGCCGGGATCGCCGGTCCGCGCACGACGGCGGAGGGCAGCTGATGCGCGCCCGCTCGGCCGGGGGCCTGCTCGCCGGATATGTCCCGGGCAACTCGTGGCTTCATCGGGCGCCGCTGTGGGCCAAGTTCCTCGGCGTGGGCGCGGCAGGAGCGGCGAGCTTCGTGCTCCTGGACTGGCGTGTCTCCGTGGGGGGCCTGGGGCTCGCGGTCGCGGTCTGGCTCTCGGCGCGGCTCGGAGTCCGCCGTCTGGCGACGTCGTGGAAGCTCGTGCTGCCGTTCGCCGTCGTCCTCTTCGCGTTCCAGTCCTGGCAGCAGGGGCCGGAGACGGCGACGCGGATCGTGGCCAATCTGCTGCTGTGCTTCGTGGCAGCGGGACTCCTCACGGCCACGGTGCCGCTCGAGCGGCTGCTCGACGCAGTCGCGTCGCTCGCTCGGCCGCTCCAGCGCTTCGAAGCGGACCCCGAGCGGTTCGCCCTCGCGATCGCGATCATGCTGCGGAGCATCCCTGTGCTCGCTGGCGCGTTCGCCGAAGTGGGCGATGCTGCCCGTGCGCGCGGGCTCGAGCGCAGCGTGCGGGCCCGGACTGTTCCTGTGGTGCTCTCGGCGGTGGCCTACGCGCGGCGCACTGGCGACGCGCTCGCCGCCAGGGGCCTCGGCGACGACTGACGCCCGCGCCCGCCCTCGGCGCGGTGGCCCATGCCCAGCGGTCTGCGAAGCCTCGGGGCTAGCGGACCACAGCGCGGTGGCCCGCGTCCAGACGCCGGGTCCAGCCGCGAGAGTCGAGATGCTCCAGCAGCGGAACTGCAATCCGCCGCGTGGTGCCGAGCGCCTGGCGCGCCTGGCTCGTGGTGAACGGCTGCTCGAGGCGGGCGAGGACGCGCATCGCGAGGGCCGGCGCCGTCGGGAGGAGAACCACGCCATCGCGCAGCCGCAGCACGCGCCCCATCCGCTCGGCCGCGGCCAGCTCCCGGGCTCCCAACTTGAGGGCGGCCAACTCGTCGGCCTCCGGGGCGCGGAACGGGTCTGCGGTGAGCCGTCGCTCCAGGTCGGCAACTGCCGACTCCGCAGCACCGAGGCTGCCGTGGCCGCCGGGCAGCCGAACGCGGCCACCCTCCTGTTCGAGGCCGGCCTCCCGGACGATGTGGGCGAGGAGCCTCTCGTCGGGCAGGGTGAGCAGGTCGCGGGCCGCACCCATGGACAGGCCCGGGGTCAACGGGTCGCTCTCCTGAAGCGCCTCAAGCGCGGTGCGCAGCCGTTGCTGCCATGACTCGAAGACAGGGGCATGCACCCACCACTCGCGAAGGACGCGGATCCCCGCGGGCGCCGTCGCGGGTTCCTCTGAGAGCAGCCCGAGCCGGCGCAGATGCTGTTCCTGGACCGCGCCCCGCGCTGCCACTTCGCCCAGGACGTCACCTGCGGGGTCCATGTGCGCGAGCCGCTCCGCCCACCGGGCGCCGTCCCCGCGCCGTTGCAGTTCCGGTGGATCGGCATCGAGGACCCGTGCGCCGCCGAGGACCGAGCGGCTCCCCGGGTCACGCAGCACCAGACGGTCGCCGAGGACGAGCGGCAGGGGCCGGTCGAGGACGAGCCGGGCGTGGTCAGCTCCGAAAGGGCGCAGCCGGGCCGGCACGGACGCGGTGCCGACGTGGACCATGAGCTGCTCCGGCACCTCGGTGTAGGGCGCGCCCGTCGTCCGGCGGACGCCCAGGACACGCGTGGAGGGCCAGGCATCGGGGGTGACGAGTGCATCCCCGCGGCGGACATCCTCGGCGGCAACGTCACGGAGGTTCAGGGCCACGCGGCTGACCGGCCCGACCGAGGCATACGAGGCGTCACGGCTTTCCAGGCCGCGGACCACCACCGGCCGGGGATCGCCGTGGCCGAGGAGCTGGAGCAGGTCACCCTGGACGAGGGTTCCTGCGCCCAGGGTCCCGGTCACCACCGTTCCGGAGCCCGTGATGGTGAATGAACGGTCCACCCACAGCCGGACCCGGCCCGTCGGCGTGGGGGACGGCACGCCGGCGAGGACGCCGTCGAGCACTGCGCGGAACTCGGCCAGGCCCGTGCCTTCGGTAGCCGACACCGCCACGGCGGGCGCGTCCCGCAGTCCAGTCCCGGCCAGCTCTCGGCGGGCCTGTGCGAGGACGTCGCCGATCTCGCGGGCGGACGCCCGGTCGGCGCGGCTCAGGACCACGACGCCGTGCTCGATGCCCAGTGCCGCGACGGCGTCGCGGTGGTCGCCGGACTGCGCCTGCCAGCCCTCGTCGGCGGCAACGACGAAGCAGACGACGGGTGCGGGGCCGATTCCGGCGAGCATGTTTCCGAGGAAGCGCTCATGACCGGGGACGTCGACGAAGGCGACCTCCCGTCCCGACGCCAGAGTGGTCCAGGCATAGCCCAGGTCGATGGTCAGCCCGCGGCGCCGTTCTTCCTCCCAGCGGTCCGGCTCCATGCCCGTGAGGGCGCGGACTAGGGTGCTCTTGCCAGAATCGACGTGTCCGGCAGTGGCCACGACGTGCATCGCTCAGCCCGCCCTGCCGGCACCCGCGCCGTCGAGGGCCGCCAGCGCCTGCCGCACTGCGGCGAGGATCCGGTGGTCGTCGTCCTCGGGGACGCAGCGCAGATCCACCAAGCACGAGCCGTCGTGGACGCGCGGCAGCACGGCCGGCTCGCCGGTGCGCAGGAGGGCTGCGATCCCCTCGGGGAGTTGGAGCGCCCATCCGGGCAGGGGAACACCGGGGGCACCGCCGCCGCCGACCCGACCGTCGTGCGGCACGACAGGTACGCCCAGGGCGCGCGCGAGCGTGTCCGTTCGGCGCCGCACCTCGCCCACGTCGGCGTGCAGCGACCGGACCACCGGCGGCGGGTCCCCCGCAACCGTCGCCTCGAGGGCGGCGAGGGCGAGCTTGTCCGCCCGGACGGCACGCGCGAGCGGGTGGCGGGCCAGCCGCTCGATGATCTCCCTGCGGCCCAGGAGCAGACCCGCCTGAGGGCCGCCGAGCAGCTTGTCGCCGCTGGCGATGACGACGTCGGCACCGTCGCCCAGCGCCGTCGCAGCATCGGGTTCGTGCGGCAGGTGCGGGTCGGGCGCCAGCAGCCCGCTCCCAAGATCAGCCACGAGCGGTATCCCGTGCCCAGCCGCCAGGGCACTCAACTCCCCCAGCCCGACTGCGGAGGTGAATCCGTCAACCCGGAAATTGCTCGGGTGGACCTTGAGCACGCAGCCCGTCTCGGGGCCGACGGCGTCGGCGTAGTCACGCAGGTGCGTCCGGTTGGTCGTGCCCACCTCGCGGAGCACTGCGCCGGTCGACGCGATCAGGTCGGGCAGGCGGAAGCCTGCTCCGATTTCGACGAGCTCCCCTCGGCTCACCACCACCTCCCGGCCGGCGGCGAGGGCTGTGGTGGCCAGGACCAGGGCCGCAGCCCCGTTGTTGACGACCAGCGCGTCCTCCGCGGCCGGGCAGGCGGCGAGCAACGCGGCCCGGGCGCTCGCCCCGCGGCGGGAGCGGGTGCCGTCTGCGAGGTCGAGCTCCACGTCGACGTAGCCGCTGGCGGCCACGAGGGCTTCAACCGCACGAGCGGAGAGAGGGGCGCGGCCGAGGTTCGTGTGGACGATGACGCCCGTCGCGTTCAGCACCGGGCGGAGGGTTGTCGCGCTGCGCGCAGTCAGAGCGCCGACCAGGGCCGGCTCCACATCGCTGGGCGCGAGCTCGCCGCGCCGTGCCCGCTCCTGAACCTGCCGGACGGTGTCCCGGATGACGCGCTCGTTCAGTCGGCTTCGGGCCTGATGGACAGCCGGCAGGGCCAGCAGGTCGTTCGTGCGGGGGATGAGGCGGCGAGGGTCGACGTCGTCCACATGCCCTCCTCAGTGCCGGCATCACCTGCCGATGGTTGGCGGTGGCGGACGGGAATCGAACCCGCCAGACCGAGATGCTCGGTCTCACCGGTTTTGAAGACCGGGGGGCCCACCAGGACCCGGACGCCACCGGAGCCCAATGTAGCAGCTCGGCTGCAGGTAGGCTGGGCCCGTGAATGAGGTCCGGACGTCCCTCCCGCGGCTCGACGACGGCGCTGGCGCGCGCCGGCTCACCGACTATGCGCACGGCGGAGGCTGCGCGTGCAAGATCCCGCCCGGCGAGCTCGAAGACGTGGTCCGCGGCCTCATGGGCCAGTCCGGCGCGGACGTGCTGGTCGGGCTCGACAGCGGCGACGACGCCGCCGCCGTCTTGGTGCGCGAGGATCTGGCGGTGCTCTCCACCGCGGACTTCTTCACCCCCGTCGTCGACAACCCCTTCGACTGGGGCCGCATCGCCGCAGCCAACGCCCTCTCCGACGTGTACGCCATGGGAGGCCGTCCGATCATGGCGGTCAATCTCGTGGGATGGCCGCGCGAGGTGCTCCCCACGGAGCTGATGACCGAGGTGCTCCGCGGCGGGCTGAGCACCGCTGCGGAGGCCGGCTGTCCGGTGATCGGCGGGCATTCGATCGACGACCCCGAGCCCAAGTACGGCATGGCGGTGACCGGCGTCGCCCATCCCGACCGGCTGCTGCGCAACGATGCAGCGCAGCCCGGTCTGCCGATCACGCTCACGAAGCCCCTCGGCGTCGGACTCCTCAACAACCGGCACAAGCGGACCGGGGAGGTGTTCCCCGAGGCGGTGGCGACGATGACGGCACTGAATCGCGATGCGTCCGAAGCGGCCGTGGCCGCCGGTGTGCGTGCTGCGACGGATGTGACCGGGTTCGGCCTGCTGGGCCATCTGTACAAGATGTGCCGCGCCTCCGGGGTGGGCGCGGTGGTCGACCTCGCGTCAGTGCCGCTGGTCGAGGGGGCCCGCGAGTCGCTGCAGGAGGGCTTCGTCTCCGGCGGGACCCGGCGCAACCTCGACTGGGTGCGGCCACATCTGCGGTTCGGTTCCGGGGTGACCGACGACGATCTGCTCCTCCTTGCCGACGCGCAGACCTCGGGCGGCCTGCTCGTGATCGGAGAACTGCCCGGGCATCCCGTGGTCGGCCACACCGTCGTGGGCGAGGGCATCGAGGTCCGCTAGACGGAGGTGGCGTATCAGCGCGCGGTGGTGATCGAATCGTCCGTGACGCCGGCCGCGCGGCGGGCAGCGAGCCGCTTCTTCTGCGGTTCGATCGTGTAGCGCGGGTCCTTGGCCGAGGAAAGGCCTGCTTCGAAGAGGCCGAACCTGGTGAGGGCGGAAGCGGCCAGCAATGCCAGCCCCGAGGCTGCGGCCACAGCGCGGCTGCGGCCGGCCAGCAGTGTCCCCACCCCGCCGGCGATCGCCAACCGCTCGCTCCATTTCAGCATGGCACCGGGCCTGCCCTCGTGCAGGGGCTCGGCTTCCACCGGATCCATTCGGTGCTCCATGACCCGCGTCGCCACGAGATCGCCGACGACGCCGAGCGCGCCCAACGTCCGGGCCGGACCGGCCTCGTGGATTGGAGTCGTGATCATGGCGAGCCCGGCTGAGGCGAGCGACGCCGAACTCACGAAGACGAAGGGCAGCTCCTCATGGGCTGCGTTCCAGGTCGGCGTGGCAGTGTCGCCGAGCAGGACCGCTGTGTACGCCGCCAGAGGACCGGCGAACAGCGCCGCCTCGAATCCGGCCGGCCCCTCGACAGCCTGCAGTACCGGCCGCAGCGGGCCCAGCGGCAGCCGCCTGCCACTCATGCGGTCGATCTCCGCGACCGCCGCCACGCCTGCTCCGGCGCTGAACGCGCTGAGGATCCAGGAGCCGACACTCATCGGCGAGGTCAGCTTGAAGGTACGGAGCATATGCAGGAAGCGTTCCGGCCTGCCGAGGTCCTTCACGAGTGCAGCCGCACCGAGGCTCACCGCTGCGAGGGCACTCAGCCGCGCGTTCCGGCGAAGCGCCTCGCGGCCGGTCAGCTGGCCGCCGAAGCCGAGCAGCGCGGAGCCTCCCGCGACGCCGCCAAGGAACAGGTAGGCGGCAACGTCGTCGCCCCACGGCGCAGGCTTGACCACGGGACGGCCGTAGTAAGAAGTGAACTCGGGCTCCGGCACCATCGGCATTTCCCGGGATCCATCGCCGCCGTCGCGGCGGCGTACGCCACGCTTGGGGCCGCCCCGGAGACCGCGGCGGGGAGGCATCGGTGGCCGGAAGCTGTCAAAATCCGAGTGGGTCACGCACGTCCTCTCACGAAAGCCAACGCGGCCGCGGCCACCATTCCGGCCACGGCGATTCCCGCACGCCGGTACATGCGGGGCAGATCGGCAGTGGGAACCTTCGGGTCAGGCGGAAGCCCATAGACCTCGGGCTCGTCGAGCAGCAGGAAGACTGAGCCGGTTCCGCCGACGCCGTCGAGCTCGTTCGCGCCGTAGAGCCTCGCCTCCGTCAGGCCCTGCGCGTGCAGGGCGGCAACCCGCTCCCTCGCCGTTTCCACCATGTCGTCATGGTCGCCGAACTTGATGGACGTCGTCGGGCAGGCTTTGGCGCAGGACGGTGTCTCGTCGGCCACCAGTCGGTCATAGCACAGCGTGCACTTCTGGGCGATGCCGACATTGGGGACCGCGGGGTGGTCGGCGTGCCGGTCCTCCCGCTCGGCGGCCACCGCGACAGTCCCGTCGCGGCGGCGTTCGATCACGCCGAAGGGGCACCCTGCCACGCAGGTCCCGCAGCCGTTGCACACGTCGTCCTGCACGACGACGGTGCCGAACTCGGTGCGGAAGAGCGCTCCGGTGGGACAGACGTCGAGGCATCCGGCGTGGGTGCAGTGCTTGCAGACGTCAGAGGACATGAGCCACCGGAAGTCGGCGGTGTCCGGCGGCGTCGTATCTGCCTCCGCGAGGCTCACCGTCATCTCCGCGGCAGCCGCTGGAGGGCCGACACGGGGCATCCCGAGGTTGACGAGCGCACGTCCGGACTCGCGGGCTTCCGCAATCCGTTCCTTGCCCTGCTCGACGAAGGCGACGTGGCGCCACGTGCTCGCCCCCAGTGCCCCGGTGTTGTCGTACGAGGATTCGAGCAGCTCGAGATTCCCGTCCTGGGGATTGTGGTTCCACTCCTTGCACGCAACTTCACAGGCCTTGCAGCCGATGCAGATAGAAGTGTCAGTGAAGAACCCCTTGCGCGGCTGGGCGTTCTCCCAGTGAGCATCGGCAGTGGGATCGGTCGGTCCGGACAGCTGGCCCATCTAGTCCTCCACCCTCGCGTCGGTGCCCGGCTCGCCGCCCTGGCCGGGTCCGGGAGCGAAGCCTTCCGCAGCGGGATCGGTGACCGCGCTGTTCCCGGTCTCGGGTGTCGTGCCCGCCCGCGCCTGGTACTCGGCCACCAGGGCCAGCAGGTCCGCCCCTCGGGGCCGGCGGCCAGGCCGGATATCGCAGGACGCCACCTTCGACTCCTGGATCTGGACATTCGGGTCCAGTGTCACGCCCAGGAGGTCGTTGGCCGCATCGCCGCTGACGACCGCGTTCTCCCCGACGCCCCAGTGGTACGGCAGGCCGATCTGGTGCACCGTATGGTTGCCCACGGTCAGCGGCTTCATCCGTTCGGTGACGATCACCTTCGCCTCGATGGCGGAGCGCGGCGAGATGATCGTTGCCCACCCGTAGGGCTCGAGCCCTCGCTCGGTGGCCAGCTCGGGGGAAACCTCGCAGAACATTTCCGGCTGCAGTTCCGAGAGGTACGGCAGCCAGCGGCTCATGCCTCCCGCAGTGTGGTGCTCCGTGAGGCGGTAGGTGGTGAAGACGTAGGGATAGACGTCAGCGCCGCTGATGCCAGCGCTTGGCGCACTGAGGTTGTCGGCTCGGGGGAACACGAGCCGTGCTGGGCTCTGCTGCTGCGGGTACAGCGCGTTGGCCACCGGCGATTCCTGAGCCTCGTAATGAGTGGGAAGGGGTCCGTCCACGAGGCCCTTGGGCGCGAACAGCCAGCCCTTGCCGTCAGACTGCATGATGAACGGATCATCTCCGCTGAGCGCGGCGGGACCGCCGAGCGCGGGGTCGGGCTTGCTCCCCGGGGCCCTGTCAGGTGGGAAGTCGGGAACGTCGTCGCCGACCCATCGCCGCTGTTCCTCGTCCCACCAGATGTACTTCTTCCGTTCGCTCCACGGCTTGCCGGCCGGATCGGCAGATGCCCGGTTATACAGGATCCTGCGGTTGGCGGGCCAGGCCCATCCCCATTCCGGAGCCGTGGGCCCCTGCTCGTGGCCGGGCTTCCGATTGGCGGCGTGATTGATGCCGTCCGCGTACACGCCCGTGTAGATCCAGCAGCCTCCCGAGGTTGAACCGTCGGCACGCAGCTCGGTGTACGCCGAGAGGAGCCTGCCTGCGTCCGGCCCCTCGAGATGACGGCCGTTGATCTCGGCCAGCACCGACTCGGGGTCAGGATCGCCGTGCTCGTCCGTGGGATAGTCCCAGGTGAGGTCGAGCAGCGGGCGGTCGCGTTCGTCGTCGGACCCGGCCAGCTTCTCTCGGATCCGCTGGCCCAGCTCGACGAAGAACTGCAGTTCGCTCTGGCAGTCTCCTGGCGGTGTGACCGCTTGATGCCGCCACTGCAGCAGCCGTTGGGTCTGGGTGAACGACCCTGCCTTCTCCACATGGGTGGCGGCAGGCAGGAAGAACACCTCGGTCTCGATGTCCTCGGTTCGCAGCTCCCCGGACTCGATTTCCGGGCCGTCCTTCCACCACGTCGCCGACTCGATGAGATTCAGGTCCCGCACCACCAGCCATTTCAGGTGCGACATCCCCAGCCGTTGCATCCTGCCGTGGGCTGAACCGACGGCCGGATTCTGTCCGAGGAGGAAGTAGCCCTCGACCTGGTCGTCGAGCATGCCCATCACGGTCTCGTACGTGCCGTGCGCTCCGGTCAGCCGGGGAAGGTAGTCGTACGCCCAGTCCTTCTCCGCCGTCGCGGCGTCGCCCCACCAGGCCTTCAGCAGGCTGACGGTGTAGGCATCTGCGTCGGCCCAGAAACCCTTCTGCTTCTTCGAGGCGACGGCGTCCAGATAGGCGCTGAGGGTGTCGTGGCGGCCTGCGCTGGGCATTGGAAGGTACCCAGGGAGCAGGTTGAAGAGCGTCGGGATGTCCGTGGAGCCCTGGATGCTGGCATGGCCGCGCAGAGCCATGATCCCGCCGCCGGGGCGGCCCACGTTTCCGAGCAGAAGCTGCAGGATCGCGGCGGCCCGGATGAACTGCGCCCCCAGTGTGTGCTGGGTCCAGCCCACGGCGTAGGCAAAGCACGTCGTCCGCTCGCGCCCCGAGTTCTCCGTGATGGTGCGCGCCAGATACTCGAAGTCGGCGATGTCGATTCCGCACATGTCCCTGACCACCTCGGGGGTGTAGCGGGAATAGTGACGCTTGACGATCTGGAAGACGGTCCGCGGGTCCTGCAGCGTGTCATCACGCTGCACCTGGGCATGCTCCAAGGCGGGGCCGCCACTGCCGAAGGCGTCGCCAGCGGCCCGAGCCGAAGCGTGAACGCCATGTTCCGAGCCCGCCCCCGGCTCCTTGACGCCGTCACCGCCCTCTTCCGCGTACGACCACGAGGCCGTGTCGTACGCCCGCTTGTCCCGATCGAAGCCGGAGAACAGTCCGCCGAGATCCTCGGCGTCGCGGTAGTCATCGTGCACCAGCGTTGCCGCATTGGTGTACGCCTTCACGTACTCCGTGAACCAGAGGTCGTTGGTGATGACGTAGTTGATGAGCGCGCCCAGGAGGACAACGTCCGAGCCGGCACGGATCGGGATGTGCCTGTCAGCGACCGCGGAGGTACGCGTGAACCTGGGGTCGACGTGGATGACCTTCGCGCCGCGGGCTTTCGCCTCCGCTACCCACTGGTATCCCACAGGGTGGCACTCGGCCATGTTCGAGCCCTGGATGACGATGCAGTCGGCATTGGCCATGTCCTGCAGTGATTGCGTCGCACCACCGCGTCCAAAGGAAGCTCCCAAACTGGGAACCGTGGCGGAGTGTCAAATGCGCGCCTGGTTCTCGGTCTGCACCGCCCCGGCAGCCGTGAAGAGCTTCTTGATGAGGTAGTTCTCTTCGTTGTCGAGGGTGGCGCCGCCCAGCGACGCGATCCCCATCGTCCGGCGAAGCGGCCTTCCGTGCTGGTCTTCCTGCTGCCAGGTCCTGCGGCGCGTCTCGATGAACCGGTCCGCCACCATGTCGATGGCCTTCTCCAGGTCCAGATGCTGCCATTCGGTGGAGCGGGGGGCGCGGTACAGCACTCGGGTCTGCCGGCCCGGCGAGTTGACGAGCTGCTCGCTCGCGGAACCCTTGGGGCAGAGCCGGCCCCGCGAGATCGGCGAGTCCGGATCGCCTTCGATCTGGACAACCTTCTCGTCCTTCACGTAGACACGTTGTCCACATCCGACAGCGCAGTAAGGGCAGACGCTCTGCACGACGCGGTCCGCTGTGGACGTCCGCGGGGCGACCGCCTGTGTCTTGGGCGACGTGACCGATGGTCCGCGGCCGAACAGGTCGCCCGTGGTCACCTGCCGAACCACCGGCCACTCGAGGAAGCTTCGCCGTGCCATGTCCGGGAGCATATCCCACATCACACCGCACGCGACAGAACCTCGCGGTCCCATGGGCGGCGTTCCCTCAGCCGTGCGGCGTCCTGGCCTCGAAGAGGGCCGCTGTGCCAAGGCCCCCCGCGGAGCTGATGAGCGCGAGGCACAGCGCGCCGTCGGGGAGCGATTGTGCGCGGGCGAGCAGCCGGACCACCGAGACCGCCCCGGAGGCACCGTATGCGTGCCCGAGGGCGAGCGCCCCGCCGTCAGTGTTGAGCACGGCCTCCAGCTGCGTTGGCCCGAGGCCGAGCCGGTCGGTGCACGCGAGGACCTGGCCCGCGAAGGCTTCATTGAACTCGATGGCGGCGACGTCCTGGATGTCCAGCCCGAGATCCGACAGCAGCGACCCAGCCGCCGCTGCCGCCCCGAGGCCGAGCCGCCGAGGGTCCACGCCCACGGTCGTCGCGCCCACGAAGGCCAGCGACGCGCGCCCGCTGGCCCCGTGGCAGTCGACCGCGGTACCGCGGGCTGCCACGAGCACCGCTGCCGCGCCGTCGGCGTCGAAGCACGAGTTCCCGGCCGTGACGGTCCCGCCGGCGGCGAACGCCGCCGGGAAGCGGGCCAGGAGCCGGGCATCGAACCGCGCGCGGGGCCCGTTGTCCGCCCGCACGCACCCGCCGCCTCCGCGCACGGGCACGAGCTCGCCGTCGAACGCCCCCGAGGACGCCGCGGCGAGGGCCAGACGGTGGCTCCGCAGCGCGAACGCGTCCTGGCGGTCACGGGCCACGCCGGCCTCGCGTGCCACCGTCTCTGCCGCGAAGCCCATGTCGGGGTCGCCGGGCTCCGCCTCGCCGTCCCGCGTCGGGGCGTGCTGGGCGCGGCGGTAGAAGTCGACGCCGCCGCCTGGCAGCCGTCTCCCCCGCACCGGTGCGGTGCTGATCGACTCCGCGCCTCCGGCGAGGAAGGCCTCGCCGGCGCCCGCCTGGGCGAGTCGGCACGCGAGGACCACGGCGTCGAGCCCCGACCCGCACTGCCGGTCCACCGTGATGCCCGGGAGCCGCTCCGGCAGTCCGGCGTCCAGGGCGGCGAGGCGGGCGAGGTTGCCGCCGCCCCCCGCGGCGTTCCCCACGACGACGTCGGCGAGCCGCGCGGGGTCGAGGCCGGGCGCCGCGGCCAGCGCCTCCAGGACGGGGGCCAGCAGCCGATGGGCGGGGACGTCGGCGAGCAGGGTGCCGGCGCGCGCGAGCGGGGTGCGTCGGCCGGCGACGACGAGGGGCGCGCCGTCCGGCGCGAGCCTCCGGCCGGCGCCGGACTCAGGGAAGGGGCCGCGCACGCGCGTCGCCCTCGAGGATCCAGCGCTGGAACTCGGCCCGGCTGAGCTTGCCCCGCTCCGTGGTGGGGAGCTCGGCCAGCTCGAGGTACGCCAGCGGCCGCTTGACCGGCGGGAGCGAGCCCTCGAGGCCCGCGCGCACGGCGAGCTGGCCGAGCCCCGCGTGCGAGGGCACGATGCCGGCCACGATCCTCTGCCCGCGCACGTCATCGGGAACGCCGGCGACGACGACCTCCGCCACGCCGGGAAGGATCGCCAGCGCCGCCTCGACCTCGTGCGGGTACACGTTGGCGCCGCCCGTGTTGATCATGTCGGCCCTGCGGCCGAGGACGTGGAGGATGTCGCCGTCGAGGAATCCCTGGTCCCGCACCGTGGCCCAGCCGCTGAGCCTGGTGAACGCCTCGCCGTCGTCGCCCCACACGTAGCCTGCGGAGACGAGGGCGCTCTTCACGCAGATGTTGCCCACCCCGCCGGCGTGCACCGGCTCGCCCGCGTCGTCGAGGATGGCCAGGCGGACGCCGGGGAACGCGCGCCCGACGCCCGTTCCGACCTGAGCGCCGACAGTGCCCGGCTCGTGGAGCCGAGCCGCGACGAACGAGAGCTCGGAAGCGCCGTAGTACTCCCACACCGCGGCCTGAGGCGCCCAGCGCCGGACGGCCTCGAGCGTGCGGAGGTCGAGCTTCTGCCCCGAGCACACGACGGCGGTGACGCCGCTCGCGTCGATGTCCCCGGTGAGGCCCCGCTCGGCGAGGACCCGCAGCATCGTCGGGACCAGGACGAGCCTGGTGATGCCCCGCGAGGTGATCTCGGCGTGGGCGTCGCCGACATCGAAGTGCGGGAGGGTGTGGAACGTGGCCCCCGCGTACAGGCACTCGGAGAGCGCGTACAGGTTCAGGCTCGCCGAGAGCGGCCCCGGCGCCAGGACCCGGTCCTCGGGCTTGAGCGCGAAGCACTCGATCGAGGCGTCGAAGGACCGCCGCCACGAGTCCCGCGCACGCGAGAAGCCCTTCGGCAGCGAGGTCGTGCCCGAGGTGAGGCCGACGAGGAAGGATGAGTTGGGATCGCCGTCGGCCAGTTCCGCCGGGCCCGGCTCCACCGTGCGCCAGCGCTCGGCGAGCCGGGCCTCGACGTCGGCGGCGAGCTGCTCCGGCCACAGCGGGTCCAGGACGGCACACTCGCGCTCCCCCGCCACGCCCGCGGCCCACCGGACGGCGAAGTCGACGCCGTTGCCCTGCCGGAGGATGCCCGTGGGCTCGCCCGACCGCGCAAGGGCCGCCGCGGCGTCGTGCAGCTCGGACCAGGTGAGCCGCTCGCGCCCGCACACCACCGCGGGCTCGTGCGGCTTCTGCGCCGCCCAGCGGCGCAGCTGGTCAAGGAAAGGCATCACAGCAGTCTACGGCGGCCGCCCCGCTACTCTGGGGTACATGAGCTTCAATGACGGTGCACAGCTGGACCCGTCGCAGGTCCAGGACCGGCGCGGCGGCGGCCTCGGGCGCGGTGGGGTGATCGGCGGCGGGATCGGCGGGGGCATCGTCGCGCTCATCCTGGTGCTCCTCGGGGTGAACCCGCAGATCCTCGGGGACCTCACGAACCAGGCGCCCCAGACACAGCAGGCCAATCCGAGCAGCCTCGCCGAGTGCCGCACCGGCGCGAACGCCGACGAGCGGCTCGACTGCCGCATCGTCGGCACGGTGAACAGCCTCAACGCGTTCTGGGGCAGCTACCTCCCCCAGCGGGGCGTGAAGTACCCGCGGCCGCAGGCAGTCATCTTCAGCCAGGCGACGAGCACGGCCTGCGGATCCGCCACGAGCGAGGTGGGGCCGTTCTACTGCCCCGGGGACACGACCGCCTACTTCGACCCCGGGTTCTTCCAGCTGCTCGAGACCCGGTTCGGGTCCTCCGGGGGCCCCCTCGCGCAGGAGTACGTGGTGGCGCACGAGTTCGGCCACCACGTCCAGAGCCTCATCGGCACCCTCGACTACGCGCAGAAGGACCCGCAGGGACCCCAGTCAGGCTCGGTGCGCGTCGAGCTCCAGGCCGACTGCTTCGCCGGGATCTGGGCGCACTACGCGTCCGACAAGGGCTCGGGCCAGCCGTTCCTCGAGCCGCTGACGCAGAAGGACGTCCAGGACGCGCTCTCGGCTGCCTCCGCCGTGGGCGACGACCGCATCCAGAAGTCGGCGACCGGCCGTGTGAACCCTGAGGGCTGGACCCACGGGTCGAGCCAGCAGCGCCAGACCTGGTTCATGCGGGGTCTCCAGAGCGGCGACCTCGACCAGTGCAACACGTTCTCGGGAGCCATCTGACGGACGACGACGGGCGGTCACCTTCCGCGGGGAAGGTGACCGCCCGTCGTCGTGCTTGGCGCAGGTGCGGACGCCGGCTGTCAGATGTTGAAGCCGAGGGCCCTCATCTGGTCGCGGCCGTCCTCGGTGATCCGCTCGGGACCCCACGGGGGCATCCACACCCAGTTGAGGCGCCACTCGTCCACCACGCCGTCGAGCGCCTGGCCGACCTGCTCCTCGAGGATGTCGGTGAGCGGGCACGCGGCCGTGGTGAGCGTCATGCTGATGAGCAGGGCGCCGTCCTCGCCGTACTCGAGGCCGTAGACGAGCCCCAGGTCCACGACGTTGACGCCGAGCTCGGGGTCGATGACATCCTTGAGGCGTTCTTCGACGTCCTCGAGCGAGGTCTGTGCGGGCTGGATCTCAGTCATTGCTGCCTTCCAGGTGATCAGGCCGTCACTGCCGAGCCGGCGCCGGCCACGTAGCGGTCGTAGCCCTCGTCCTCGAGGCGGTCGGCGAGCTCGGGGCCGCCCTGCTCGACGACCCTGCCGTCCACGAACACGTGCACGAACTGAGGCTTGATGTAGCGCAGGATCCGCGTGTAGTGCGTGATGAGCAGGGTTCCCATGTTGCCCTCGTCCTGGGCGCGGTTGACGCCCTCGGAGACGACCTTGAGGGCGTCGACGTCGAGGCCGGAATCGGTCTCGTCGAGGATGGCGAACTTGGGCTTGAACAGCTCGAGCTGGAGGATCTCGACCCGCTTCTTCTCGCCGCCCGAGAAGCCCTCGTTCACGTTGCGCTGGGCGAAGTCGGCGTCGATGCGCAGCTGCTCCATGGCGCTCTTGACGTCCTTGGTCCAGGTGCGCAGGGCCGGGGCCTTGCCGTCGATCGCGGTCTTGGCGGTGCGCAGGAAGTTCGTCATCGTCACGCCCGGCACCTCGACCGGGTACTGCATCGCGAGGAACAGGCCGGCGCGGGCGCGGGCGTCGACGCTCATCGCGAGGACATCTTCGCCGTCGAGCGTGATGGAGCCCGAGGTGACGGTGTAGCGCGGGTGGCCGGCGATGGTCGAGGCGAGGGTGGACTTGCCCGAGCCGTTGGGGCCCATGATCGCGTGGGTCTCCCCCGTCTTCACGCTCAGGGTGACGCCCTTGAGGATCTCCTTGACGCCCTGTTCGGTCTCGATCGAGACGTGCAGGTCCTTGATCTCCAGAGTGGACATATGTGTGTTCTCCTTGTGCCCGGTAGGCCCGGGCTAGCCGAAAAGGTGAGGGTCAGATCTCGCTGGCTTCGAGCTCGCGCTCGACGGCCTCGGTGAGGTGCTCTTCGATGGACGGGACGCCGATCTTCTGGATGATCTCGTTCAGGAAGCCGCGCACGACCAGCCGCCGGGCCACATCCTCGGGGATGCCGCGTGCCATCAGGTAGAAGAGGTGCTCGTCGTCGAAGCGGCCGGTCGCGCTCGCGTGGCCTGCCCCTTCGATGAGTCCGGTCTCGATCTCGAGGTTCGGCACCGAGTCTGCGCGGCAGCCGTCGGTCAGGACGAGGTTCTGGTTCTTCTCGTAGCTGTCCGTTCCCTCGGCCTGCTTCTGGATCAGCACGTCGCCGACCCACACCGTGCGCGCGTCCTTACCCTGGAGGGCTCCCTTGTAGAGGACGTTGGAGACGCAGTTGGGCTGGGCGTGGTCCACGAAGGTGCGGTGCTCGAGGTGCTGCCCGGCGTCGGCGAAGTAGAGGCCGAAGAGCTCGGCCTCGCCGCCCGGAGCCGCGAAGCGTGCCGTGGGGGTGACGCGGACCACGGACCCGCCGAGGCTGACGCTGATGTGCTTCAGGTGGGCATCGCGGCCGATCTTGACCTGTTGGCTCGAGGCGTGGACCGAGACGTCGGTCCACTCCTGCAGGGTCACCACGGTGAGGTCTGCGCCGTCCTCGAGGACGATCTCGACGTTCTCGGACACGACTGCCTCGCCGACGTGGTTGAGCACGACGACGGCGCGGGCGCCCTTCTCGGCGACGATCACCAGGTGCAGGGCTGCTGCCGCGGCGCCGGCGCCGGTCACGGTCACGAGGACGTGCTCGTCGAGCTCGGACCCCGCGGGGACCGTCACGACGGTGGCCTCGGAGAAGTGCGCCCACGCGTTCGCGGAGACGCGGTCCTCCGGGATGCCGGCGGTGCCGATGCGTGCGTCGTCGCGGCCGACCGTCTCGACGCGGACCGCCTCGGGCCCCGTGACGTCGACTGTCGGGGCCGCGCCGTCGAGCGCCGCCGTGTGGAGCCCACCGAGGCGCTTGAGCGGCGTGAAGCGCCACTCCTCCTCCGTGCCCTTGATGGCCGGGAAGTCCTCGAGCCGGTACGACGTCAGGCGGCCGGCGCGCGAGCTGTCCGGGATGCCGTAGCCGCCGCCGTGGGAGTGGCTCTTGGCGGCGGCGCCGCCCAGGGGCGAGGCGGTGGTCTGCGCCGGGGCGAGCGTCTCGCCCTCCTCGGTCAGCCCTGGGATGGACGGCGCGCCGATCCGGGCCTTCTCGTCGAGCTTCTCTTCGGTCGTCACTTCGGTAAGTTCAGCCATATCAGCCGACGGACCCTTCCATCTGCAGTTCGATCAAACGGTTCAGCTCGAGGGCGTACTCCATGGGGAGCTCGCGCGCGATCGGCTCGATGAAGCCGCGCACGATCATCGCCATGGCCTCGTCCTCGGGCAGGCCGCGGGACATGAGGTAGAAGAGCTGCTCCTCGGACACGCGGGAGACGGTCGCCTCGTGGCCGAGCACGACGTCGTCCTCGCGGATGTCGATGTACGGGTAGGTGTCGGAGCGCGAGACGGTATCCACGAGCAGCGCGTCGCAGCGGACCGTGTTGGCCGAGTGCTTGGCGCCCTCGCGGACCTGGACGAGGCCGCGGTACGCCGCGCGCCCGCCGCCACGAGCCACCGACTTGGAGACGATCGAGGACTTCGTGTTCGGGGCGATGTGCACCATCTTCGAGCCCGTGTCCTGGTGCTGGCCCTCGCCGGCGAAGGCGATCGAGAGGGTCTCGCCCTTGGCGTGCTCACCCACGAGGTAGACAGCCGGGTACTTCATGGTGACCTTGGAGCCGATGTTGCCGTCGATCCACTCCATGGTGGCGCCCTCGTGGCAGATCGCGCGCTTGGTCACGAGGTTGTACACGTTGTTCGACCAGTTCTGGATCGTCGTGTAGCGGACGCGGGCGCCCTTCTTGACGATGATCTCGACGACCGCAGAGTGCAGCGAGTCGGAGGTGTAGATCGGGGCCGTGCAGCCCTCGATGTAGTGGACGTAGGAGTCCTCGTCGGCAATGATCAGCGTCCGCTCGAACTGGCCCATGTTCTCCGTGTTGATGCGGAAGTAGGCCTGGAGCGGGATCTCGACGTGCACGCCCTTGGGCACGTACACGAAGGAACCGCCGGACCACACGGCCGTGTTGAGGGAGGCGAACTTGTTGTCGCCGACCGGGATCACGGTGCCGAAGTACTCCTGGAAGAACTCCGGGTGCTCCTTCAGCGCGGTGTCAGTGTCAAGGAAGATCACGCCCTGGGCCTCGAGGTCCTCACGGATCTGGTGGTAGACGACCTCGGACTCGTACTGCGCCGCGACGCCGGCCACGAGCCGCGCGCGCTCGGCCTCCGGGATGCCGAGCTTCTCGTACGTGTTGCGGATGTCCTCGGGGAGGTCCTCCCACGACTGCGCCTGCTTCTCGGTGGAGCGGACGAAGTACTTGATGTTGTCGAAGTCGATCCCCGACAGGTCGGCGCCCCACAGGGGCATCGGCTTGCGGTCGAAGTACTTCAGGCCCTTAAGTCGGAGGTCGAGCATCCACTCGGGCTCGTCCTTCTTGGCCGAGATGTCGCGGACCACGTCCTCGTCGAGGCCGCGCCGGGCGTTGGCGCCGGCGTCGGTCTTGTCGGCCCAGCCGTACTCGTAGGTTCCGATCCCGTGGAGCTCCGGGTTCTTCTCCAGGATCTCAGTGATCACCGTGGTCTCGGCGCCGTCGGCGCCCACGGCCCGTGCGGTGGCGTTGTCAGCTAATTGATCCGTCATCACGGCCTCTCGTGCTGCTTGGTTGCGGTCTCCGGGTCGGCCGGCGTGAGCTTGGCCCTCCCGGTGGGTATGTGGGTAGTGCACACGTGCCCGCCTTGGGCGAGCGTTGACAGCCTGCGGACGTCGACGCCCAGGAGTCGGGAGAACGCCGCAGTCTCGCTGTCGCAGAACACGGGGAACTCGGCCGCCAGCTGCTGGACGGGACAGTGTCCCTGGCAGAGCTGGACGCTTGCGAGGTGCGCGGGCAGGGGCGCCTTCCCCTGGACCGACGCGGCCGACGCCACGAAGCCGTCGGCGGTGAGAGCCTCGGCAAGGGCGCGGGACCGGGCCTCGACGTCGTCGCCCGCGGCGTCGACGAGCGGCTGGTAGCGCCGCTCCATCGCCGCGAACCGCTCGTGGGCGAAGTCCTCCACGGCGCTGCGGCCGCCAACCTCGGCCAGGCGTTCGAGGGCCTTGCGGGCGATGTCGAGGTAGTCGTCACCGATGGTGGACTGGCCTCGGGAAGTGAGGACGTAGCGGCGTGCCGGCCGGCCGGCGCCCGTCCCGGAGGTCGCGACGCGCTTGACTTCGACGACGCCGGCCTCCGTGAGCGCGTCGAGGTGGCGGCGCACGGCCGCGGGCGTCACGTTCAGCATGTCGCCGAGCTCGGCGGCGCTGACAGGGCCGTGCTCAAGCACGGCGCTGAGGACGCGGTCACGCGTGCGGTCCTCGGAATCGGCCGGACGCGGTGCTGGGCGCCCGGCAGCGTGCTGCGCAGGCTTCGGCGTCGTCACGGAATACACAACACAATCATTGCCTAATATTCCGCAGGTCTCCAGTAAGGAGAGGCTTATCACGCCGCTGGCGAACCGAGGAAGGGGACTTTGGTCCCTGATCCGCCCGCCGGGCCGATCCTACTACCCCGCGTAGAATGTACGGGTGCTCAGAACCGGTACCCCCTGCCTCGAGATCGAAGGCCTGGTCAAGGACGTCGGCCCGCTCCCAGCCCTCGACGGGCGGATGAAGAGGGTCCTGGCTGGCGTCGACCTCACAGCGAATGCGGGCGAGATCACCGTGATCCTCGGTGTCAACGGCGCGGGGAAGACCACAACCCTCGAATGCGCCCAGGGCCTCCAGCGCCGCACGGACGGCACGGTCAGACTCCTCGGGGAGGACCCGGAAACGGCCAGCGCCGAGCTGCGCGCGCGTGTCGGCATCATGCTCCAGGAGGGTGGTCTCCCGCCCTCGGCCCGCCCCGTGGCACTCCTGCGCCATGTCGCCGGGATGTACACCGACCCGCTCGACGTTGACGAGCTCGCCGGACGCCTCGGGATCGACGACTTCGCCTCGACCACCATCCGCCGCCTCTCCGGGGGACAGAAGCAGCGCGTCGCCCTCGCCTGCGCGCTGGTCGGCCGTCCGGAGGTGGTCTTCCTCGACGAGCCCAGTGCGGGCCTCGACCCGCAGTCCCGGCAGCTCGTGGTCGACCTCATCGACGGGCTGCGCCGGGACGGGCTCGGCGTGATCCTCACGACGCACCTCCTCGACGACGCCGAGCGACTGGCTGACGTCGTCCACATCCTCGACCGGGGTCGTGTCGTGGCGAGCGGCACCGTCGCGGAGCTCGCCGCCCACCGCGGGCCGGCCCAGCGCCGCCTGAGCCTCGCCTCGGATCCCGCGCTCCCGCTCGCCGACGCCTTCGGCAGTCGCCCCGGCCTGGAGGTCACCGAGCGCTCGCCCGGGCAGTACACGGTCGACGGCGAGCTCACGCCGGCTGATCTCCTCGCGCTCGCAGGGTGGCTGGAGGCGCGCGGAATCATGCCGCGCAGCCTCGAGCTGGGAGCGCAGAACCTCGAGGACGTGTTCCTCGCGATCGCCGCGGAGTCCGAGTCGGAGGCGGCCGCCGCCGGGCGCGCGGGTGAGGCCGCATGAAGGCCGCGACCCTCCCCCGCCGGATCTGGCAGCAGGGACGCTACGAGACCGTCGCGATGCTGCGCAATGGCGAGCAGCTCATCCTCATGATCGTCCTCCCGCTCATCGCCCTCATCGGCCTCAGCGTCACGCCCTTCCTCGACGGGCTGGGGCCGAGCCGGGTCGACGTCGCGGCGCCCGGCGTGCTCGCGCTGTGCACTATGAGCGTCGGCTTCACCGGGCAGGGCATCGCGACCGGGTTCGACCGCCGATACGGGGTCCTCAGGTTCCTGTCCACGACGCCCCTCGGGCGCGGGGGCCTCATCGCGGGCAAGGTCCTCGCGGTGCTCGTGGTCCTCGCGGTCCAGACTGTTGTCATCGGCGGCACTGCCCTCGCCCTGGGCTGGAGGCCGGCGGCCGCCGGCGTCGTCCTGGGCGTCCCGCTCCTCGCTCTCGGAGCGGCGGCCTTCACGGCCCTCGGCCTGCTCATCGCCGGCACCGCGCGTCCCGAGGCGACCCTCGCCGTGACGAACCTCGTCTGGATCCTCCTCGGCCTCTTCGGCGGCATCGTGCTCCCCGCCACCCGCCTCCCGGCCGCGCTCGCCCCCGTTGTCGGATTCCTGCCCTCGGGCGCCCTCGGAAACGCGCTGCGGAGCGCGTTCCTCGACGGCACCCTCGACCTCGGCGCCGCCGGGGTCCTCGCCCTGTGGGCCGTGCTCGTCGGCACGGCCGCCACCCGCTGGTTCCGATGGAGCTGATCTCATGACCACCACTGGCCCGACCGTCCTCAAGCGCTTCGCGGCGCGGCTTCCGCACGAGGTGGACCGCCGCATCCGCGCCCTGTCGATTGCGTCCCTCGTCGGGCAGATCGTCCTCATCGGCACCGGCGGCGCCGTGCGCCTGACCTCGTCCGGACTCGGCTGCCCCACGTGGCCGCGCTGCACGGCGGAATCGCTCACCACGACGGCCGAGATGGGACTGCACGGGGTCATCGAGTTCGGCAACCGCCTGCTGACGTTCGCCCTCACAGCGGTCGCCCTCGCGATGCTCGTCATGCTCTGGAACCTGCGGAAGGAGCGCCGCGACCTGTTCTGGCTGGCCGTGGGCCTGCTCGCGAGCGTCCCCGCGCAGGCGATCATCGGCGGCATCACCGTGCTCACCCAGCTCAACCCGTGGGTTGTGGGGCTGCACTTCCTCGTCTCCATGGCGCTCGTTGTGCTGGCGATGCTGCTCGTGAACCGCGCGTTCGGGCGCACGGGCCGCTTCATGGACCGCTCCTACCCCGCGCTTCCGAGCTCGGCATTCCCCGCGGCCGCGGCCACAGCGGTGGCAGCGGGCGCCGCCGTCGTGCTCGGTGTGGTGGTGACCGGCGCCGGCCCCCACGCGGGCGACGCCGATGCCCCCCGCAACGGGCTCGACTGGGACCTCTTCTCCCACATCCACGCGGTCCCCGCCTATCTCGTGGCCTTCGGCGCACTGTTCGGGATCTGGGTGGCGGTCCGCTACCGCGCGCGAGGCGCGTACCGCAACGGCGTCGCCGCGCTGTTGGCGCTCACCGTGGCGCAGACGGTCCTCGGCATCACGCAGTACTACACCGGCATCCCGCCGCTGCTGGTGGGAACCCACATGGTCGTGGCGGCGCTGCTCGTCGCAGCGGCAGTGAACACCGCGGACATCGCAAAGCACAGCCCGCGAGCCTAGGATCCGCAGCCCGCCCCGAGGATGCACACAGACGCAGGAAGGGCCACGCCGGAATCCGGTGTGGCCCTTCCTGCGTCTGCCGCGTTGCCAGTCAGCCGACGAGCGGCGCCCCCACGAACGGGTCCACCGCGAGGGCGAGGAACAGGACGGTGAGGTAGCTGATCGAGCCGTGGAAGACCTTCATGGCCTTCTTGTCCTCGATCTCCTCCCGCTGCGCCCGCGTGTAGAGGGCGTGCGAGACGTAGAGGAACCAGATCCCGCTCGCGACCGCGGCCACCGTGTACACCCAGCCGGCGCGGCCGAGCGGGATCAGCAGCAGCGAGCAGATCACCATGGCCCAGGCGTAGAGGACCACCTGGACGGCCACGATCTTCGCGCCGGCGATGGCTCCGAGCATGGGGACATTCGCGTTGCGGTAGTCATCGCCGTAGCGCATGGACAGCGGCCAGTAGTGCGGCGGCGTCCAGAGGAAGATGACCATGAAGAGGATGATTGCCGGCCACTCGACCGTGTTCGTGACGGCGGCCCAGGCGATGAGCACGGGGAAGCAGCCCGCGGCGCCGCCCCACACGATGTTCTGCGCGGTGCGGCGCTTGAGCACGAGCGAGTAGACGACCACATAGAAGAAGATCGCAGCGGCCCCGAGCACCGAGGAGAGCGGATTTGCCCCGAACCACAGGATGGCGAGGGAGGCGATGCCGAGGATCCACGCGAACGCCAGTGCTTCCCGGGGCGTCACCTCGCCCGTGACGAGCGGCCGGTTCACGGTGCGGCGCATGAGGCGGTCGATGTCGCGGTCGATGTAGCAGTTGAAGGCGCCGGCGCTGCCCGCCGCGAACGCGCCGCCCACCATGGTGGCGAGGATGAGGCCGATCGACGGGAACCCTCGCTCTGCGTAGATCATCGTGGGCAGGGTGCTGACGAGGAGGAGCTCGATGACGCGAGGTTTCGTGAGGGCGACGTACGCCTTGACCTTGCGGCGCAGACCGAGCTTGGCTGATCCGGACTGGGCAACGGGTGCGTCTGCTGTACTCACGGGTGCGCGACTCTGTTCTACTCGGTATCACTCAGTTGAGATGCGGGCCGTGACGCGGCCTCGAAGGCGCACGTGGCCGCCTCCATGATACCCGGCGCCTGTGCTGTCCCCGATTCCGCGCTCGCCCCGCATGTCCGGCGGATTTCCGCGGCATCACGCCCGCACGCGGGTCGCGTGATTCACACTGCGGAATATCGCGGCAAATTTTGGGAACACCCTCTCGTCGGACCCCGCCGCGTGGCTAGTATGTGAGCTGGACGTCCCTTACATGCCATGTGTCCTGCCGGCCCCCGCCAGGACGTGGACGTCCGCAGACAACGTTTCGATGGTGAACGGCTGGCAGTGCGTCGCAGGCCCACCATTTTTTCGCGGGCTCGCCGGAGGCTGCTTGCCGTCAGCAATGGAGAGGGGCTCGGTCTTAGTGCCTGCTGTGGATGTACAAGAACTGGTCTGGACGGATCTGGACCGCAAGGCTGTGGACACGGTGCGCGTGCTGGCTGCGGACGCGGTGCAGAAGGTGGGCAACGGGCACCCGGGCACGGCGATGAGCCTCGCCCCGGCCGCGTACCTGCTGTTCCAGAAGCTCATGCGCCACGACCCCGCCGATCCCACGTGGATCGGCCGGGACCGGTTCATCCTCTCCCCCGGGCATTCCTCCCTGACGCTGTACATCCAGCTGTTCCTGGCCGGGTACGGGCTGGAGCTGGACGATCTCGAGTCGCTGCGCACGTGGGGCTCCCTCACCCCGGGCCACCCCGAGTACGGGCACACCAAGGGCGTGGAGATCACCACCGGCCCCCTCGGGCAGGGCCTGGCCTCCTCGGTGGGCTTCGCGTACTCCCAGCGTCGCGAGCGGGGCCTCTACGACCCCCAGGCGCCCGCCGGCGAGTCGCCGTTCGACCACACGGTGTGGGTCATCGCCTCGGACGGCGACCTGCAGGAGGGCGTGACCTCGGAGGCCTCCTCTCTGGCCGGGCACCAGGAGCTGGGCAACCTCGTGGTGATCTACGACGAGAACCACATCTCCATCGAGGACGACACCGACGTGGCCTTCACCGAGGACGTCCTGAAGCGCTACGAGGCCTACGGCTGGCACACCCAGCGCGTGGACTGGACCGCCTCGGGCGAGTACAAGGAAGACGTGCAGGGCCTGTGGGACGCGCTCGTGGCGGCAAAGGCCGAGACCGGGCGTCCCTCAATCATCTCGCTGCGGACCATCATCGGCTGGCCGTCTCCGACCAAGCAGAACACGGGCAAGATCCACGGCTCGGCCCTCGGGGCGGACGAGGTCGCTGCGCTCAAGGAGGTCCTGGGCTTCGACCCGGAGAAGTCCTTCGAGGTCGATCCCGAGGTCCTGGCGCACACCCGCGGCGCCATCGAGCGCGGCGAGGCCGCCAAGGCCGCCTGGCAGGAGTCCTTCGACGCATGGAAGGCGGCGAACCCCGAGGCTGCGAAGCTGCAGGAGCGCATCGAGGCCCGCCAGCTTCCCGCCGGCTGGGAGAAGTCCCTGCCGGTGTTCCCCGCCGGCAAGGAGGTGTCCACCCGTGCCGCCTCGGGCAAGGTCCTGAATGCGATCGGCCCGGTCCTGCCCGAGCTCTGGGGCGGGTCCGCTGACCTTGCCGAGTCGAACAACACCACGATCGAGGGATCCCCCTCGTTCATCCCCTCCTCCCGCTCCACTGGGGCGTGGAAGGGCAACGAGTACGGCCGGGTGCTGCACTTCGGCATCCGCGAGCACGCCGCCGCCGCCATCGTCAACGGCATCACCCTTGGCGGCAAGACCCGAGCCTTCTCCGGCACGTTCCTGATCTTCTCCGACTACCAGCGCCCCGCGATCCGCCTCTCGGCCCTGATGGGCATCCCGTCCACGTACGTGTGGACGCACGACTCGATCGGCCTCGGCGAGGACGGCCCGACCCACCAGCCCGTGGAGCAGCTCGCGTCGCTGCGCGCCATCCCGGGGCTCGACGTCGTGCGCCCCGCCGACGCGAACGAGGTCGCCCAGGCATGGAAGGCCATCCTGGAGAACACGGACCACCCCGCCGGGATCGTCCTGACCCGCCAGAACCTGCCCGTCTGGGACCGCGCTGAGGGCGGCTTCGCCGACGCCGCGGGCACCGCCCGCGGCGGCTACGTCCTCGCCGAGGCCCAGCGCGACGGGAAGGACGTGGACCCCGAGGTGATCCTCATCGCCACGGGCTCCGAGGTCCAGCTCGCCGTTCAGGCCCGTGAAGCACTGGCCGCCGACGGCATCGCCGCCCGAGTGGTGTCCATGCCGTGCGTCGAGTGGTTCAAGGCCCAGGACCCCGCCTACCAGGAGTCCGTGCTCCCCGCCGCCGTGAAGGCCCGCGTCTCCGTCGAGGCCGGCCTCGCGCTCGGCTGGCGCGAGTTCGTCGGCGACGCCGGCCGCACCGTCTCCCTCGAGCACTACGGCGCCTCCGCCGACTACAAGACCCTGTTCCGCGAGTTCGGCATCACCGCGGAGGCCGTGACCGCCGCCGCCAAGGACTCCCTCGCCGCCACCGCGGCCTGACCCCACCAGGAGGACACCATGACCACCCCGACTCAGGCCCTCTCCGACGCCGGCGTCTCCATCTGGCTCGACGACCTCTCCCGTGCCCGCCTCACCGACGGCTCCCTCAAGGCCCTCATCGAGGAGAAGAACGTGGTCGGTGTGACCACGAACCCGACCATCTTCCATCTGGCCATCACGAAGGGCCACGGGTACGACGCGACCCTCGCCTCCCTCGCGGCAGAGGGCGCCGACGTCGAGCGCGCCGTCTTCGAGCTCACGACCGCGGACGTCGCGGACGCATGCGACCTCTTCGCTCCCGTTGCCGAGGCCACGGGCGGAGTCGACGGCCGCGTCTCGATCGAGGTCGACCCGCGCCTGGCCTGGGACACCGCTGCGACCATCGCCGAGGCGAAGAAGCTCCACGCCAAAGTTGCCAAGTCCAACGTGCACATCAAGATCCCGGCCACGGTCGAGGGCCTGGAGGCGATCTCCGAGACCCTCGCGTCCGGGATCAGCGTCAACGTCACCCTGATCTTCTCGCTCGAGCGGTACCGCCAGGTCATCAATGCCTTCATGACCGGGCTCGAGAAGGCCAAGGCCAACGGGCACGACCTATCCCAGATCCACTCGGTCGCCTCGTTCTTCGTCTCCCGCGTGGACACCGAGATCGACAAGCGCCTCGAGAAGATCGGCACGGACGAGGCCAAGGCCCTCAAGGGCAAGGCCGGCCTGGCCAATGCCCGCCTCGCCTACCAGGTCTACGAGGAGGAATTCTCCTCCGAGCGCTTCAAGCTCCTCGCCGATGCGGGCGCGCGGCCCCAGCGCCCGCTGTGGGCCTCCACCGGCGTCAAGGACCCGAGCCTTCCGGACACCCTCTACGTCACGGGCCTCGTCGCCCCGGACGTCGTGAACACCATGCCGGAGAAGACACTCGAGGCGACTTTCGACCACGGCGAGGTCACGGGCGACACCGTCACCGGAACCTACGCTGAGGCGAACGCGCACCTCGATGCCCTGGCCGGCCTCGGCGTCGACTACAACGACGTCGTCGCCGTCTTGGAGTCCGAGGGCCTGGACAAGTTCGTCGCGTCCTGGAACGAACTCCTGGCCGACACCGAGGGTGCCCTCGCCTCCGCCAAGACCGCCGACGCGAAGGGGGCCTGAGTATGAGCGCCCTCACCTTCGACGCGACGGGTTCGGCCCGCGAGGCGGTCGAAGCGCACGCCCCGGCCCTCGCGGCAGACAACGTCGCGAGCCGGATCTTCGCGAAGGACCACACCCTGTGGGGCCCGGAGGCCGAGGAGGAGTCCGCGAAGCGGCTCGGATGGGTCGAGGCAGCGTCCGTCTCCCGGCCGCTCGTCGCGGACATCCTTGCCCTGCGCGACGAGTTCCGCGCGGAGGGCGTGGACCGGATCGTGCTCTGCGGCATGGGCGGCTCGTCGCTCGCCCCCGAGGTCATCGCCGCCACGGCGGGAGTGCCGCTCGTCGTCCTCGACTCGACCGACCCCGAGCAGGTCGCCTCGGCCCTCTCCGAACGCCTCGAGAACACCGCTATCGTCGTCTCGTCCAAGTCGGGTTCCACGGCGGAGACGGATTCGCAGCGGCGGGCGTTCGAGGCGGCCTTCACCGGAGCCGGCATCGATCCGGCGCGCCGGATCGTCGTCGTCACGGACCCCGGCTCGCCGCTGGATTCGGCGAGCCGCGAGGCCGGCTACCGCGCCGTCTTCAACGCCGACCCCACGGTGGGAGGCCGGTATTCGGCGCTCACCGCGTTCGGCCTCGTGCCCTCGGGGCTCGCGGGCGTGGACATCGAGGCGCTCCTCGACGAGGCCGAGGAGGCCGCCGAGCTCCTGCGTGACGACTCCGAGGACAACGTCGGCATCCGGCTCGGCGCCGTGCTCGGCGGCACCTCCCCCCTGCGGGACAAGATCGTGATCGTTGAGGACGGATCCGGGATCGCGGGCTTCGCCGACTGGGCGGAGCAGCTCATCGCGGAATCGACCGGCAAGAACGGCCGCGGGGTCCTCCCTGTCGTCGCGACCGTGGACTCGCCCGAGGTCTCTGCCGGCGCGGCCGATGTGCTGGTCGTGCGGCTCGTGTCGGCCGACGCCGAGCCCTCCTTGGGCGCGGACGAGGCCGCCGTGGGCGGAACCCTCGCGACGCAGATGTTCGTGTGGGAGTTCGCCACCGCGGTCGCCGGTCGGCTCCTCGGCATCAACCCGTTCGACCAGCCCGACGTCGAGGCCGCCAAGGTCGCTGCGCGCGGACTCCTGGATGGCCGCCCCGAGCCGACCCCGGCTGCCTTCAGCGACGGCCCAATCGAGGTGCGCGGCGGCGACTGGCTCGGGGGTGCGTCGACGGCCGAGGAAGCGGTGAAGGCACTCCTGGCCCAGCTCGGCCCGGACGGCTACCTGAGCGTGCAGGCGTACCTCGACCGACTCGCCTTCCCTGAGCTCGAATCGGTCCGCGACCGGTTCGCCGCGGCGACCGGACGGCCCACGACGTTCGGGTGGGGCCCCCGCTTCCTGCACTCCACCGGGCAGTACCACAAGGGCGGTCCCGCCGTCGGCGTGTTCCTGCAGATCACGGCGGAGGCCGCGCAGGACGTCTCCATCCCGGACCGGCCCTTCACGTTCGGCCAGCTTATTGCGGCGCAGGCAGCCGGCGACGCCCAGGTGCTCGCGGAGCACGCCCGTCCCGTGCTCCGCCTCCATCTGACCGACCGCCGTGCCGGTGTCGCAGCGCTGGTCGAGCTCGTCTCGGCGCTCGCCCGGTAGCCACGAGAAGAAAGCAGCTATGCCAGAGAACGACAAGGGCGGAGCCCGGCGGCCCGCCAATCCCCTGCGCGACCCGCGGGACCGTCGGCTGAACCGCATTGCCGGCCCGTCGTCGCTCGTCCTCTTCGGGGTGACCGGCGACCTCGCCCGCAAGAAGCTCATGCCCGCCGTGTACGATCTGGCCAATCGCGGCCTGCTCCCGCCGAGCTTTGCCCTCGTGGGCTTCGCCCGGCGGGAGTGGGAGCGCGAGGACTTCGCGGAGGAGGTCAAGGCGTCGGTCAAGGCCCACGCCAGGACTCCGTTCGACGAGACGGTGTGGGCGCAGCTGAGCCAGGGCATCCGCTTCGTCCAGGGAACGTTCGACGATGACGACGCGTTCGTCCGCCTCCGGGACACGATCAAGGAACTCGACGAGCAGCGCGGGACGCGGGGGAACCACGCGTTCTACCTGTCGATCCCGCCGAAGGCCTTCGAGCAGGTGTGCCGGCAGCTGTCCAAGCACGGTCTCGCCCAGCCTGAGGAGGGCAAGTGGCGCCGGGTGGTGATCGAGAAGCCGTTCGGGCACGATCTGGCCTCGGCGCGGGCGCTGAACGAGATCGTCGAGGACGTCTTCCCGGCCGACGCGGTGTTCCGCATCGACCACTACCTCGGCAAGGAGACCGTCCAGAACATCCTGGCGCTGCGCTTCGCGAACCAGCTGTTCGAGCCGATCTGGAACGCCAACTACGTGGACCACGTCCAGATCACCATGGCCGAGGACATCGGCACCGGGGGCCGCGCGGGCTACTACGACGGCGTCGGCGCGGCCCGCGACGTGATCCAGAACCACCTGCTGCAGCTCCTGGCGCTCACTGCCATGGAGGAGCCGATCTCGTTCAACGCCGAGCACCTGCGGGCCGAGAAGGAGAAGGTCCTCGCAGCCGTGAAGCTGCCCGAGGATCTGTCGACCCACTCCGCCCGGGGCCAGTTCTCCGGCGGGTGGCAGGGCGGGGAGCTCGTCAAGGGCTACCTCGAGGAGGAGGGCATCCCCGCGGACTCGACCACGGAGACGTACGCGGCGGTGCGGCTGGACATCAACACCCGCCGCTGGGCCGGGGTCCCCTTCTACCTGCGCGCCGGCAAGCGGCTCGGGCGGCGGGTGACCGAGATCGCCGTCGTGTTCAAGAAGGCGCCGAACCTGCTCTTCCAAGACCAGGCCGAGGCCGAGTTCGGCCAGAACGCGGTGGTGATCCGCGTCCAGCCGGACGAGGGCGCGACGATCCGCTTCGGCTCCAAGGTTCCGGGCACCCAGATGGAGGTCCGCGACGTGAGCATGGACTTCGGCTACGGCCACTCCTTCACGGAGTCCTCGCCCGAGGCCTACGAGCGCCTCATCCTGGACGTGCTGCTCGGGGAGCCGCCGCTGTTCCCGCGGCACGAGGAGGTCGAGCTGTCCTGGAAGATCCTGGACCCCTTCGAGGAGTACTGGGCCAGCACAGGCGAGCAGCCCGAGCCCTACGCACCCGGCAGCTGGGGGCCCTCGTCCGCGGACGAGCTCCTGGCCCGTGACGGACGTTCCTGGAGGCGGCCATGATCATCGACCTGCCCAACACCACCACCTCCAAGATCTCCAAGGAGATCACCAACCTCAGGCACCGCGGCGGCGTCGTGGCCCTGGGCCGGGTCCTCACCCTCGTGGTCATCACCAGGCACGGGTTCGAGGAAGAGGCCATCGAGGCGGCGAACCAGGCCAGCCGCGAGCACCCCTGCCGGATCATCGTCCTCGTCGACTCGGGCCGCGACTCGGCGAACCGCATCGACGGGCAGATCCGGGTGGGCGGGGACGCGGGGGCCTCGGAGGTCATCGTCCTGCGCGGCTACGGCATGCTGGCCGAGGAGAGCGAGTCCCTCGTGGCGGCCCTGCTCCTGCCCGACGCCCCGATCGTCGCCTGGTGGCCCCATGGCGCGCCCGCGAACGCGGGGAAGACCTCGATCGGGCGCATCGCCCACCGCCGCATCACGGACTCCGGCAACGAGCCGGACCCGACGGCGGCCCTGTACCGCCTCCGCGAGACGTACACCGCGGGCGACACGGACCTGGCCTGGACCCGGCTCACGAACTGGCGCATCCAGCTCGCCGCTGCCCTGGACCAGGCCGACGACAGCCCGGTCACCGGCGTGACCGTCGAGGGCGCCTCGGACTCACCGAGCACGGCCCTGCTCGCGGCCTGGCTCACCCTCGCGCTCGACGCGCCGGTGACCATCGTCGCCGATCCCGCCGGGACGGGGATCCGCCGGGTGCGCCTGCACCGCGGTACCGGGGACGTCCAGCTCTACCGACCGGGCCTCACCGTCGCCGAGCTGACCCAGCCCGGCCAGCCCCCGCAGCGCATTGCCCTGGCGCGCCGGAATCTGCAAGACTGCCTGTCCGAAGAACTGCGCAGGCTGGACCCGGACGAGGTCTTCGGCGAGGTGCTCTCCTCGGGACTGCCGCGCACCAACCTGAGGAGCGTGCAGCCCAGTGAGCGCTGATCCCCGTGTGAGCGTCCATCCCGACTCGTCGGTGCTGCTGGCAGCCATCGCGGCGCGCCTCATCACGAAGCTCGTGGACACCCAGGACCGGTACGGGGAGGCGACTGTCGTCCTGACGGGCGGATCGACCGGGATCGGGACCCTTGAGGCCCTCGCCGCGTCCTCCGCCCGCAGGGCGGTCAACTGGGCGAAGGTGAATGTCTGGTGGGGCGACGAGCGCTTCGTGGAGGCTGACTCCGACGAACGGAACAGCCGTCAGGCCGCGAGGGCCCTGCTGGACGACCTCCCGCTCGATCCCGAACGGGTCCACGTGCCCGGCGCCGCGGGCGAGTTCGCGACCGCGGACGACGCCGCCGCGGACTACGCGCGCCGCCTCGCCGAAGCCGCCGCCCGGGAACACGCGGCGGACTACTCGGATCACCGCCCGGACGAGCCCGGCGCCCTGCCCCGCTTCGACGTCCTCCTCCTCGGCGTCGGCCCGGACGCCCACATCGCGTCCCTCTTCCCGGAGATGGCCGCTGTGCGCGAGACCGAGAAGCTTGTGGTGGGAGTCGAGAACTCCCCCAAGCCGCCGCCGTCGCGCATCTCCCTCACCCTGCCCGCGATCCGCTCCGCGGAGGAAGTGTGGATGGTCGTGGCGGGCGAGGACAAGGCCGGCGCCGTCGGGCTCGCTCTTGCGGGCGCCGGACCTGTCCAGGTGCCGGCGGCCGGTGCCCGTGGGCGCTCGCGCACGCTGTGGCTCATCGACGCCGCAGCGGCCGCGAAGGTCCCGGTGGAACTCGTCCGCAAGGAGCCGGCCTCGGCCTGATGCCATCAGGAGCCGGGGCGCACCGGCGACACGGAAGGGGCGGGAGCAGCAGCTGCTGCTCCCGCCCCTTCCGTGTCGCGACGGTGTCAGGGACGCGGCGGCTCCGTCAGGAGTCCCCCACGCTCGTGATGCGCATGATGAGGCCGAGGGCGATGATGACGACCGCCCACGTGACCCCCAGGATGATCGTGAAGCGGTTCAGGTTGCGCTCCGCGACGCCCGACGACGAGAGCCCGGACGACATGCCGCCGCCGAACATGTCGGAGAGGCCGCCTCCGCGGCCCTTGTGCATGAGGATGAGCAGCGTGAGCAGCAGGCTCGTGATGCCGAGCAGGATCTGCAGGATGATCGTCAGGACTTCCACGTGGGAGCTCCGGCCTTTCTCGCGGCGGTCTCATGCCTGCTCTGCGCAGGCTGCTTGGTCAAGGCAGGCGGCTAGGCCGCCGTGTGGCTCTCGAACCTGACAATGCTAGCAAATTCGGCGGCGTCGAGGCTTGCGCCGCCCACGAGCACACCGTCGACGTCCTTCTCGGCGAGGATGGCGGCCGCGTTGTTCGCCTTGACCGAGCCGCCGTACAGGAGCCGGGTGGCGTTGGCCGCGTCCGCGCCGAACAGCTCGGCAAGCTCGGACCGGATGGCGGCGCACATCTCCTGCGCATCGCCGGGGCCGGCGACCTCGCCCGTCCCGATGGCCCAGACCGGCTCGTACGCGACGACGAGGGCGGTCGCCTGTTCGGCGGTGAGTCCCTCGACATCGGCCCTGAGCTGTCCGAGCGTGTGCTCCACGTGCGTGCCCGCCTGCCGGACCTCAAGGCCCTCACCGACGCACAGCACGGGTACAAGACCGTGGCGGAACGCGGCCTTGACCTTGGCCGCCAGCACCTCGTCGGTCTCGCCGTGCACGGTCCGCCGCTCCGAGTGGCCCACGAGGACATACCGGCAGCCGAGCTTGGCGAGGAAGGCGCCGCTGATGTCGCCCGTGTATGCCCCGGAGTCGAACTGTGAGAGGTCCTGGCCGCCGTAGGCGAGCGGAAGGTCGTCGCCCGCCACGAGGGTCTGGACGCCGCGCAGGTCCGTGAACGGCGGGAAGACGGCCACCTCGACGCGCGCGAAGTCGTGCTTGGCGTCGTCGAGCGTCCACGCGAGCTTCTGGGTCAGCGTGATGGCCTGGAGATGGTCCATGTTCATCTTCCAGTTCCCGGCGATCAGCGGGGTACGTTCGAACGAGCCGTTGGCAGAGGTGGTCACAGTGTCTCCTTGGAGGGTCCTGCTGGGCGCCGGACAGGCCGACGCGGGGAAGAGAGCGCGCCACGCCCCCTTGGGGGGCGCGGCGCGCGTGGGGTCAGGCGCCGAGGGCTGTGAGGCCCGGCAGCTCCTTGCCCTCGAGGTATTCGAGGCTCGCGCCTCCGCCGGTCGAGATGTGGCCGAACTGGCCGTCCTCGAAACCGAGCGTGCGGACCGCGGCCGCGGAGTCGCCGCCGCCGACGACGGTGAGGGCACCCGCCGCCGTCGCGTCGGCGAGGGCCTGGGCGACAGCCTTGGTGCCGGCCGCGAAGGCCGGGAACTCGAAGACGCCCATGGGCCCGTTCCAGAACACCGTCTTGGCTTCGGTGATCTCCTTGGCGAACGCGGAAGCGGTGTCCGGTCCGATGTCGAGCCCGATTCCGGCCTCGCCGAAGCCCGTGGACTCGATGGCGTCGGCCGCGGCGACCTCGTGCTCCGCGTCCGCGGCGAACTTCGAGGCCACGACGACGTCGGTCGGCAGCACGAACTCGGTGCCCGCCGACGCAGCCCGGGAGAGGTACTCCTGGACCGTCGGGATCTGATCCTGCTCGAGCAGGCTCGAGCCGACCTTGTGCCCCTTGGCCGCGAGGAAGGTGAAGAGCATGCCCCCGCCCACGAGGAGCTTGTCCGCCTTGCCGATGAGGTTGTCGATCACGGCCAGCTTGTCCGACACCTTCGAGCCGCCCAGGACCACGACGTACGGGCGCTCGGCCCCGTCGGTGAGGCGCCGCAGCACCTCGACCTCGGTGCGGACGAGCTCGCCGAGGTACGCGGGGAGGATCTGGGCGATGTCGAACACCGACGCATGCTTGCGGTGCACCGCACCGAAGGCGTCGTCGACGTACGCCCCGCCCTCGCCGGTCAGAGCCGCGAGTTCGCGGGCGAACGCGGCGCGCTCGGCGTCGTCCTTGCTCGTCTCGCGGGCGTCGAAGCGGACGTTCTCGAGGACGAGCACCTGGCCGTCCTCGAGCGCGGCAGCGAGCGCCTGCGCGCTCTCCCCCACGGTGTCCTCGGCGCGCTGTACCGTGATCCCGGTGGGTTCCGCGAGCTCGGCCAGGCGGTCAGCGGCCGGCTTGATCGAGTACTTGGAATCCGGTGTGCCCTTGGGGCGGCCGAGATGGGCCATCACGAGGACCCGCGCACCCGCCTGGGCGAGCTTCTGGATCACCGGCAGGGAGGCGCGGACGCGGCCGTCGTCAGTGACGGTGGACCCGTCGAGCGGCACGTTCAGGTCCGACCGGACCAGAACGCGCCGCCCGCGGACACCATCGGCGAGCAGCTCGTCGAGAGTGTGTGCAGTCATGGACTCAGGCTATCCGAGTTCCCCTTACGTTACGGACCGGGTCAGAGCTTGGACGCGACCAGTTCCGTGAGGTCGACGAGGCGGTTGGAGTAGCCCCACTCGTTGTCGTACCAGGACACGACCTTGACCTGGTTCCCGATGACCTTGGTCAGCCCGGAATCGAAGATCGACGAGGCGGGATCAGTCACGATGTCCGAGGAGACGATCGGGTCCTCGGTGTACGTCAGGATGCCCTTGAGGCCCTCCGACTCCGATGCGGCCTTGACGGCGGCGTTGACCTCTTCCTTGGTGACCTCTCGCGAGACGGTGACCGTGAGGTCGGTCGCCGAGCCGGTCGGAACGGGAACGCGGATCGCGTAGCCGTCCAGCTTGCCCTTGAGCTCGGGGAGCACGAGGCCGATGGCCTTCGCAGCGCCGGTTGAGGTCGGGACCATGTTGATCGCGGCGGCACGGGCACGGCGGAGATCGCGGTGCGGGCCGTCCTGGAGGTTCTGGTCGGCCGTGTAGGCGTGGACCGTGGTCATGAGGCCGCGCTCGATGCCGAACGCGTCGTTGATCGCCTTGGCGAGCGGGCCGAGGCAGTTCGTGGTGCAGGAGGCGTTCGAGATGATGTCGTGGCTCGACGGGTCGTACAGGCCGTCGTTGACTCCCATGACGATCGTGACGTCCTCATCCGTTGCCGGGGCCGAGATGATGACCTTCTTGGCGCCCGCGGCGAGGTGCTTCTTGGCGTCCGCGGCCTTGGTGAAGAAGCCGGTGGACTCGATGACGATGTCGACCCCGAGGTCGGCCCACGGCAGGTTCGCGGGATCCCGCTCAGCGAGGACCTTGACCTCCTTGCCGCCCACCACGATGATGCCGTCGCGGACCTCGACGGACTGGGCGAGGCGACCGGTCACGGAGTCGTACTTCAGGAGGTGGGCCAGCGTCTCGGGGCTCGTGAGGTCGTTGACCGCCACGATCTCGAGGTCGGCGCCCTGGGCGAGCGCTGCGCGGAAGAAGTTGCGGCCGATGCGGCCGAAGCCGTTGATGCCAATACGAGTGGTCACTCTGGTCGATCTCCTTGATGCTCAGTCGAGCACCCGGATGACTGCTCGAACTGTTAGACGGTCCCGCACATCATTGGGCAGAGATTTGCACAAGGAAAGGCCGACAGCCTGAGTCTCCATTGTCCATGGCCAAAAGGCCGCCGGGGCCTTTCCGCCCTCCATCCTACGGGGAAAGGGCCCGTCTCGGAACAGACGGACCCTTTCGCACCGAAAGTCACAAAATGTGACGAGCCTCTCAGACGATGACGAGACCGGCGGCACCCTTGCGGGCCGCGTCGAAGCGCTTGGCGACGTCCGCCCAGTTCACGATGTTCCAGAACGCCTTGACGTAGTCAGCCTTGACGTTCTGGTAGTCGAGGTAGAAGGCGTGCTCCCACATGTCGAGCTGGAGGATCGGAGTGGTCGCGACCGGCACACCGTTCTGCTGGTCGTACATCTGCTCGATGACGAGGTTGCCGCCGATGGGCTCGTACGCGAGGATCGCCCAGCCGGAGCCCTGGATCGTCGTGGCGGCAGCGGTGAACTGGCCGCGGAATGCGTCGAACGAGCCGAAGTACTCGTCGATCGCGGCAGCGAGCTCGCCCTCGGGCTTGTCGCCGCCCTCCGGGGAGAGGTTGTTCCAGAAGATCGAGTGGTTGATGTGGCCGCCCAGGTTGAACTGGAGGTCCTTGGACAGCTTGGCCGCAGCAGCGCCGTCGCCGTTGTAGCGGGCCTCGGCCATCTTCTCGAGGGCCGTGTTGGCACCGGTCACGTACGCCGCGTGGTGCTTGTCATGGTGGAGCTCCATGATCCGCGCCGAGATGTGCGGCTCGAGTGCCGCGTAGTCGTACGGGAGCTCGGGCAGTGTGTAGGTCACAACATCCTCCATCGGTTGGCTTCCCGCACCACTGGCCGTGATGTGCGGGCTGGTGACGGCTCCATCCTAAGCAGGTGCCCGGACAGGATACCGAAACGTGATGTCACAGGCGCCGGGATCAGCCGTCCAGCATGTCCGGCGTCACGCTGGCCTCGGTTCCCGGAATCCCCGACTCCGCAGCCTTCTTGTCCGCCATGGCGAGCAGACGGCGGATCCGGCCGGCGATCGCGTCCTTCGTCAGGGGCGGGTCCGCGAGCCGGCCGAGCTCATCGAGGCTCGCCTGCTTGTGCGCGACCCGCAGCTCTCCGGCGTAGCGCAGGTGCTCGGGGACGTCGTCGCCGAGGATCTCGAGGGCGCGCTCGACCCTGGCGCCCGCGGCCACGGCGGCCTGGGCGGACCGGCGCAGGTTGGCGTCGTCGAAGTTCGCGAGGCGGTTCGCGGTGGCCCGCACCTCCTTGCGCATGCGCCGCTCCTCCCACGCCATCAGCGCGTCGTGGGCGCCCATGCGTGTCAGGAGCGCGGCGATCGCGTCGCCGTCGCGCACGACGACGCGGTCCACCCCGCGCACTTCACGGGCCTTCGCCGCAATGCCCAGACGCCGGGCCGCACCGACGAGCGCGAGGGCCGCCTCCGGACCGGGGCACGTGACCTCGAGCGCGCTGGATCGCCCCGGCTCGGTGAGGGAGCCGTGGGCGAGGAATGCACCGCGCCACACCGCCTCGGCGTCGGCCGCGGACCCGTTGACGACGACGGACGGAAGCCCGCGCACGGGCCTCCCGCGATTGTCGAGGAGGCCCGTCTGGCGCGCGAGCGCCTCGCCCTCGCGCACCACCCGGACCACGTACCGGTTGCCGCGGCGCAGCCCACCGCCCGAGACCACGATGATCTCGCTCGGATGGCCGTAGACCTCGGCGATGGCGGCACGGAGCCTGCGGGCGGTCGCGGCGAGGTCCACCTCCGCTTCGATCACGATGCGCCCCGAGATGATGTGGAGCCCGCCGGCGAAGCGCAGGATCGCGGAGACCTCGGCCTTCCGCTCGGAGGACTTCTTGACGGTCAGCCTCGAGAGCTCGTCCTTGACGCTCTGGGTCAATGCCATGGTGTCCCCTCCTGCTCCCGCGGCTGGCCCTGCGGAGCGACGCTCATCGGCCACCCTGGGGAGCGCCGCCCCCCGTGAAGACCTCGTGGTACGCCCCGGCAAGCCGGAGCGGGTCGTGGATCGGCCTGTGGCCGGAAGACCTCACTCTATCGAAGTGGACCTCGGCGCCGAGTTCGGCTGCCACGCGCTCGAACTCCGCCCGGTCCGCCACCGTCGCCTCGTCGGCGATCACGGCGTCTGCCGTGAAGCCCGGCGCGACCCGCTGGAGGGCGCGCAGATGGTCCGCCGCGCTCATCCCCGTGGTCTCCTTGGTGTCCATCGTGAGGTTCATCGTGATGCACCTGCGGGCGGGGGTCGCGCAGAGCGCCTCGCGCATCTGGGGCAGCAGGAGGTGCGGGAGGACGGACGTGTACCACGAGCCCGGACCGAGCACGACCCAGTCCGCGAGCTCGATCGCCGACAGCGCCTCGGGGCAGGCCGGCGCATCGTCCGGCACCAGGCGGACCTCCTCGAGGCGGCCGGCGACGGCGCACGCCGCCTGTCCGCGGATCGTCTCCCGGCGGGGGGTGCCCCCGTGGGCGCCGGCCGCGGCGACTTCGACGTCGCCCTCGATCATGAGGGGCGTCCGGGACATCGGGAGCACCTCCCCGCGCGCGCCAAGCAGCGCCCCGGCCCAGCGCAGGCCGTCGACGACGTCGCCCAGCAGCTCCCAGAGCGTGACGATGAGGAGGTTCCCCAGCGCGTGGTTCTCCAGTCCGCTCATGCCGGTCGGGGACCGGAAGCGGTGCTGCATGACGTCACGCCAGGTCCTCCCCCAGTCCGTGTCGTCGCACAGTGCGGCGAGGGCCATCCGGAGGTCGCCCGGAGGGACGACGCCGAAGTCCTTGCGCAGGCGGCCGGAGGACCCGCCGTCGTCCGCGACCGTGACCACGGCGGTGAGGTCGGTGGTGAGGAGGCGGAGCGCTGACAATGACCCCGAGAGGCCATGCCCTCCGCCGAGGGCGACGACGGACGGCCCCTTGGGCGTCCCGCCGGTTGTCCCCGTGCCCGGCGGGATGAGCGGCAGCTGACCGGTGAACACCGCGTTCACTCCCTCCCGAGGTCGCGGTGCGACGTCGTCACCGTCACGCGGGGCTGCTGCGCGAGGCGCTTGCTGAGCTCCTCGGCGATCGCGACGGAGCGGTGCTTGCCGCCGGTGCAGCCCACCGCGATCGTCGCGTAGTGCTTGTTCTCCTTGCGGTAGCCGGCGAGCACGGGCTCGAGGGCCAGCACGTAGCGGTCCACGAACTCCTGGGCCCCGTTCGCGACGAGGACGTAGTCCCGGACATCGGGGTCGAGTCCCGTGTGGGGGCGCAGCTGCGGCACCCAGTGGGGATTCGGGAGGAACCGGACGTCGGCGACGTAGTTCGCGTCGGCGGGGAGCCCGTACTTGAAGCCGAAGCTCATCACGTTGAGCCTGAGCGTCACGGGGCCCTTCTCCGAGAAGAGCTCGGTGATCGCGGTGGCGAGCCCGTGGACGTTGAAGTCCGAGGTGTCGAGGACGAGGGTCGCGTGCTCCCTGAGCTCCGCGAGGATGGCGCGCTCCGCCGCGATCCCGTCCGAGATCCGCCCGCCGCCCTGGAGCGGATGGGGCCGCCGGCCCTGCTCGAAGCGGCGGATCAGCACGTCGTCCCGTGCATCGAGGAAGAGGACGCGGTACTCGGTGCCGCGCGCGCCCAGCTGCGCGAGCGCCTCGCGGATATCCGCGAAGAGCGCCTTGCTGCGCACGTCCATCACGACCGCGAGCTTCGGGATCTTCGCCGACGCGTGGCCGACCAGCTCCGAGAGCGTGCCGAGCAGCTGCGGCGGGAGGTTCTCCACGACGTACCAGCCGTGGTCCTCGAGCGCATTCGCGGCCGTGCTCCGGCCCGCGCCCGACATGCCCGTGACGATGAGCAGTTCGGAGGCGGCGGGCTTGACCGGGGTGAGTCCTGTGTCGTGGTCCGCCTCGGCGGCGCTCGTCTCCCTCATGGTCCCCAGCCTATCCAAGACCGGCGGCCAACTAGGACTCGATGATCTCGCCGGTCGCGTAGTTCACGGCAGGCGCGGCGTCGCCGAGGCCGTTCAGGCGGGCGTGAACTGCCGCGGCGAGGGCCGGACCGACCCCCTGAACCTCGGTGAGCTCGCCCAGTCCGGCGGCCTTGAGCCGCTTGAGCGATCCGAAGTGGGTCAGGAGGGCCTTCTTCCGTGCGGGCCCGAGACCGGGCACCTCGTCCAGGAGCGACGCCGTCATGCTCTTGCCGCGCTTCTGGCGGTGGAACGTGATGGCGAAGCGGTGCGCCTCGTCGCGGATCCGCTGGAGCAGGTAGAGGCCCTGGGAGGCCCGCGGCAGGATGACGGGGAAGTCGCCTTCGGGGAGCCACACTTCCTCGAGGCGCTTGGCGAGCCCGACGACGCGGATCTCGTCCCCGATGCCGAGCTCGGCCAGGGCCCGAACGGCCGCCGTGACCTGGGGCTGACCGCCGTCGACCACGACGAGGTTCGGCGGATACGCGAACTTGCCGCCGCGGTCGCGCTCCTCGACAGGCTTCTCCCGTTCGGCCAGGTAGTTGCGGAACCGGCGCGTCAGGACGTCGTGCATCGCGGCGGTGTCGTCCCGCGCGGCGTCGCCCGTGATGGAGAACCTGCGGTACTCGCTCTTCTTCGTGAGGCCGTCCTCGACGACGACCATGGAGGCGACGACGTTCGTCCCCTGGACGTGCGAGATGTCGAAGGACTCGATCCGCAGGGGCGGTTCCGGCAGCTCGAGGGCCTCCTGGAGCTCCTGGAGGGCGAGGGACCGGGTGGTGATGTCCCCGGCCCTGCGGCTCTTGTGCAGGCGCAGCGCCTGCACGGCGTTCTCGTGCACCGTCTTCATCAGCGCCGCCTTGTCCCCGCGCTGCGGGACGCGGAGTTCCACCTTCGCCCCCCGCAGGCCGCTGAGCCACGCGGTGAACTCGTCGGCGTCGTCAGGCATCGCGGGGACGAGGACCTCCCGCGGGAGCCGCCCGTCCGTCTCGGACTGCTCGCCGTAGATCTGGGTCAGCAGGTGGCCGATGAACTCCTGCGGCGTGGCCTCCTCGACCTTCTCGACGACCCAGCCCCGCTGCCCGCGGATGCGGCCGCCGCGGACGTGGAAGACCTGGACGGCGGCCTCGAGCTCGTCCTCCTCAACGGCGAAGACGTCCGCGTCGGTCTCCTCGGACAGGACCACGGCATTGCGCTCGAAGACCTTCTTCATCGCGATGATGTCGTCGCGCAGGCGGGCAGCGGTCTCGTAGTCGAGATCGGCGACGGCGTCCGCCATCCTCCGCTCAAGCTGCACGATGAAGCGCCTCGCCTCCCCGCCCATGAAGGCGCAGAAGTCCTCGGCGAGGGCGCGGTGGTCCTCCTCTGAGATGCGGCCGACGCACGGGGCCGAGCACTTGTCGATGTAGCCGAGCAGGCACGGCCGGCCGCTCTGCTCGGCCCGGCGGAAGACGCCGGCGCTGCAGGACCGGACCGGGAAGACCCGCAGGAGCGTGTCCATGGTCTCCCGGATGGCGCCGGCCGTGTACGGCCCGAAGTAGCGGGTCCCCTTGCGCCGCTCCCCGCGCATCACCTGGACCCGCGGGAACTTCTCGCCCATCGTGACCGCGAGGTACGGGTACGTCTTGTCGTCCCGGAAGGCCAGGTTGTACCGGGGCCGGAACTCCTTGATCCAGGTGTACTCGAGCTGGAGCGCCTCGAGCTCGCTGCCGACCACCGTCCACTCCACGCTCGCCGCCGCGTGGACCATCGCGTAGGTCTTGGGCAGGAGCGTCGCGGGGTTCGCGAAGTACGACGTGAGCCGCTGCCGCAGGTTCTTGGCCTTGCCGACGTAGATGACGCGCCCGTGCGGGTCACGGAACCTGTAGACGCCGGGATCGGTCGGGATCTCTCCTGTCCTGGGCCGGTAGCTCGCTGGATCTGCCACTGGTCCAGTCTAGTGAGCCGGGGCGGCTGCTACTGCGCGGGCGGCTTGTTGTAGCCAGCCGCGCGCTCCTGCCCGCTCAGGGCCGCGATGGCATCCATGATCCGGTCCGTCGCCTCGCGCCGCGCGGGAAGGGAGTGGTCCGGCCCGGTCCTGTCGAAGGAGAGCGGCTTCCCGACGATCATCTCGAAGTGCTGCGGCTTGATCCCGTTCGTGTCCGCAGGCTGGAGCTTCTCGGTCCCCCGCAGGCCCACCGGCACGACGGGCGCACCCGTCGTGAGCGCGAGCCACCCGACCCCCGTCCGCCCGCGGTAGAGGAGGCCGTCCCGTGAGCGGGTCCCCTCGGGATAGATCCCGATGCCGCGGCCCTCGTCGAGGATGTCGAGCAGCGTCTTGAGGGCGGCCACGCTTGCCGCCTGCTCGCCGCGCTCCACGGGGATCGACCCGACGCCCTCGAAGAACGACTTCATGAGCCTGCCCTTGACGCCCTTGCCGGTGAAGTACTCAGCCTTCGCGAAGAACGCCACGCCGCGCGGCATGAGGGCCTGGATGATCACCGAGTCGAGGAACGAGAGGTGGTTCGAGGCCACGATGAACGGTCCGGTCGTGGGCACGTTCTCGAGCCCAGTGACCGTGGGGCGGCACAGGCCCGCGATGAGCCCGCGGATGCTCTGGCGGGTGAGGGTGTAGATCAGCATGCGGCAGTCTCCGCGGCCGTGCCGGCCGTCTGGCGCGACAGCACAGCCGCGATCGCATCGCGGAGGGCAGCGGCGTCATCGACGATGCCGACGAGCGCGAGCGCCTCAAGCTCGCCGGCCGGGGCGAAGCCCCAGCGGACCCCGATGCAGGGGATCCCGTTGGCAGCGGCTCCGTGGGCGTCGTGGCGACGGTCGCCCACCATGACGGCCCGGGAAGCGCTGGCGTGGTTGGTGGTGAGGGCAGCGCGCACGATCCGTGCCTTGCCGTCCGGCGCCGGCGGGAGCGTCTCGTCGTCGGGCGCGCCATGGATGCTGTGGAAGTGCCGGTCCAGGCCGTGAAGCTTCAGGAGCTTCTCAGCGAGCGACTGGGGCTTCTGGGTTGCGACCGCGAGGTGCAGGCCTTCCCCGCGGAGCTGCGCGAGGAGCTCGGGGATCCCCGCGTAGGGCCGGCTCGCCGCCATGCCGTGCGAGATGTACCGCCTGCGGTAGGCGTGCACGACGGCGGGGAGCGCCTCCTCGGGCACGTCTGCCAGCCGGCGGAGCGACTCGAGGAGGGGCGGCCCGACCATGCTACCGAGGGTCGTGGCGTCCGGCACGGGCAGCCCGTGCGACTTGAGCGCGAAGGCGATGCCTGATGTGATGCTGCCCGCTGGGTCTACGAGGGTTCCGTCCAGATCGAAGATCACGAGTGCGGGGCTTTCAGTCACCGGGACAGTCTCCCATACCGGGAAACGGTGCCTGAAATCTGCGCCGTCAGCTCGCCCCGAGGATCTCCGCCAGGAACTGGCCGGTGAAGCTTCCCTCCGCCCGGGCAACCTGCTCGGGTGTCCCGGTCGCCACGACCCGGCCTCCGCCCGAGCCGCCGCTCGGACCCAGGTCGATGACCCAGTCCGCGCTCTTGATCACGTCGAGGTTGTGCTCGATGGTGATCACCGTGTTGCCCTTGTCGACGAGCGACTGCAGCACGAGGAGCAGCTTGCGGATGTCCTCGAAGTGGAGCCCTGTGGTCGGCTCGTCGAGCACGTAGGCGCTGCGGCCGTTCGAGCGCTTCTGCAGCTCGGCTGCCAGCTTCACCCGCTGCGCCTCGCCGCCCGAGAGCGTCGTGGCGGGCTGCCCGAGGCGGACGTAGCCGAGCCCGACGTCGACGAGTGTGCGGAGGTGCCGGGCGATCGGGGTGAACGCGGCGAAGAACTCGGCGGCCTCGTCGATCGGCATGTTCAGGACATCGGCGATCGTCTTGCCCTTGTAATGCACCTCGAGGGTCTCGCGGTTGTACCTCGCCCCATGGCATACCTCGCAGGGCACGTAGACGTCGGGGAGGAAGTTCATCTCGATCTTGAGCGTCCCGTCGCCGCTGCACGCCTCGCAGCGGCCGCCCTTGACGTTGAACGAGAACCGCCCCGGCTGGTAGCCGCGGACCTTGGCCTCGTTGGTCTCGGCGAACAGCCTCCGGATGTGGTCGAACACGCCGGTGTAGGTGGCCGGGTTCGACCGCGGGGTGCGCCCAATCGGGCTCTGGTCGACGTGGATGACCTTGTCGAGGTGCTCGAGCCCCTCGATGCGGGTGTGGCGCCCGGCGACCTGCTTCGCGCCGTTCAGGCGGTTCGCCAGCACCTTGTACAGGATGTCATTGACCAGGGTCGACTTCCCCGAGCCCGAGACACCGGTGACGGCGGTGAGGACGCCGAGCGGGAACGCGATGTCGACGCCCTGGAGATTGTGCTCGCGCGCTCCCACGACCTTCAGCTGCCGTTTGCGGTCGATCGGCCGGCGCTTCGCCGGGATGGGGATGGAGCGCCGGCCGGCGAGGTAGTCGCCGGTGAGGGACGCCCGGTTCTCCTTGAGCTCCGCAAGGGTCCCCGAATGGACCACCTCGCCTCCGTGCTCGCCCGCGCCCGGGCCGATGTCCACGATCCAGTCGGCCTCGTGGATCGTATCCTCGTCGTGCTCGACGACTATCAGGGTGTTCCCCAGGTCTCGCAGCCGCGTGAGCGTCTCGATGAGGCGCCGGTTGTCGCGCTGGTGGAGCCCGATGCTCGGCTCGTCCAGGACGTACAGCACTCCCACGAGCCCGGAGCCGATCTGCGTGGCGAGGCGGATACGCTGCGCCTCGCCGCCCGAGAGCGTTCCCGCCGCGCGTTCGAGGTTCAGGTACTCGAGGCCCACATCGAGGAGGAACGTGAGGCGGGCGTCGATCTCCTTCAGGACCTGTGCGGCGATCTGCTCCTCCCGGCGCGTCAGCTCCAGCGTGCTGAGGAACTCGCGAGTGTCGCGCAGCGGCAGGCGGCATGCCTCGGCGATGGAGCGTCCCCCCACGAGCACCGAGAGGGACGCCGGGTTGAGCCTGGCCCCGCCGCACTCCGGGCACGGGATCTCGCGCATGTACTCCTCGTAGCGGTCACGCGCGGAGTCCGACTCCGTCTCGAGATGCTTGCGCTGGATGTACTGCACGGCGCCCTCGAAGCCGGTGCTGTACTTGCGCTCGCGCCCGAAGCGGTTGCGGTACTGGACCACCACCTTGTGGTCCTTGCCGTACAGGACAGCGTCCCGCGCGTACTGGGGCAGGCTGTGCCACGGCGTGGTCATGGAGAAGCCCAGCTCGTCGGAGAGCCCCTGGAGGAGCCGGGTCCAGTATTCCTGGGTGGCAGTGCCGAGGGACCACGGCGCAATCGCGCCCTCGGAGAGGCTGAGGGCAGCGTCCGGGACGACGAGGTCCTCGTCGACTTCCAGCTTCGTGCCGATGCCGGTGCAGGCCGGGCACGCGCCGAAGGGGTTGTTGAACGAGAACGACCTCGGCTCGATCTCGTCGATCGCGAGGGGATGCTCGTTGGGGCACGCCAGGTTCTCCGAGAACGCACGGACGCGCGCGTCGTCGTCCGCTGCGAGGTCGACGAAGTCGGCGAGCACGCGTCCCTCGGCGAGGCCCAGCGCGGTCTCGACCGAGTCGGCGAGCCGCTGGCGGATGCCCTCCTTCACCACCAGGCGGTCGACGACCACCTCGATGGTGTGCTTGAACTGCTTGCCGAGCTTGGGCGGCTCGGCGAGCTGGATGAGGTCGCCGTCCACGCGCGCACGGGAGTAGCCCTTCGCCGCGAGCTCCTTGAACAGGTCCACGAACTCGCCCTTGCGCCCGCGTACGACCGGCGCGAGCAGCTGGAAGCGCGTGCCTTCCGGCATCTCGAGCAGCTGGTCGACGATCTGCTGGGGGGTCTGGCGCGTGACCGGCTCGTGGCAGACGGGACAGTGCGGCCTGCCGATGCGGGCCCACAGGAGGCGCATGTAGTCGTAGATCTCGGTGATCGTCCCGACGGTCGAGCGCGGGTTCTTGCTCGTCGACTTCTGGTCGATCGAGACGGCGGGCGAGAGTCCCTCGATGAAGTCCACGTCCGGCTTGTCCACCTGGCCGAGGAACTGGCGCGCGTACGCGGACAGGGATTCCACGTAGCGCCGCTGGCCCTCGGCGAAGATCGTGTCGAAGGCGAGCGAGGACTTGCCCGACCCGGAGAGGCCCGTGAAGACGATCATCGCGTCGCGCGGCAGGTCGAGGCTCACGTTGCGCAGGTTGTGCTCGCGCGCGCCCTTGACCACGAGGCGGGACTGGTCGGGGGCATGAGTGGGCTGCCGGAAGGCGTCGGGGATCTCCGCGGCCGACGACGGCAGTGGCGAGGAATCGTTCAGGGTGGAGAGACTCTGCACCTGTCCATGCTAGTCGACAGCGCTCGCATTCGAAAATGTCTTCGAAGTGAGAATGGTCGCGGCCCGCGGTGAGCCACGTCGCATCACATCGCGCGCTGGAAGGCAGCCCGCAGCAGCGCGACGGCCTCCTCGAAGGACGCGCCCTGCGAGCTCGCCACCCCGGCGAAGACCGCTGCTGCGGCCGCCAGATCCTCGTCCCGACGCGCCCTCGGGGCGACGGTCGTGCCCGCACGGCCCGCCGTCGCGAGGACCCCTGCCTCCTCGAGCTGACGGTAGGCGCGCGCGACGGTGTGCGGCGCGACGTCGAGCTCCCCGGCGAGCGCGCGGACGGGGGGCAGCTTCGCGCCGACGGCGAGCGCGCCCTCGTCGACGAGGTCGAGGATGCGGCGCCGCAGCTGCTCGAAGAGCGGCACGGCCAGCTCGGGGTTCGGGCGCCAGCGTCCCGGGAAGTCGTTCTCCGCCACACGCCCAGAGTACCTGCGACCGAGGCCCACCTAGACTGGCGCCATGAGCAGCCTCCTGCATGACCTCGACGACGTCACCGTGCGGCGGATCGCCGTGAGCTCGATGGACAACAACGTCTACCTGATCACGGCCAAGCAGTCCGGCGAGCAGGTCCTCATCGACGCCGCGGACGACCTTCCCGCCATCCAGGCCCTCCTCGCCGAGGGTGCTGCCGACGCGAGGGGCCCGGCGAGGCTCGCGCTCATCGCGACGACCCACCAGCACTGGGACCATGTCCGCGCCCTGGAAGGCCTCGTCGCCGCCACGCACGCCCCAGTGGCCGCCGGCCGCCAGGATGTCTCGGGAATCCCGGTCGGCGTCGACGTGGTGCTCGACCACGGGGACGTCCTCCCGGAGGCCGGAGCGGACTGGGGGTTCACGCTCGCGGCCGTGCACCTTCGGGGCCACACCCCCGGGTCCATCGCCTACGTCCTCGAGCCGAAGGACGTGCCGCCGCTGATCTTCTCCGGCGATTCGCTCTTCCCCGGCGGGGTCGGCAACACCCAGAACGACGCCGACCGCTTCTCGCTCCTCTACGCCGACGTCGTCGGACGGCTGTTCAACGCGTACCCCGACGACGCGGAGGTGCACCCGGGCCATGGCAGGCCCACAACCCTCGGTGCCGAGCGGCCGCACCTGGCCGAGTGGCGCGACCGTGGCTGGTAGTCCCACCGGCGCGGGCAACACCACGCCCGGGCCCCGCGCCGACCACGACGGAGCGCCGACCTCGCGCGGCGGGTCCCCGACGTCGTGCACTGCGCCACGATGTACCCCGAGCCGGAGGCAGGCGACTACGTGGGCCGGGCGCTCGCCGGCGGCGCCCGCCTCTTCAAGGTGCACCTCCAGGTCGGCCGGTTCGGGGCAGACGACCCGCTGCTCGAACCGGGGTGGGCACTCCTGGAGGACTCAGGTGTCCCGGTCGTGGTCCACGCGGGCTCCAAGCCGCTCGCCGGCGAGCACACCGGCCCGGAGGGGATCAGGCGGCTCCTGGCGGCCCACCCGGATCTGACCCTCGTCATCGCGCACCTCGGCATGCCCGAGTACTGGGAGTTCGCCGAGCTGGCCGGGCGGTTCCCACGCGTGCACCTGGACACCACGATGGTCGGGCCTCGCGCACTGACGCGGCCGGCCGCTCGCCTACGACGGCTTGCGGCCCACGCAGAAGATGCGGCGGAACGGGTACAGGGTCGTGAGGAGGCCGTCCCGTTCCACCGAGGGGTAGGCGTCGAGGAGCAGCTGGTCGTATTGCTCCTCGAACTGGGCGCCTTCCTCGGGCGAGAGCACGTCCAGCACGGGCCGGAGGCCGGTTCCGCGGATCCAGTTCAGGACGGCGTCCTCACCGACCAGCTGGTGGTAGTAGACGGTCTCCCAGACGTCCGCCTCCCAGCCGGCCTCGAGCATCAGCTCGAGGTAGGCCCGGGGCTCCGCCACCGCGTCGGTGTGGCGGAGGACCCCCCGGAGCCGGTGCTCCCACTGGGAGGACTCGGCCAGTTCGCGCATGAGCGTGTGCGACGGGGCTTGGAAGTTCCCGGGGACCTGCACCCCCAGCCACGCGCCCGGGGCCAGCTGGTCGAGCCACCGCCCCATGAGCCCGAGGTGACCGGGCACCCACTGGAGCGCCGCGTTCGAGACGACCACGTCGACGTCGCCCTCGGGCTCCCAGTGCAGGATGTCCCCATGGGTGAACGTGAGGCGGTCGCGTCCCGCGAACCGCGAGCGCGCGGCGTCGAGCATCTCCTCGGCGCTGTCGAGGCCTTCGATGAGGGCGTCCGGCCACCGCTGGCTGAGCGACGCAGTGAGCTCGCCGGGACCGCAGCCGAGGTCGACGACGCGGCGGGGAGCCTCGGCGGCGACGCGCGCGGTCAGGTCGTAGAACGGCCGCGACCGGTAGTCGCCGAACGCGGTGTACAGTGCCGGGTCCCAGGTGGGAGAGCTCATGGGACAACGCTAATGCGGACCCCGCCGGTGGGGGTAGCCCACTGCGGATAGTCTGGAGGCGCCATGCGACTCGATGCCCTCCTCCCCGCGCCCTCCTCGTCCGCCGACCGCGCCGGCCGTGACGGCTCCCTGCCCGACGCGGTCTACGAGGCCTTCGTCCGGTGGGCCGAGGGACGGGGCCTGACCCTCTACCCCGCCCAGGACGAGGCGGTGCTCGAGATCGTGTCCGGCTCGAACGTGATCCTCGCGACCCCCACGGGGTCCGGCAAGTCGCTCGTGGCGATCGCGGCGCACTTCCACGGGCTCGCCACAGGGCAGCGCAGCTACTACACCGCGCCGATCAAGGCGCTTGTCTCGGAGAAGTTCTTCGCCCTGTGCGACATCTTCGGCGCGGAGAACGTCGGCATGGTCACCGGAGACTCGTCCGTCAACCCGGACGCCCCGATCATCTGCTGCACCGCGGAGATCCTCGCGAACCACGCCCTCCGGGAGGGCTCCGAGGCAGAACTCGGGCCGGTCGTCATGGACGAGTTCCACTTCTACTCCGACCCCCAGCGCGGCTGGGCCTGGCAGGTGCCGCTCCTGGAACTGCCGCAGGCGCAGTTCCTCCTGATGAGCGCGACGCTCGGCGACGTGAGCCGGTTCGAGCGCGAGCTCACCGAGCGCACGGGGCGCACGACGGCGACGGTCGCCCACGCGGAGCGGCCCATCCCGCTGCACTACTACTACGAGGAGAAGCCTGTCCACGAGACGCTCGAGGAGCTGCTCGCGACGAAGCAGGTCCCGGTGTACGTGGTGCACTTCAGCCAGCTCGAGGCGATCGAGCGCGCGCAGCAGCTGATGAGCGTGAACATGTGCACGCGCGAGGAGAAAGACCGGATCGCCGAGCTGATCGGGCACTTCCGGTTCGCGGCGGGCTTCGGCAAGACCCTCAACCGGCTCGTGCGCCACGGCATCGGCGTGCACCACGCGGGCATGCTGCCGAAGTACCGGAGGCTCGTCGAGCAGCTCGCCCAGGCGGGGCTGCTCAAGGTCATCTGCGGCACGGACACCCTCGGTGTGGGGATCAACGTGCCGATCCGGACGGTCCTGCTCACCGCCCTGAGCAAGTTCGACGGCACTCGGACGCGGCACCTCAACGCGCGCGAGTTCCACCAGATCGCCGGCCGCGCGGGCAGGGCAGGATACGACACGGCCGGGACCGTCGTCGTGCAGGCGCCCGAGCACGTCGTCGAGAACAACCGCGCCATGGAGAAGGCCCGCGCGAAGTTCGGCGAGGACCAGCGCAAGCTGCGGCAGGTCGTGAAGAAGAAGCCGCCCGAGGGCTTCGTCTCCTGGGGCCGGCCCACCTTCGAGAAGCTCGTCGAGGCTGCCCCCGAGCCGCTGACCTCGAGCTTCACGGTCACGCACGCCATGCTGCTGAACCTCATGGCCCGCCCGGGGAACCCCTTCACCGCCGCGCACCGGCTCCTGACCGAGAACCACGAGCCGCGTCCCGTCCAGCTGCGCCTGATGCGGCGGGCGCTCGGGATCCTGCGCGAGCTCCTGGCCGCCGACGTCGTCGAGCGGATCCCCGAGGACGAGCTGACTCCCGAGCAGCGGGCCAGCGGCCACACGCTGCGCCTCACGGTGGACCTCCAGGAGAACTTCGCGCTCAACCAGCCGCTCTCGCCGTTCGCGCTCGCGGCCCTCGACCTGCTCGACCCCGAGTCGCCGTCGTACGCGCTCGACGTCGTGTCCGTCATCGAGGCCACGCTCGAGAAGCCGCGGCAGATCCTCTCCGCCCAGCTCAAGCGGGCCAAGACCGAGGCGGTCGCGGCCATGAAGGCCGAGGGCATGGAGTACGCCGAGCGCATGAACGCGCTCGACGCCGTCACCTACCCCGAGCCGCTCAAGGAGCTCCTCGAGGCGGCGTTCGAGACGTACCGGCGCCACGCCCCCTGGGTCGGGGACTTCGAGCTCGCGCCGAAGTCGGTGGTCCGGGACATGTACGAACGGGCGATGGACTTCGGCGAGTTCGTCCAGTTCTACGGGCTGGCGCGCAGCGAGGGCATCGTCCTGCGCTACCTGACCGACGCGTTCAAGGCCCTGCGGCAGACCGTGCCCCAGGACGCGCTGCGGGAGGACCTCGAGGACCTCATCGCCTGGCTCGGCGAGCTGGTCCGCCAGGTCGACTCGTCGCTCCTGGACGAGTGGGAGGAGCTCACGAGCGGCAGGGACCTGCACACCCACGATGCACCGCCCCCTCCCCCGCCAGCCCTCACCTCCAACGTCCGTGCGTTCCGGGTCATGGTGCGCAACGAGCTCTTCCGCCGCGTCGAGCTGTTCGCCGACGAGGATTCCGCGGCCCTCGCGGCGCTCGACGGGGAGGCCGGCTTCGGCGTCGAGCAGTGGGAGGAGACCCTCGACGCGTACTTCGACGAGCACGAGGACATCGGCACAGGCCCGGACGCGCGGGGTCCGCAGCTGCTCGTCATCGAGGAGAAGCCCGGCATGTGGCACGTGCGGCAGATCTTCGACGACCCGGCGGGGAACCACGACTGGGGCTTCTCTGCCGAGGTGGACCTCGGCCAGAGCGATGCGACCGGCACCGCCGTCATCCGACTGACGCAGATCGGTCGGCTCGACGGCTAGGTTAGGAGCATGAGCGTTTCCACCACGACAGTACTCCGGCGAGCTGAGCCGGCTGACGTTCCCGCGATCCTCGAGCTCATCCACGAGCTCGCGGTCTACGAGAGGGAGCCGGACGCGGTGAAGAACACCGCGGAGGACCTCACGGAGGCGCTGTTCGGCGACCACCCGGCGGTCTTCGCGCACGTCGTCGAGGACTCCGCTTCCGGATCCCCGGCCGTGATGGGCTTCGCGCTCTGGTTCCTGAACTACTCGACGTGGGAGGGCACCCATGGGATCTACCTCGAGGACCTCTATGTCCGTCCCGCCGCCCGGGGCCGGGGGTACGGCAAGGCGCTCCTCGCCGAGCTCGCCCGCATCGCTGTCGAGCGCGGGTACGCGCGCGTCGAATGGGCGGTGCTGAAGTGGAACGAGCCGTCCATCGGCTTCTACCGGAGCCTCGGCGCCCGCCCGATGGAGGAGTGGGACACCTTCCGCCTCACGGGTGAGGCGCTCGCGGCCTTCGGCACGGCGACCCGCGTGGGCGCGCCGTCGTGAGCACGACGCCGGCCCGCGGCCGTCCACGTCCGGGTGCCGCCGCCGCGGGCCACCACGTGGTGGGCCAGCACGAGTTCCGCGGGCTGCGGACGGTCGAGCACGTGTTCCAGGTTCCGCTCGACCACGGGCGGCCCGACGGAGAGCGGATCGAGGTCTTCGCGCGCGAGTACGCCGCGGCGGCCCACCCGGCGACTGCCGCCGAGCAGCTCCCCTGGCTCGTGTTCCTCCAGGGCGGCCCGGGCGGCCGGGGGAACCGCGTGACGAGCCTGGGCGGGTGGATGAAGGCGGCGGCGAAGGACTTCCGCATCCTCATGCTCGACCAGCGCGGAACCGGCCTGTCGGCACCGGCCGACCGGGTCTCGCTTCCGCTGCGGGGCGGCCCCGCAGAGCAGGCGGCGTACCTCGGGCACTTCCGCGCCGACTCGATCGTGTTCGACTGCGAGGCAATCCGGCGCGCCCTCGGCTCTGGCCCATGGACGGTGTTCGGGCAGAGCTACGGCGGGTTCTGCACCCTCACGTACCTCTCGCTCGCACCCGAGGGGGTGCGGCGGGCGCTCATCACGGGCGGCCTCGCGCCGCTGGAGGGCCCGGCTGACCGCGTCTACCGGACCACCTATGCGCGGGTCGCTGCCCGCAATGCCGAGTACTTCGGCTGGTACCCGGACGACCGTGCCAGGGTGAGCGCCGTCGTCGAGCATCTGAGGCGCCGCGACGAGCGCCTGCCGAGCGGCGAGCGGCTCTCCCCCGAGCGCTTCCAGCTCGTCGGGAGCCTCCTCGGAGGCAACACCCGCGTCGACTCCCTCCACTACCTGCTCGAGGACGCCTTCACCGGCGGACTGCGCGGTCCACGGCTCTCCGATGGGTTCCTCGCCCAGGTCCACGCGCTCGTGACGCGGGCCGCGAATCCGCTGTACGCGCTCATGCACGAGTCCATCTACGCCCAGGGCGAGGCGACCGAGTGGGCCGCGTGGCGGGTCCTCGACGAGTATCCGGACTTCCGGCCCGACGCCGAGGACCCGCTCCTGCTGGGCGAGATGGTCATGCCGTGGTACTTCGAGCAGGATCCGGCGCTCGTGCCGCTCGCGGACCTCGCCGACCTGCTGGCGCGCAGGACCGACTGGGGGCAGCTCTACGACCGGGGGCGGCTGGCCGTGAATGATGTCCCTGTCGCCGCCGCCGTGTACCGGGACGACATCTTCGTCGACCGGGACCTCTCGCTGGAGACCGCCGCCTCAGTCCGGGGCCTCCAGGTCTGGGAGACCGCGGACTTCCACCACGACGGGATCTCGGACGACGGCGAGGGCCTCTTCGCGCGCCTCCTGACGCTCGCGGATCCCGACGGTCAGGACCGGTAGGCCCTCCGGCCCACGACGGCGACGGCGAGCACCGCCACGCTGGTGAGTCCTGCGACGGCCGCGAGACCGGGGAATCCGATCAGGGCCATGACGATGCCCGACAGCCCGCCGCCCAGGGCGCCGGCGAGGCCCATGGCCGTGTCGCCGACTCCCTGCGCCTCGACACGGTGGTCCGGCGCCACGGACTCCGCCAGGAGCGCCGATCCGGCGATCGTGGCCGCGGACCAGCCGAGCCCCAGCAGCACGAGCGCCACGGTCACCGACGCCGGGCTGGCTGCGCCGAGCGCCGCGGTGGCCACTGCCCCGACGAGGGTGACGTGCCCCGCGGCGAGGACAGTGCGGCGTCCGACCCGGTCGGCGAGCCAGCCCATCAGCGGCGAGAGCGCGTACATTCCCGCAATGTGCAGCGAGATCACGAAGCCGATGAGGGCGAACGAGTCGGTGCCGACGTGGCCTCCGTGACCGCCGCCGTCCGCCACGCTGCCCACAGTCACCTGTTGGAGGTGCAGCGGCGTCATGGACATGACCGCGACCATGACCGCGTGCGCAGCCACCACCGCGGAGACGGCGAGGCCCGCGCCGGGAGACGAGCGGATCGCGCCGATGCCCGCGCGGAGGACGGCGCCCCTCGGCCGCTTCGACCCGGCCGGCTCCTGGGCTTCTCCCGAGATGCGGCGGGCCTCGAGGAGGGGGTCGGGCCGGAGACCCGTCCACAGCAGGACCGCCGCGACGGCCATCCCCGTCACCGAGATGACGAAGGGGCCCGCGGTCTCCGGCAGGCCGAGAGCCGCGCCGAGCGCTGCTCCCGGCTTGATGAGGTTCGGGCCCGCCACGGCGCCGACCGTGATCGACCAGACGACGAGCGACAGGTCGCGGCCGCGGTGCGCCGCGACCGCGAGGTCAACGGCGGCGAAACGGGACTGGAGGTTGACCGCGGTGCCGACCCCCAGGAGCGCCGCCCCGGCCAAGAGCAGGACCAGGGAGGACGCCATCGTCGCCAGCACGACGGACCCGGAGCCGAGGGCCGCGATGCCGAGGCCGGCGACGAGCGCCTTCCGACGCCCGCGGGACGCCGCGAAGCCGCTCAGGGGCAGGGCTGCGAGCGCGGCAGCGAGCGTGAGGACGGTGGTGACCGATCCGGCCCACGCCGCCGAGCCGCCGAAGTCGACGGCGAGGAGCGACCCGATCGCGAGGGTTGCCCCGTTGCCGAGGCCGCTCAGGAGCTGCGCTGCGGCGAGCACCCCGACGGTACGCCGCTGGACGCGGCGGCGGGCATCGTCGTCGTGCGTCAGGCCGTCGGTAGTCGCGGCAGACGCCTGCGCGTCTGGCTCCGGCTCAGGCATGCCCGGCCGACTGCATCTGGCGCAGCTCCTTCTTGAGCTCGGCGACCTCGTCGCGGAGCCGGGCGGCGAGCTCGAACTGCAGCTCGGCGGCGGCTCCGTGCATCTGCTCGGTGAGCTGCCCGATGAGGCCCAGCAGGTCCTCGGCCGGGGCCGCGGCGAGTCCGTCGCGGCGCAGCTCGGCCTCGGCGCGTTCGCGGGCGTTGGCTCCGGCGGCGCCCTTCGTGCGCTTGCCGGCCTTCGAGCGGCCCTCCAGCAGCGCCCGGGTGTCCTCGTCCTCGCGGGCGAGCTGGTCCGTGATGTCCGCGATGCGCTTGCGCAGGGGCTGCGGGTCAATCCCCCGCTCCTCGTTGAACGCCATCTGGATGGCGCGACGGCGGTTCGTCTCGTCGATCGCCTGGGCCATCGAGTCCGTGATCTTGTCCGCGTACATGTGCACCTGGCCCGAGACGTTGCGGGCGGCGCGGCCGATGGTCTGGATCAGTGACGTCGAGGACCGCAGGAAGCCCTCCTTGTCGGCGTCGAGGATGCTCACGAGGGACACCTCGGGCAGGTCGAGCCCCTCGCGCAGGAGGTTGATGCCCACCAGGACGTCGAAGACCCCGAGGCGCAGCTCGCGCAGGAGCTCGACGCGGCGGAGCGTGTCCACGTCCGAGTGGAGGTACTGGACCTTGACGCCGTGGCCCAGGAGGTACTCGGTGAGGTCCTCGGCCATGCGCTTGGTGAGGGTAGTGACGAGGACCCGCTCGTCCCGTTCGACCCTGTCACGGATCTCGCCGAGGAGATCGTCGATCTGGCCCTTGGTGGGCTTCACGATCACCTCGGGGTCCACGAGGCCCGTGGGGCGGATGATCTGCTGCACGAAGCCGTCGGCCTTGCCGAGCTCGTACTTGCCGGGCGTCGCGGACAGGTAGATGGTCTGGCCAATCCGCTCGAGGAACTCGTCCCACTTCAGCGGCCGGTTGTCCATGGCCGAGGGGAGCCGGAATCCGTGCTCGACGAGCGTGCGCTTGCGCGACATGTCGCCCTCGTACATCGAGCCGATCTGCGGAACCGTGACGTGGGACTCGTCGATGACGAGGAGGAAGTCGTCCGGGAAGTAGTCGAGGAGGCAGTGGGGGGCGGTGCCGGGGCCGCGGCCGTCGATGTGCCGCGAGTAGTTCTCGATCCCGTTGCAGAACCCCATCTGCTGCATCATCTCGAGGTCGTAGGTGGTGCGCATCCGCAGCCGCTGGGCCTCGACGAGCTTGTTCTGCGACTCGAGGACCTGCAGACGCTCGGCGAGCTCGTCCTCGATGCCCTTGATCGCCTTGGCCATGCGCTCCGGGCCAGCCACATAGTGCGAGGCGGGGAAGACGTACATCTCCGTCTCCTCCCGGATGACCTCGCCGGTGAGGGGGTGGAGCGTGTGGATGGACTCGATCTCGTCGCCGAAGAACTCGATGCGGAGCGCCTGCTCCTCGTACATCGGGATGATCTCGACAGTGTCGCCCCGCACGCGGAAGGTCCCGCGGTGGAAGTCGACGTCGTTGCGGACGTACTGCATGGCGACGAACTGGCGCAGGAGCGCGTCGCGGTCCATCTCCATGCCGCGGCGCAGCGTCACCATGCCCGCGACGTACTCCTCCGGCGTGCCGAGGCCGTAGATGCACGAGACGGTCGCGACCACCACGACGTCGCGGCGGGTCAGGAGGGAGTTTGTGGCCGAGTGCCGCAGCCGTTCAACCTCCTCGTTGATCGAGGAGTCCTTCTCGATGAAGGTGTCCGTCTGGGGGACGTAGGCTTCGGGCTGGTAGTAGTCGTAGTACGACACGAAGTACTCGACCGCATTGTTCGGCAGGAGCTCGCGGAACTCGTTCGCGAGCTGCGCGGCCAGCGTCTTGTTCTGCACCATGACGAGCGTGGGCCGCTGGAGCTTCTCGATGACCCACGCGGTCGTGGCGCTCTTGCCGGTTCCGGTGGCTCCGAGGAGGACGACGTCCTTCTCGCCGTTCTGGATGCGCTCGGCGATCTCGGCGATGGCGGTCGGCTGGTCGCCCGCTGGCTTGTACTCGCTGACCACCTCGAACGGCGCGACGACGCGGTTGATCTCCTGGGCAAGGCTCATGCGTCAAATCTACGCCCGGCAGCGGACAGGGCATGTCCGCATTCGCTGCAGGCTAAGCGGAGGACCCGGCCTGCGCGGACCGGGCCGCCGCCGGCACGAGGACGCCGTCCCACAGCCGGTCCACCGCGGCCCGGAGCTCCTCCACGGTGCCCGTGTTCTCCAGGACGTGGTCGGCCGCCGCGAGGCGTTCCTCGCGCGTGGTCTGGGCCGCCATGCGGGCTCGCGCCTCGGCCTCGGGCATGCCGTTCCTGGCCGCGAGCCGGGCCACCCGGACGTCGTCGGGCGCGTCCACGACCACCACGACGTCGAAGTTCCCGGCCTGCCCCGTCTCCACGAGCAGCGGTATGTCCTGGACGACGACGGCGCGCGGGTCCTGGCTGCCCGCCCGCTCGGCGATCTCGGCCGCGCGCGCCCGCACGCGTGGGTGGACGATCGCGTTGAGCACCTCGCGCCGCACGGGGTCCGCGAAGACGATGGCGCCAAGCGCAGCCCGGTCCAGGCCGCCGTCGTCGGCCACGATCCCCGGCCCGAACGCCGCGACGACCTCCGCGAGCCCCTCCGAACCGGGCGCGACGGCCTCGCGCGCGAGCACGTCCGCGTCCACGAGGACCGCGCCACGCTCTGCGAGCCTGCGCGCGACCTCCGACTTCCCCGAGGCGATTCCGCCTGTCAGTCCAACCCTCAGCACGGCCCCAGCCTAGCGCGGACGAGCCGCCGCCTAGACTTGTGCGGTGACCGAGACACCGAGCCATGCCGCGCGCTACACGACGGTCGACGGCGAGCACCGCCACGAGCTCGAGGTCAAGCGGTCCCGCTTCATCACGGTCCTGCGACGCGTCGAGACGGAAGGGGACGCGCGCGACCTCGTGGCCGGGCTGCGGCGCGAGTTCCACGACGCGCGCCACCACTGCAGCGCCTTCGTCCTCGGCCCGGACCGCACCACCCAGCGCAGCAGCGACGACGGAGAGCCCGCCGGCACCGCCGGCATCCCCATGCTCGAGGCCCTCCTGAAGAGGGAAACGCACGACGGCGCGGCGGACCTCAGCGACGTCGTGGCCGTGGTCGTGAGGTACTTCGGCGGTGTCCTGCTGGGTGCCGGCGGGCTGGTCAGGGCGTACTCGGAGTCGGTGTCCTCCGCACTCGACACCGCCCGGCTCGTGAGGCGCCAGCGGCTGCGCATCCTCGGCGTGGCCACGGAGCACGCCGTCGCGCCGCGCCTTGAGAACGACCTCCGCTCGGCCGGTGTCGTGGTCCTCGGCACCGACTACGGCCCGCGCTCCGCCACCCTGCGGATCGCCGTGGAGGACTCCGATGCGGAGGCCGCGACCCTTGAAGGGCGGCTGGCGAGCCTCTCGGCGGGATCCGCCCGGGCCGACGCGCTCGGGACTTCCTGGGTCGACGTCCCCTAGCCTGCGAGCTGTCGGCCCCAGGCCTCCGCCTTCTCGAGCTCCCCGTCGAGCAGCGGCCCCTCGGTGCCCTTGACGTAGTACCAGGTGGGATCGGCGGCACGCTGGCCGCCGGCTGCCTCGAGCGCGTGCTCGATCTTCTTGGCGGCGTCACCGTGGATGAACAGCTTGACGCGGGTGTCGAACGCGGCGGTGCGCACGCCGTCGAGGGAGCCGGGTCCAAGCGCGTCGAGCCAGGCGCCCAGTCCCTCGAGCGGCTTCCAGCCGACGATGGGACTCCCGACCACCAGCAGCGCCCCCGGCTCGAGTGTTGCCGGCGAGAACGCGGAGACGTGGACCGCGCGGGCATCGCCGCCCAGCCCCCGGGCGATCGCCTCGGCGATGCGCTGGGTATTGCCGTACTGGGACTCGTAGACCACCACTGCCGTCATTGCTGTGCCTTCCCGTCCGTGGTCTTCCCGCCTGTGGGCCTTGCCGCCTGTCGGCCTTCCTGGCGCAACAGTAGGTCTGCAGCACTGGAACCGGCGAGGGTCGAACGGCCCCTGTGTGCGGTGCGCGCCGACGGGAGCGCGCCGACCTGAGCGGGTGCGGACACGAAACGGGCGGGCCCTGCTCGCGCAGGACCCGCCCCTTCACGCCAGACGGCTGGACCGTCAGCCGGCTACAGGTCAGTTGCCGGTGAGCTTCTCGCGCAGGGCGGCGAGGGCCTCATCGGACGCGAGCGTGCCGGAGGAGCTGGTCTCGGAGGTCGACGCGGCCTCGGAGGAGTAGCTGGTGGACATCGACTCGTGGCCGGACGCCGCGGCGGCGTCGTCGGCGAGGTGCTGCGAGACCTGCTTCTTGTGCGCCTCCCAGCGGGCCTGGGCGTCGGCGTACTGCTGCTCCCACGCGGCGCGCTGCGTCTCGTAGCCCTCGAGCCACTCGTTGGACTCCGGGTCGAAGCCCTCCGGGTACTTGTAGTTGCCCTCCTCGTCGTACTCGGCGGCCATGCCGTAGAGCGCCGGGTCGAACTCGGTCGAGTCCGGGTCCACGCCCTCGTTGGCCTGCTTGAGCGACAGGGAGATGCGGCGACGCTCGAGGTCGATGTCGATGACCTTGACGAAGAGCTCGTCGCCCACGGAGACGACCTGCTCGGCGAGGTCCACGTGGCGGACCGCCAGCTCGGAGATGTGCACGAGGCCCTCGATGCCGTCCTCGACACGCACGAACGCACCGAACGGGACGAGCTTGGTGACCTTGCCGGGGACGACCTGGCCCAGCGCGTGCGTGCGGGCGAAGGTCTGCCACGGGTCCTCCTGCGTCGCCTTGAGCGAGAGGGAGACGCGCTCGCGGTCGAGATCGACCTCGAGGACCTCGACCGTGACCTCCTGGCCGACCTCGACGACCTCGGACGGGTGGTCGATGTGCTTCCAGGACAGCTCCGAGACGTGCACGAGGCCGTCGACGCCGCCGAGGTCCACGAACGCACCGAAGTTGACGATCGAGGAGACGACGCCGGGACGGACCTGGCCCTTCTCGAGCTTGTTGAGGAAGGAGGAGCGGACCTCGGACTGGGTCTGCTCGAGCCAGGCACGGCGGGACAGGACCACGTTGTTGCGGTTCTTGTCCAGCTCGATGATCTTCGCCTCGATCTTCTGGCCGATGTACGGCGCGAGATCGCGGACACGGCGCATCTCGACGAGCGAGGCCGGGAGGAAGCCACGGAGGCCGATGTCGAGGATGAGGCCACCCTTGACCACCTCGATGACGGTGCCGGTGACGACGCCGTCCTCCTCCTTGATCTTCTCGATGTCACCCCAGGCGCGCTCGTACTGCGCGCGCTTCTTGGAGAGGATCAGGCGGCCTTCCTTGTCCTCCTTGGTGAGGACGAGCGCCTCGACCTGGTCACCGACGGCGACAACCTCGCCCGGGTCCACGTCGTGCTTGATGGAAAGCTCGCGAGAGGGGATGACGCCCTCGGTCTTGTACCCGATGTCGAGCAGGACCTCGTCGCGGTCGACCTTGACGACGGTTCCTTCCACGAGGTCGCCGTCGTTGAAGTACTTGATGGTGGCGTCGACAGCGGCGAGGAAGTCCTCAGTGGTGCCGATGTCGTTGATGGCGACCTGCGGCGTGGTGGACGTCGAGGTGGAGGTGATGGTCATGTAGTAGGGGCTCCGATGTGGATAGTTGGTCGGTCAGTCAGACCCGCGTCCCGGCTGCCGGCCGCGTTGCGAAGACTGGCTGAAGTCTTAGTGTGGTGCTGCGTCCTGCACGCCGGCCGGTCAGGCCAGCAGGCAGAACGCACGCGCGTACTACGCGCCCGTCCAGTCTAGTCGCCGCGCCCAAGGTGGGTCAAAGCGGCTCAGAAGTGCGTCAGGCAATGCGCGGGCCGCTCGACGGCGAGCATCTGCGCCAGCACGAGCGCGGCCTCGGGCGCGGACTCGCCCGTGCGGATCCTTCCGGCCTGGAGGAGGGACACGGGGCTCACGCCGCCCACGTAGACCGACGAGAGGTCCGCGATGTCGAGCGACACCTGGGCCTCGCCGTCTGGCGCGCCGAGGGCCTCGACTGTCGCCGTCCCGTCCACAACCGCGAGCCGGTAGCGGCCGGCGGCGAGGCCCAGGGCGTCGTCGACGCGGAGGATGAGCTCCCCGTCGTGTGCGTAGCGGCGCGCCTCGAGCGCAGCCCGGACGTCGAGGATCCGCAGCCAGAGCATGTCTCGCGCCGTCTCGGCCCGCACCAAGCGGGAGTCCTCGAGCGCCCAGACGAGGGGGTCGTCGGCGGGCGCCTCATCCCAGACCACCCGGTCGATGAGGTCGAGCGAGCCGAGGTAGCCCCACAGCCCCAGGTACGCGTCCGGTGTGGCCGCGACGAGGTCCAGCAGCTCCATGGTGGCCGGTTCGTGGGACCATCCGCGGAACCTGTAAGCGGCATAGCCGTCCGGCGCGCCGTCCTCGGCGAGGTGCACCGCGACACGCACGGCGGCGTCCTCGCCGCCGCTGCCGCGCTCCCACTGGCCCGCCGCACGGAGCCGGTACTGCTCCTGGCGGTCCACAGAGCCGGGGACCGCGCGGTGGGCGCGGGCAAAGATCGTCGGCGCGAGCTCGAGCATCGCTCCCGGCTCGGCCGCCATCACGCGTCCGCGAGGCCGGACGGCGAGGCGGAAGCGGGGCCCGGTGGACACGGTGACGCGCCGCTCGTGGGTCGCGACGCCGTAGCCGAAGCGGCGGTAGATCGAGGCCTCGGACGCGGTGAGGGCGGCCACAGGGACGCCATCCGCCTTCGCGCGGGCGAGGTCCTCCCCCATGAGCCGGCGCAGGAGGCCCCGTCGCCGGTGGTCGGTGCGCACTGTCACCGCGGTGACGAGGTGCGCGGGCACGAGCCGGCCGTAGCCGACGTTGAGGGTTTTGCGGAACGTGGCGAAGGTCGCAACCGGGCGCCCTGCGGGAAAGGCGCCCGGCGGGCCCGGACGGGTCTCGTAGACGCCCGTGAGCTCACGGTCGTCGACGCGGTAGGCGGCCGCGGTCTTGGCCACGTGGCTGTCCGCGAGGGCCTTCTCGTAGAACCCGTAGTTCACGGCCCGGATCCACTCGGCCGTTGCGGCGAAGTCCTGGCTCTCGGAGCCTGAGGCCCGGAACCGCCGCAGCTCATAGCGGTCGGCCAGGCCGCCGGCCGGAACGCCGTCCCCGGGGACGGCGTCCTCAGACGCGGCGCCGGCGGTCAATGCCCGGCCTCGTTCCACGTCCGCCCCACGCCGATCTGCACGTCGAGCGGGACGCTCAGGTCCGCCGCCGAGCCCATCTCCTGCTCGACGACCTCCCGCACCGCGGCCTCCTCGCCCGGAGCGACCTCGACCACGAGCTCGTCGTGGATCTGCAGCAGCAGCCGCGACCCGAGGCCGCGCTCCTTCAGCTGGCCTTCCACCCCGATCATGGCCCGCTTGATGATGTCCGCCGCCGAGCCCTGGATCGGCGAGTTCAGCGCGATCCGCTCCGCGAGCTCGCGGTGCACCCGGTTGGGGCTCGTAAGGTCCGGCAGGTACCGGCGGCGGCCGAAGATCGTCTGCGTGAAGCCGTCCTGGCGCGCCTGTTCGACGACGCCGCGCAGGTAGTCCCGCACGGCGCCGAAGCGGTCGAAGTAGTCCTTCATGAGGGTGCGCGCCTCGTCGACCGAGATCTCGAGCTGCTTGGAGAGGCCGAACGACGACAGCCCGTAGGCCAGGCCGTAGGACATGGCCTTGACCTTGGAGCGCATCTCGCTCGTGACCTCCGCCGGTGCCACGTGGAAGATCCGCGAGCCGACGAAGCGGTGCAGGTCCTCGCCCGAGCGGTAGGCCTCGATGAGTCCCTCGTCCCCCGAGAGGTGGGCCATGATGCGCATCTCGATCTGCGAGTAGTCCGCCGACAGCAGCGACTCATAGCCCTCGCCGGCGACGAACACGTCACGGACGCGGCGGCCCTCCTCGCTGCGGATCGGGATGTTCTGCAGGTTGGGGTTGTTCGAGGACAGGCGTCCCGTGGCCGCGATGGTCTGGGCGTAGGTGGTGTGGATCCGCCCGTCCTTCGTGACGGCCTTCTTGAGGGTCTCGACCATCTGGCGGAGCTTGCTCGACTCCCGGTGCGCCATGAGCGAGGCGAGGAACGGGTGCCCGGTCTTGTCCAGCAGCTCCTTGAGGGAGGCCGCGTCGGTCGTGTACCCGGTCTTGATCTTCTTCGTCTTGGGCAGCTCGAGCTCCTCGAAGAGGACGGCCTGGAGCTGCTTGGGGGATCCGAGGTTGACCTTGTGCCCGATCGCGGCGTACGCGGCCTCGGCGGCGGCCTCGCTCGTGGCGCCGAGCTCGTCCATGAGCGCGTCGATCCGGGGCACGTCGACGGTGATCCCGGCCCACTCCATGTCGAGCAGGACCCGCGAGAGCGGAAGCTCCATGTCCTGCAGCAGCGCGGCCGCGCCCAGCTCCGTCAGCTGCGGCGCGAGCTCGTCATGGAGTGCGCGCACGACGGCGGCCTGCCGCGCCATCGCTGCGGCCGCGGCCTCGTCCCCCGCGAGGTCGAGCGCGAGCTGGCCCGCGGTCGGCGCCCCCGCGGCGAGCTCGATCCCGAGGTGGTGCTGGGCGAGGTCGGCCAGTGCGTACGAGCGGCGGTCCGGCTCCGCGAGGTATCCGGAGATCGAGACGTCGTCGACGACCCCTTCCACCTCCGCGCCGAGCGCCCTCAGCGCCTTGGCGCCTTCCTTGTACTCGGCCATCGCCTTGGGCACCGCCGGGTCGGCCAGCCACGCAGAGAGCGGGGCAGGGAGCGTCCCGTCGAGAGGCACGACGACGGCGGCCTCCTTCGTCGCGAGCGCGACGGACTCAGCGGCCGGCCGGGGGCTTCCGCCGTCCGTGCGCACGGCGACCGCGACGGGCGTCCCGCCCGCTGCCGCCGCACCCTCGGCGAGCGCCGCGAGCGAGGCGGCGAGGGCGTCGTCGTCCGCGGGAACGGTGTGGGGCGGGACATGGAACTCGTCCTCCCCCGCCTCGGGTCCCTCAGTGCCGAAGACGTCGTAGACGCGCGTGCGCAGCGCCTTGAACTCCAGTTCGTCGAACAGTGCCTCGACCGCGGCGCGCTCGGGGCGGGGGTCGGCGAGGTCGTCCAGCGTCAGCGGCAGCTCGAGGTCCGTCAGGAGGCGGTTGAGCCTTCGGTTGCGCTCCACGGACTCGAGGTTGGCCCGCAGGGATTCGCCCGCCTTGCCCTTGATCTCCGCCGCGTGCTCGAGGACACCCTCGATCCCGTCGTACTGGGTGATCCACTTCGCTGCGGTCTTCGGCCCCACGCCGGGGACGCCCGGGAGGTTGTCGGCGGACTCGCCCACGAGCGCCGCCAGATCCGGGTACCGTGCGGGCGGGACGAAGTACTTCTCCTCGATGGCGGCGGCGTCCATCCGGGGGATGTCGCTCACGCCCTTGCGAGGGTAGAGGACCGAGACGTGGTCGTTGACGAGCTGGAACGTGTCCCGGTCCCCCGAGACCAGGAGGACCTCGAAGCCTGCGGCCGCGCCCTGTGCGGCAAGGGTCGCGAGGATGTCGTCCGCCTCGTGGCCCGGGAGCTCGAGCGTGCGGATGCCGAGGGCGGCCATGACCTTCTTGATGTAGTCGATCTGGCCGGAGAACTCGGCGGGCGTCGCGTTGCGGCCAGCCTTGTACTCGCTGTACTCGGTCCGGCGGTGGGTGGTCTCGTCGCTGACGTCGAACGCGACTGCGACGTGGGTGGGCTCCTGGTCGCGCACGAGGTTGATGAGCATCGACGTGAAGCCGTGGATCGCATTGGTGTGCTGACCTTCGGCATTGACGAAGCTCTCGGCCGGCAGTGCGAAGAATGCGCGGAACGCCATCGAGTGCCCGTCGAGGACCAGCAGCCTCGGCCGCCCGGCGCCGGGCCCCCCTGCAGTGCTGGTGGGGACGCGCGCGGGGAGGGTTTTGCTGGTTTCACTCACGGGTGCCAGCCTAGTGGCCATGCACGACAATTTCAGCCGCGCCGCTGCGCCCACGCCCGCCCTCGACACCCCGGCAGAGGCCGGCGACGGGGACCGCTCGGCGGCGCTCGCCGCCGAGCTCGAAGCTGCCGGCGTCCCCGAGCACCTCAGGCCCTGGCTGGCCGACCGCGGCGTCGGTGCGCTCGTGGTCAAGCTCGGCATCGTGTTCGAGGAGCTCACGGCTGAGCGCGCGGTCGCGACGATGCCCGTCGCGGGCAACACCCAGGTGGCGGGCATCCTGCACGGGGGCGCCCACGCGGTCCTCGCGGAGACCCTCGGCTCGTTTGCGGCGTCGCTCCACGCCGGGCCCGGACGGCATGCGGTCGGCGTCGACCTGAACGCGACGCACCACCGCCCTGCCGTGCGCGGACTGGTCAGGGGCACCTGCACGGCGGTCCACCTCGGGCGCACACTCGCGACGCACGAGATCGTGATGACCGACCAGGAGGGCCACCGGCTCTCCACAGCGCGCATCACGAACCTGCTCCGGGACAACCCGCCGGCGGGCCGCAATCCGGAAGGCCACGGCGGGAAGCGGCAGGGGGGGCGTCCCGAGCGCGGGGGTCAGGCCGCACGGTAGGCGAGTTCCACCGTCCCGCCGCGCTCGACCACGCTCTCGAGGGTGAACCCTGCCGGCACCCCGAGGGGGTTTCCGCCGAACAGGGGCACGCCCCCGCCGAGAGCGACGGGCACGAGGGTGAGCACGATCCGGTCGATGAGCCCGGCGGAGAGGAACTCCCCGGCGAGCGACCCGCCGCCGACGATGTACACGTCCTTGTCTCCGGCGTCCCTGCGGAGCTCGTCGGCGAACATCTGTACGCTGCCCCGCACGAGCACGACGTCGGCGCCGTCGTCCGTGCCGAGTTCGTGGTGGGTGAAGACCCAGCACGGCACGTGGTACGGCCACCCGTCCTTCGCGTGGGCGCGCACCCACTCGTAGGTGTCGCCGCCCATGACCACGCAGCCCACTCCGGCTTCGAAGGCCTCGTACGCGGCCGCGACCCCCTCGACCTCGTTGAACTGCTCGAGCCATGCGAGGTCGCCGCCGTCCGAGGCGATGTAGCCGTCCAGACTGCTGCCCACGAAGTACACGAAGTCCGCCATGGGCCCAGCCTATCCGCCGGCCCGCACGGCGGGGCTCAGGAGTGGAAGTACGGGATGATCAGGTAGATCCCGAAGAGCACCGCCGCCCCGCACAGGGCGAAGCACACTACGGCGGCCGCGCGCGGAAGGCCTCCGCCCTGGGGACGGTCCCCCGCGGCGGCGGAGAGCCGGACGCCGAGCGAGTAGAGGAGGACGACGACGCCGGAGCCCACCACGGTGGCCAGTGCGACGACGGCGAGCTCAGCCCACTTGATGCTCATGCGGTCCCCCTCGAGGTGAAGCGGCGGCGCTTTCGGCGCGGGAAGGCCACGGCTTCGCCGGCCTCCTCGACCTCGACCACGTTATGGTGCGCCACCTTCTGGCGCTGGGAGACGACGAACATCCACACGACAGCGATGGTGCCGAGGACGGCGGTGGCGAGTACTCCGGGTGTGCCGAGCGCGATCAGCAGGGCAGCCAAGCCGCCCACGAGTGCCGCGGCGGGCAGCGTCAGCACCCAGCCGAGCGCAATCCTCCCCGCGGTTCCCCAGCGGACGCTCGTGCCGCGCCTGCCCAGGCCGGAGCCGATCACCGAGCCGGAGGCGACCTGGGTCGTGGAGAGCGCGAAGCCAAGGTGGGACGAGGCGAGGATCGCGGCCGCGGTGCTCGATTCGGCCGAGAAGCCCTGAGCGGGCCGGACCTCTGTCAGCCCGGTGCCCAGCGTGCGGATGATCCTCCAGCCACCCGCGTATGTTCCGACGGCGATCGCGGCGGCACATGCCGCGATGACCCAGAGGTGGGGACCGGTCCCGACCTGCTGCTCGCCGCCGGCGATGAGGACCAGCGTGATGATGCCCATCGTCTTCTGTGCGTCATTCGTGCCATGGGACAGGGCCACGAGGCTCGAGGTGAAGACTTGGCCGACCCGGAAGGTTCCCCGCCCCTGCCGCAGTTTGGTCCCTTCAGCGTCCCGGCGTGCCGTGAGCGCGTACGCCATGCGGGTCGTGAGCCAGGCTGCGAAGCCCGCGATAATGGGGGCCGCGACGGCGGGGAGGATGACCTTCGCCACGAGTGTCTCGAAGTTCACGGCGTGCAGGCCCATCCCGACGACCGCTGCACCGATGAGGCCGCCGAACAGCGCGTGGGACGAGCTCGACGGTAGGCCGCGGAGCCACGTGAACATGTTCCACATGACGGCGCCCATGAGGCCCGCGAAGATGACTTCGGGGGTGATGTGGATGCCCTGTTCCCCCTCCCTGATGAGCCCGCCGGAGATGGTCTTCGCCACCTCTGTCGACAGGAAGGCGCCGACGAGGTTCAGCACGGCAGCCAGTGCGACGGCCTTGCGCGGGGTGATCGCGCCCGTCGCGATCGGCGTGGCCATGGCATTGGCGGTGTCGTGGAAGCCGTTGGTGAAGTCGAAGAAGAGCGCCAGTACGATGACCAGCACGATCATGGCGGTGATGTCCACCCGCAGTGCCCTTCGGGGTTGAGGTCAGGGAAAGGAGCCCGTGGACCGCCCGTGTTCACGGTACGTTCATGAACAGTTCGCGTCAAAGGACTTGACGCGGCGGCTGGGCTGCAGCCTAGCCATCCTAGCGCGCCACTGCGGGCCCCCGCGCCGCCAGACGAGTGCGGGCCCCGGCTCACTGCCGGGGCCCGCACTGGACGTGCCCGAGGTGGGACTCGAACCCACACACCTTTCGATACCGCATTTTGAGGGCGGCGCGTCTGCCAATTCCGCCACTCGGGCCTGCCCGACAACTCTACCTGCTCCGGGCCTTCCCGGCGCTGCCCGCCCATCCCCTCTCACAGGGAAGCGGAGTCAGGCCGCGCGCCGGTAGGATCGACGTCAGAGTATCCCCTGACCCCGAGGAGCCCGCGTGTCCGACAAGACCCCCCAGGCAGCCCCTTCCGCAGAGAGGGCGGCCTCCGCGACGGCGCGCCGCGTCGTCGTCGCCGAGGACGAGACCCTCATCCGGCTCGACATCATCGAGATCCTTCGCGGCGAGGGCTTCGACGTCGTGGCTGAGGCGGACAATGGCGAGCGCGCAGTGCAGCTCGCCGAGGAGCTCAAGCCCGACCTCGTGCTCATGGACGTCAAGATGCCCGTCATGGACGGCATCACCGCGGCCGAGAGGATCGTCAAGGCACGCATCTCCCCTGTCGTCCTGCTCACCGCCTTCAGCCAGAAGGAGCTCGTCGAGCGCGCTCGCGATGCCGGAGCCATGGCGTACGTGGTCAAGCCCTTCACCCCGAACGACCTCATCCCGGCGATCGAGATCGCGCTCTCCCGCCACGAGGAGATCAAGGCCCTCGAGGCGGAGGTGACGGACCTGAAGGAGCAGTTCGCCACCCGCAAGCTCGTCGAGCGTGCCAAGAGCCTGCTCATCACCAAGATGGGCCTGACCGAGCCCGAGGCGTTCCGCTGGATCCAGAAGACCTCGATGGACCGCCGGCTCAGCATGCGCGAGGTCGCCGAGACGATCATCAACCAGGTCAGCTAGACCTCACCCAGACACCGCGAAGGGCGGCACCCGGACCCCCGGGTGCCGCCCTTCGCTGCAGCTGGCGCTCTCCGTGCCGTCAGATGGACTCGCGGCGCGGCTCCGTCGGGAGCGGCCACGGGCCGACCTGTTCGCGCGCAGGCGCCGCGGCACCCTCGAGGAGCTGGCCGGCGTCGGCCAGGTCGCCCACCTTGTGGACGCGCAGCGCGTTGGTCGAGCCCGCAACCCCCGGAGGGGATCCGGCCGCGACGACGACCAGATCGTTGGGCGTGGCAAGACCGGCACGCAGGAGATACTCGTCGACCTGGGCGATCATCTGGTCGGTGTGGGCCGCGAAGTCCACCATCCGGGGCTGGATGCCCCAGCACAGGCTCAGGATGTTCAGCGTGGACGTCAGCGGCGTGAAGGCGAAGACCGGCTTCTGCGGCCGCAGACGGCTCAGGCGGCGCGCCGAGTCGCCGGACTGGGTGAACGTGCAGATGTACTTCGCGTCCAGCTGGTCCGCGATCGCGACGGCGGCGCGGGTGATCGCCCCTCCGCGCGTCTTGGGCTGGGAGCCGAGCGGCGGGACGCGCTCGAGCCCGTGCTCCTCCGTGGACTCGATGATCTTCGCCATCGTCTTGACAGTCTCAATTGGGTAGGCACCTACGCTCGTCTCGCCCGAGAGCATGACCGCGTCGGCGCCGTCGAGCACCGCGTTCGCGCAGTCAGAGGCCTCGGCACGCGTGGGGCGCGGGTTGTCGATCATCGATTCGAGGACCTGGGTTGCGACGATCACGGGCTTGGCCCAGCGCCGCGCGAGCTCGATGGCCCGCTTCTGCACGAGCGGAACCTGCTCGAGCGGCAGCTCGACTCCGAGGTCGCCGCGCGCGACCATGATGGCGTCGAACGCGTCGATGATCTCGTGCAGCTGGTCCACGGCCTGCGGCTTCTCGATCTTGGCGATGACGGGGGCGCGGCGGCCCTCCTCCTCCATGATCTCGTGGACGCGGCGGATGTCGCTGGCGTCGCGGACGAACGACAGGGCGACGTAGTCGACCCCGCGCTTGAGGGCCCAGCGCAGGTCGCCCTCGTCCTTCTCACTCAGGGCGGGCACGTTGACGGCGACGCCAGGGAGGTTGATGCCCTTGTTGTTGGACACGGTGCCGCCCACCGTGACCTCGGTGACGACCTTCACGTCGTCGACCGCGGTGGCCCGCAGCGCGACCTTGCCGTCGTCGATCAGGAGGGTGTCGCCGACCTTGACGTCCTCGGTGAGGCTCTTGAGGGTGGTCGAGCAGATGTCCTTCGTGCCGGGCACGTCTTCGGTGGTGATGGTGAAGACATCGCCCACGGCGAGGTCGTGCGGCCCGTCGGAGAACCGTCCGAGGCGGATCTTGGGCCCCTGGAGGTCTGCCATGATGCCGACGGCCTTGCCGAGTTCGGCGGAGGCCTTGCGGACGTTCTCGTAGGTGATGTCGTGCACCGAGTAGTCGCCGTGGCTCATGTTCATGCGAGCCACGTCCACACCTGCCTCGATCACGGCGAGTGTCTTCTCATACGTGGAGATGGCCGGGCCGAAGGTGGCCACGATCTTCGCGCGTCTCATATACCTAACCCTAATGTCGAGCGGATTCTGCGTCGGGAGCAGAGGGGTGAACAGTCGGGGTGAAGCAATCAGGAAGGACAGGCGGGGCGGACATGACCGCCCCGCCTGATGTCTAGAGGACGGCGATAGCGCGGTCCGTGGGGGCGACCGGAGCGGGAAGGCTGGTCGTGCCCATGAGGTGCCGGTCGACGGCGGCAGCGGCCGCGCGGCCTTCGGCGATCGCCCAGACGATGAGCGACTGGCCGCGCCCGGCATCGCCGGCAACGAAGATGCCGGGGACCTCGGTCATGTACGAGGCGTCGCGCTCCACGTTGCCGCGGGCGTCGAAGGGGGCGCTGACCTGCTCCGTGATGCCCGCCGGCTCGGCACCGGTGAAGCCGAGCGCCAGGAAGACGAGGTCGGCCGGGATGACCCGCTCGGTGCCGGCCTTCGGAAGGCGCTTCCCGTCGACGTACTCGGTCTCGGCGACCTTGAGGCCCGTGAGGCGCCCGTTCTCCCCCACGAACTCGACGGTCGACGCGAGGTAGGTGCGCTCACCGCCTTCCTCGTGGGCACTGGCCACCTCGAAGAGGTTCGGGAACATGGGCCAGGGCTGGTGCGCAGGACGCTCGGACGGGGGCTGCTTGCCGATGGCGAGCGTGGTCACGGACGCCGCCTGCTGGCGGTGCGCCGTGCCGATGCAGTCCGCTCCGGTGTCGCCGCCGCCGAGGATCACGACGTGCTTGCCGCGCGCATCGATCTGGTCCGGGACCGTCTCCCCGGCGCAGACCCGGTTGGCCTGTACGAGGTAGTCCATCGCGAAGTGGACGCCGTCCAGCCCGCGTCCGGGGATCGCCAGATCCCGCGGGACAGTCGCGCCGGTCGCGACCACGACCGCGTCGTACCGGCGGCGGAGCTGGTCCCAGCTCACGTCCTGGCCGACGGCCACGCCGGTGCGGAATCGCGTCCCCTCGGCCTTCATCTGGGCGAGGCGGCGGTCCAGCACCTCCTTCTCCATCTTGAAGTCGGGGATGCCGTAGCGCAGGAGGCCGCCGATCTTGTCGTCGCGCTCGTACACCGCCACCGTGTGCCCGACCCGGGTGAGCTGCTGCGCCGCGGCGAGCCCCGCGGGGCCCGAGCCGACGACGGCGACCGTCTTGCCCGTGAGGCGCGCCGGAGGAAGCGGCTCGACCCAGCCCTCGCCGAACGCCTCCTCGGCGATCGAGACCTCGATCTGCTTGATCGTCACAGCGGGCTGGTTGATGCCGAGGACGCACGAGCTCTCACACGGAGCGGGGCACAGCCGCCCGGTGAACTCGGGGAAGTTGTTGGTCGCATGCAGGCGCTCGGAGGCGTCTGCGCCCTTCCCGCGCCACGTCAGGTCGTTCCACTCGGGGATCAGGTTGCCGAGGGGGCAGCCATGGTGGCAGAACGGCACGCCGCAGTCCATGCAGCGGCCAGCCTGGCGCTTGAGGACACCCTTCTCCTGGGCTTCGTAGACTTCCTTCCAGTCCATGATGCGGACGGGAACGGGGCGCCGCGGCTGCGTCTCACGCTGCCGGACTTTCAGGAATCCGCGTGGGTCAGCCACCGGTCACCTCCAGGATGCGAGACCAAACTTCTTCGCCGTCCGGGTCCAGCCCCTCGTCGAGGGCGGCCAGACGGGTCTGCAGGACTGCTGCGTAGTCGCGCGGGAGGACCTTCGTGATCCTCGCCGCCGTGTCGTCGAAGTTCTCGAGCAGCCGCTGGGCAAGGGCCGACTCGGTCTCCTCGATGTGCTTCGCGAGGAGGGCGCGCACGATGTCGCGGTCCTCGTCGTCGAGCGCCAGGAGCGTGAGCTCTCCGGCGTCGAGGGCCTGCTTGTTGACGCGCTCGGGCTTGAGGTCCAGGACGAAGGCGGTTCCTCCGGACATGCCGGCGCCGAAGTTGCGCCCCGTGCGTCCGAGGATGAGGGCCTGCCCACCCGTCATGTACTCGCAGCCGTGGTCGCCGATGCCCTCGACGACGGCGGTGGCGCCCGAGTTGCGCACGAGGAACCGCTCGCCCACCTGGCCGCGCAGGAACAGCTCGCCGCTCGTCGCGCCGTAGCCGATGACGTTGCCCGCGATCACATTGCGCTCCGCGGGGAACACGTTCGTGCGGTCGGGACGGACGATCACCCGGCCGCCGGACAGGCCCTTGCCGACGTAGTCGTTCGAGTCGCCGAAGAGGCGCAGGGTGATCCCTGCCGGCAGGAAGGCCCCGAGGGACTGCCCGGCCGTGCCGGTGAGCGTGATGTCGATCGTGTCCGTCGCGAGGGTGTCGGTGCCGAACGCCTTCGTGACCGCGTGCCCGAGCATCGTCCCGACCGAGCGGTCGGTGTTCACCACGGGGAGGCTGATCTTGACCGGGCTGCGGTCATTGAGGGCATCCGCCGACATCTCGATGAGCTGCGCATCGAAGTGCTTCTCGAGTTCGTGGTTCTGCCCGGTCATGTTGCGCAGCGGGGCGTCCTCGTCGAAGTCGAGGCCGGTCAGGATGGGCGAGAGGTCCAGCCCCTCCGCCTTCCAGTGGTCGATCGCCTGACGCGTGTCCAGGAACTCGGAGTGGCCGATCGCCTCTTCGAGCGAGCGGAAGCCGAGCTCGGCGAGGATCTCGCGGATCTCCTCGGCGATGAACTCGAAGAAGTTCACCACGAACTCCGGCTTGCCGGAGAAGCGCGCCCGCAGCTCGGGGTTCTGCGTCGCGACGCCGACGGGGCAGGTGTCGAGGTGGCAGACGCGCATCATGATGCAGCCCGAGACGACGAGGGGCGCGGTCGCAAAGCCGTACTCCTCGGCGCCCAGCAGCGCCGCGATCACGACGTCGCGGCCGGTCTTGAGCTGGCCGTCGACCTGAACCACGACGCGGTCGCGGAGCCCGTTGAGCATGAGCGTCTGCTGCGTCTCGGCGAGCCCCAGCTCCCACGGAACGCCCGCGTGCTTGAGCGAGTTCAGCGGCGAGGCGCCGGTCCCGCCGTCGTGCCCGGAGACGAGCACGACGTCGGCCTTCGCCTTCGTGACGCCAGCAGCCACGGTGCCGATACCGACCTCGGAGACCAGCTTGACGTGCACGCGCGCGCTCGGGTTGGCCCGCTTGCAGTCGTAGATGAGCTGGGCGAGGTCCTCGATCGAGTAGATGTCGTGGTGCGGCGGCGGGGAGATGAGGGCCACGCCAGGGGTGGAGTGCCGTGTCCGGGCGACCCACGGGTAGACCTTCTGGGCCATGAGCTGGCCACCCTCACCGGGCTTGGCGCCCTGGGCCATCTTGATCTGGATGTCCGTGGCGTTCGTCAGGTACAGGCTCGTGACACCGAACCGGCCCGAGGCGACCTGCTTGATCGCGGAGCGCCGCTCCGGGTCCAGCAGGCGGTCGACGTCCTCGCCGCCCTCGCCGGTGTTCGACTTGCCGCCGAGGCGGTTCATCGCGATCGCGAGGGTCTCGTGGGCCTCCTTGGAGATCGAGCCGTAGCTCATGGCACCCGTGGAGAACCGCTTGACGATGCTCGAGACCGGTTCGACCTCCTCGATCGGGACCGCGGGGCGGACGCCGTCCTTGAACCGCAGCAGGCCCCGGAGGGTCATGAGGTTCCTGGACTGGTCGTCGACCCCGTTCGTGTACGCCTTGAACACGTCGTACCGGCGCTCGCGCGTGGAGTGCTGGAGCCGGAAGACGGTCTCGGGGTTGAAGAGGTGGGGCTCTCCGTCCCGGCGCCACTGGTACTCGCCACCGTTCAGGAGCGGCCGGTGGGCCTGCTCGACACCTGACGACGGGTACGCCATCTCGTGCCGCGCCGCGACCTCGGCAGCAATCACATCGAGCCCGACGCCGCCAAGCTGGCTGTGGGTGCCGGCGAAGAACTCGTCCACGAGGTCCTGCGACAGGCCGAGGGCCTCGAACGTCTGCGCGCCGCAGTACGACGCGACGGTCGAGATGCCCATCTTGGACATGATCTTCAGGACGCCCTTGCCGAGGCCCTTGATGAGGTTGTAGACGCCGTCCTCGGGGGTCACACCCGGGAGGTCGCCCGAGCGGATGAGCTCCTCGACGGACTCCATCGCCAGGTAGGGGTTCACGGCCGAGGCCCCATAGCCCAGGAGCACCGCGACGTGGTGCACCTCGCGGACGTCGCCGGCCTCGACGACGAGGGCGGTCTTGGTGCGGTTGGCACTGCGCAGCAGGTGGTGGTGGACCGCGGAGAGCAGCAGGAGCGACGGGATGGGCGCCCACTGGGCGTTCGAGTCGCGGTCCGAGAGGACGACGTACTGGACCCCGCGGTTGATCGCGCCCGAGACCTGCTCGCAGATCTCTGTCAGGCGCGCGCGCAGGGCGGTCTCGCCGCCCTCGGGCCGGTAGAGGCCGCGGATCTTGACGGCGATCCGGTCGCCTTCGTCATTCTCGATGTTCGCGATCTTCGCGAGCTGGTCGTTGTTGATGACCGGGAACGGCAGGATGACCTGCTTCTCCTTGACGCGCTCCGTGTTCAGGAGGTTGCCGTTGGGGCCGATCGCGCCGTTGAGACTCGTCACGAGCTCCTCGCGGATCGCATCGAGCGGCGGATTGGTCACCTGCGCGAAGGACTGCACGAAGTAGTCGAACAGGAGGCGCGGGCGCTTGGACAGGACGGCCACCGGGGTGTCCGAGCCCATCGCGCCGATCGGTTCGGCGCCCGTGCGGGCCATCGGCCCGACGAGGATGCGGAGCTCCTCCTGCGTGTACCCGAAGGTGCGCTGGCGGACGTTGACCGACTGGGGCGTGTGGACCACGTGCTCGCGCTCCGGCAGCTCGGCGAGCCGGATCACGTTCTGCTTGAGCCACTCGTCCCAGGGGTTCGAGCCGGAGATCTCTGCCTTGACCTCTTCGTCGTCGATGATCCGCCCCGCATCGGTGTCCACCACGAACATCTTCCCGGGCGAGACACGTCCCTTCTTGACGACCTTCGAGGGCACGACGTCGACCACGCCCACCTCGGACGCGAACACGACGAGCCCGTCCTCGGTCACCCAGTAGCGGCAGGGGCGGAGGCCATTGCGGTCCAGGGTCGCACCGACGACCGTGCCGTCGGTGAAAGAGACGGCAGCGGGGCCATCCCACGGCTCCATCAGGAGGGAGTGGTACTCGTAGAAGGCCCGGCGGGCGGGGTCCATCGAGGTGTGGTTCTCCCACGCCTCGGGGATCATCATCATGATCGAGTGCGTGATCGGACGGCCCGAGAGCCACAGGAGCTCCGCGACCTCGTCGAACGACGCCGAGTCCGACGCGCCCGGGGTGCAGATGGGGAAGAGCTCCTCCGGGGCGTCGCCCAGCAGCGGACTGCCCAGCTGCGACTGGCGTGCGCGCATCCAGTTGCGGTTGCCCTTGACGGTGTTGATCTCGCCGTTGTGCGCAATCGTCCGGAAGGGCTGCGCGAGCGGCCAGGACGGGAACGTGTTTGTGGAGAAGCGCGAGTGCACGATGGCGAGCTTCGTGGCGAAGCGGTCGTCGGAGAGGTCCGGGTAGAACGGCTCGAGCTGGGCCGTGGTGAGCATGCCCTTGTAGACGATCGTGCGTGAGGAGAGCGACGGGAAGTAGACGCCGTGCTTGTTCTGGGCCCGCTTCCGGATCCGCCAGGCGCGCCCGTCAAGGTCGTTGCGGCCGAGCTCCTCGCCGGTCGCCGAGCCGATGAACACCTGCTCGAAGTGCGGCATGCACGCCCGGGCCATCGCCCCGACGAGCTCCGCGACCACCGGGACAGTGCGCCAGCCCAGGACCTTCAGGCCTTCGGCCTCGGCGAGGGCCTCGATGCCGGCGCGCGCCGTCGCCGCCTCGCGCTCCTCGGCGGGGAGGAAGGCGATGCCGGCGGCGTACTGGTCGGCGGCCGGCAGCTCGAAGTCCACGACGGCGCGGAAGAACGCGTCGGGCAGCTGCGTGAGGAGGCCCGCGCCGTCGCCGGTGCCCTCATCGGCGCCGACGGCGCCGCGGTGCTCGAGCGCCCGCAGCGCGTGCAGCGCGGCGTCGACGATGTCATGCCCGGCTTCGCCGCGCAGCGTCGCGACGATCGCGAGACCGCAGGCGTCCTTCTCGGCGTCCGAGCGGTACATGCCGGCAGAGGCGGGCATGGCCGCAAACCGTTCGAAGGGCGAAAGCGCCCTTTCGGACTCCTGCTCGGCGGCGCCGTGGGTCGGGTGAGTCATGACGGAACGTCCTTCCTCCTGGTCGATTCGCGACAGGGGACAACGTTGGCCCCGCAATGCTGTGGCACGAGTGGGCACAGCAAGGCGCTGATTACTGGAAATTGTATGGCTGGCCCCTGCCCGGCGTCACAGGACGCCGCAGCATGACAGCCACACGGTGCCGGCCGTTCGATGCACTGTCCGTCGGAGCCGGGATGATCCACGTCATTGTGGGGACGAGCCGTCCGGGCGGTGGCCCAGCATGGTCCGGCTGCGGTCCCCTCCCGCAGCCGGTCGGCTTCCTCACGTCTCCCAAGCGGCCTTTGATGCGGGCCGCGGGTCGTCAGAGCCGTCTCGACTGACCGCCAGATTATCACGCCACCGCATTGCGAGACGGTGTGGTCCGCATGCCGGACATGACTGGCAGCGTACCGGCGCGGCCGTGCTAAGCGCGCGCCTGCGGAGCACCCGCCGTCGCCGGTTCCGCCGCCTCGCGCCCCGGCAGCGCCACGCCGTCGACCTCGCGGCCGCGGCGCACCGTCAGGACGATGAACACGACGAGCGAGACCGCGAAGACGAAGATCGACGTCCACACGTTGAGACGGGCCGTGATGCCCGCAAGGGTGACCATCTCGGCGTCGTCGATGCGCATGGCCTCGATCCATACGCGGCCCAGGGTGTAGTAGCAGGCATAGAGCCAGAACAGGCGGCCTCCGCGGAACCGCAGGCGCCGATCGAGCAGCAGGAGGATGACGACGCCGGCGAGGTTCCACAGCGACTCGTAGAGGAACGTCGGGTGGAAGAGTGTGCCGGGGGCGTAGCCGGGCGGGAAGTTCGGGTTGGCCGCATCGACCTCGAGCCCCCACGGGAGGTCCGTGGGGCCGCCGAAGAGTTCCTGGTTGAAGTAGTTGCCCCAGCGCCCGATTGCCTGCGCGAGCAGCAGGCCCGGCGCAGCCGCGTCGACGAACGCCGTGAGGCGCACATCCGCGCGCCGGCAGCCGATCCAGGCCCCGATGGCGCCGAGGGCGACCGCGCCCCAGATGCCGAGGCCGCCCTCCCACACGCGCGGGATCGCGCTGAGGTCCCCGGTGCCGTTGAAGCCGGGCCCGAAGTACCGGTCCGGCGAGGAGAACACGTGGTAGAGGCGGCCGCCGACGATGCCGGCGGGGATCGCCCAGACCGCGACGTCCCAGATAGCGTCAGTGCTGCCGCCGCGGGCCCTCCAGCGCCTGGCGGTGAGCCAGAGCCCGACGACGATTCCCGCGAGGATGCACAGCGCATACGCGTGGATGCGCAGGGCGCCCCATGGGAGCGGGATGTCGAATCCGGACCAGTCAGGGCTCGGGATCACAGCCGGCACCGCTGAGGCGGCGTCGGCCAGAGCCGCCGACACGCTCAGGTCCCGGCCGGCGCGGTGCGCGCGAGCCCGGAGCGCAGTTCGGCGGCGAGGTTCCCGACGGCGTCGGGGCCGCCCTCGCGCAGTGCACTGACGATCGCCGTGCCGACGATGACGCCGTCGGCGTAGGCGCCGATCTCGCGAACGTGCTCGGCGTTGGAGACGCCGAGGCCGACGCAGACCCGTTCGGCGCCGGCCGCCCTCGCGGACTCGACGACCTCCCGTGCGGCCGAGTCGACGGCGGTCCGGGCACCCGTCACGCCCATGAGGGACACCGCGTAGGTGAACCCGCGCGTCGCGGCGACCGTCATGGCCATCCGCTCCGGCGTGGTGGAGGGGGCGACGAGGAAGACCCGGTCGAGGCCGTACTTGTCGGACACCTCGATCCACTCGTGGGCCTCGTCCGGGATCAGGTCCGGCGTGATCAGGCCCGCTCCGCCGGCCTCGGCGAGGCGGCGGGCGAACTCGTCGACGCCCATCCGCATGACGGGGTTCCAGTAGGTCATGACCAGCACCGCGGTGCCGAGGTCAGCGGTGGCCTCGGTGACCGCCCTGACGACGTCGAAGACGCGCGCCACGTGGAAGCCGCTCGCGAGGGCCTGGGTCGTGGCGGCCTGGATGACGCTGCCGTCCATGACCGGGTCAGAGTACGGGATCCCGATCTCGATGACATCGGCGCCGTTGCGGGCGAGCGCGATAGCGGCGTCGATGCTCTCCTCGACGCTCGGGTAGCCGGCAGGTAGATAGCCGACCAGCGCGGCACGTCCCTCCGCCTTGGCCTTGTCGATGACGTCGGCGACCTTGCTCACGCGATGCCCTCCTCGGTGTCGTCCTCGCCGGCGGCCGCCGCGTCCTGCCCGCCCTGCGGCATGAAGCCCTTCGGGCGCCGCGTGGAGAGGGTGGTTCCCTTGACCTGGCCGTTCTCGTCGAGCATGCCGAACCATTCGGCAGCCGTCTGGACGTCCTTGTCGCCGCGGCCGGACAGGTTCACGATGATGATCTTCTCGTGGGGGTCCCCTTCCTCGGCGGCCAGACGCTGTCCGACCTTGATGGCCCCCGCGAGGGCGTGCGAGGACTCGATGGCGGGGATGATCCCTTCCGTCCGGCAGAGGAGGCTGAAGGCATCCATGGCCTCGGAGTCAGTGATCGGCTCATAGGTCACCCGGCCGATGTCGTGCAGGTAGGAGTGCTCCGGACCGACCCCGGGGTAGTCGAGGCCTGCGGAGATCGACTCGGACTCGACCGTCTGGCCGTCCTCGTCCTGCATGAGGTAAGTCCGGGCGCCGTGGAGCACCCCGGGGCGGCCGAGCGTGATGGTCGCGGCGTGGTGCCCTGTGGAGACCCCGCGTCCGCCGGCCTCGAGGCCGTAGAGCCGGACCGACGGGTCGTCGAGGAAGCCGTGGAAGATGCCGATGGCGTTGGACCCGCCGCCCACGCAGGCGCACACGGCGTCGGGGAGCCGGCCGGTCTGCGCGAGGATCTGCTCTCGGGCCTCCTCGCCGATGACTTCGTGGAAGAAGCGCACCATGGCGGGGAACGGGTGCGCGCCGGCGGCGGTCCCGAGGAGGTAGTGGGTGGTCTCGACGTTCGCGACCCAGTCCCGCAGGGCGTCGTTGATGGCGTCCTTGAGGGTCTGGGAACCGTTCGTGACGGGCACGACCTCGGCCCCGAGGAGCTGCATGCGGGCGACGTTGAGAGCCTGCCGGCGGCAGTCCTCCGCCCCCATGTACACGACGCACTCCATGCCGAGCAGTGCGGCCGCGGTCGCGCTCGCGACGCCGTGCTGGCCCGCGCCGGTCTCGGCGATGAGACGCGCCTTGCCCATGCGCCGCGCCAGGAGCGCCTGACCGAGGACGTTGTTGATCTTGTGCGAGCCCGTGTGGTTCAGGTCCTCGCGCTTGAGGAAGACCCGGACCCCGCCGGCGTGCTCCGAGAACCGCTTCGCCTCCGTCAGGAGGGAGGGGCGGCCGGAGTAGGTGCGGTTGAGATCGGCGATCTCCGCGAGGAACTCGGGATCCGCCTTGGCCTTCTCGAAGGTGTCCTCGAGCTCGTCGAGCGCCGCGATGAGCGACTCGGGCATCCATCGCCCGCCGTACGAGCCGAAGTAGGGGCCCGGCGCGTGGCGCAGGCTTCCCTTCAGGAAGGCGTCCGCAGCCGACTCGGCGGCCGCTCCGTCCGTCCTGACGTTGGATGCGTCCCCGGTGCCCGGGGCTGACGCTGGCGTCGTGTCGCCCACCAGTCCTACCTTCCTTCAGGCACGGCCCCGTGGGGGCCCTGCCGCGTTCTCAGTGCGCGCCCGGCCTGGCGGCGATGGCAGCCGCCCCCGCGCGCTTGAATTCCTGGATGCGGGCCCGAGGGTCACCGTGCGTGACGAGCGCCTCGCCCACGAGGATCGCGCCCGCGCCGTGCGCCGCATAGTAGGCAACGTCCTCGGGGCCGCGCACTCCGGACTCCGCGACGGCCACGGCGCCGTCGGGAAGACGGTCGGCCAGCCGGCCGAAGACGCCACGGTCGACGTCGAGCGTCTTGAGGTTGCGTACGTTGACGCCCACAATGCGGGCGTCGACGGCGGCAGCGCGGTCGATCTCGTCCTCGGTGTGGGTCTCCACGAGCGCCTCCATGCCCAGCGAGCGGGTCAGCTCGAGCAGGCCCGCGAGCCGCGCGTCGTCGAGCGCCGCGACGATGAGCAGCACGAGGTCGGCGCCGTGGGCCCGGGCCTCGTGGACCTGGTACTCCTCCACCGTGAAGTCCTTGCGCAGGAGCGGGATCCCGACCGCCGCGCGGACGGCGTCAAAGTCGGCGAGGCTGCCCCCGAAGCGGCGCTGCTCGGTGAGGACGCTGATGACGGACGCGCCGCCCTCGGCGTACCGGGCCGCGAGCGAGGCGGGGTCGGCGATGTCCGCGAGGGCGCCCTTCGACGGGCTCTGCCTCTTGACCTCGGCGATGACCCGCAGCTCACCGGCGGGCTGCCCGCCGCCGAGCGCCGCCCATGCGTCCAGGGCAGCGGGGCGGGCAGCCGCGGCCGCCTGGACCTCGGCCGCCGGGAGCAGGCGTTCACGCGCGGCGAGGTCCTCACGGACCCCGTCGATGATCTCGTCGAGGACGTTGGCCATCAGTGCTGGTTCTTGAGCTTGCTGCCGCCGACGCCGTAGCCGGCCTTCTTCATGGCCCAGCCGACGACGAGGCCAGCGGCGATGACGACAATGCCGGCCCAGAACACGATGCTGTTGGCGATCGCGAACCCGATGCAGGACACGATGGCGCCGAGCATCATGACGAACACGCACGTCCACGCCGCAGGGCTGTTGCCGTGGCCGAGGTCCTCGCCGTGGAGGACCTCGTTCGTGGTGGTCTGGGAAGCACGCGTGTTGCTCATCTCTTCGTCTCCTGAAGTCGGGGTACTACTGTCATTCTGCCACCTCCGGCAGGGCGCCGAGGACGTGGCAGGGGGTCAGTCGGTGGGGTCCTCGCCGCGGCTCAGGCTGTCCCAGCCGTCGATTCCGTCGACCGCGGACCGGCTTCCGTCGCTGCCCGTCCCTCCCCCGCCAGCGGCGGCCCTGCCGCGGGAGCCGGGGACGGCGGCGTCGTACCTCGTCCGGGTGGGCCAGTGGCGCGAGGCGACGAGGAGCGCGACGCCGGCGGCGCCCAGCAGCGCGCCGGCTGCTGCCGCGAGCGCCGGGAAGGCAGTGAGGCCGACGGCCGCGTCGGTGCCGGCAAGGCCGGTCGCCTGGGCGATCGAGCCTTCGGCGGCTGCACGCGGGTCGGCGAGGACTGCGAGGCATGCCGTCACGATGCCGACGCCCGCGAGGATCACGATGGCGCCGGAGATGGTCCTCCCGATCCGTCCCGCGACCGCCACGGCCAGCGTCCCCGCGAGGCCCACGAGGGCGAGGGCGGACACCGATGTGGCAGCCTTGCTCCCCTGTACCGCCAGGTGGGCGGTCCGCACGGCGGCGCCCCGGACTTCCGCGTCCAGCCAGGTCTGGGTCGTCGCGCCGAACGCCGCCAGCGCGAGCGCGACGGCGACCGTGACGATGATGGGCTTGCGGGCCCATCGTGGCGCGCCCCGCTCGGCGCGCTGGCTCCCGGCGGTGTCAGCCACGGTCGGCTCCTGCCTCCACAGGGGCAGGGGCGGAGGCTGGCCGGAGCGCCGACGCCGTGTGCACGGCCCGCAGGGGCGCCGCCGCCTTGTTCACGGACTCCTGGGCCTCCGCGGCCGGGTCGGAGTCGGCGACGATCCCGCCGCCGGACTGGACGTACGCCCGGCCACCGCGCAGCAGGGCCGTCCGGATGGCTATGGCCATGTCCATGTCCCCCGCGAAGTCGAAGTACCCGACCACCCCGCCGTAGACACCCCGTCGCACCGGCTCCACCTCGTCGAGGAGGCGCAGGGCGCGGGGTTTGGGGGCCCCAGACAAGGTGCCCGCGGGGAAGGTCGCGGCCAGGACGTCGTAGGCGCTCGCGTCCGGCCGGAGCTTGCCGTCCACGGTCGAGACGAGGTGCATGATGTGGCTGAACTTCTCGACGGCCATGAACTCGCTGACCTCCACGGTGCCCGGCCGGCAGACCTTGGAGAGGTCGTTCCGGGCGAGGTCCACGAGCATGAGGTGCTCCGCGCGCTCCTTCTCGTCCGCGAGCAGCTCGTCGGCGAGGGCCTTGTCCGCTTCGACGGTGGCTCCGCGCGGGCGGGAGCCGGCGATCGGATGGGTGACGACCTGCTCCCCGGTGACCGTCACGAGCGCCTCCGGCGAGGATCCCACGATCGAGTAGTCGCGGCCCTGCGCATCGACAAGGCTCAGCAGGTACATGTACGGGCTCGGGTTGGTGGTGCGCAGCACGCGGTACACGTCCAGCGGCGACGCGTCGTACTCGAGCTCGAAGCGGCGGGAGATGACGACCTGGAACACGTCGCCGTCATAGATCGCCTCCTTGCCGCGCGCAATGGCCTCGAGGTAGCCCTTCTCGCCCCACGCGTGGATGACCTTGTCCTGGTAGTCGCCGACCGGGCCCAGCACGCTCAGTGCGGGGTCGGCGCGGCGCAGGAGCGCCTCGAGCATGCGGCCGACCCGGTCCACGGCGTCCTGCCACGCCTCATCGACCCGCTCGTCGCTGTTGTCGAAGTTGATGGCGTTGGCGACGAGCGTCACCGTGCCGTCGACGTTGTCGTGCACGGCGAGATCGGTCACGAGGTTCATCGCGAGCTCGGGGAGGTCCATGTCGTCCTCGGGCGGAGTGAGGAGCTTCTCCCACCGGCGCACGGCCTCCCAACCGACGAATCCGACCATTCCGGAGGTCAGCGGCGGCAGGCCCTCGAACCGCTCGGTGCTCAGCGCGGCGACGGTGTCGCGCAGCGCCTCGAGCGGGTTGCCGGACGTCGGCACCCCGGCGGGCGGCTCCCCGATCCAGTGGGCGTCGCCGTCGCGGCTCGTGAGCGTCGCGCGGGACGCCGCCCCGATGAAGGAGTACCGCGACCACGCGCCGCCGACCGCGGCGGATTCGAAGAGGAAGGTGCCCGGTCTGCCGTCCGCGAGCTTGCGGTAGATGCTGATCGGCGTCTCAGCGTCCGCGAGGAGGCGCATCCGCACGGGCACGACCCGGCGGTGGGCCGCCACCGCGCGGAACTCCTCGAGGGTGGGGCTGATGGCTCCTAGGTCGTTCATGGCTGCAGTGTCGCTTTCGGTTCGCGGGTCCGTCGTGGTTCGTGGGGCGCGGGCTTCAGGACGCGTCGCCGACGACGGCGTCGAGGCGCCGGCCGTCGAAGCAGGTCCGCGTCCCGGTGTGGCAAGCGGCTCCGACCTGGTCGACGCGGACGAGGAGGGCGTCGCCGTCGCAGTCGAGGTCCACGGACTTCACCCACTGGACGTGGCCCGACGTGTCGCCCTTGCGCCAGTACTCCTGACGCGAACGCGACCAGAAGGTCACCCGGCCGGTCGTGAGGGTGCGGTTCAGCGCCTCGTCGTCCATCCAGCCGACCATGAGCACCTCATTGGTGTCGTGCTGCTGCACGACCGCGGCGACCAGACCGGCGTCGTCCCTCTTCAGGCGCGCGGCAAGGTCGGCGGGCAGCGGGCTGGACACGGGGGAGGTTCTCTGCTCAGACATCCCCTCAAGTCTAGTGGGCGCCGCTGCATGGACCGGGCCGCCCGCGGCGCGCCTGCACGCTTCGCGCGCGCGTGCTAGTTTCGGCATTGATGCATTTCAGCCACCTGTCGCGCGAAGTCCTGGCCGAGACGCTGCTCGCGGCCGGCCCTGATGCGCCCACGCTCTGCGAGGGCTGGGCCACTCGGCACCTCGCCGCCCACCTGTACCTGCGCGAGCGGAGCGCCCGCGTGGGCCTCGGCCTCGTCATCCCGGCGTGGCACGGTGCGTCGGACCGCGCGACAGAGCGGCTCGCGGCCAGGAATGCCACCCCCGAGCGGTTCGCGGAGATCGTCACGGCGTTCCGGGCGGGACCGCCTGCCCTCTCGCCCCTCCGCCTTGCCGCGGTGGACGAGGCCGCGAACCTTGCCGAGTTCTTCGTCCACACCGAGGACGTCCGGCGTGCCACCGACCGCTGGGCACCCCGGGCTCTCGACACCGCCTACGCGGACGCGCTGTGGGCCGAGCTCATCAAGCGGGCCGCCATCCTGTACCGTGGCGTCGACCTCGGCGTCGTCCTCGTGAGCACGGCGGGACCCCGCCACGTCGCGCGCCGAGCGGCCGTCTCCGTCGCGATCGTGGGTGACCCCGGCGAGCTCCTCCTGCATGCCTCAGGCCGCACGGCCCAGGCCCTCGTCACGTTCGAGGGGCAGCCAGACGCCGTCGCCCTGCTCGCGAGCTCCGAGGTCGGCCACTGAGCGGGCTGACACCCGCGTCCGGAGTGGCAGGATGGTCCCATGACTGACTTCGAGCCCTCCTGGGAGTCCATCGCCCCTCTGCTCGCCGCGCTCCACGGCCAGGAAGCGGAGTTCGACAACGGCGCACTCCTCATCGCCCCCACCACAGGCGCCGCGGGTTCCATCCTCTCCATGCACGACGGCGACGGCGCGGCTGACGCGACCCTCCTCGCCATCGGGACGGGCGACATCCCCCAGCCGCCGAAGCTGCCGGAGGGTGGCGGGATCGCCGAGGCGCCCCTGGGGGCGTACGACGCCGTCGAGCTCACGGTGTTCGGCCGGCCGGCGGTCAAGGGCAGAATCGCGTACGGCAGCTCGGTCGCCGCGGTGGGCGGCTTCGAGTTCGCGGTCGACGACGCCGAGGGGAGCCTGGGCGCCGCGGTCGTCTCGGCCCTAGCTGAGCAGGCCTTCCTGGAGGGCGCCGAATGGCTCGTCACGCTTGTCGAGGGCGACCCGGCGGAAGTGCCGGCGTTCCTCGGCGAGGGCTGGGCGCCCGCCGCGAGGCTCCGCAGGAGGCTGCAGTGAGCCGGGGCGCGCGCCCCGAGGCCCAGCGGACGGGGGCCTAGCGGACCGGGAAGCCGGCGTCGCGGATGGCTGCCTTGACTTGGGCGATCATGTCGTCCGGGCCGAAATGGAACATCGACGCGGCGAGCACGGCGTCCGCGCCGGCCTCGATCGCCGGCGGGAAGTGCTCGGGCACACCGGCACCGCCCGAGGCGATGATCGGGACCTTGACGGCGGCTCGGATGAGCCGGATGAGCTCCAGGTCGAAGCCCTCCTTGGTGCCGTCGGCGTCGATCGAGTTCAGCAGGATCTCCCCCACGCCCCGGTCCGCCGCCTCCTTGGCCCACGCCACGGCGTCGATGCCGGTTCCCCGACGACCGCCGTGGGTCGTGACCTCGAAGCCGGACGCCGTCACGGTACCCTCCTGGACGCGACGGGCATCGACGGAGAGGACGAGGACCTGGGAGCCGAAGTGGCGGGTGATCTCGTCGATGACGTCAGGCCGGGCGATCGCCGCGGTGTTGATCGACGCCTTGTCCGCGCCCTCGCGGAGGAGGCGGTCGACGTCGTCCACTCGCCGCACGCCGCCGCCGACGGTGAGCGGGATGAAGACTTCCTCGGCGGTGCGGCGGACGACATCGAAGGTGGTCTGCCGGTCGGACGAGGACGCGGTGACGTCGAGGAACGTGAGCTCGTCAGCCCCGCCGTTGTCGTAGCGGTGGGCGAGGGCGACTGGATCGCCGGCGTCGCGGAGGTCCTGGAAGTTGACCCCCTTGACGACCCGCCCGGCGTCGACGTCGAGGCATGGGATCACACGGACGGCAACAGACATGTGGCGTCCTTCCTCAGATGCGGCAGGCGTGGATGCTGCTGACGAGGATGGCGCGGGCGCCGAGGTCGTACAGCTCGTCCATGATCCGGTTGGTCTCGCGCTTGGGCACCATCGAGCGGACCGCCACCCATTCCGAGTCCCGCAGCGGCGAGACCGTCGGCGACTCGAGCCCGGGGGTGAGCGCGGCGGCCTGCTCGACGAGGTCCTTGCGGATGTCGTAGTCCATGAGCACGTACTGGCGGGCCACGAGGACGCCCTGGAGACGGCGGATGAGAACGTCGATCGCCGGCAGGCTGTGCCCGCTGCGGCCGATGAGGACTGCCTCCGACTTCAGGAGCGGCTCGCCGAACACGTCCATGCCGGCGGCCTTGAGCGTGCTGCCGGTCTCGACGACGTCCGCGATCGCATCCGCGACGCCGAGGCGAACCGACGACTCGACGGCGCCGTCCAGCCGGACCACACGGGACGCTGCGATGCCGCGCTCACCGAGGTACCGGCGCACGAGGCCGTCGTAGCTCGTCGCGATCCGCTTCCCCTCGAGGTCCTCGAGCTTGGTGAACTGGCCGACCGGGCCGGCGAAGCGGAACGTCGAGGAGGCGAAGCCGAGGCCGAGCAGCTCCTCGGCCTCCACCTCGGCGTCGAGCAGGAGGTCGCGGCCGGTGATGCCCACGTCGAGGGTGCCGCGGCCCACGTAGACCGCGATGTCCCGGGGCCGCAGGTAGAAGAACTCGATGTCGTTGTCCGGGTCGACCATGACGAGTTCGCGGCCGCCTTCGCGACGCTGGCGGTAGCCGGCCTCGGAGAGCATCGACGAGGCGGCTTCGGACAGGGATCCCTTGTTCGGGACGGCTACACGGAGCATTGAGGGGCTTTCTGGGCGTGTGGACGTGGGGAGGGCGGCTGATGCCGCGGTTGCCCGCCGGGGATTCGGCGGGCGCCGCGGCTACAGATGACGGTAGACGTCCTGCAGCGTGAACCCCTTGGCCAGCATGAGCACCTGGACGTGGTAGAGGAGCTGGGAGATCTCCTCGGCCGCAGCCTCGTCCGACTCGTACTCGGCAGCCATCCAGACTTCAGCGGCCTCTTCGACGATCTTCTTGCCGATGCCGTGCACTCCGGACTCCAGTTCGGCGACGGTGCGCGATCCGGCCGGGCGCTTCGCGGCCTTCTCGCTGAGCTCGGCGAACAGTGTCTCGAAATCTTTCACGACCCAAGACTACTGGAGCCGGACGGCACGCCCGCCCCCCGATGGCTCTGTGAACCGCGGCCTGTGAGAGACGCCACAGCCGCGCCGAGGCGTGCGGCTCAGAGGCCGCGCAGGGTCTGGGCCGTCAGCAGGGCCGCGGTGACAGCCTCGTGGCCCTTGTCCTCGGAGGAGCCTTCGAGGCCGGCCCGGTCGATGCCCTGCTGCTCGGTGTCGCACGTGAGCACGCCGAACCCGATCGGGACCCCGGTGCGCACGCTCACGTCTGTCAGGCCCACCGTCGCTGCCTCGCACACGTACTCGAAGTGCGGGGTGCCTCCACGGATGACGACGCCGAGCGCCACCACCGCGTCGTGGCTGGCGGCGAGCTTCGCCGCGGCGACCGGGAGCTCGAAGGCCCCCGGCACCCGCACGACGGTCGGAGAGCCGATGCCGGCCTCGCCGGCCGCACGCAGGGCGCCGTCGAGGAGTCCGTCCATGATCTGGGTGTGCCAGCTCGCGGCGACGATCGCGAGCTTCAGGCCTGCGAGGTCGGGGTTGTCGAGGGCAAGGGTGGGCGCGCCGTGTCCGCTCACGTGGTGGGGCTCCTTCTGTCGTGTGGGGGTCTGGGGTCGTCGAAGGACGGGAGGCTGTCAGTCAGCCGCGCGCTGGCGTCGCGGACCGGTGGCCGCGCGCACCTCGAGGGTGAGGCGGTGGTCCATGCGGTCCTTCTTGGTCTGCAGGTAGCGGAGGTTCTCGGCTCGGGAGGGCACCTCGGTGGGCACCATCTCCACGATCACGACGCCGGCGTCTGCCAGACGGTGCTTCTTGTCGGGATTGTTGCTCAGGAGCCGGATCCGGGTGAGGCCCATCTCGGCGAGGATCTGGGCAGCGGCGCGGTACGAGCGTGCGTCGACGGGCAGGCCGAGCTGCTCGTTGGCCTCGACCGTGTCGAAGCCGGCCTCCTGGAGGGCGTAGGCCTTGATCTTGTTGGCCAGGCCGATGCCGCGGCCCTCCTGGCCGCGAAGGTAGAGCAGTGTGCCACCCTCCTGGCCGATCTTCTCGAGGGCGTAGGCAAGCTGTTCGCCGCAGTCGCAACGGTACGAGCCGAAGACGTCCCCTGTCAGGCATTCTGAGTGGAGGCGCACGAGCGGCGCCGCGCCGTCCACAGGTGCCATCGGTGAACTGACCGCGAAGTGCTCGACTCCCGTCTCCTCGTCGACCCAGGCCTGGGCGACGAAATCGCCAAAGGCGGTGGGCAACTTCACGATCGGACCCCCTGAGACGGGATGCGGTCGGTGCACGTCGTGGGGGGACTGCCGCTTGGTCATGAGACTCCTCCCTGCCCGCCGCCTGCGGCGACGAACGCTGACAGCTCCTCGATCGAGATGAGCGGGCAGCCGTGCGCGTCCGCGAACTCGCGGAGCGCCGGAAGCCTCATCATCTCGCCGTCGTCGTGCACGACTTCGGCGATGACGCCCACGGGCGCCAGACCGGCGAGGCGGCAGAGCTCGACCGCCGCTTCGGTATGGCCCGGCCGGGCCAGCACACCACCGTCAACCGCCCGCAGGGGGAATATATGCCCCGGCCGGCTGAAGTCGGCGGCCGTCGAAGACGGCGAGGCGAGTGCCGCGACGGTCTGGGACCGCGCGGTCGCGCTGATGCCGGTGCCCGTGCCGATGAGGTCGCAGGAGACGGTGTAGGCCGTTCCCTTGGCGTCCTGATTGTCGGCCACCATCGGGGGAAGCGCGAGCCGTTCCGCGGTCGCGCCGTCCATGGGCGCGCAGACCACTCCCGAGCTGTAGCGGATGGTCCAGCCCATGAGCGCTGGCGTCGAGTGCTGCGCGGCGAAGATGATGTCGCCTTCGTTCTCGCGGTTCTCGTCATCGACCACGAGGACGGGCTTCCCCGAACGGAAGGCGTCGACCGCGGCGCTGACCGGTTCGAGGCGGATGGCCTGTGCGGGGGCGCTCACAGCTGGGCCCCCTCACGCGAGAAGGAGAGCAGGCGGGCCGTGTACTTCGCGAGGACGTCGACCTCGAGGTTGACGGGTGCGCCAACCGCCTTCGCTCCGAGGCCCGTGTCGGCGAGGGTCGCCGGAATGAGGCCGACCTCGACCCACTGCTCCTTCTCCCCCGCCGGACTCACGGCAGTGACGGTGAGCGACACGCCGTCGATCGCGATGGAGCCCTTCTCGGCGATGTACGGCGCGAGGCTGGCGGGCACGGAGAACCTCAGCCGGTGCCAGGCCGCCTGGGGCTCACGCTCGACGAGCGCGCCGACGCCATCGACGTGGCCTTGGACAACGTGCCCGTCGAGGCGGCCGCCTGCCGGGACGCAGCGCTCGAGATTGACCGCGTCGCCGGCCTTGAGGGTGCCGATAGTCGTGCGGGCGAGGGACTCCCCCATCACATCGACGGTGAAGCGCTGGCCGTCGTTGGTCACGGCTGTCAGGCAGCATCCGTCGACGGCGATTGAGCCGCCGAGGGGGAGGTCGCGGGCGAGCGTCGGCGCGCTGAGCGTGAGGACCGCGCTGCCGTCGGCCGAGCGCACCTCTTCAATGGTCCCGCGCTCGGCGATGATTCCGGTGAACATCAGTGGGTCTCCTTGGAGCTGTCGTCCGCGGCGGCCGGCGCCGCGGGTGCGAGATGGAAGCGGACGTCCGCGCCGAGGCGGCGGACGGACCCGCCGTCGGCCTCGTCCCAGCGCCAGTGCTGGGCATCGGCGAGCGTGCGGACGCCGAGGTCGGCCACGGCGTTCTTGCCGGAGCCGAGGATCGTCGGGGCCTGGTAGACGATGAGCTCGTCGACGAGGCCCGCTGAGAGGAAGGCCGCGATGACGCGGGACCCGCCCTCCACCATGAGGTGCCGGACTCCGGCCGCGAAGAGCTCGACGAGAGCCTCGGCGGGGTTCTGGGTCCGGAGGTGGACGAAACGGCCGTCGGAACCGCGCACGGCTGCGTCCTCAGGCACGTCGCGCAGGCCCATGACGGCGCGCAGCGGCTGGTGGGCCAGGAGCGACCCATCCTCGGCGCGCGCGGTGAGCCTCGGGTTGTCCACCGCGACGGTCTGGCTCCCCACGAGGATCGCGTCGATGCGCGAGCGCGTCGCGTGGTTGTCCGCGAGGGACTCCGGGCACGTGATCCACTGGCTCGTCCCGTCCTCGGCGGCAATCCGCGAGTCGAGGGTCTGCGCGATGTGCAGGGTCACGAACGGCCGGCGCCCTGCGACCGCCTCGAGCCAGCGCCGGTTCAGCTCGGCAGACTCCGCTGAGAGAGCGCCCGACTCGACGTCGACGCCTGCTGAGCGCAGCGTCCGGGCGCCGCCGCTCGCGATGTCGTGGGGGTCGTCGATGGCGTAGACGACGCGCGCAATCCCGGCGCCGATGATCGCCTGTGCACAGGGCCCGGTGCGGCCTGTGTGGTTGCACGGCTCAAGCGTGACGTACATGGTCGACCCAGTCAGGTCCACGCCGTCGCGCGCGGCGTTGGCGATCGCGTCAGCCTCGGCGTGAGCGGTTCCCGCCCCGCGGTGGTACCCGGTCGCCAGCGTCGTCCCGTCGCGTCCGACGGCGACCGCCCCCACGAGCGGGTTCGCTCCCCTGACGCCGTGGGAGGCGAGCGCGAGCGCCCGCTGCATGTGTGCGAGGTCCTCGGCCGGCCAGTGGGCGCGGAGGGCCTCGGGAGATAGGGCGCTCACGCGGCCACCTCCCGGCTGTGCCACGTCATGGGCCCGACGCCGGATCGGGGCCTGAGGCCCACCTCGCGTGCGTGGAAGGCGGATCCCATCAGGGGGATCCGCGCTGTCAAGAGCCACTGCATGAAGTCCATCGCAACCTCCTTTTCCTTCACCGCAGCGGCTCCGGGGTTGCGACAGATGCGGCGCCGCCGATGACGGCGCACCGCACACTGCACGTGCTTCTCCCATCCAGACTCTAACTGTCGGTGCCGGAATTCCACCGGCTCAACCGACGTCCCTGCTCGGATGAGCTGGGCCGCCGGGTCGCGGACTGTCACCGCCGGTTCGGACTTTCACCGACCCCGGAGCACGTTTCGTTTGCTATCTGGCCGTGTGGCGCCTGCTTCGATGACAGTTCAACCAAACGACCAGTGACATTCTGACATATCAGGAGCGCTTTTACGCATGCGCCACGTCACAGAGGGTCAGCGGCGAGCGGCGGCCCGGGCGAGTCCGCGGAGCTTCTCGACGGCGGCGCCGGGATCGTCAGCGCCGTAGACCGCGGAACCAGCCACGAAGACATCGGCTCCGGCCTCCGCCGCGCGCTCGATGGTCGCCTCGGAGATGCCGCCGTCGACCTGGATCCCCACCTTCGCCCCGCTGCCGTCGACGGCGGCGCGGGCGCGACGGATCTTGGGCAGGGTCACGTCGAGGAACGATTGGCCTCCGAAGCCCGGCTCGACGGTCATGACGAGGAGCATGTCAAGCTCGGCCAGCATGTCGAGGTAGGGCTCGACGGCGGTGGCGGGGCGCAGTGCCATGCCGGCCTTGGAACCCCGGGCGCGGAGTTCGCGTGCAAGCTTGATGGGGGCCGTGGCGGCCTCGGCGTGGAAGGTGACCGACGCGAGGCCGAGGTCCGCGTAGAGCGGCGCCCAGCGGTCGGCGTCGGCAATCATCAGGTGGGCGTCGAGCGGGACCGGGCTGACCGCTTGGAGCCGCTGGACCACCGGAAGGCCTAGGGTGAGGTTCGGCACGAAGTGGTTGTCCATGACGTCCACGTGGACGGCGTCCGCCGTCGAGATCCTGGCCAGTTCGGCCTCGAGGTTCACGAAGTCGGCGGAGAGGATGCTCGGGTGGATGCTGCAGGTCACTCAGGACTCCTTGGTCGGCGCGCCGGTGGATGAGCGGCTCGTGGACGGATCGCTGGACGGAAGCTTGCGGAAGAGCGCCAAGAACATCGCATCGGTCGCGTGGACGTGCGGCCACAGCTGCGCGGTGCCGTCGTGGCCGGCTTCCAGGGGCCGCAGCGCCACCGCGTCCAGCGCTTCGCCGGCGTCGAGGAGTTCGACGTCCGATCGGCGCCTGAGTGCGTCCTGGACGACGACCGTAGTCTCGGCCGGGTGCGGCGAGCACGTCACGTAGCCCACGACGCCGCCCGGTGCCGTAGCGTCGATCGCCGAGTCCAGCAGGGCCCGCTGGAGCGGACCCAGTTCGGCGAGGTCGTTCGGGGTGCGACGCCACCGTGACTCCGGCCGTCGGCGGAGGGCTCCGAGCCCGGTGCAGGGCACGTCTGCGATGACGCGGTCGAACTGGGCCGGCTGTTCGCGCCCGAGCTCGCGGCCGTCGCCCAGACGCACTGCCCATGACTCCCCCGGTACGGGCCGCAGTGCCTGCCGCACGAGGTCGGCCCGGTGGGGCGCAGCCTCGTTCGCGAGCAAAGTCGCCCCTCGCTGCGCGGCGAGGGCCCCGAGCAGCGCGGCCTTCCCGCCCGGTCCGGCGCACAGGTCGAGCCACCGCTCATGGTGGGCTGCGGCGTCCTCCGCGGCCTTGCCCGCGAGGGGCGCCGAGGCGACGGCGCGGGCAACGAGCTGCGACCCGACGTCCTGGATGCGCAGCGTCCCCGTGCGCACGGACGACCACCGTCCGAGGTCTCCCCCGCCCGAGAGGGCGGAGTCGTCCACGAGGCTGCCTCGCTCGGCACCGTCCTCGAGCGCTTCAGCCAGCGACCCGAGCCCGGGAAGGGCGACGAGGTTGACGACCGGAGCAGCGTTGTCGGCTTCGAGGAGTTCGTCAATCTCGGCGGGCGGGCGCCCGTGGGCGACGAGGGACTGCCTCAGCGCTCGGACGATCCATGCGGGGTGCGCATGGCGGAGCGCGTCCCGCTCGGTGTCGTCGGCCACGTCCGCCTCGAGCTCGTGGAGCCACCCGTCCAGCGTGCGCTCGCTCACGCGGCGCAGGACAGCGTTGACGAGGGAAGCAGGGCCGGCGCCGACGACCGCGCGGACGAGGCCGACGGTCGTGTCGAGGGCCGCATGCGGCGGCACCCGCATCCCTAGGAGCTGGTGGGCCCCGAGGCGGAGGGCGTCGAGGACCGCGGGATCGAGCTGTGTGAGGGGCCGGTCCACGCAGCGCGCCAGCACGGCGTCGAGGGTGCCCCGCCCGCGCAGCGCGCCATAGGCAAGTTCAGTGGCGAAGGCGGCATCCCTCCCGGCGAGCCGATGGTGCCGGATGCGTGCGGGGAGGACGAGGTTCGCGTAGGCATCCTCGGACGAGACGGCGCGGAGGACCTCGAAGGCCACGAGGCGGGCCGGATCCGCGCGGCGTGTACGCTGGCTCGGCGCCGTCCGGCTCTGCTGCCGCTGTCCCTGGCCCCGGTTGCGCTCGCGGCCCTGGGCGTCACGGCGCGACGGCCGGCCGCCTGACCCCCGGTGTTCCCGTTCGCTCATCCGAGCACCTTCCCTTCGATATCGCCGGCGCCCCGCGCCCAGTCAGCCGCGCCCATCATCTTCTTTCCGGCCGGCTGGACCCTCGTGAGCTCGAGGGCGTGCGTGCCCGTCCCGACGACGAGCGCCTTCCCGGCCCACGCGAGGCGTCCCGGCGCCACCCCCTCCACGTCGGGACGGAGGCGGGGCGGCTCGAGCTTGAAGCGCTGCCCGTCGAGGAGCGTCCATGCCCCGGGCTCCGGGGTCACTCCGCGCGCCCGGCGGTGCAGGGCGACAGCCGGCTGAGACCAGTCGAGGTGCCCGTCCTGGAGCGTCAGCTTGGGCGCGAAGGTCGGATCTCCGGCCTGTGCCTGAGGTTCGAGCCGGCCCGACGCAATGCCCTCGAGCGTGGCCACCAGGAGCTTCGCGCCGCTCGACGCGAGCTCGGCGAACAGCTCGCCGCTGGTCGCCTCAGGACTGGGGGTCACCGCGAGCGTGCCGTAGACCGGCCCGGTGTCCAGCCCTTGCTCGAGCCTGAACGTCGAGGCACCCACTACGTCGTCGCCGTGGATGACCGAGTGCTGCAGGGGTGCTGCGCCACGCCACGCAGGCAGGAGGGAGAAGTGCAGGTTCACCCATCCGTGCGGCGGAACGGCCAGTGCCGACGGGGGAATGATGCCGCCGTACGCGACGATCGCTGCAGCCTCGGGTGCCCACCCGGCGATCTTGCGCGTGACCTCCTCGGTCACGCGCGCGGCCTTGACCACGGGGATCCCGAGCTCTGCGGCACGGGCGGCGACCGGCGACGGGGTCAGAACCCGCTTCCGGCCGACGGGTGCGTCCGGGCGCGTCAGCACGCCGGCGATGTCGAACCCGGCCGCCGCGAGTGCGTCGAGCGAAGGGACGGCGACCTGCGGGGTCCCGGCGAAGACGATCCTCATGCGGTGGCGCCAGCGCCGAAGGCTGCGCCCTGGCCGGAGCCGAACGCTGATCCCACGTGCGACGCGCGCTTCGTCACCGTGGCGTTGGCCACCGAGCGGTAGTCCAGGGCGCGGATGGCCCGCAGGGCAGCCTTCCGGTCCTCGCCCTCGAGCCTGTCCGGGAAGAGGATCCCGTCGAGGTGGTCCGTCTCGTGCTGCGCGATCCGTGCGAGGAGGCCCTCGGCGTCGAACTCGAGGGGGTTGCCGTCTGCATCGGACCCCTTCACGTGGGCCCTCGCACGGCGGCGGACCGGGAAGGCGACGCCGGGGATGCTCAGGCAGCCCTCGACGGCGTCGTCCTGGTCGTCGTCGGAGAGTTCGAGGACGGGATTCACGATGTGCCCACGGCGGCCATCGCATTGGTAGGTGAACACGCGCTGGCTCACACCCACCTGCGGGGCGGCGAGTCCGGCCCCGTCGACGTCCTCCATCGTCTCCATCATGTCGTCCACGAGGCGGCGCAGGCCTGGGCCGAAGTCGGTGACGGGCTCCGCAACGGTGCGCAGCACTGGGTCGCCGATGATCCTGATGGGCAGGATGGCCATGCAATCAAACCTTTCGGGTGGTATAGGGAGACGCCTGTCCAGTCTAGGCGCCGGGGGTGTGCGCGAGGATCTGCTCACGAGCCTCGGCCTCGGCCTCGGCCCCGGCCTCGGCTGGCGCGGGCGTGGCGACCCGTGCCGGCGGCGGTGGCGGCAGCGGCAGGAGGGTGCGGCCGGCGGCCGAGACATCCACACGCGCGGCCCAGACCCGCCGCAGGTGGCAGAAGGTGAGCCAGTGCTCCCGCCTGACCTCGGGGTTCACCCTGACCGCGGCGGCCTCCGTCTCGCCGACCGCGACGGCGATGAGGAGGGGGTCCTCCCCATACGCCCAGGGGTCCCAGGATCCCGCCTCCGGGTCGACCAGGCTTTCCTCGGCCTTCATGCCTGCCACGAGCTGCATGGCAACCTTCTCGTCTGGCATCTTGACGCGGCCGTCCCGCGTCGTGCCCTTCGTCTTGTAGTCGACGAGGCAGATGCGCCCATTGATCCGCGCCACGAGGTCGAGGGTGCCCGCGTACCCCAGGGTGTGGTTCCAGACGGTGAGCTCAGTGGCGATGGGCTCGACGCCGAAGTCGGCCCACCACTTCTCCACACTCGCCGCGAACCCCTCCTCGCCGTGCTCGTGGAGGGTCTCCCGGGCCTCCCGCAGGGTGTTGGGGCGACCAAGTGCCTCGAGTCCGAGCTGCTCGGCGAAGGTGTGGACCCGGTCCCCCCGTTCGGCGGCGGAGCGGGTGTAGGACTCTGAGGCGTCGACGGCCGTGCGCACGAGCGCGCGCATCTTTGCCGGGTTGTCGAGGACATTCCTGAGCTCGGGGTGGTCCGCGATGTGCTTCGCCGCCATGTAGCTGCGCCAGCCATCGAGCTCGACAGGCTGCTGGGCGATCACGGTGGTGATGGAAGGGACGGTCGGCGGCGTGCTGAACGACCTCCGGTACATGCGTCCGAACCCATCGGGCGAGGCTACTGCGAGCTGCGGAGCTGTCATGGTGGCACCCTTTCACAGCGGTCCGACACTCGTGCCGCCCACCCGCCGTCGTGATACGAGAAGGACCCCCGGACTCGCGTCCAGGGGTCCTGAAGTGTGGGCGATACTGGGTTCGAACCAGTGACCTCTTCGGTGTGAACGAAGCGCGCTACCACTGCGCCAATCGCCCGTGCTGCCTCGCGGACCGGGATGACCCTGGCCCCTGCGGCGCTCTACGACTCTAGCCCAGAGAGACCCGCACCGCCAAATCCCGTCGAGCGCAGGGCGGACGCGCCCATACCGTCGAGGCCGGCAGGCCACCACCGGCAGAATCCGCCGGGGTGAAGCCCGGGTAGAAGAGGACGCGCACCCCGCGCGAGGCGGCCGGGACGGATTTGTGCATTGGCCTGCCGTCCTATAGAGTCGTTACTCGTTGAAGCGCGCCTCAAGGCCTCGAACGACCCCTGATCAGGGGCCGTGATGGCCCGAGGCCGTGGATCACCCCCGCGGACGTAGCTCAGTTGGTAGAGCACCACCTTGCCAAGGTGGATGTCGCGAGTTCGAGTCTCGTCGTCCGCTCGCAGGACACTGTCGAAGCATCCTCGTGATGCCAACACGGTGGGGTGGCCGAGAGGCGAGGCAGCGGCCTGCAAAGCCGTATACGCGGGTTCGAATCCCGTCCCCACCTCGGTGGTCATACTGGCTCCCTGACGGGAGTGAGGGCGATTGGCGCAGCGGTAGCGCGCTTCCCTGACACGGAAGAGGTCACTGGTTCGATCCCAGTATCGCCCACGGAGGAGCCCAGGCTCCCCCTGCGGACGTAGCTCAGTTGGTAGAGCACCACCTTGCCAAGGTGGATGTCGCGAGTTCGAGTCTCGTCGTCCGCTCTCTCCCTGTTAAAGGGGACACAACAGAACACGGGCGATTGGCGCAGCGGTAGCGCGCTTCCCTGACACGGAAGAGGTCACTGGTTCGATCCCAGTATCGCCCACGGAGGAGCCCAGGCTCCCCCTGCGGACGTAGCTCAGTTGGTAGAGCACCACCTTGCCAAGGTGGATGTCGCGAGTTCGAGTCTCGTCGTCCGCTCTCTCCCTGGTAAACGAGACACAACAGAACACGGGCGATTGGCGCAGCGGTAGCGCGCTTCCCTGACACGGAAGAGGTCACTGGTTCGATCCCAGTATCGCCCACGTCGAGCGGCGCACTGCGCCGCTTTTTTGTGCCCGTACGCTCTCAGCGCAACCGGCCCCGAGCGGGTTGGTTTGGCCTCCCGGGCTGGCTACCATCGATTCCAGCAGGGGCGAATCTGGCCCCGCGGAGTGAAAGGAGGTGGCCGTGTCATTTCTCGACGACGTCAAGGGCAAAGCTGAGGAACTGATCAGCGGCAACGCCGAAGCCGTCAAGGGCGGCATCGAGAAGGTCGGCGACTTCATCGACGAGAAGACCGGTGGCAAGTTCTCCGGACAGGTCGACGGGGTCCAGCAGTCCGCCTCCGATTACGTCGACGGCTTGGACAGGGAAGATGCCCCTTCCGAGCCCTCCGAGGCTCCCGCACACCAGGCCTGAGCTTCCCTTCGTTTCGTCACTGAGTGCCGGTACCGCCGCGAGGCGGGACCGGCACTCGGCGTTTCCAGGCGCCTAGGCCCCGCGGCTCGCCCGTCCTGTCAGGACGGCTCGTGCGTCTGGCCCTCACGCGCCAGCGCGGTCAGGCGGGACACCGCCCGGAAGTACTTCTTCATGTACCCCCCGCCCATCATGTCCGGCGTGAAGAGCTCGTCGAATGGCACGCCGGAGGCCAGGATCGGGACGTCCTTGTCGTAGAGCCGGTCCGCGAGCACGACGAACCGGAGGGCCACGGCCTGGGACTCGATGGTGTGGACGTCCTTCCACACCACGCCGTCGATCCCGTCGATCAGCTGTCGGTACCGGCTCGGGTGGACACCCGCAAGGTGCTTCATGAGATCCGCGAAGTCGTCGACGGCGACCACTCCGCCGTCGAACTCGGCATTCATCCGGGAGTCGAGCTCATGGGTGGGAATCGGCTGGGGCGCGGCCGGGAGCCCGCGGTGGCGGTAGTCCTCCCCATCGATGCGGACGACGTCGAACTGGTCGGCGAGCACCTGGATCTCGCGCTGGAAGTCGACGGCGGCGAAGCGGCCCTCGCCGAGCGCGCCGGGCAGCGTATTGGACGTGGCAGCAAGCTTGACCCCGGCGTCGGCGAGCTCGCGCATGAGGCGGGACATGAGCACTGTGTCCCCCGGGTCGTCGAGTTCGAACTCGTCGATGCAGACGAGCCTGTACGAGCTGAGCGCGTCAACGGTCTTGCGGAACGAGAGCGCGCCGACGAGGTTCGTGTACTCGACGAACGTCCCGAAGGCCTTGGGCCCGGGCGCAGCGTGCCAGAGCGATGCGAGGAGGTGTGTCTTGCCGACGCCGAACCCGCCATCGAGGTAGATGCCGGCACGGGAGGTTGGCTTGGAGCCGAATATCCTGGAGAGGAAGCTTCCGTTGGACGCTCCGATCGTGCTGCCGAAGCTCTGGAGTGCCCTGACCGCGGCGGCCTGCGACGGCTGTGCCGGATCCGGACGGTAGCTGTCGAAGGACACTTCCCCGAAGCGCGGAGACGGATGGAATCCCTTCAAGAGCTCCTCGACGGAGACTCTGGGCGTGCGGGTGGTGAGGTGTGCGACAGTCGCCAAGGATTTCCGTCCAGGGGGTGGGCTCTCAGAAGGGGCAGGGACAAGGATATCGTTCCGGTCCGGCCGCGGAGGGCGGTATGTGGGAGACCGCACACGTTTGGCCCTTCGCCCCTCGCCGCAAGGTGCCTCCATGTTGCGCACCGTGACAGGTCCGACGGCGGGCGCGAGCGCGCACAGGGAACGCTGGCTAGGCTTGATTCGACCACTCAGGAGCGAGGACTTCCCGGGCATCCCGGCTGCCCCCGCGCCCTGGCTCAGCCGAGCGAAAGGCACACCATGAGCTACCCCGTCGACAGCAGCGAGAAGTTCGCTGCCTATGCCCACCCCGAGCGTCTCGTGTCCACCGAGTGGCTTGCCGAGCAGATCGCCTCCGGCGCTGTCGGCGACGGCAAGCTGGTCGTCGTGGAGTCCGACGAGGACGTGCTCCTCTACGAGACGGGCCACATCCCCGGTGCCGTCAAGATCGACTGGCACACCGACCTGAACGATGAGGTTGCCCGCGACTATGTCGACGGCCCCGCCTTCGCGAAGCTGCTTGCCTCCAAGGGCATCTCCCGCGACACGACCGTTGTGATCTACGGCGACAAGTCGAACTGGTGGGCCGCCTACGCCCTCTGGGTGTTCACGCTGTTCGGCCACGAGGACGTTCGCCTCCTCGACGGCGGCCGGGACAAGTGGATCGCCGAGGGCCGCGAGCTGACGACGGAGGTGCCGACCCCGGTCGAGGGCGACTACCCCGTGGTCGAGCGCAACGACGCACCGATCCGCGCGTTCAAGGACGACGTCCTGGCGCACCTGGGCAAGCCGCTCATCGATGTGCGCTCCCCCGACGAGTACACCGGCAAGCGCACCCACATGCCGGCCTACCCTGAGGAGGGCGCGCTGCGCGGGGGCCACATCCCGACCGCGGCGTCGATCCCATGGGCGCGCGCCGCCGCCGAGGACGGCACGTACAGGTCCCGCGAAGAGCTCGAGGCGCTCTACCTCGGCGAGGCGGGCCTCACGCCGGGCGACGACGTGGTGGCGTACTGCCGCATCGGCGAGCGTTCGAGCCACACGTGGTTCGCACTGAAGTACCTTCTGGGCTTCGACACCGTCCGCAACTACGACGGCTCGTGGACCGAGTGGGGAAACGCGGTGCGGGTTCCGATTGTGAAGGGGGAAGAGCGAGGCACGTGGCCGCTGCCCTGAACCGCGGCGCTGCTGCAACCCGACGTCACACTGGGCCCCGCCCACGGCGAACACGCGCCGTGCGGCGGGGTCTTGCGCGTACCCTTGAGGGGATGAGCACGAACACCATGCCCGCTGCACTGGCGGAGATCGTCGAAGACTTCCAGGCCGTGGACGAGCGCGAGCGGCTGCAGCTGCTGCTCGAATTCTCCCGGTCGCTCCCCGACCTGCCGGACCGGCTCAAGGACCACCCCGAGATGCTCGAGCAGGTGGTCGAGTGCCAGTCGCCGCTCTTCATCGCGATCGAGACGGAGGCGCCCGCCGAAGGGACCGCCCAGGCGGCCGGGCCGGTCGTCCGGCTGTTCTTCTCGGCCCCTGCGGAGGCTCCGACCACACGCGGCTTCGCTTCAGTGCTGCACGAAGGCCTCGATGGACTCACGGCCGCGGAGATCCTCGCAGTCCCCGACGACATGCCGGAGGAGCTCGGCCTCACGCGCGCGGTGACACCGCTGCGCATGCGCGGGATGTCGGCCATGCTCGCCCGGATCAAGCGCAAGGTCCGCGGGGAGTGCCCGATCGGCGTCTGACGTGGGCAGGAAGTCCAAGAAGGCGCAGGAGGCGGACGGACCCGCGCACCACGGTCCCGCCACGCCGGCCACGACAGCCCTCGATGCTGCCGGTATCCCGTACACGGCCCGCACTTACGACCACGACCCGTCGGCGGGCAGCTACGGCCTCGAGGCGGCCGATGCCCTCGGGGTGGAGCCCGGGCGGGTGTTCAAGACGCTGATGGTTGAGGTGACCGCAGGCAGCGGGAGCCGGCTCTGCGTCGCCGTCGTGCCCGTCTCCGGCAGCCTGGACCTGAAGGCGGCCGCCGCAGCCCTCGGGGGGAAGAAGGCGGCGATGGCCGACTCCGCCGCCGCCGAACGGCGCACGGGGTACGTCGTGGGCGGGATCTCGCCCCTGGGGCAGCGCCAGCCCTGCCCGACCGTCATCGACGACTCGGCCCTCGAGCATGCCACCGTGCTCGTGTCCGGCGGCCGGCGGGGCTTCGACATCGAACTCGCCCCCGATGATCTCGTCAGGCTCACGGGCGCGGTTGTCGCCACGGTCCGCAGCATGGGCTGACGGCGCAGGCGTGACCTGACGCGTCGGCGGTGCATCAACGGCATGTCAGACGGTGCCTCCGGGCGCCCGCCGCGGCGCGAGCTGCTCCCTGAGCCACGTGCGCACCGCCCGTTCCCATCGTTCGGGGTCCACGTTCCACTCCTTCGTGTGCCGGGCGTGCCGGAACGTCTCCAGAGTGACCATCTCCGGGTTCCGCTTCGCAAGCTCGAGCGAGGGGGCTACGGGCACGAAGTCGTCGTCGACGCTGTGCAGCACGAGGGTCGGCGTCCGCAGCTCGACGGCCCGCGTCACCCAGTCCATTGCCTTGAAGTCCAGAGGTGCCGCGAGCCCAGTGAGCCGACGTCCCCACGGATGGCCGAGGAGCACCTGGCCGAACCGCCCCACCCGTGAGGGGATGCGGTTGAGCTTGGCCTGGAACGCCAGGACATGCACCCAGTCCACCACCGGCGCGTCGAGCACCAGGGCCCGCACGTTCTCCCTCAGCGTCGAGGAGTCGGCGGCCCGGAGGGCGATGGCGCCTCCCATGGACCATCCGAAGAGCACCACGTCGCGGGCACCGGCGTCGAGCGCGTACTGGATGGCGACCTCGACGTCGCGCCACTCGGTCATCCCGAGCCCGTAGCGGCCATCGGGGGTCGAGGGGGCCTCACCGTCGTTGCGGTAGGACATGACGAGGCTCGTCAGCCCGAGTTCCTGCGCCGTGGGGAGCGCGCGGAGGCATTCGCCGCGCGTCGCTCCCCGTCCGTGGACCATGATCGCCCATGTGGGCGAAGGGTGGCTGGCCGGGACGAGCCACGCCGGTGCGGCGCCCACGTCGAGGGGGAGCTCGATGTCGCGGAAGTCGAGCCCGAGGTCCGCCGGCGAGCTGTACACGAAGCCGCTCCAGCGCGCGCGGACCGCCTTCGTGAGGTCGCCCGAGTACTCGGCGAGCACCGGTCTGGTCACGGTGGACTCCTCGGGGGCGTAGTCCTCGAGATGCCCCAGGCGGACGTGCCCGGCGCCGCGGTCGAAGAAGAGGCTGTACTCGCCGTCGACCGTCGTCTCCGCCGTGGCGCGGAGTATCACCCGGCGCGACTCCCCCTCCCCCTGGACGGCGAGGACCTCCTGGTCCTCCGCCTTGACCCGTTCCGGGGTCACGATCCGGCGCGCGAAGTACGCGGCGAGGGCCGAGCTGGATGCGGCGGCCGCCGAGGCGGCCAGGAGCGCGGCGCCGGCGCCCGCGGCTGCCCAGAACGTGCGCGGGAGCGGCTCGGCGGCGGACGACGGCGCGGGGCGGCCCGAGCGGGCGGCGCCCGCCTTCGCGGGACGATCACGGTGAGGCATGCTCTCATTGTGTCGCGTGCGGCTAGTCTGTGTGCATGAGCGCGCCGATCCTCATCCTGACCGAAGTGGCACTGGGCCCCAGCGAGCGCAAGGCGGTCGAGGGCCTCCTCGAGAACGGCGTCGCCCGTCTCGAGATCCTTGTCCCTGCCGGCCGCAAGCGCCGCCTCGTGGTCGACTTCCTCGACCACCTCTCGATGCTCGAGTTCGGCAAGGCCGTCGGCGGCCTCACGGACAAGGGGCCAGGCCCCGAGTCGGCGCGCGCGCTCGCCCAGACGGCACTCGCCACGTCCCTCGCCGCCCTCGAAGGACTCGGAACGGACGTCTCGGGGAGCATCATCGAGGGGGACCCGGTACAGGCCCTCGCCGACCGCGCCTCCGCCACGGCGGCAGAGCAGGCCGTGGTGGTGACGCTCCCCCACGCCATCGAGGACACGTTCCACACCGACTGGGCGAACCAGGCCCAGCGCAGGCTCGGCATCCCGGTCCTGCACCTGTACGCGGGAACGGGATTCATCGGGGACTCCTGAACGTTGTTCTGAGCATGGACACCACCCCGACAACACCCTCCCCCGATCCGGCCCGCGAGAAGGTCCGCAAGTCGGACGCCGAGTGGCGTGCCCAGCTGAGCCCCGAGGAGTACCAGGTTCTCCGGCAGGCCGGGACGGAACGCGCCTTCACCGGCGAGTACTGGGACACCCATACCCAGGGCTCCTACCGGTGCCGGGCCTGCGGCGCCGAGCTCTTCACCAGCCGTGAGAAGTTCGACTCGCACTGCGGCTGGCCCTCGTTCTGGGCGCCGCTCGCCGAGGACGCGGTCGTGTACCTGCACGACAGGACCCTCGGCATGGAGCGGATTGAGGTCCGATGCGCCACCTGCGACTCGCACCTCGGCCACGTGTTCGAGGGTGAGGGCTACGCGACGCCCACCGACCAGCGGTACTGCATCAATTCGATCTCCCTGACGCTCGTCCCCGACGAGGGCTGACGGCTCCGCGTCAGAATCCTGCCCCTCTGCGGCGGGCCACGCCTGGTGAGGACCAGCGCGCGGCCCGCCGCTGGGCCTTCGCACAGGCCCGAGACCAAGACTTCCTGATGCTCGGCTCCCCCGAGGCCCAGCGCATCCGCCCTCTCGCTACGCTCGACTCACCAGCACAAGAAAGCGAGAGTGACATGTCCGCCATCGCCGTCGCGACTCCCAGCGCGTCCGCTCCCCATGCCCCAGTCCAGAACGATCCCGCGTGGCTCTCCCTCAAGAATGCGGCCATCGAGCTCCAGGGCCTCCAGGCGCAGGACGGTTCGGTCCCGGAGAACAGCCGGGAACGCGCGGCAGCGCTTGTGGAGCCGATCGTGGCCGGCGTCGAGGCACTTTCACCACGCTTCCCGCACGACGCCGAGTACCTCCGCCTGCTCGCAGCCGACTTCCGCGCGTGGTCCGCGGGCGGCTTCGGGGTGCCGGACTTCCTGGACTCGCTCGTCGCCTTCCAGCCGCAGCTGGAGAGGGCGGACGGCCGCCAGCACCTCGTCGTCTTCCCGATGTACACCCAGAACGGCAGCAGGAACCGCTTCGTCGAGGCCGTCCTGGTGGAGGTCGTCTGGCCCGACTTCATCGCGGAGCTCGAGGCCGGCGAGTACAGCAACAGGCTGTTCGTGCCGATCCGCTTCCTCGACTTCACGCCGGGCTACGCGACGAACTCCGCGGTGCTGTTCCCGGAGACCGTGGCGATGCGCGAGGTCCCGACGTTCACCTGGGGGGCGATCTTCGCGGACCGCGAGGCCGCCCGGTTCCGCCGGGTCCTCGATGCCGCGGCGCGGATCACGAACCTCGACCTGCCCGATGAGGCCGCCGAGCTCATCGCGGACCAGGGGCTCGCGCAGGAGACTTTCGTCATGTGGGATCTCATTCATGATCGCACGCACATGCGCGGCGACCTCCCGTTCGACCCGTTCATGATCAAGCAGCGCATGCCGTTCTTCCTCTACTCGCTCGAGGAGCTCCGCTGCGACCTCACCGCCTTCCGGGAGTGCGTCAGGATCGAGCGTGACGGCGCCGCAGACCCGGCAGCCCGGAAGCACGCGAAGCTCGTGCAGTATGCCGTGGTCTTCGACCGGATCTTCCGGTTCGCCATCACGGGCGGCCGCGTGCGCAACTATGACGGCCTCGGCGGCCAGCTGCTCTTCGCGTGGATGCACCAGCACCGCGTCCTGAACTGGACCGACACCAAGCTCACGATCGACTGGGCGGAGGTGCCCGACGTCGTGAGCGCCCTCGGCGACGCCATCGATGAGCTCTACTGGCGTTCCATCGACCGGCCGAAGGTGGCACACTGGCTCGCAGCGTACGAGCTCGTCTCGGGCACCGTGACGCCGCACCCGGCCTCCGTGTGGGCCAAGGGCCCCGACGCCCTGCCCCTGACGGGCACCGCACGCGAGCTCACGGACCAGGTCCTCGACGACGAGTTCCCGCTGTCGATGTTCTACGAGGCCCTGGAGAAGAAGATGCGCACCGTCATCGAGTCGACTGCCGGGATCACCGGAGAGACCGCCCTGCCCCCGGCGGCCGCGTGAGCACGGACAGCCAGGCTCCGCAGGCGCAGTCCGCCGGCGCGCAGGGTGCGGTGGTCGTCGTCGCCGGGGCCACCGCGGCCTCGGGGGTGGCGGCCGTGCGCGCCCTGCGCGCCGCCGGCGCGACCGCGATCGCCGTGGGCAGCAGGACGGGCCACCTCGCCGAAGTGTTTGGGGACCCCGCGCACGACGCCGGAGTTCCCCAGTTCGCGTGCGACCTCGCCGACTTCGCAGCCGTCCAGCGGCTCTCCGCGGACGTCAGCGCCCGGTTCGGGGCGGTGGACGGTGTCATCCACCTCGTCGGCGGGTGGCGCGGAGGCGGCACCCTCGCGGACCAGGACGACGCCGACTGGGACTTCCTGGCACGGGGCGCCATCACGACCCTGCGGAACACCTCGCGCGCCTTCTTCGATGCCATCGCGGCCTCGCCGCGCGGACGCTTCGCCATGGTCTCCACGACCACGCTCGCGCGCCCCAGCGCGGCCAACGCGAACTACCAGGCGGCCAAGGCCGCTGCCGAGGCCTGGACGCGGGCCATGGCCCAGGGGCTCGCCGCCGTGCAGTCCGCGCGGAAGGAGGGGCCGCTCCCCCAGACGAGCGCCGCCGTCGTCCTGGCCGTCAAGGCCCTGCTCGACGAGGGGATGCGCGCCAATAGCCCCGAGCGGAGCTTCGCCGGCTACACCCATGTGGACGCGCTCGCAGCGCGCGCCGTCGAGCTGTTCGCCGACGACGCCGCCGCCGTCAACGGCGCGCGCCTCGACCTCACGGCCTGAGCCGTCCGCGGCTCCCCGAGACCCCCTGTAGACACCGAAACCCTTAGGCATACTGTGACTGTGACTGACTCCCCTGCTCCGACCATGCCCGCCTCGGTGCCGCTTCCCGCCGCCCCGTCCGGGTGGCCGCTCCACGATCCGGACGTGCGCGGCTTCGCGTCGGACAACTACTCCGGAGTGCACCCCGAGGTGCTCGCCGCGCTTGCCGCCGCGAACGGCGGCCACCAAGTCGCGTACGGCGAGGACGACTACACCGCGAGGCTCCAGGAGGCCGTCAAGGGCCTGTTCGGAGAGGCGGCCGAAGCGTACCCGGTGTTCAACGGCACCGGCGCGAACGTCGTCTCCCTCCAGTCGCTGCTCCCGCGCTGGGGCGCCGTGGTGTGCGCGACGACCGCCCACATCAACGTGGACGAGAACGGCGCACCGGAGCGTGTGGGCGGGATCAAGCTCCTTGCCGTCCCGGCGTCGGACGGCAAGCTCACCCCTGGACTCATCGACCGGGAGGCCTGGGGCTGGGGCGACGAGCACCGTGCACAGCCGCTCGCCGTCTCGATCACCCAGACCACCGAGCTCGGGACCCGCTACTCGGTGGAAGAGGTCCGGGCGATCACCGAGCACGCCCACGCCCGCGGCATGAGCGTGCACATGGACGGTGCCCGGCTCGCGAACGCGGCGGCCGCCCTCGGAGTGCCGGTGCGCGAATTCACCTCGGGCGCAGGGGTCGACGTCCTCTCCTTCGGAGGGACGAAGAACGGCATGCTGTTCGGCGAATGCGTCGTCGCCCTCAACCCCGAGGCAGCGCGCGGACTCACGTACCTGCGCAAGATGGACATGCAGCTCGCCTCCAAGATGCGCTTCGTCTCGGCCCAGTTCCTCGCCCTGCTCGAGGACGACCTCTGGCTGCGCTCGGCGGCACACGCCAACGCGATGGCCGCCCGCCTCCGCTCGGCCGTCGAAGGCCTCGACGGCGTCGAGCTCACCCAGCCCACCGAGTCCAACGGGGTCTTTGCGATCCTGCCCGAGGGCGTGGCTGACCGCGTGCGGGAGAAGTTCCGCTTCTACGACTGGAACGCCTCCCGCCGCGAGGTCCGCTGGATGTGCTCCTTCGACACGACCCCCGAGGATGTCGACCGGTTCGCGGAGGCGCTGCGGGCGGAACTGGGGCGGTGACACTGCGCCGGACGGCGGCGCTCGGCCCCTCTGGACCGGCGTGCCGCTCCAGAGGGGCCACGGGGCCCGAGCGTACGCTGGTGAGGTGACCGCACTAGCACACCTGCCTGCGGATTTCGTCAGCGCCCTGCGCTCACTCCGCAGCGCGTCGAACCGGCGCGAGCTGGGGCTCAAGGAGATTCCGGCTCCGGCCCGTCTGGCCCCGTACGCCGTGGCCCTCGAGGCCGAGGTGCGCGACGACGACGAGGAACTGGCGACTGGCAGGTTCATCCTCCTGCACGACCCCGAGCCGCCCGCGGTCTGGGAGGGCACGTTCCGGATCGTCACCTACATCCGCGCCCAGCTCGAGCCCGAGATGGGGAACGACGCCCTGCTGGGCTCCGTCGCCTGGACATGGCTCGTGGAGTCGCTCGAGAAGCACCACGCCGACTATGCGGCCGCGGGCGGGACCGCGACACGCGTGCTCTCGGAATCCTTCGGGACCCTCGCCGGGCGCAGCGACGCGATCGACATCGAGCTCAGGGCATCGTGGACTCCCGCCGGCCCGCAGATGAAGGACCACCTCGAGGCATGGTGCGACATGGTCTGCAGCTTCGCAGGCGTGCCGCCTCTCCCGCCGGGTGTCGCAGCGCTTCACTGGCGCCGTCCCCGCCCAGCGGAGAAGCCGTGAGCGCCGCCGGCCCCGCCTGCACCGGCGGTACACTGACGTCACCATGACCGCTCAGCCCCAAGACGCTCCCCACCCGAAGGACGACGACGCTCCCACAGCAGCGTCAGGGCGGCGGTCCGATGCGGCGCTCGCCGAGGCCGGGTCCGACGTTCCCGCGGCGTCCGTGGTCCGACGAGCCGCGCACATCGCCGTCGAGGGCTTCGAGGTGCCGGTCCCCGCTGTCGTCGACCTCGACGCGCCGCGGGACGGTGTCCCGCTCGTCATCTCCACCGAGGAGGGGCTCACGCGTGCAGCCCGGGCGATTGCTGCCGGAACGGGACCCGCTGGCGTCGACGCCGAACGCGCCTCGGGATTCCGCTACGGGCAGCGGGCCTTCCTCGTCCAGATCCGCCGCGAGGGCGCGGGCACGTGGCTCATCGACCCGGAGCCCTTCGAGGACCTGAAGATCATCAACGAGGCCCTGCGCGGCGTCGAATGGATCATCCACGCCTCCACCCAGGACCTTCCATGCCTCGCCGAGCTGGGGATGTGGCCCGACAGGCTCTTCGACACCGAGCTCGCGGCCCGGCTCGCGGGTCTCCCGCGCGTGGGGCTCGCCGCCGTTGTCGAGCAGATGCTGGGGTTCGGCCTCGCCAAGGAGCACTCGGCCGCCGACTGGTCGACGCGTCCGCTCCCCGAGCCGTGGCTGCGGTATGCGGCGCTCGATGTCGAGGTCCTGGTCGAGCTGCGTGAGGAGCTGATCGAGCTGCTCGAAGGCGAGGGCAAGCTCGGCTTCGCCGAGGAGGAGTTCGCAGCCATCCTGGCGGCGGGCGTCCCGGAGCCGAAGCAGGACCCCTGGCGCCGCACCTCGGGGGTCCACCAGATCCGTGACCGGCGCCAGCTCGCCGCCGTCCGCGAGCTGTGGCTCGAGCGCGACGCCCTCGCGGCGAAGCGTGACATCGCCCCCGGCAAGCTCATCCCCGACTCGGCGCTCGTCGCGGTGGCGCGTGCCATGCCGACCACCGTCCCCCAGCTGCTGACCACCAAGGGCTTCCATGGGCGCGCCGCCCAGCGCGAGGCGCCCCGGTGGCTGCGCGCCATCGCCGCAGCGCGTCGCCTCGAAGAGCTCCCTCCGCTGCATGTTCCCAGCTCCGCACCGCCCCCGCCGCGGGTCTGGGACGAGCGGGACCCCGAGGCGGCGGCGCGGTTCAAGACCGCCCGCCCGCGCGTCGCGGCGGCCGCCGACGCGCTGCACATGCCCACCGAGAACCTCCTGACGCCGGACCACCTGCGACGTGTCGCGTGGCGCCCCCCGGAGCCGCTGACCATGGAGTCGCTGACCGATGCGCTTCGGGGACTGGGGGCGCGTGAGTGGCAGATCAAGCACGTTGCCCCGCTCATCCTCGACGCCTTCGAACACCCCGAACCGCTCGCCGCGAAGGCCAGGAAGGATGCCGTCGAGGACTGACCGACCCCATTGCCACAGATGTTACCGGTCAGTAACATTGGCGGTATGAGTACCACACGTCACATCAGGGATGTCGTCTTCGTCGACGGCGTCCGCACCCCCTTCGGCAGGGCCGGCGAGAAGGGGATCTACCACGGCACCCGCGCCGACGACCTCGTCGTCAAGACCATCCGCGAGCTGCTGCGCCGCAACCCGTCGCTGCCGGCCGAGCGCGTGGACGAGGTCTCCATCGCGGCCACCACCCAGACCGGAGACCAAGGGCTCACGATCGGGCGCACTGCCGCACTCCTCGCGGGCCTTCCCCGCAGCGTCCCCGGCTTCGCCGTCGACCGCATGTGCGCCGGTGCCATGACGGCCGTGACGACGACGGCGAGCGGCATCGGGGTGGGCGCGTACGACGTCGTGATCGCCGGCGGCGTCGAGCACATGGGCAGCCACCCGATGGGTGCGGGGGCCGACCCCAACCCGCGCTTCATGTCCGAGAGGCTCGTGGACCCCGCAGCGCTGAACATGGGCAACACGGCCGAGAACCTCCACGACCGCTTCCCGGCCATCACCAGGGAGCGCGCGGACGCCTACGCCGTCGCCTCCCAGGCCAAGCTCGCGTCGGCGTACGGGGCCGGGAAGATCCAGCCGGATCTGGTCCCCGTCGCCACGCACCGGCCCGGCGAGGGGTTCGGCCTCGCGACCACGGACGAGCCGCCGCGGCCGGGCACCACGCTCGAGGACCTCGCCGGGCTGCGGACCCCGTTCCGTCCGCATGGCAGGGTCACCGCGGGCAACGCCGCGGGCCTCAACGACGGTGCGACAGCGTGCCTGCTCACGTCGGCGGAGACCGCCGAAGAACTCGGACTCGAGCCGAAGATGCGCCTCGTCGCCTTCGCCTTCGCGGGCGTCGAGCCGGAGGTCATGGGCATCGGCCCGGTTCCGGCGACCGAGAAGGCCCTCACCAAGGCCGGTCTGGCAATCGAGGACATCGGCCTGTTCGAGATCAACGAGGCCTTCGCCGTCCAGGTCCTGAGCTTCCTGGACCACTTCGGGATCGCCGACGACGACCCGCGCGTCAACCGCTACGGCGGCGCGATCGCCGTCGGCCACCCGCTCGCATCCTCAGGCGTGCGCCTCATGACCCAGCTCGCCCGCCAGTTCGCCGAGGACCCGAGCGTCCGCTACGGCATGACCACGATGTGCATCGGCCTCGGCATGGGCGGCACCGTCATCTGGGAGAACCCCCACCACCCCGACTACCGGAAGGGCGAGTGAATGAGCGCCACCACCCCCACCTCGCGGTTCGACGCCTTTGCAGGGCTCGCCGCCCAGGTGCCCGACGAAGTGGTCACCCACTCGCTCGTGAAGGACGTCGAGGTGCACACGGACGGCGGCACCGTCCGGATCGCGCTGATCACGCTCGACAACGGCCTCGACCACACTAGGCCGACGACGCTCGGCCCCAACACGCTCATCGAGCTCGGCCGGACCCTGGAAGGGCTGCGAGCGCGGGCGGCGGCGGGAGAGATCCACGCCGTAGCGGTCACGGGCAAGCCGTACTTCCTCGTCGCCGGCGCCGACCTGACCACGGTCAAGACCCTGCGCGATCCCGCGGCGGGAGAGCAGATGGCACGCCTCGGCCATGCCGCCTATGACCTCCTCGCGGACGGAGTCGGCGTGCCGACCTTCGCCTTCATCAACGGAGTCGCCCTCGGCGGCGGCCTCGAGATCGCGCTCGCGTGCACGTACCGCACAGTCTCCGCGGGCGCCCAGGGCATCGGGCTGCCGGAGGCGTTCATCGGACTCATCCCGGGCTGGGGCGGAGTATGGCGCCTCCCCCGGCTCACGGGACCCGAGGCCGGGCTCAGGGTGATGATCGAGAACCCGCTGAACAACAACCGCACCCTCCGCGGCACAGAGGCGTTCGCGCTCGGGATCGCCGACGCCCTCTTCGAGCCGGCCGACTTCCTCGAGCGTTCCCTCGTGTGGGCCGCCTCGGTGCTCTCCGGCGGCACCGCTGTGGATCGGCCGCACGCAGTCGAACCCCGTGAGGACGCTGCCGCAGCGCAGCGGTGGGCCGAGGCTGCGAAGGCCGCACGCGCCGTCGTCAGCGCGAAGACATCGGATGCCGCTCCGGCCCCCGGCAAGGTGCTCGAGGTGTTCGAGGCGGGGGCGCACGCCACGCAGGAGGAATCCGCCGAGCTCGAAGTCGCCGCACTCACCGGGCTCATGCAGTCCCCACAGTTCCGCGACACCGTGTACGCCTTCCTCGACCTCGTCCAGAAGCGCGCCAAGCGGCCCGCTGGGGCGCCGGAGGCGAAGCTCGCACGGCCCGTGGCCAAGGTCGGGGTCGTCGGAGCGGGACTCATGGCCGGCCAGCTTGCCCTCGTGTTCGCGCGGCAGCTGAAGGTCCCCGTCGTGATGACCGACGTCGACCAGGCCCGGGTCGACAGGGGCGTGGGGCACGTCCACGCCGAGGTGGACAGGCTGGTCGCCAAGGGCCGGATCTCCGCCGACGCCGCCAACCGCACCAAGGCGCTGGTCACCGGCTCAGTGTCGAAGGCCGAGTTCGCCGACGCGGACTTCGTCATCGAGGCCGTGTTCGAGGAACTCGCGGTCAAGAAGCAGGTGCTCGCCGAAGTGGAGGCGGTGGTCAAGCCGGAATGCATCCTCGCCACCAACACGTCCTCGCTCTCCGTCACGGCGATAGCGCAGGATCTGGCCCACCCCGAGCGCGTGGTCGGATTCCACTTCTTCAACCCGGTCGCCGTCATGCCGCTCATCGAGGTTGTGCGCGCCCCGCAGACCGACGACGCGGTGCTGGCCACCGCGTTCGCCCTGGCCAAGGGCCTGAAGAAGACCGCCGTGCTCGTCAAGGACGCCCCGGCCTTCGTCGTGAACCGGGTGCTGCTGCGCCTCATGGGCGAGGTCACGGCGGCGTTCGACGAGGGCACGCCCGCCGACGTCGCGGATGGCGCCCTGGCCCCGATGGGCCTGCCCATGACTCCCTTCACGCTCGCCGAGATGGTCGGGCTGCCCGTCGCGCAGCACGTGGCCGAGTCCCTGCACGCAGCCTTCGGCGACCGCTTCCATGTCTCGGCGAACCAGCAGGCGCTCATCGACGCAGGCGTCAAGGGCCTCTGGGCTCCGGCGGCCGACGGCGGGCGGGAGGTCCCTGAGTCGACGCTCGCCCTCCTGGACGTCGGCAGCACACCGTCCACGGCCGAGCAGGTCCTCACCCGCTGCCAGGACGCGCTCGCCGAGGAGATCGGCCTCATGCTCGCCGAGGGCGTGGTGGCCGGCCCGGAGGACGTGGACCTGTGCATGATCCTGGGGGCCGGGTGGCCCATGCACCTGGGCGGGATCACGCCCTACCTGGACCGGGTCGGCGCGTCGGAGCGCATCAACGGGAAGCGGTTCCACCCGGCGATCTGAGACGCGGCTCGCCCGGCTTGTCCGGGCGGAGGCGGATCAGCCCCCGAAGCCCTCGCGGAGGAACGCGCCCAGTCGCGGCGCGATCCCCGCGAGGGCTTCTCTGTCCCCCGGGCAGGCGAAGGCCAGGGTGCCGGCAGAGGCGGTCCGCACGACCCCGCCGTCGTCCGCCCAGTAGGTGGCCACGCGCATCCCGCCAGCGGTGACGTCGAGCCGCTCGGCGCGGACGCTGCGTCCATCCGGCAGGTCCACGGGCTCGGCGCGGCCGCGGCGCAGCTGCGCGGGAGCGGGTGCTGCCTCGGGGCAGGCCTCGTCGACGCGGAGGTATGTCGCCATGCCGCGTGAGGAGGCCGCGAACCGGGCGACGAGGAGGTACTCGCCACTTGCCGGCAGCGTATCGACGCCCAGGCCGGACTCGTCGCGGCGCACACCCTCGCCGAGCCCACCCGGCTCCTGGCGGTAGCGGTACGCCCGCCACGTCTCCCCGTCCTCCGTGAGGCGCACGAGCGATTCCGAGGCGAAGGGGGTTCCGGTGGCATCCTGGAACGCGACGCGCGTGGTGAGGAGGCCGCCGTCGAACGCCCGGAACACCGCGCCACGCCGGACACCTGCCACCCAGAAGCTGTCCCAACGCTCCCACGCCGCGTGCACGCATCCTCCTCTGGCACTCCCGCCCCGCTGGGGGCGCCGGGCGCAGACGCCCCTAGCCGAGAACACTACCGGAACGGCAGCCTCCCGACGCTGGCGAGTCACCCCGCGACGAAGCGCCCGTCCGCGATGGCCATGGTGCGATCAGCCCGGGCGCGCGCCCACGCGGCGGCGTGGGTCGAAAGCACGACGGCGGCGCCCGACTCCGCCGCGCTGGCGACGAGGCGCTCGAGGCAGGCGAGCCCGTGCCGGTCAAGGCCGACCGTGGGCTCGTCGAGGAGCAGGACACGGGGCCCGCGGGCAATGACCGCGGCCAGCGCGGTGAGCCGCTGTCCGGAGGCGGTGAGATCGTAGGGGTGCTCCCCCGCCCGGGAGCCGAGGCCGACGTCGTCGAGCGCCGCGAGCGCCCGACGACGGACCTCGGCGCGGGACCTCCTCGCGCCGTCCCGCGGCCCCAGGCGGAGGCCGAACTCGACCTCGCGCAGGACGCTCCGGGCGAAGAGCTGATCGCGCGGATCCTGGAAGAGGGTACCCACCGTGTCCGCGACCCGTCCTGCGGGGACGCGCGCGATGTCCTGGCCAGCGATGCGCACGGTCCCCCGGATGGGACGCGCGATGCCGGCGAAGTGCTTCAGGGCCGTGGACTTCCCCGCGCCGTTGGGCCCGGCCAATGCGACCACCTCGCCCGGGCGCACCCCGAGGTCCGCGTGGTCCAGCACCCATGACGGGGCACCCGGGTAGGCGAACGAGACCGCTGCGAGCTCCGCAATCGCTGCGGCAGCCGGTGCCGTCGCGGAGAGGGCGCCTACGGAAGCGCTGCCGGCTGCTGACCGCTGGGAGGGGGCGTTCGGCGCGGCGTCCGCGGGGTCCTGCGGCAGGACTCCGGAGAGACGGAACGCCTCCGTGGCCAGGACGTGCTCGGGGGGTCCCTGTGCTGCAGGGGTCCCGGCGGCCAGGAGCACCCAGTGGTCCGCGCGGCGGGCGAGCCGATCGGCGCAGGTCCCGACAACGACGACGGCCGTCGCCGCGGCGCGCAGCGTGTCGATGAGCTGCCCGAGATCCGCGCGGCCGGCGGCATCGAGCGACGCCGACGGGTCGTCCAGCACCATCACGCTCGGACGTCCGACGAGGGCGCAGCCGAGCGCGAGGCGGCGCTGCTCCCCGCCGGACAGCTGGGCCGGGTGCCTCCCGAGGTGGGCCGAGAGCCCGACCGCGCGCGCGGCCTCGTCGACGCGGTGGCGCATCTGCTCGCGGGGCATCCCCCGCTGTTCGAGGGCGAAGGCGAGTTCCTCGCCGACGGTCTGTGCCGCACCGGTCAGGAGGTCCGTCGCACGCTGCGGGACGTAGGCGACATGCTGTCCCCAAGCCCCGAGCCTCAGCCTGGGATCGTCCGGGCTGCCCCGGAACTCGAGCGTGGTGCATTCCCGGGAGCCAGCCGGCCTGAGGGCAAGCGTCCCGTCGAACACGCCGTGGCCGCCGGACACTGCCCAGCCCGAGAGCAGCTTCGCGAGCGTGGACGTCCCGCTGCCCGACCCGCCCAGCACGGCGGTGAGCGAACCGGGCGGCAGCTCGAGCCCGACCCCGCGCAGGACCGGGGCCGCGCCCTCGTAGGAGAAGGAGCGGATGTCGGCGGCCAGCACCGGCTGCGCAGCGCGCGGCGTCATCCTCCCGCCGTTCCCGCGACAGCCGCGACGACTGTCCCCACCGCCACAGTCGCGGCCGTCAGGAGGAGCGCCCAGCGCAGGGCGCGCTGCGCTGCGGAGTCCGGCTCGTCGACATACGAGGTGCGCGGCCCAGGCAGGGTCTGGCCCCGCGCATCGAGTGCCATGGCCCGCTCTCCGGCCTCGTCGAGGAGGCCGAGCACGAGCGGCACGATCTGGAGCCGCGCCGCGACCAGCCGTGACCACGGACCCGCTCCGACGACGAGTCCGCGCGCCTCCTGCGCCTCGCGAATGCGACGGAGGCGGTCCCCCACGACGCCCGCGAGGCCGAGCGAAGCAGCGAGGACGTACCCCAGCTGCGGTGGGACTCTCCGGCGCACGAGGGCGGCGCGGAGCACCGCCACATCGACCCACAGCGAGAAGGCGAGCATCACCACCACGGCCGCCGCGGTCCGGAGCACGAAGGACCCGGCGTAGGCCAGCCCCTCGGCGGTGACCCTCAGCGGTCCGGCCGCGAGCAGCACGGTGCGCCCCTCGGGGAAGAAGAACCCGTGGATGACGAGCGCCCAGAGGGCGAAAGGCGCGACGACCACGCCGGCAGCAACCGCCACCCGTCCCAGCGTCCCGGCCCTTGCCGAGGCCGCCGCGGCCAGCACCATCGTCCCGGCCCACACCGCCCAGTGCGCCACGGCAAAGCAGAGCACGAGCGCTGCCGCCGCGAGCGCGAGCCCGGTGAGGGGATTGACGCTCCCCGGGGCGTCGCGCGCAGGGAGACGAGGATGGTCAGACAGCAGGCGCCGCCTCGGAGTCCTGCCTCCGGGCAGCCAGGACGCGGTGGCGCCGCACAAAGCCGAAACGTCCACTGGTGCGCCGGGGAAGGGCGTAGGCCAGCAGCGCCGCCACCGTGAACGTGATCGGCTTGTCCCACAGGTCCGAGAAGATCGATCCCTTCAGGACCGCATCCACGAGGCTGTCGCCGGTGGCCCTGAAGAAGGCGATGACGGCCCCGGTCGCGCCCGTCGAGGTCCCGCCGAACACCGCGACCGCGACCGAGGCACCGATCACGGCCGCCACGGCTCCCGTGACGAGGCCGGCAACCGGAACCCACCAGAAGCGGCGGACCGCGCCGAGCCGCGCGGCGAGCCCTGCCAGGGCCCCGATGGCCGCCGCCCCGGCGGCGAACGGGATGAGTGTCGGGTTGAAGAACGACCACACGATCGTGCTCAGGAGACCCGTCGCGGCACCGGCGGCGGGTCCTGCGAGGAATCCGACGAGCACCGTGCCGATCGAGTCGAGGTAGATCGGGACGAGGCTCGAACCGACGAACTGGCCGAGCACAATATTCAGCACGAGCGCAACGGGGAGGAGCACGAGGGTCGAGGTCGGCAGCGTCGGGAGGATCCCAGCGAAGAGGAGCGCCGTCGCGATCCCGTAGCCGGTGAGCGCCACGAGGGCGGCGGACGAGGAGGGCACGTCCGCGGGCTCCGCCGGGGACGTCGCGACAAGGTAGACGAACGTGGCGACGATGGCCGCGGCGCCGAGGACGATGAGCACAGTCCTCAGGGGCGTTCGGCGCGGTGCGTCTTCAGTCAGGGGGTGCGACATGGCCGGGCGAGGTCCTTTGCGAGTGCGTCGTGGTGCGTGGATGGGGCGACGCCGCCTATGTCACCTCGGCGGTTGTCCCGGCGCTGCCGGGGCACAGTGCAGTCTAGTCCAGCCGCCGCGCCAGGGCGCCGAGGGATGCCACGAGCTCGGCGAAGGCCTCGTCGGGGTGGTTTTCCGAGACGATCCGCGCGTTGGGGGGCTCGCCCCACAGGCCGCGGTAGTCGGCAACCGTGGTGCCCGCGAGGCGGGGCGAGCCGGTCTCGACGTGGACTGTCGCGGCGCGCGTGGCGTAGCGGGCGGTTCCGGCCGCGACGCTCGCCGCGAAGTAGTCGTGCACGTGGGCAACATATCCCTGGTCGTAGTGGCGGTGGAATTCGAAGTAGAAGCGCAGCATGTCGCTCACGTGCCGCACGAGGGGGCTGGATGCCCGGCTGCGCGCGCCCTCGGGCTGGTCGGGCAGGACCTCCTCCGGCTCCGCGCATCCCGCCGCCTCCGCGAGGGCAGCGAGGTGCTCGGGGTGCATCTCGATCCGCTCGGTGGTCTCGAGAGCGCACACGACAGGGAGCCGGTCCGCGGGCTCGCCTGCGTACGCGGCGAACACCTCGGCCGCGGCGTGCGGGTCAACGTGCGTGTTCCACTCCGCGGTCGGCGTGGTGTTGCCCTGGTAGTTGTACGCGCCGCCCATGATCACCACTCCCGCGAGCAGCTCGGGCAGCCGCGGCTCGGCCCGCAGCGCGAGCGCGAAGTTGGTCAACGGCGCAGTGATGAGGGCCGTGAGCTCGCCCGGGCGTGCGCGGGCCGCCTCCACCCAGAGCGCGACGGCGTCGCGCGCCTCGGGTGCCCGCCGCGCCGGGGGAAGCGCCGCGTACCCGATTCCCTGGGGACCGTGGGTCTCGGGGGTCGTCACTAGCGGGATGGACAGCGGCGCCCGGGCCCCGATGGCAACGGGGACATCGTCGCGGCCGCAGAGTTCGAGGAGCGCCAGATTGTTCGCGGCGACCTGCTCGGCGTCGACGTTGCCGGGCGTGCTCGTCACCGCGACGAGCTCGACGTGCGGCTGGCTGCACAGGTAGAGGAGCGCAAGCGCGTCGTCGATCCCCGTGTCGCAGTCCATGAGGACGGACACGGGACGGCGGGTGGGCTCGTGCGGGACGGGGCGGGACTGCTCGTGCACGTCGGTTCGGTGCGCGGCTCAGAACAGCGCGATGCGAGGCGTCTTGGGGAAGATGTCGTCCAGCTCGTCGAGGTCCTCGGCGCTGGGCTCCCACGAGGCCGCCTCGGCGTTCTCGCGGATCTGCTCAGGTCGCGTGGCGCCGGCGATCACCGAGGCGACCGAGGGCTGCGCCGCGAGCCAGGAGAAGGCGACCTGCAGCTCGGTGAGGCCGCGCTCCTCGGCGAAGGCGGAGAAGCGGTCGAGCTGGTCCCAGTCCGCGTCGTGGACGAGATTGGTGCGCGTGTGCGACAGGCGGGACCCTTCCGGCGCACTCCCGCGGGAGTACTTGCCGGTGAGGAGCCCGTTGGCGAGCGGGAAGTACGGCAGGACGCCGAGCCCGTAGGCCTCTGCTGCCTCCGTGACCTCGAGCTCGGCGCGCCGGTCCAGCAGGTTGTAGTGGTTCTGGCTCGAGACGAAGGGCGTGTACCCGCCCATGCGTGCGACGAACTCCGCCTCGGCGATCTGCCAGCCGGAGCGGTTCGAGTGGCCGATGTAGCGGACCTTGCCCTCGTGGACGAGGTCGTCGAGGGCCGAGAGCGTCTCCTCGATGGGGGTTCCGGGGTCCGGCGTGTGGAACTGGTACAGGTCGATCCATTCCGTTCCGAGCCGCCGCAGGGACGCCTCGACGGCCTTGCGGACGTAGCGCCGCGAACCGCGTGCGCCGAAGTCCCTTCCGTTGGCCCCGTGCATGTCCATGCCGAACTTGGTGGCGACCACGACGTCGTCCCGTCGGCCGGCGAGGGCCCTGCCGAGCATCTCCTCGCTCAGCCCGGGCGTGGCCCCGTAGACATCGGCGACGTCGAAGAGCGTGATCCCGGCGTCGATGGCGGCATGCACGACCGCGTCGGTGCCCTCCTGCGTCGCGGTCGGCGTGTTCGCGCGGCCGAGGTTGTTGCAGCCGAGTCCGACGGTCGAGACGGTCAGGCCGGAGTGGCCGAGACGGCGGTAGTCAGTCATGCCGCCAGCCTACCCGCGCGATCCGCGGGCAGCGCCGGTCCTACAGCGAGAAGCCGCGGACCCCGGCGGGTGCGTGCTTGAGCTTGAAGTTCTCCGGGTCCGTCGCCGGCGCGACGGCGATCGAGAGCTTGGTGAAGTCGCTCGTGGCCTCGCGCAGGCAGGTCTTGACCGCCGTGACGGCCTTGCCGGCGTCAACGCAGGTCGCGAAGACGTTGAGCTTCCCGGCACCGATCGAGCTGCCCTCGACCGTCCCGAGGCCCCGCCAGGCCAGATGGGCCGACAGCGCCTGGACCGCCTGCCGCTCGAGGTGCCTGTCCCGCTCGGTGCCCTCGGCCGTCTTGAGTGCGAACTGGGCGACGACCCGCCACAGCTGGTCGTCGGGCACTGGGCTGTAGCCGTCCTCGGCGCACTGGGCCTCGAAGGCGGCCAGGAGCGCCTCGCCGGCGTCAGCGCCGACGTCGTCCGTCTCCTGGGTCTTCGACTGGTGGCCCACCGTGCCGTGGTTGACCACGAACTGGGCGGCCTCGTCGTCGTACCAGGCCTCTCGGAACTCGAGCGTCCCGTCCCCGGTGCGCCTGTACAGCCTCGTGTAGCTCATGGGTTCTCCTTCCGGCCGCGCGCCATCCAGGCGTCGGCGGTTCCGTCGAAGGGGCCGGTGCCGTCCAGCACCGCCCGGTGGATGCGCGCGCACTCCGCGCGGACAGCGGCCACGAGCTCCTGGGGGTAGGCGAGCTCGCGGCGGTGCACTTCGAACTCGTCCTCGTCGTCGACGAACACCCCGTGGTGGGCGGACCGGATCACGTCCAGGTCCATGTCGACCATGTGGAACTCGACCACGCCCGGGTGGCCCGGGCCCGCGGGCTCGCCGACGCGGTGCCACGCGAGGTCCCAGGCGAGGTCCACGTAGACGCGGAAGTCGCCCGGGTTGGTGTCGTCGTAGAAGGTGGCCGCGTAGCCCCCGGCCCGGGGCACGAGCAGGACCGCGTCCGAGCGCGTGTGCAGCGCGGCGCCCGGGCGGGAGATGAACTCTCCCCTGCCCTGGTAGATCCACCAACCGTGCTCGTCCTCGCCGAGGCTGAAGCCGGGCACCACCCAGTGCCCCCTGCCGTCCCACTTGCGGTTGCGCGCGACGACGAGCTCGCCCGGTCGGGGCGTGTCCGCGCCAGCGGGCGGGGCAGGCGTCCAAGGCCCAGACGGGATCGTCACAGCGTGGGCAGGCTGCCGGTGGAAGGCGCGGGCTGCCCGGGCAGCGGGCGCGCGAAGGGGACCTTCGTGCCGAGGACCTGCGCGACGATGTCGTGCGTGATCTGCCGCGGTGTCAGACCCACCCGCTCGAGGACCTGCGCGCGGGTGCCGTGGTCGAGGAACTCCGCGGGCAGGCCCACCTCGTTCAGCGCCGTGTCCACTCCCGCGGCGCGCATCTCCTGCCGGATGCGCGAGCCCACTCCGCCCGTGCGCACGCCGTCCTCGAGGCACACGACGATGCGGTGGCGGGCCGCGAGCCGGATGAGGCTGCGCGGGACGGGGAGCACCCACCGCGGGTCGACGACGGTCGAGCTGATCCCCTGGTGCTCGAGGCGCCGCGCCACATCGAGCGCGATCTCGCTCATGGCGCCCACGGACACGAGCAGGACATCGGGGCCGGCCTCGCCCGGCACGCCGTGTCCGGCCCGGGCGAGCACGTCGACGCCGTCGTCGAGCCGCTCGATCGCCTCGGTCTCCGGGCCCACGGCGCCCTTCGAGAAGCGGACCACGGTCGGGGCGTCGTCAATGGCGACGGCCTCGCGGAGCTCCTCGCGCAGGCGGGAGGCGTCCCGGGGCGCGGCGAGGTGCAGGCCCGGGATGCTCTGCACGAGCGCCATGTCCCACTGCCCGTGGTGGCTTGCCCCATCGGGGCCCGTGACCCCGGCCCTGTCCAGGACAAGTGTCACGCCGGCCTTGTGCAGGGCGACGTCCATGAGGAGCTGGTCGTAGGCGCGGTTGAGGAACGTCGCGTAGAGGGCGACGACGGGGTGGAGCCCGCCGAAGGCCATCCCGGCAGCGGAAGCAACCGCATGCTGCTCGGCGATGCCGACGTCGAACACCCGGTCTGGGTGCCGCGCGGCGAACTTGTGCAGGCCGACCGGGATGAGCATGGCCCCAGTGATCCCGACGACGTCCTCGCGCTCGTCCGCGATCGCGGCGATCTCGTCGGCGAAGACGCTCGTCCACGACGTGCCCCCGCCCGTCTCGGCGGGCGCCCCGGTCTCGGGATCGATCACACCGACCGCGTGGAACTGGTCGGCCTCGTGGTTGCGCGCCGGAGCGTAGCCGTGGCCCTTCTCCGTGATGGCGTGGACGATCACGGGCCCGGCGAAGTTCTTCGCGGTGGCGAGCGCCTCCTCGAGGGCGCGCAGGTCATGGCCGTCCACCGGGCCGACGTACTTCAGGCCCAAGTCCTCGAACATGCCCTGGGGAGCCCACCAGTCTTTGAGGCCCTTCTTGGTGGCGTGCAGGCTCTTGTAGACGAACTGGCCGAGGAGCCCACCGTTCTTGAGTCGGCGCTTGGCGAGGTCGAGCATGCCCTCGTAGGCGGCCGTGGTGCGGACCTTGTCGATAGCCGGCCGCATCGACGCGAGGTAGTCGGCGACTCCGCCGACCGTCGGGGCGTAGGAGCGGCCGTTGTCGTTGACCACAATCACCACGCGCCGGTCCTTGTCGGCGGCGATGTTGTTCAGCGCCTCCCACGACATGCCGCCCGTCAGCGCGCCGTCTCCGATCACGACCACCGTGTAGCGGTCGCCCTCGCCCGTGAGCTTCCGGGCACGGGAGATCCCGTCTGCCCAGGACAGGGACGACGACGCGTGGGATGACTCGACGATGTCGTGGACGCTCTCCGTGCGCGACGGGTACCCGGAGAGGCCGCCCTGCTGGCGCAAGGTCGAGAAGTCCTTCCGGCCGGTCACGAGCTTGTGCACGTACGACTGGTGCCCGGTGTCGAAGACAATGCTGTCCCGGGGCGAATCGAACACGCGGTGGAGCGCGAGCGTGAGTTCGACGACGCCGAGGTTCGGTCCGAGGTGGCCTCCGGTCTGGGACACGGTGCGGATCAGGAACTGCCGGATCTCCTCGGCGACGTCCTCGAGCTCGGCCGCGCTGAGGCGGTTCAGGTCCTTCGGACCCTCGATGGACTCCAAGATGCCCAAGGGCGACTCCTTGCTCGAAATGTGCACGAACAACTGTAGCGCCTCCTCGCCCCGGCCCGCCGGACGCCGCAAGGGCCCCCACCGAAATCGGTGGGGGCCCTTCGTGCTCAGGTCCGACGCCGGAGGGGCGTCAGTCCGCTCAGTTCGCCGAGATCTGGCGCAGCACGTACTGCAGGATGCCGCCGTTGCGGTAGTAGTCCGCCTCGCCGGGCGTGTCGATGCGCACGACGGCGTCGAAGGACTTCGCGGAGCCGTCCTCTGCCGTCGCGGTCACCTTCACGGTCGCCGGGGTCGTGCCGTCGTTGAGCGCCGTGATGCCCTCCACGGAGAACACCTCGTTGCCCGTGAGGCCGAGGGTCGCGGCCGACTCGCCCGCCGGGAACTGCAGCGGGAGGACGCCCATGCCGATGAGGTTCGAGCGGTGGATGCGCTCGTAGCTCTCGGCGATGACGGCCTTGACGCCCAGGAGGGCCGTGCCCTTGGCCGCCCAGTCGCGGGACGAACCGGAGCCGTACTCCTTGCCCGCGAGGACCACCAGCGGGGTGCCGGCCTTCTGGTAGTTCATGGCGGCGTCGTAGACGTAGGCCTGCGGCGCGCCGTCCTGCGTGAAGTCCTTCGTGAACCCGCCCTCGACGCCGTCGAGGAGCTGGTTCTTGATGCGGATGTTCGCGAAGGTTCCGCGGATCATGACCTCGTGGTTGCCACGCCGGGAGCCGTAGGAGTTGAAGTCCTTGCGCTCCACTCCGTTGGCCAGGAGGTACTGGCCCGCGGGCGTGTCCGACTTGAACGAGCCGGCCGGGGAGATGTGGTCGGTGGTGACCGAGTCGCCCAGCTTGAGCAGCACGCGGGCGCCCGAGATGTCCGAGACCGGGTCCGGCTGCGCCTTCATGCCCTCGAAGTACGGGGGCTTACGGACGTAGGTGGACTTGTCGTCCCACTCAAAGGTGTCGCCGGTCGGCGTCGGGAGAGACTGCCAGCGCTCGTCGCCGTCGAAGATCGTCGCGTACGAGTTCGTGAACATCGCCTGGTCGATGGAGGCGTCCATGACCTCCTGGACCTCGCGCGGGTTCGGCCAGATGTCCCTGAGGAACACGTCGTTGCCGTCCTGGTCCTTCCCGAGGGCATCGGACTCGAAGTCGAAGTCCATGCTCCCAGCCAGGGCGTAGGCGATGACGAGCGGCGGGGAGGCCAGGTAGTTCATCTTCACGTCCGGGTTGATCCGGCCTTCGAAGTTGCGGTTGCCCGAGAGCACGGCCGTCACGGCAAGGTCGTTGGACTGGATCGCCTCGGAGATCTCGGGCTCGAGCGGACCCGAGTTGCCGATGCAGGTGGTGCAGCCGTAGCCGACCGTGAAGAAGCCCAGCTTCTCCAGGTAGGGCACGAGTCCCGACTTCTCGTAGTAGTCAGTGACCACCTTGGACCCGGGCGCCACCGAAGTCTTCACCCACGGCTTGGAGGTGAGCCCCTTCTCGACCGCATTGCGTGCCAGGACAGCCGCCGCCAGCATGACCGACGGGTTGGACGTGTTGGTGCACGAGGTGATCGAGGCGATCGTCACGGCGCCGTGGTCCAGGTCGAACCTGCGCCCGTCCTCCATCGCGACGGAGACCGGCTTGGACGTCCGGCCGGCCGCACCGTGGGCAGCGGAGTACACCGGAGGCTCGCGGTCGGAGTCCGTCACGTGGGAGGAGCCCGTGGTGAAGGACGGCGCGTCCGACGCCGGGAAGCTCTCCTCGAGCGACTCGTCGAGGGATCCTGCATCGGCCTCGTGGGCGACGTAGTTCAGGAGGTCGTGGCGGAACTCGTCCTTCGCCTCGGTCAGCACGATGCGGTCCTGGGGACGCTTGGGGCCGGAGATCGAGGGGACTACGGTGGACAGGTCGAGCTCGAGGTACTCCGAGAAGCGCAGCTCGCGGGACGGGTCGTGCCAGAGCCCCTGCTCCTTGGCATACGCCTCGACCAGTGCGACATTCTCTTCCGAGCGGCCCGTGAGGCGCAGGTAGTCGAGCGTGACGTCGTCGATCGGGAACATCGCGGCGGTCGACCCGAACTCGGGGCTCATGTTGCCGATGGTCGCGCGGTTTGCCAGCGGCACGGCAGCGACGCCCTCGCCGTAGAACTCCACGAACTTGCCGACCACGCCGTGCTTGCGCAGCATCTCGGTGATGGTGAGCACGACGTCGGTCGCGGTGGCGCCCGGGGGGATCTCGCCGGAGAGCTTGAAGCCGACGACGCGCGGGATGAGCATCGAGACGGGCTGGCCGAGCATGGCAGCCTCGGCCTCGATGCCGCCGACGCCCCAGCCGAGCACGCCGAGTCCGTTGACCATCGTCGTGTGCGAGTCGGTGCCGACCAGCGTGTCGGGGTAGGCCCTGAGGACCTTGCCCTCCGGGCCCTCGACCTCGCGGGTCATGACCGTGCGCGCCAGGTACTCGATGTTCACCTGGTGCACGATGCCCATGCCCGGGGGAACGACCTTGAAGTCCTCGAACGCGGTCTGGCCCCAGCGCAGGAACTGGTAGCGCTCGCCGTTGCGCTGGTACTCGATCTCCATGTTGCGCTCGATCGCTCCGGCGTTGCCGAACACGTCGATCTGGACCGAGTGGTCGATCACGAGCTCCGCCGGGGCAAGCGGGTTGACGCGCTTCGGGTCGCCGCCGAGCTCCTTGACGGCCTCTCGCATCGTCGCGAGGTCAACGACGCAGGGAACGCCAGTGAAGTCCTGCATGATGACGCGTGCCGGGGTGAACTGGATCTCAGTGCTCGGCTGGGCGTTGGGGTCCCATCCGGCGAGGGCGCGGACGTGGTCCGCGGTGATGTTGGCGCCGTCCTCGGTACGGAGAAGATTCTCCAGCAGGACCTTGAGGCTGAAGGGGAGGCTTTGGACGCCTTCCACGGAGTTCAGCCGGAAAATTTCGTACTCGGTTCCGCCGACGTTCAGGACGCCTTTGGCTCCGAAGCTGTCCACAGTGCTCAATGCAGGACTCCTCTCGCAACACTGCCATCTTTGTCCCGGCCTCAGTGAGGTTCTAGTTAGGCATGCCTTACCGGCGTGAGTGGGGCAGGCAGGTCTCGGCCGCGATGGCTCTCGCGGCCCATCCTAGTTCGCGTGCGCCGGAGGCAGCAGGAGAGCGACGGATTCGACGTGGTGCGTCATGGGGTAGAGGTCGAACGCCCTCAGGCTCCCGAGCGTCCAGCCGGCGTCCCGGAACCAGCCGAGGTCCCGCGCGAACGAGGCCGGGTCGCACGCGACGTAGGCGATCGCCTTCGGCTCCGCCGCGACCAGCTGCCGCACCGCCTCCCGGCCCGCTCCGGCCCTGGGCGGATCGAGGACGACGGCGTCGAACGCGCCCGGTCCCCCCTGGGTGCGCAGCACCCGCTCCACCCGGCCCTGGACGACGGCGACCTCGGGCTGCCGCTTGAACGTCCGGCGCGCGTCGCGACTCGTCCCCGGCGACCCTTCGACCGAGAGGACATAGCCGCCGGGGCCCACCGCGGCGGCCAGGGGCGCCGTGAAGAGGCCCGCGCCGGCATAGAGGTCGGCGACCTGCGCGCCGGCCGCCAGCACACCGCCGAGCGCGTCGAGGACGGCCGTGACGAGCGTCTCGGGGGCCCGGCGGTGAATCTGCCAGAAGCCCTCCCCGGTGACGGTGTAGTGGTGGCCGAGGACGTGCTCGGTGACGGATCCACGGCCTCGCACGGTGAGCGGCGAGCGCGCGGCACCGGGTCCCAGGGCGGCGGAGCCGACCGCGCTGGCCGACACGGCAGGGTCGAGCCCGTCCAGGATCTCCGTGAGCCGCGCCGGTGCGACGCCGTCTGCCAGGGTGAACACGACCAGCGGCGCCGAGCCAGACGCGGGCGCCGCGACCTCGACGCGTTCGACGCCGCGCAGGTCCAGCTCCCACAGGTGCAAGGCATCGATCTCATCCGTCGCGAGCGGCATCCCGGTGATCGGGATGAGCTCCTCGGACCGGTGTGCGTGCATGGCGAGCCGCCCCTCGGGCGTGACCGCGAAGCTGCAGCGCGTGCGCCAGGCCAGCCCGCCGCCGTCGTCCGCCGCACCCGGTCGGAGGGGCACCGGCTCGACCACGATGTCCCGCTCGAGGTGGGCGAGCCGCTCGAGCTGCTCGCGGATGACGGCGGCCTTGAGGCGCCGCTGCTCGTCGAGGGCGATATGGCCGAACTCTGCCCCGCCCACGGGAAGCCGGCCCTCGGAGTGGGCGCGCAGCGAGTCGGCGAGGTCCCAGACGTGCTCCCGCCGGTGGGGGGACGCTTCGAGGACCTCGACGACGTCCCCGCGCCAGAACTTGGCGCCCTCGTCGGCGTCGGTGAGGGCCACGCGCGCGAGCTCGCTGGGGATCCCGTGGCGCACGAACACCACCCTCCCCTCGTGCCGGGCGACGACGTGCCCCCCGTGGGCAACGGGTCCCAGCCGCAGCTCGATAACACGCTCCTGCCGTGCTGTCTCTGTCACACTCACAGCTCCTGCAGCCTCCTGGCTTCCTCGCTCGACTTCAGCTGCCATGGAACGGACGCCACCATGACCCCGGGTTCGAAGTGCAGCCGCGCCTTGATCCGCAGCGCCGTCTGGTTGTGCACGAGCTGCTCCCACCACTTCCCCACCACGTACTCCGGGATGTACACGACGATGAGGTCCCGCGGCGACTCGCGGTGGATGTTGCGGATGTAGTCCATGAGCGGGGTGATCGTCTCGCGGTAGGGGCTCGCGAGGACGGTCAGCGGGACGGGGATCCCCAGCTTCTCCCAGTCGGCCACGGTCTGGGCCGTCTCCTCGGCGCTGATGTCCACGGTGACTGCATCCAGGCGCGAGGGCCGCGACGCACGGGCGTAGGCGAGGGCACGGAGCACTGGCTTGCGGATGTGCGAGACGAGGAGGACGGCGTGGACACGGCTGGGGAGCGCACGGGCCGACACGTCGTCGCCGACGGCGAGCTCCCTCGCGACGTTCGCGTAGTGGGCGTGGATGCTCCACATGATGAGGAACAGCGCGAACATCGCCAGGAGCGCGATCCAAGCCCCGTGCTCGAACTTCGTGATGAGGACGATCACGAGCACCGTGGCCGTCATCGCGAAGCCGATCGTGTTGATCACGCGCGACCGCTGCATCCGCACGCGGACCCCCCGGTCCTTGACCCGCTTGAGCTCGCGCGTCCAGTGCCGGATCATGCCGAGCTGGCTTGCGGTGAAGGAGACGAACACTCCCACGATGTACAGCTGGATGAGCCGCGTCACATCGGCGTCAAATGCGACGATGAGGATGATCGCGCCGGCCGCGAGCGCCAGCACGCCGTTGCTGAAGGCAAGACGGTCGCCGCGGGTGCGCAGCTGCCGCGGGAGGTATCCGTCCTGGGCCAGGATCGAGCCGAGCACCGGGAAGCCGTTGAAGGCCGTGTTGGAAGCGAAGACGAGGATCACGCCCGTCGCGGCGACGACGATGTAGAAGGCGATGCTGCCAGCCCCGAAGACCGAGTCGGCAATCTGGCCGATCACGGGAGTCTGGATGTAGTCGGCGGCGAGCGGCCTGCCGTCCTGGAGCAGCTCTGTGGCGGGATCCTGGACGACGTGGACGCGGGTCGCGTTGGCCAGGAAGATGATGCCGGCCAGCATGGACGCGGCGACGGCACCGAGCATGAGGAGGGTCGTCGCGGCGTTCCTGCTCTTGGGCGGGCGGAAGTTCGGCACGCCGTTGCTGATCGCCTCGACGCCGGTGAGCGCCGCGGCGCCCGAGGAGAACGCGCGCAGGAGCAGGAACCCTCCGGCCAGGCCCACGAGCCCCTGGTCGAACTCGGGCACCGGCACGATCGTGAAGTCGGCGCTCTGGGAGGGCCGGAGGGTGCCCGTGAGCCACTGGACGATCCCCACGGCCGTCATGCCCAGGATCGAGATCATGAAGAGGTAGGTCGGAACGGCGAATACCGTGCCGGCTTCCCTGATGCCGCGCAGGTTCACGAGGGCGAGGATCAGGACGCCCACGACGGCGACGATCGCCTGGGTGCCGTGCAGGGACGGGATCGCGGTGGTCAGGTAGGTCGCGGCGGAGGACATTGACACCGCGACGGTGAGCACGTAGTCCACGAGGAGCGCACTCGCGACGGTCAGGCCCGCGAACCGGCCCAGGTTCTCGGTGGCGATCTCGTAGTCGCCGCCCCCGGACGGGTAGGCGTGGACGTTCTGCCGGTACGACGCGACGACCGTCAGCAGCACGAGCATGACGGCGAGCCCGACCCACGGGGACAGCGCGACGGCGGAGACTCCCGCGAGGGCGAGGGTGAGGAAGATCTCGTCCGGCGCATAGGCGACCGAGGAGAGCGCGTCGGAGGCGAAGATGGGCAGCGCGATGCGCTTCGGCAGGAGGGTGTGCGAGAGCCGGTCGTTGCGCAGCGCGCGGCCGACGATCACGCGCTTGACCGAGTTGAGAATCGTCAGCACCCTGACACGTTATGCGCAAAGGGCCGCGGATGTCATGGCGCGGTAGATTTGGCAGCATGGCGCACTACGTGATCATGGGCTGCGGGCGCGTCGGCGTCACGCTCGCCCACACGCTCGAGGACTCCGGGCACTCCGTCGCGATCATCGACCAGGACGACCGGGCCTTCCGGCGGCTGCGCCGGACGTTTGCGGGCCGCAAGGTCACGGGCATCGGCTTCGACCGGGACACGATGAAGCAGGCCGGCATCGAGGAGGCGTACGCGTTCGCCGCCGTCTCGAGCGGAGACAACTCGAACATCCTCGCCACCCGCGTGGCCCGCGAGACGTTCCACGTCCCCCACGTCGTCGCGCGCATCTACGACCCGGGCCGGGCCGAGATCTACCAGCGCCTCGGGATCCCCACCGTGGCCGCAGTGCGCTGGAGCGCCGACCAGGTCCTGCGCCGGATCCTCCCGGAGTCGGGGATCTCAGGAGACTTCCGCGAGCCCTCCGGCCGTCTGGTGCTGACCGAGGTGGACCTCGCGCCCGAATGGCTCGGGCACCCGCTCTCGGCGATCGAGAAGGCGGCCCGCGTCCGGGTCGCCTACCTCACGCGCTTCGGCGAAGGCATGCTGCCCACGCCGACCACCAGCTACCAGGAGGGCGACACGGTCCACGTCATGATGAACATGGCGGATGCCGCAGAGGTGACCCGCGCCCTGTCCATGGCCCCCGTGAAGGAGTCGTAAGTGAAGGTCATCATCGCCGGGGCGGGCAGCGTCGGCAGCTCGATCGCACGGGAGCTCCTCGCGCACCGCCACGAGGTCCTCCTCGTCGACCCGAAGCCCGAGGTGATCGGCCGCAGCGGTCTGAGGGGGGCCAAATGGCTCATCGGCGACGCGTGCGAGCTGTCGACCCTGAAGGAGGCGCGCGTCGATGAGGCAGACGTCGTGGTCTCGGCGACCGGCGACGACAAGGTCAATCTCGTCGTCTCGCTCCTTGCCAAGACGGAGTTCGGGGTGGGCCGCACGGTGGGCCGCGTGAACAATCCGAAGAACGACTGGATGTTCGACGGCTCGTGGGGCGTGGACGTCGCGGTCAACACGCCGCGGCTCATGACCGCGCTCGTCGAGGAGGCGGTGGAGATCGGCGACGTCGTGCGCCTCCTCACGCTCCAGACCGGCGTCTCATCCCTCGTCGAGTTCACCGTCCCGGGCGGGTCGGCCATCATCGGCAGCACTGTCGGGCAGATCGACTGGCCGTCGGACTGCACCCTCGTGGCCATCCTGCGCGACCAGGCGCCGATCGCGCCGAGCATCGACGACGTGATCGACCACCGCGACGAGCTCTTCTTCCTCACCACGATCCAGGCGGAGGACGAGCTCCGGGCCCTGCTCGCGCCCGCCGCCGATGCCCCGGTCCGTGCCCGAGAAGCCGAGGAGACGGCCGACGAGGACGACGCCTTCGACGGGTGAGGGCGCCTACCGCCCCGGGATCGGCCGCGACACGAGCCAGGCCACCCACACGCCGAGCGCGTACAGGGGGACGCCCATGAGGAGCCGCGTGGTGCCGAGGGCGACGAGACCGGCGTCGCCCATGAAGTAGAGCGGGACCTGGACCACGAGCCGCAGAGCGAGGACCGCCGCCATGATCCACGTGGCGAGGCGGTACTGGCGGGCGCGGACGGGGTTGTCCCGCCATCGGACGCCCTCGTTGCGCAGGAAGCCGAAGACGACCCCCATGAGTGGCCACCTGAGGGCTATGGACAGCACGAGCGCGGCCGCGTATCCCGCGTTCGTGAAGAACCCGGTGACGTAGAAGTCCTCGGCGCGCCCCGTGAACAGCGCGAGCGCCGCCGAGACGGCGATGCCGACCACGCCCGCAAATGCCTGGGTGGGGCGCGTGCGTCCCACGAGCCGCACGACGACGAAGACGGCCGCCACCGCGAGGGCCAGCACAGCCGAGAGCACGAGGTCACGGGCAACCGTGAACGCCACGAGGAACACGAGGCCCGGCAGGATGCTCTCAGCGAGGCCCCGGACGCCCCCCGCGCTGCGGAGCACGTCGATCCGGCCGTCGTCGTGGCGGTGCAGGCCGGCCTGCGCCGCGTAGGCGGCAGCAAGGTCCGCGGCGCTGGGCGCCTGCGGGCGGGGGTCCGGCGTCTGCGGGCGGTCGTCGTCGGCTGCGCTCACCCTCAGTCCTCCTTGGCCAGGATCTCGTAGCGGGGGTTGTAGACGGTCGGCATGGCGTTCTCGTGGGCGAGCATCCCCGAGAATCGCAGGCGTGTCCCGGCGGCGATCCCGCTGATCCGTCGCCTGCCCAGCCAGATCAGGCGGAGCGCACGGCCGTGGCCAGGTCGATGGCGGTCGTCCTCGAGCATGGCCGTCAGCCGCGGCGTGGCGTCCGCGGGGACGAAGGTGAGCGACCTCACGGTGCCCTCTCCGGCCACGAGCCCCCTGTCTGGCGCGTCGCCGAAGTCCTCGAGCCAGCGCGGACCGGCGCCGTCAGCCAAGATGGGTGATCTCCGGACCGCGCTCCGGGGCCTGCGGAGCCGAGGTCCCTGCTGCGCCGCCGTCGTTCGGCGAGGCGTCGGCAGGGATCCGCAGCGGCAGGAGCTCGCGGGGCGGGAGCGGGGACTCGCCGCGGTCGACCACGACGTGGCGGAACAGCTCCTCGAGCGGGGCTGCGGCCTCGCGGTTCTCGGCAGCCGGGCCGCCGATCACGCCGCGCAGGAACCAGCGGGGGCCGTCGACCCCCATGAAGCGGGCGGCCCGGTACGACCGGCTCCCGCCCGACGCGTCCGCGGGCAGCCGCGCGAGCAGCTCGGTGCCGAACGAGCCCTCGGCCTCCTCGACGGTGCCGCCCTGGCTGGCCACCGACTGGGCGATCTGCGCCCTGATCTCCCCCCACAGTCCCTCGGACCGGGGGGCCGCGAAGGCCTGGAGCTGGAGGCTCGAGCCGTTGAGGTCCATGGTCACGGCCACCACCCGCTGGGTCGCCTCCTCGAGTTCGAGGCGCAGCTGGAGCCCGTCGGCCGGACGGACCAGAATCGAGCCGAGGTCGACATAGCCGGAGTCCGTGTCGGCCTCGCTCGCATCGAACGGGCCCTTCCGCGACCTGCCGTAGCCGCTCTTGTCCGGCTCGGCACGGCGGTCCTTGGGCTGGCCAAGCACCGAGGGGTCCTCGGCCGTCAGCTTGGTGTTCTTGCCACGTCCGAACAGCGCCACTCAATACTCCTTAGTCATGCCGGCCCCTGCGGGGTCGGGGCCGGCCCCCATCGCGTCCCTCGTGCAGGGCCTGCCTAGGTGGCCGCGAACCCGCCGGTCGAGCCGAAGCCCCCTTCGCCGCGCACGGACGCGGACAGGTCGTCGACAGGGACGAACCGCGCGTGCTCGACGCGCTGGATCACCATTTGGGCAATTCTATCGCCGCGCCGCAGCGCCACCGGTGCGGCGAGGTCGGTGTTGAGCAGGGTCACGGCGATCTCGCCCCGGTACCCGGCGTCGACCGTCCCGGGGGCGTTGACGACGGTGAGGCCGTGCCTCGTCGCGAGGCCCGAGCGCGGGTGGATGAGCGCGACGTACCCGAACGGGAGCGCGATGCTGACCCCCGTCGGGACGAGCGCGCGCTCACCCGGGCCGAGGGTGACGTCCACCCGGGCACGGAGGTCTGCGCCCGCATCCCCGGGGTGGGCGTACGACGGCGGCTCGAGCCCGTCGTCGAGCATCCTCAGCTGGACGTCGAGGGTCGGCTCCCAGACGGGGTCCTGGACGGTCGGCGTGGTTTCGTGCACCTGGCTCACCCGTCCACTCTAGCGGGGCACCGGTTTGGCCGCCGGGCGCCCGGGTGGAAAGCTGGATCCATGCCTGACGCCACCACCCCCGCCCCGGGCGACCGCCCGAGCCCTGCCGACACCGTCCTCTACAGGGAGCGGCTGTGGCCGGCGTGGTGGGTCTGGGTCGTGGCCCTGGGCGTGTCCGCTGCGGGAATCCTCGTCTTCGCCCCGATCAGCCTCGCCGCCGGCTTCACCGCGGCCGTGATCCTGCTTGCGGTCCTCGTGGCCGCGCTCATCGCCACGACGCCGGCCATCACCGTGACAGCCGAGGCCTTCACGGCGGGGCGGGCCTCACTCCCCCGGCGGTTCGCCGGGTCAGCGGAGGCATTCGACGGCGACGAGGCGACCGCCCAGCGCGGGCCGGCGCTCAACGCCCTCGCCTACCTCTGCATCCGCGGGTGGATCTCCCCCGTCGTCAGGGTCGAGCTCACGGACCCGGAGGACCCCACGCCGTACTGGCTCGTCTCGACCCGCCACCCGGACAGGCTTGTGGCCGCCCTCGCGGCCTGACGCGCGCTGCCGGCGGGAGGCGCGACCTTCAGCGGACGCGGTCGGAGACAGGAGCGGCCCCGGTGCTCAGCACCGGGGCCGCGCTGTCCGGCAGGGAGCGGTCCCTGCGCGGTGTCAGCCTTCGCATTCCTTGCAGTACAGCAGTCCGTTCCGTTCCCTCGCGATCTGGGAGCGGTGGCGGACCAGGAAGCACGAGGCACACGTGAATTCGTCTGCCTGTGCCGGCAGCACGCGCACGAGGAGCTCCTCGCCGGAGAGATCGGCACCCGGGAGCTCGTAGCTGTCCGCGGCCTCCGCCTCGTCCTCGTCCACCGATGCAGACTGCTTGTCGGTGCGGCGGGTCTTCAGCTCCTCGATCGAATCCTCGTTGAGCTCTTCCTCGTTCTTGCGCGGCGCATCGTAGTCGGTCGCCATAGTTCTTCGTTCACGCTCCGGTAGCTAGCAATGTCACGTGGCATTCCACGTAGTTCCGTTCCAACGCACTCGGCCCCCGTTTTGTGCCCAGTGACGGGGAGATTGTTCCCGATGTCGGCCCAAAACGCCACTCCGCCCCGGAACATTCCCGATCGCGGCTCCTCGTGGGCCGAGCCCCGCGTGCCGGACAGGGCACGCCGGAGGCGCCAGAGTGCCGGAAAATCGCGGCACACCGGCTACCTACCCTCGGAATCGCGTGGCAGGATGGCACAGTTCTTCTCAAGGACTGAGCAAGGGTGGAGGCTTCAATGCGGGACCTGGCGCACGGGAATGTGCAGGAGCTGCGGCTCGTCGGCGTCCACGAGGACGGCGCGCACCTCATATTGAGCGGCGCGAACGGGGAGACCTTCCGGCTCTCCCTCGACGAGGCCCTGCGCCGCGCCGTCTCGCGTCCCGCACCCCAGCGGCCCCTGCGTGCGGGTGGCGAGGGCACGGAGCTGTCGCCGCGCCAGATCCAGACGGAGATCCGGGCAGGTGCGACAGCCGAGGAGGTCGCCGAGCGCTTCGGCGTCCCGCTGGCCCGCGTCCAGCGCTACGAGGGGCCGGTGCTGGCGGAGCGGGAGCACATCGTGCGCCGCGCCCAGTCGGTTGAGGTCCCGGGGCATCTGCCCTCCCATGACACCCTGCGCGGCCCGGCCGCCTACGAACCGGCAACGCTCGGGGAGATGGTGGCCTACCGGCTCTCGCTCTACGGCGTGGACGCCGCCCAGGCCGAGTGGGACTCGTGGCGCCGTCCCGACGGCCAGTGGACTGTGGCGGCCCGATTCGCCCTGCCCGCGGGGGCGCCCGCCTCGATCGGCGAGGAACCCCCTGCGCTGTGGACCTACCACCCCGTCCATCGGACGATTGCGAACGCGAACCGCTGGGCACAGCAGCTCAGCGAGCTGGAGCCGCTCGATGGTCCTTCCCCGCGCCGCCGGCTGTCCGCGGTCTCCGACCACCCGTTCGACATCGAGGCCCCAGAATCGCTGCGGGCCGAGCCGGCCCTGGACCGCGAGGGGGAGCTCCTGGACATGCTCCGCGCCCGACGCGGCCAGCGACTCGGCGTTGACGAGGACGCCGACGACGCCCTCGCCCTGCTCCTCACGCACGGCATCCCGGCGGCTCATCCGCGGCCGTCCGAGGTGCGGGACGCCGACGAGGGTGAGAGCGCCGGGGACGGCGCTGGCCTCACCCATGCTCAGGCCACCGAGGACGAGGCAGTGCGCGTTCCCGGCCAGACGCCGCAGCCCGCGACACCAGAACCGCCGGAGCGCGCCCCAGTCCAGCGGGGCGGGATCACCTCGCTGCTCTCCCGGCTCAACGGCCGTGCCCCGGAGGACGACCAGGGGCACCTCGGCCTCCGGCCCGGGCTGAGCACCGCCACGCGCGAGATCACACTGGTCCCCACCGCGCCACCCCGGCGAGACGGCGCCCCGGAGCCTGGCGAGCCAGAGGGCAGCGCGCCCGATGCGGAGGACGGCCCAGACAGCGCACGCTCGCCTGGCCGCGACGAGCCGGCTCACCGGACGGCTCCGGAGCCCCCAGAGCGCCCCGAACCCCCAAGGCCTTCGGACGCTGGCCGATCGAGCCCCGCCGAGCGTCCCGCGCCCACGGGCAGCGCGGCTGCCCCCGAGCCGCAGCCGCGCAGGTCGTCGCGGCCCAAGCGGTCCTCGGTCCCCAGCTGGGACGAGATCGTCTTCGGGACCAAGGGCGACTGACGCCCGCAGCCCCCTCAGGTCCAGCCCCCTGAGGTCGAGCTCCCGAGACGCCTAGTCTCCGAAGGGCAGGAGCTGCTCCGCCTCCCCTAGGAGGTTCGCGTCCGACGCCGTCCGGCCCGCCATGTAGTGCCGCCGGCACAGGGTCTCGTACCCCACGGTCCCCTGGTCGGCGCCGTCCGCAGGGGCGGGTCCGCGACCGGCGATGTCCGCGACGACCACTTGCTCCCCTGTCAGGACCAGCCGCCCGTCCACGGTGCGCGCATTGTGCGTCGCCCGCCGCCCGCACCAGCACAGCGTCGGGACCTGGAGCGTCTCGATGCGGTCCGCGAGCTCGACGAGCCTCCGCGACCCCTCGAACAGCCGCGCCCGGAAGTCGGTGCCGATCCCGAACGCGTACACGTCAACCTCGAGCTCGTCCACGACCCGTGCGAGCTCCTCGACCTGGGCCGCGGTGTAGAACTGGGCCTCGTCGCAGATGAGGTAGTCGACCTCGGCGGCATGCGTGCGCCGCCGGACCACCTCGTCCCAGAAGCTCGTCGCCGCCGCGACCTCGATGGCGGGGGTGCGCAGGCCGAGCCGACTCGAGATGACCGCCTCGCCCGAGCGGTCCCGGCTCGTGAAGAGCAGTCCCCGGCGGCCGCCCGCACGGTGGTTGTAGTCCATCTGGAGGGCCAGGGTCGACTTGCCGCTGTCCATCGTGCCCGTGAAGAAGACGAGCTCAGCCACGGCGCCTCCGCTTCGACGTGAGCGGACCGCGCGCGCGGAACGCCACGAGCGGCACCTGGCGCTCGGCCTTCGTCCACGACCCGTGCTGGCCGACCATGTCGAAGGCCTGCGGACGCACGCGGCGGCCGTCGAAGAGCGCGATGTCGCCGTGCGCGGCCACGATGACGTCGCCGATCCTGGGCAGCACCGTCTCGGACACTTCGCCGAAGAAGCCGTGTCCCACCGCCTCGTCGCGCGTGAGCACCCACGCTTGGTTCCCGAAGCGTTCCTGCCACCGCCCCACGACGGCCGCGCGGGCGGCGTCGTCCGTCCCGTCCTCGAGGTGGAGGTGCACCATGCGGGGCTCGCCGGCTGTGTGCCGGATCCCCGCGGTGAGCTCGGGCTCGGCACCGAAGTCGACCCGGCGCGGCGCGGCGATGTCCACCATGCCGTGGTCTCCCACGACGAGCACGAGGGCGCCCGCGGGCAGCTGGGCGTCGAGGCGCCGCACGCACGAGTCCACCTCCTCGAGCGCGACCTCCCATTCGGGAGAGGCGCAGCCGAACTGATGGCCCGCCTTGTCGAGCTCGTTGAGGTAGAAGTAGCCCAGCATGCGGGGGTGCCGCGCCATGGCCCCGGCGGCCGCCGTCGTGCGCTCGTGGAGGCTGCCGGCGCCGATGAACTCGCCGCCCCGCAGCGCGGCGCGCGTCATGGCCGAGCCCTCGAACTGCGGCAGGCTCACGGTCGCGACGTGGATCTCGGGGTGGAGCCGCTCGAACACCGTGGGGAAGGGCTGCCAGCGGTCCGGGTCGACCTCCGGGTCCCAGCCGTTGAGCTGGTTGACCACGCGGTCGAGGTGCGGGGCGAGTACGTCGTAGCCGACCATGCCGTGCTGGCCCGGGGGAACGCCGGTGCCGAGGCTCGCGAGGGACGCAGCCGTGGTGGAGGGGAAGGCCGCGTCGAGCGCTGTGGGGATGGAGCCCTGCCCCGCGGCCATCTTCTCGCGCAGGAACGGGGTGTGCGCGGCCTTGCGCGTCAGGAGGGCCCGTCCCAGCCCGTCCACCATGACGAGGCAGATCTGGGGCACGCCGGGCAGCCCGAGGACGTTGTCGAAGCCCTCGGCGCCGAGCGCGGCGGCACAGCTGGGCAGGAGGTCGGCGATCGAGCGGGAGCCGTAGGCGGGAGGCGGCGGGAGCGGTGTTCCGGCCATCTACCGGCCACCGTGGCCGCGCAGGCCCCGAGGGGAGAACGGGGAGGCGAGCCGCGGGCGGCCCACGGGAGCGGGGGGCGTGCCGGTGTTGACGGCGCGCAGGAGCCGCGCGAACTCCCTGGCGTCGTCCACGGCGCGCGGCCCGTCCGCCTCGGCGCTGATCCGCAGGACGAGGTCCTCCTGGGCGATCGTGCCGGTGTAGCCGTGGTCGGCCTCGCACTGGGGGTCGCCGCACCCGGCGGGCACGAGGTCCACTCGCTGGCCGCCGCTCCAGGCGATCGCAAGGGTCACCTCGCGCACCGGGTCCCCGGGACCGTACTCGGCGGGCTGGGCGTAGACGTAGGAGAGCACGACGCTGGCGATCTGCGAGACCGGAACAGACTCGGTGGAGACCTGCGCGGACATGCGGTGCCCCGCATCGTCGAGGGGGGCCTCGTCGACATGGGTCACGACGAGCATGTCGTCGGTGAGGACCAGCACCGTCACGTGGCGGCGGACCTCGGAGCGCTCGAAGTGGGTCTCGAGGTGGGTCAGGTGGGACAGCGGGACCCTGCCGCCGAGGGCGTCCTCGACGACCTCGCCGACGAGGCGCGGGTAGAACCCCGTCCTCTCGAGGGCAGACGTGAGGGTCTCCCCCGGGGTTCCGCGGAACTGCTGGCCTGCGGGACCACCGGACGCGTTGTGGGTCATGGGCGACATTCTCCCAGACGCCTCCGGGGCTTCCCAAAACCGCCCGCCGTCTCCCGCTCCGGCGCCCGACGGCGCGGGCTACTGCGCGATCATGGCCCGCCGCGCGCTGTCCATGCGCCGCGCGGCGTTCCCGACCCAGACCTCCGCGGACAGCACCGTGAGCCCCGCCTCGCTCACGACGACGGGCTTGAGCTCGAGCAGCGACACTTCCGGGTGCCGGTCCTTGAGCAGGGACACGCGGCCCACGAGGTCCTCGACCGCCGCGACGTCGAGGGCGGGGAGGCCCTCGTGGCCGAACAGCTTCACGGCGGCGCGGGGCGAACGGACAATCTCGCGGATGTCCCCGCTGGTGAGCGGCGTGATGCGGTGCGCCCAGTCCTCGAGGAGGGACACGGCGTCCCCCGCGAGGCCGAACGAGAGCACCGGCCCCAGCAGCGGGTCCTCGATCGCGCGCACGACGCAGGCCTGGCCCACCGGCGCCATCCGCTGGATCTCGAAGTGGCCGCCGCCGTACGGCGCGAGCGACTGGCCCATCTGCGCGAACGCGGCGCGCAGCGCGTCCGCGTCGGTGATGTCGAGGCGCACCGCCCCGAGGTCGAGCCGGTGCCTGAGGTTCGCGGCGGCGGACTTGATGGCGACCGGCCAGCCGAGGGCGTCGGCGGCCGCGACCGCCTCGTCCGCGCTCGTGACGGGGCGGGCGGCCAGCACGGGGATGCCGTAGCACCCGAGGAGGCGCGCGGCGTCGTCCGCCTCGAGGCGCACGAGCTCCGTCCCCTCGACCCCAGTGAGCCGGGCCTCGATGAGCGCGTCCGCGGCGTCGTCGTCGTGCTCCGCCTCGAAGGGGGCCCCGGGGTCCCGGGCGAGCCACTCGGTGTAGCGGACGACGGCGGCGAGCGCCGCGACGGCCTCCCCGGCACTCGAGTAGCTGGGGACCTGGGGCGAGCCGACCGGGGCGTCCGCGGCACCGGTCGGGGCCGGCAGGAGGCCGGCGGTGTCCACGCGACGGTCCAGCACACCGGGGAAGGCCGCGACGACCGTGGTCCCCGAGCTCTCCGCCGCCTCGGCGAGCGTCGCGGCGACCTGCGGCACGCGGAGCCCTTGGACGGGGAGGATCGCCACGACCACGGCATGGACGTCCTCGCGGGCGGCGAGTGCCACGAGCCGGCGCTTGAGCACCGGCAGGGCCAGCGAGAGCCCCTGGGACAGGTCGAGGTCGCCCTCGGAGGCGACGACGCGCAGCCCGTCGGCGTCGGCGCCGTCGGCCACGACCCGCGCCAGGGCGAGCGAGTTGGACAGCACCGCGACGTTCGGACCCGCCGGGAGGGTGCCCACGGCGATCTGGGCGACATCGACGAGCTGCTCGACCGTGCTCACACGGATGACGCCGGCCTGGCGCAGCATCGCGTCGAGGGCTCCGGGCGGCGCCTGGGTCGTGCGGACCGAATGCCCCGGCGGCAGGCGCAGGCCCGTCACCTCGCTCTTGGCCACGATGACCGGCTTGCTGCGGGCGAGGCGGCGGGCGATCCGGGAGAACTTGCGCGGATTGCCGAACGACTCGAGATAGAGGCCCACCGCGCCCGTGGCGACATCGTCCTCCCAGTACTGCATGAGGTCGTTGCCGGAGACGTCGGCGCGGTTGCCCGCGGAGACGATCGAGGAGAAGCCGAGGAACCGCCGGTCCGCAGCCGCGTAGAGGGCGACCCCGATCGAGGCCGACTGGCTGAACAGCCCGAGGCTGCCCTGGCGCGGCAGGTGGGGGGCGAGGGAGGCGTTGAGCCGCACGTCCGGGTCGGTGTTGGCGATCCCGAGGGACTCGGGACCCACGACGCGCATTCCCTGCGAGCGGGCTTGCCGGACGATCTCGCGCTGCGCGGCGAGGCCCTCCTCCCCGCGCTCGGCGAAGCCGGCCGAGGCGATCACGACTCCCTTCACGCCCGCGGCCCCGCACTGCGCGACGACGTCGGGGACTTCCGCGTACGGCACGGCGATGACCGCGACGTCGACCGGGTCCGGCACTTCCGCGATCGTCCCGTACGCCATCATCCCGCCCAGCTCGAGCGCCTCCGGGTTGACCGCGTGCACGCGCCCGGCGAACCCTCCCTCGACCACGTGCTCGAGGAGCTGGTAGCCGAGCGTCCCCCACGTGCGGCTGGCACCGATCACCGCAATGGACGACGGCGCGAGGAGGCCGAGCACGCTGCGCGCCTCGGCGCGGTGCTCCCGGGATTCCATGACCGCGCGCGACTTCTCCGTCGGGTCGATCTCGAACTCGACGCTGACGACGCCTTCGTCGAAGTGCCGGTTCAGGGCGTACCCGGCCTCCGCGAACACCGTGAGCATCTTGCGGTTCTCGGGCAGCACCTCGGCGGTGAACCGCCGGATGTGGTTCTCGCGCGCGGCGGCTGCGAGGTGCTCGAGCAGGATCGAGCCGAGGCCGCGTCCCTGGTGGCGGTCGGAGATGTTGAAAGCCACCTCGGCTTCGGCAGGGTCCGAGAGCCTGTCGTACCGTCCCACGCCGATGATCTCGTCGCCGACCGTGATGACGAGGGCCACGCGGTCGCGGTAGTCGACCTCGGTGAAGCGCTTGAGCTCCGCGGCGGTGAGGCGGGCCTTGTAGCTGAAGAAGCGGAGGTAGATCGACCCCTCGGACTGATGGACGTGGAAGTCCTGGAGCGCCTCGGCGTCCTCGGGCGTGATGGGGCGGAGATGGGCGGTGCCGCCGTCCCGCAGCACCACGTCGGCCTCCCAGTGGTGCGGATACGCTCCGTTCAGGGGAACGACGCTGTGCAGAGGAAATCCGGTGTCAGAGCCCTGGTCCGCCATAGGCTTAGCCTAGTTCAGGCCCGTCTCAGCAGAAGCGAAGGATCCACCCAGTCTTGGCACGTCGACAATCTCCCCGCTCCACCGGTGCGGACACTCTCCCCGAACCCGACGACTTCGCGGAGAACATCACCGACATCGATGTCGCCGAGGAGATGGAGACCTCCTTCCTCGAGTACGCCTACTCCGTGATCTACTCCCGGGCCCTCCCGGACGCCCGCGACGGCCTCAAGCCCGTCCAGCGCCGCATCCTCTACATGATGAGCGAGATGGGCCTGCGGCCGGACCGCGGGCATGTGAAGAGCGCCCGGGTGGTGGGCGAGGTCATGGGCAAGCTGCACCCGCATGGGGACGCCGCGATCTACGACGCCATGGTGCGCCTCGCGCAGGACTTCGCGCTCCGGCTGCCGCTCATCGACGGCCACGGCAACTTCGGCTCGCTCGACGACGGCCCCGCGGCCGCGCGGTACACCGAAGCGCGGATGGCCGCGGCGTCGCTCGCGCTGACGGACAGCCTGGACGAGGACGTCGTCGACTTCGTCCCGAACTACGACAACCAGCTCACCCAGCCGGAGGTCCTCCCGGCTGCGTTCCCGAATCTCCTCGTCAACGGGACGACGGGCATCGCGGTCGGAATGGCGACCAACATGGTGCCGCACAACCTCACCGAGGTCGTCGCCGCGGCCCAGCTCGTGATCGCGAACCCGGAGGCCACCCTCGAGGAGGTCATGGAGCTCGTGCCCGGGCCGGACCTGCCCTCGGGAGGCCGCATCGTGGGGCTGGACGGCATCCGGGACGCCTACCGGACCGGGCGTGGGTCGTTCAAGACGCGCGCCAAAGTCACCGTCGAGCAGGTCTCCGCCCGCCGCACCGGCCTGGTCGTGACGGAGCTGCCCTACATGGTGGGCCCGGAGAAGGTCATCGAGAAGATCAAGGATGCGGTGGGCTCCAAGAAGCTCGCCGGCATCTCGGACGTCACCGACCTCACCGACCGCAAGCACGGGCTGCGGCTCGTCATCGAGGTCAAGAACGGATTTAACCCGCAGGCCGTGCTCGCGCAGCTGTACCGCTACACGCCCCTCGAGGACTCCTTCGGCATCAACAACGTCACGCTGGTCGACGGCCAGCCGCAGACCCTCGGCCTGCTGGGGCTGCTGCGCGTGTACGTGGACCACAGGCTCTCCGTGGTGCGTCGCCGCACCGCGTTCCGCCTCGGGAAGCGGAAGGACCGCCTGCACCTGGTGGAGGGCCTCCTCGTCGCGATCATGGACATCGACGAGGTCATCCAGATCATCCGCACCTCGGACGAGGCGTCGGCGGCGCGCGAGCGGCTCATGTCGATCTACGACCTGACCGAGGTCCAAGCCAACTACATCCTCGACCTGCGCCTGCGCCAGCTGACGAAGTACTCGCGGGTCGAGCTCGAGAAGGAGCAGGACGAGCTCCGCCGGGAGATCGCCGAACTCGAGGCCATCCTGGGCTCCGACACGCTCCTGCGCCAGGTCGTCTCGGATGAGCTCGGCGAAGTGGCGGCGAAGTACGGCACGCCGCGCCGCACGGTCCTCCTCGAGAAGGAGGACGACACCCCCAAGGGCTCTGCCGCCGCCCTGCCGGCCCCGAAGGGGAAGGCCGCCCCGCTGGCCCTCGAGATCGCGGACGAGCCCTGCTGGGCCATCCTGTCCGCCTCCGGCCTCATCGCGCGGACCGCGCACGCCGAGCCGCTCGCCGAGTCGGGGCCGCGCGTCCGGCACGACGTGTTCCGCTCCGTGGTGCGCACGACGGCGCGCGGCGAGCTCGGTGCCGTGACGTCCACCGGCCGCATGCTGCGCCTGCAGGCGGTGGACCTCCCGCTCCTCGAGCCCTCATCCGGCCTGCCCAACATGGCCGGAGGCGTCGCGGCCAAGGAGTTCATGACTCTCGCCAAGGACGAGTCCTTGGTGGCCCTCGTGCCGCTCGACACCGTCATCGCCCTCGGCACCGCCCAGGGCGTCGTCAAGCGGGTGACCCCGGAGTACCCGCTCAATCGCGAGGACTGGGACGGGATCGCGCTCAAGGACGGGGACAAGGTCATCGGCGCGGCTCCGGCGGCGGACGAGGACACGCTCGTCTTCGTCACCGCCCAGGGGCAGCTGCTGCGGTACCTCGCCTCGTCGGTGCGGCCACAGGGCCGGGCCGCAGGCGGCATGGCCGGCGTCAAGCTCGCAGCTGGCGACTCGGCGGTCTTCTTCGGCGTCGTCGCTGCTCCCGACGCCGGCGACGGTTCCGGCGAGGGCGGCGGCGGGAGCGCCGTCGTCGTCACAATCGCCGGAAGCGGCTCCGCGCTGCCCGGGACGTCCCCGGGAACGGCGAAGGTCACTCCGTTCGACGAATACCCGGCCAAGGGTCGCGCCACAGGCGGGGTCCGGTCGCACCGATTCCTCAAGGGCGAGGACCGGCTCGTGCTGGCGTGGGTGGGCCGCGGTCCGGCCAAGGCCTCGTCGTCGGCCGGCGTGGCCCGCTCCCTGCCGAGCGAGCACGGCCGCCGCGACGGCTCCGGCGTGCCGCTCACGCAGTCCGTGGACGCGGTCGGCCCGAGCTTCGCCTGACCCCCCGTCTCGGGTACACCAAGTTCGCCCCACCGCCGTCTCGGGTACGCGAAACGCGCCTCGGGAGCATCTCGGGTACACACGACGGCGCGGGGGCGGCCTGCGCAAGGCGCGTCGCCGACGTCGTGCGTACCCGAAACTCCCGCAAGTGACCCGCGAGGACTCAGTGCCCGTGGGCCGGGGCTAGACTGCGGCCATGGCGATCACCCCTGACACGAAGGACTGGACCTGGGTGCTCGAGCGGCCCTGCCCGGAGTGCGGCTTCGACCCGGGCGAGCTGACGCCTCAGGACGTCGCAGGACGCATCGACGCGGCGCTTCCCCGCTGGGACGCCGCGCTGCAGCGGGCGGACGTGCGCAACCGGCCGAATGAGTCGACGTGGTCGCCCCTCGAGTACGGCTGCCACGTGCGGGACGTCTTCGGGCTGTTCCGCACCAGGCTGCGGCTCATGCTCGCCGAGGACGGCGCGCGATTCGCGGACTGGGACCAGGACGCGACTGCGCTCGAGAAGGACTACGCAGCCTCTGACCCGGACGCCGTGCGGGCCGAGCTCGCCGAGGAGGGTGCGCTGGCCCGCGACGCGTTCGGCGCCGTACCCCAGGACGCCTTCGGGCGCCGGGGGCTGCGCAGCAACGGGAGCGAATTCACGGTGGTGACGCTCGCCCGGTACTTCCTGCACGACGTCGAGCACCACCTCCACGACGTCGCCGGCTGACCGCCACCCCCGCCGGCGTCACCCCCTCTGCCGCCGACGTCACCCCCTCTTGGCCGCGACATCACCCCTGGCTCCGCCCTACCCGCAGGATGTGACCCTCAGGACGTGACCCCCAGAGGGACGGCACTCAGCTGAAGGAGTCGGTCGCCGGGCATGAGCTCGGTCGCGTGATGGCTGACCATGATCACGGTCCGGTCGGACAGCGCCTCGTGGAGCGCGGCGACCAGCTCGAGCCCTGACTCGGGGTCGAGGTGGGCGGTGGGCTCGTCGAGGAGCACGATCCGAGCCCCAGCCAGGAGCGTCCGCGCGACCGCGAGCCGCTGGCGCTGGCCGCCCGAGAGGAACGAGCCCCGGCTGCCGATGCGCGCATCGAGCCCCCCGGGAAGCGACCTGACGTGCTCGAGCAGCCCGACCCGGCCCAGGACGTCCTCGATCTCCCCGTCCGACGGCGCGTGGTCGCGGCCCCGCGCGACGGCAAGGTTCCCCCGCACCGTCGAGTCGAACAGGTGGGACTCCTGCGGGCACCAGGCAACCGCGCCCTCGATCCGGACCGTCCCGGCGCGCGGAGCCAGGAACCCGGTGAGGAGCGCGAGCATCGTGGACTTGCCGCTGCCTGAGGGCCCTGCCACGACCACCCAGTCCCCCGCGTGCGCCTCAAGATCGAGTCCCGTGAGGATGTCCGGTCCTCCGGGCCAGCCGAGCGTGACGCCGTCGAGCCGCACACTGCCGGCGCCCTGGTCGCGCGCATCCGTCTGGGCTCGCCCCGGAGTCCGCTCGGGCCCCCGCTCCGCCCCGTCCTGCTCTGACCGGTCCTGCTCCGCCGCGATGCCCGCGAGCGCCGACCGGAGGGCGGGCAGCTGCTGCACGGCCGTGCTCGCGGCGGCGAGGGGCTCCACGAGGGCCAGCTGCAGCAGGAGGACGGCGGCCGCCGTCGTGCCTGCCGCTCCGGCGCCCTGAGCCGTTGCGAGGGTGAGGGCCGCCGCGACCCCCAACGCGGCGATGACGATGGCCTGTGCCAACCCCTCCGCCGCGGCGCCGCGGCGTTCGAGCCGGGTGAGGCCGGCGTCCTCCGCGCGCAGCCCCGCCAGCACCGTGGCCGAGCGCGCGTTGCCCTGCAGGTCCCCGGCGGCGGCGAGCGCCTGGCCGATCCGGGCGAGGAACCGCGCACGGCCCGTCTGGACGCGCGTGGCCGCGCGACGGTCCGCGACCAGCGCGACGGCGGGTGCAACGAGGAGCGCCACGGCGAGCCCTGCGACCAGGACGGGCAGGTGGCCCGGGAGCAGTGCGCCGACGGCGACGAGCGCTCCGAGGGCGACCAGCGCCGCGGTGGCGATCGGGTGGAGGACGCGCGGGAGCTGGTCCCTCACCGCCTCAACGTCCCCGACGAGGGCCTCGAGCGCCGCACCGGGCACGAGAAGCCGCCGCGCCGCGAGGCCACGGGAGGCCAGGAGGCGCCAGAGCCGGTCGCGCAGGAGTGACAGCGTCGAGAGGACGGCCGAGTGCAGCGCGAGCCGCTCGCAGTACCGCAGCACGGCGCGGCCGATCCCGAAGAACCGCACCCCCACGATCGCCGTCAGGAGGTACAGGATCGGAGGCTGCTCGCTCGCCCGCACGATGAGCCACCCGGAGAGCGCGGACAGCGCGACGCCGGCGGCCGCCGTCCCGAGGCCCGCAAGCGCGGCGAGGACGTACCGGCCGGCATCGGGCCGCACGAGGCCTGCGAGGACACGCACCCAGGCTGCCCGCGGGGCCTGGGCGCGCACCGGTGAACGCCGGGCCGGGGCGGCGGTGTCCGGGATGTCCGCCCGGAACCGCTCTGAGGCGGCGTCACCGGATGGCGCGAGCACCACGACGTGGTCGGCGAGCGTGGCTGTGCCCGGCTCGTGGGAGACGAGGACCACGGTGGCGCGGCCCTTCAGGGACGCCAGGGCCGACTCGACGAGCGCGGCGGACCGCTCGTCGAGGTGCGCGGTCGGCTCGTCGAGCAGGACCGCGTCGGCGCCGTCGGCGACCCGGGCGAGTCCCCGCGCCACCGCCACCCGGCGCTGCTGGCCAGGGCTGAGCTCGGCGGGGTCGGCGTCTGCGAGGGCGGACAGGCCCAGCTGGGCGAGAAGACGACCGGGCAGTGCCGGGTCGCGGCGGACGGCCTCGCCCGCGTAGAGCCCGAGCTCGGCGGCCACGCTCGGCTCGGTGAACTGGGGGTGCTGCGGGACCCACGCGATCCTCTCGGCGCCCGGCCCGCGGACGCTGCCGGCGACGGCCGCGCCCGCGCCGTCGCGGACGAGGCCCGCAATCACGCCGAGCACTGTCGTCTTGCCGCTGCCGCTCGGCCCGGCGAGCAGGGTCACCGCGCCGGCGGGCGCGGTGAAGGAGACGGGCGCGCCGGCGTCGAGCGCGGCGCCGTCGTACCTCACCCCGAGCGCGTCGACGGTGATCTCCGCCGGGGCGGCATCGCGATCGCCGGTGACCACGGAGGCGCCGCGGGCAGCGGCGATGCGCTCACGGGTGCGGCGCAGCGCCTCCGCCCCGTCCTCGCTCGCGTGGTGGGCGGCGCCGAGGTCGCGCAGGGGCTGGAAGCATTCGGGCGCGAGGATGAGCGCGACGAGCCCTGCCTCGAGCGGCATGGAGCCGTCCACGAGGCGGACGCCGATGAACACCGCGACTACCGCAACGGAGATCGTCGAGATGAGCTCGAGCGCCATGGCGGACAGGAACGCGACCCTGAGCGTCGCCATGGTGCGTCCCCTGTAGGCAGAGGACAGCCCGGCGAGCGCCTCACGCTGCTGCGCCGCCCGGCCGAGCCCGACCAGGACGGGCAGGCCTTGGGCAAGCTCCACCAGGTGCGAGCCGAGGCGCAGGAGCGACTGCTGCGCCTCGGCGACCCTCTCCAGCGTGTGCCGTCCGATGAGGACCATGAACAGGGGCACGAGCGGGAGGGTCAGTGCGACGATGAGCGCGCTCACCCAGTCCGCGCCCAGGATCCGGGCCCCGAGGAGCAGCGGGACGGCCGCGCTCTGGACGACCGCGGGCAGGTACTGGGTGTACATCGAGTCGAGGGCGTCGAGCCCGCGGCCGGCGAGCACGGCGGTCGCGGCGGCCGACGACGCGACGCGCGCCTCGCCGTCGTGCTCGCCGCCCCCGCTGCTGCCGGCGAGCCCGGCCTCGATGAGCTCACCGCGGAGCTCCTCCTTGACCCCGACAGCAGCCCAGCGGCCCACCGCCGCAGCTCCCCACTGTGCTGCCGCGCGGATCAGGATGCCCGCGGCGGCCAGCCACGTGGCGCCGGCGAGTCCGGCCCCGCCGGCGCCCCCTGCCGCGATCGCGGCGAGGCCTGCCGCGATCCCCTGGGCCATGAGCACCAGGCCTGCGGCCTTGGCCACCGCGAGGACGCCGAGGAGGACGAGGGCCCGCCGTGTCGCGGGGCCGAGGGGGATGTCGGGCTTCATGGGCTACTTCCCGGCCGGCTGGCCGGTCACGAGGCGGGACACTGTCGCCGGGATGACCGAATGCGCGGTCGGGATGCTGCCCACGCTCAGGCGCCGACGGAACACCCAGTACGTCCACGTCTGGTACGCGAGGACGAGCGGGAGCCCGATGAGCGCGACGACGGTCATCAGTCCGAGCGTGTAGTCGGACGACGACGCGCTGGTCACCGTGAGGCTGTAGGCCGAGTCGAGCGTGGAGGGCAGCACGACGGGGTACACCGCCGAGAAGATGGCGGCTGCACCCATGGCGAGGAACGCCGAGAGGGCGATGAAGGCGCGACCCTCCGACCCAGCCCGGCCGAGCGCCCAGGCGACGAGGGCCGCTGCCGCCGCGACGGCCGTGAGGGCCCAGCTCCACCACTCGCCGGTGCGGAGCTGGACGGCGAGCACCCATGCCACGAGGGGCAGGATGGCGAGGGGCAGCCAGCGGACGAAGGCTGCGTGGGCTCGGGCACGGATCCCGCCGTCCGTCTTGAGGGCGAGGAACGCGAGGCCGTGGACGAGGGCGAAGCCGACCACGGCGGCCCCGCCGAGGAGCGCGTACCCGTTGAGCCAGGCGAAGGGGCCTCCGACCCGGTCGCCGTTCGCGTTGAGCGGCAGGCCCGTGGTGGTGAGGGCGAGCATCGCGCCGACGCAGAACGCGGCGACGCCGGAACCGAGCGCGAGCGCCCAGTCCCAGGCGCTGCGCCAGCGGTCGGAGTGGACCTTGCCGCGGTACTCTATGGCGACGGCGCGGAAGATGAGCGCGACGAGGGCGAGGGTGAGCGGGAGGTAGAGCGCCGAGAACAGGGAGGCGTACCAGAGGGGGAACGCTGCGAACGTCGCCCCGCCCGCGGTGAGGAGCCACACCTCGTTGCCGTCCCACACAGGGCCGATCGTGTTCAGCAGGACGCGGCGCTCGGCCTCGCCGCGGGCGAAGAGCTTCATGTGCATGCCGACGCCGAGGTCGAAACCCTCGAGGAAGAGGTAGCCGACCCAGAGGACGGCGACGGCGCAGAACCAGACAGTGGGAAGGGTTTCCATGGTGCGCGCTCCTAGTAGGCGAAGGCCAGGACGTCGTCGGCGGCCTTGCCGCCCGGGTGGGACTCGTCGTCGTGCTTCTCGTGGTCCGCCCCGTGGGCGAGCTCAGGCATCGCGGAGGCGACGCCGCCGCGCGTGTAGGTCCACAGGAGTCGGACCTCGACCACCATAAGCGCCGCATAGATGAGCGTCAGGACGATGAGGGAGGTCAGGATCTCCCCCGCGCTCACCCCGGGCGAGACGGCCGCGGCGGTGAACATGAAGACCTGGTCCACGCTTCCGGCCATGGCGGGGTTCGGGGCGACGACGAAGGGCTGACGGCCCATCTCTGTGAAGATCCAGCCTGCCGCGTTGGCTCCGAACGGGGCGAGGATCCCGACGACGGCGAGCCGCATGAGCCAGCGCGACTGCGGGACCGTCCCCTTCCGGGTCAGCCAGAGGGCGACGGCGGCGGCCGCCGCGGCGAGCCCGCCGAAGCCGATCATCGCCCGGAAGCCCCAGTAGGTGACCTCCATGACGGGGACATACTGGACGTCGCGGCCGGCGCGGTCACCATACAGGGGGTTGTCGGGCAGGTTCGTGCCGTAGGCCTGCTCGTACTCGGGGATGAGCGTGTTGACGCCCTTCACCTCGGTGGTGAAGTCGCCCTTGGCCAGGAAGGACAGGAGCCCGGGGACCTCCATGACGGCTACGACGTCGTCGCAGTTGCGCGAGCCGACGTTGCCGACCGACAGGATCGAGAAGCCCGTGCCGTCGTGGCACGCGGCCTCGGCGGCGGCCATCTTCATGGGCTGCTGCTCGAACATGAGCTTGCCCTGGAGGTCGCCCGTGATGGCTGTGCCGGCGAAGGAGATCATCGCGACGACGGCGCCGATCCGCAGGGACTTCAGCCACACGGCGTGGTCGGTGCGGTCGCGGCCGGGCACCCCGGGGGCCTCGCCGACGACGACGCGCTCCTTGCCGCGGGCCTTGCCCCTCTTGGCTGTGCCATCCACGACGGCGACCGTGTCGATCCCGTCGTGCCGCCGCTGCCACAGGTGGTACCAGGCGATGCCGAGCAGGAAGGCCCCGGCCACGCCGAGCGCTCCCATGACGGTGTGCGGGAACGCGACGAGCGCCGTGTTGTTGGTGAAGACGGCCCATGCGTCAGTCATGACGGGGCGGCCGTCGACCACGGTGACGCCGACAGGGTGCTGCATCCAGCTGTTGGCCACGATGATGAAGTAGGCGGAGACGACCGAGCCGATCACGGCACACCACAGCGCCGTGAGGTGCAGGCCCGGGCGCAGCTGCTTCCAGCCGAAGATCCACAGGCCCAGGAAGGTGGACTCGACGAAGAACGCGAGTAGGGCCTCCATGGCCAGGGGGGCGCCGAAGACATCGCCGACGAACCGGCTGTACTCGCTCCAGGCCATGCCGAACTGGAACTCCTGGACGATGCCGGTGGCCACGCCCATGATGAAGTTGATGAGGAAGAGCTTCCCCCAGAACTTGGTCATCCTGAGGAACTCGACCTTGCCCGTGCGGTGCCAGACGGTCTGCAGGATGGCGACCACGAGGCCGAGCCCGATGGTGAGGGGAACCATCATGAAGTGGTAGACCGTGGTGATCCCGAACTGCCAGCGTGCTATCTCGAGTGCGTCCACGCATGCTCCCGGTTGCTTGTGCGGGATCTTCTACATCGCGTAGAAGATCTGACTTCTACAAAGTGTAGAACATTCACCGACGCTCCAGCGGCCCGTGAACACCCTCAGCGAACAGCGCGGCACGGCGCGACAGAATTGTTCTACCTCACGTAGAATGAACGTGGGTGTACGAACCCCCCGCACCGCGCCAGTCGGGCGCAGTGCCGGTGCACGCAAAGGACTCTCGACACGATGGCAAGCCTGGGTGAACTCGAGCGCTCGGTCATGGACCTCCTGTGGTCCTCACCGGAAGCCGCCACCGCCAATGATCTGCGCGACCGTCTGGCACAGAACGGGCAGGAGGCCAAGGACTTGGCCGTCACCACCGTCCTGACCGTGCTGTCCCGTCTGGAGAAGAAGGGGCTCGTCGAGCGCGAGCGCGGGACCCGTCCCCACCGCTACCACGCCGTCTCGACCCGCGAGGACCACACCGCGCGCCTGATGCACGAGGCCCTCGGCACGGCGCCGGACCGCGAGGCCGTCCTGGCCCGGTTCATAGGCTCCGTCACCGAGGCCGAGGCCGCGACGCTGCGCAGGCTCCTGGCGCGCGGCTGAGCCGCAGCGGGGCACGCGCGTGCTCGTGACCGCCTACCTGCTGGCGCTGCTGGCACTGCTGCTCGCGTGGCCGGTGCCGGTGGCGCTCTCTCGCGCGCGCTGGACCTCCCGATCCCCCTTCGCCGCCATGGTCCTCTGGCAGGCCATCGCACTAGCCGGTGGGCTGTCGATGATCGGTGCCATGCTCGTCTACGGACTCGAGCCCCTCGGAGGCACCCTCGTCGGGGCCCTGCGCCGGGCGGCCACCATCGTCCTGGGCAATGAGTCTGCCGACGAACTGCACTTCTGGCACCTCTTCGCCCTGAGCGCGGCCGCCCTCCTGACGGTCCATCTCCTCTTCACCCTGCTGCTGACGTACGCCCGCATCGTGAGCCAGCGCCGCCGCCACCGCGATCTGTTGTCGCTGCTGAGCTCCCCCTCCGGCGCCCTCGAGCGAACCTGGGTGATCAACCATCCCGCGCCCGTCGCCTACTGCCTGCCCGGCGGCTCCAGGTCGGTGACCGTCCTCTCGGACAGCCTCGTGGAGACCCTCGCGCCCGAGGAGCTCGCCGCCGTCGTGCGCCATGAGAAGGCGCACCTCACCCAACGGCATCACCTGCTCCTGTGGGCGTTCGAGGCCTGGCGCGCGGCCCTCCCCTGGCTGCCCACGAGCCGGCTCGCACGGCAGGCCGTCAACTCCCTCGTCGAGATGCTGGCCGACGACGTGGCGCGTCGCTCGACGCCGGACGACGTCCTCGTGCGCGCGATCGCACTCGTCGCCGTCGGCGGGGAGACCGCCCCGGACGTCGTTGCGGGCGACGGCGGCGGCTCGCGGGCGGGCACCGCGCCTGCAGGGCTGGTCCCCGACCGGGGGGATGCGGACGACGCCGGTATCGCGGCCCGCCTCAGCCGCCTCCTCACGCCCAGGCCTCCGCTGGGGAGGGGAGCCACCGCCGTCGTCCTCGCCGCGGCCCTGATGCTCCTCGCCCTCCCCACCGCGCTCCTCATCGCCCCGGGACTGTTCTAGCCGCGGCTGTTCTGGCCGCGGGGGCTCCCGGGCGCCCCGGGAACAGCGCTAGGCGTCGATCTGCTCGCGGTCCAGCTGGGCGCTCCCCGCCACGATGAAGTCCTTGCGCGGGGCGACGTCCGAGCCCATGAGCAGCTCGAAGATCTCCTCGGCCCGCTGCGCGCTCTCAATCGTGACGCGGCGCAGGCTGCGGTGGCGCGGGTCCATCGTCGTCTCCGCGAGCTGGTCGGCGTCCATCTCGCCGAGGCCCTTGTAGCGCTGGATCGGCTCCTTGTACCGCCGCCCGTCGGCTTCGAGACTGCTCAGGAGCCGGCGCAGCTCGCTGTCGGAGTACGTGTACACCATCTCGTTGGCCTTGGCGCCCGGGTTCACCACCTCGACCCGGTGCAGCGGCGGCACGGCCGCGAAGACGCGGCCCTGCTCGATCATGGGGCGCATGTAGCGGAAGAACAGCGTCAGCAGGAGCGTGCGGATGTGCGCGCCGTCGACGTCGGCGTCGGTCATGAGGATGACCCTGCCGTAGCGGGCCACCGTCGGGTCGAAGCTGCGCCCTGACCCCGCCCCGATCACCTGGATGAGTGCTGCGCACTCGGCGTTCGAGAGCATGTCCCCCACCGAGGCCTTCTGGACGTTGAGGATCTTGCCGCGGATGGGCAGGAGGGCCTGGAACTCGCTCGAGCGCGCGTGCCGCGCGGTGCCGAGCGCGGAGTCGCCCTCGACGATGAACAGCTCGGAGCGGTGCGTGTCGTCCGTACGGCAGTCGATGAGCTTCGCCGGCAGCGTCGACGACTCGAGCGCTGTCTTGCGCCGCTGGGTCTCCTTGTGGACCCGCGCGGTGATGCGCGACTTCATCTCGTTGACGACCTTCTCCAGCAGCACGGAGCTCTGGCTCTTGTCGCCGCGGGCCGTGGAGCCGAGCTTCGCACCGAGTTCCTTCTCGACCACCCGCGAGACGATCTGCCGGACGGCGGGAGTGCCGAGGATCTCCTTGGTCTGCCCCTCGAACTGCGGCTCGGCGAGACGCACGGTCAGGACCGCGGTCATGCCCGCGAGCACGTCGTCCTTCTCGATCTTGTCGTTGCCCGCCTTGAGCTTGCGGGCGTTGGACTCGATGGCCTTGCGGAAGACCTTCAGCAGCGCCGCCTCGAAGCCGGACTGGTGGGTGCCGCCCTTGGGCGTGGCGATGATGTTCACGAACGTTCGCATCGTGGTGTCGTACCCGACGCCCCAGCGCAGGGCGACGTCGACCTCGCAGGAGCGCTCCACCTCGGCGATGCGCGAGTGGCCGCGCTCATCGAGCACCGGGACAGTCTCGGTGAACGTGCCCGCGCCGTGCAGGCGCCAGACGTCCGTCACGGGCGCGTCGATGGCCAGGAAGTCGACGAACTCCGAGATGCCGCCGTCGTGGTGGAACACCTCCTCGTGCGGCCCGTCGGCGCCCGGGGTGCCCGGCAGGCGCCGCTCGTCACGGACCGTGATGCGGAGCCCCGGGACGAGGAAGGAGGTCTGGCGGGCGCGCCCCACGAGGTCGTCGTAGGAGAACTTCGCGTCCGGGGTGAAGATCTGCGAGTCCGCCCAGTAGCGGATGCGGGTGCCCGTCACCCCGCGCTTGGCCTTGCCCACGACGTCGAGCACGGAGTCCTCGACGAACGGCTCGAAGGACGCAGTGGGGCTCAGGTGGCCAGCGTCCTTGAAGCGGCCGGGCTCCCCGCGCCTGAACGACATCTGGTAGGTCTTGCCGCCGCGGTCCACCTGGACGTCGAGGCGCGCGGAAAGAGCGTTCACCACAGAGGCGCCGACACCGTGCAGGCCTCCCGAGGCGGTGTAGGAGCCGCCGCCGAACTTGCCGCCGGCGTGCAGCTTCGTGAACACGACCTCGACACCGGTGAGCCCAGTCTTGGGTTCGACGTCCACGGGAATCCCGCGGCCGTCGTCGTGGACCTCCACCGACCCGTCGGCGTGGAGGATGACCGCGATCTCGTGGCCGAAGCCGGCGAGAGCCTCGTCGACGGAGTTATCGATGATCTCCCAGAGGCAGTGCATGAGGCCGCGCGAATCCGTCGAGCCGATGTACATGCCCGGGCGCTTCCGGACGGCCTCGAGACCCTCGAGGACGGACAGGTGCCGGGCGGTGTATTCAGAACTCGGTGCCACGCGCTGGGGACTCCTTTGGGATGCTGCAAATGGTCATGCGAGGAAGGCAGGGTACAGGCCAAGGTTAGTCATCGAGCCGGGACAATGCCGCACCGGCGCTCCGGATGTGGCCGAAGCGGGGCCGTGGAGCCGGGCAGGCGTTGCCGAACTGCAATACGCCCCGAGCGAAAGTTGCCCATTCCTGACTCCATTCCTTGATGCCGCGGTGTTAGATGGAGTGACCGCGCAAGCCCCGCCGGTTACTTGAGAAGGAGGCCTCAGATGACTGCAGCACTCGCGGAGCGCACCCTGACCGCTACGGACCGCTGTGATCGCTGCGGCGCCCAGGCCTACGTTCTCGTGGTCCTGGAAGCGTCCGGCGGCAAACTCCAGTTCTGCGCCCACCACGCGCGCGCCCTCGAAGAGACGCTCCGGCCGCTCGCCTCGGTCTGGCACGACGAGTCGGGCCGCCTGACCGAGAAGGCCGACGTAGCCGACTGAGCCCAGCACGCTCCTCGACATGACGGAGGGCCCG
>NZ_BAAAQW010000002.1:128196-138881 GCF_039531875.1 Sinomonas flava | reverse complement strand
CGGGCCCTCCGTCATGCAGCGACCTTGCCTTCCTAGTCCAGGTAGTCGCGCAGGACCTGAGAACGGGACGGATGACGCAGCTTCGACATCGTCTTCGACTCGATCTGGCGGATCCGCTCGCGCGTGACGCCGTAGACCTTGCCGATCTCGTCGAGGGTCTTGGGCTGTCCGTCGGTAAGACCGAACCGCATGGCCACGACGCCGGCTTCCCGCTCGGAGAGCGTGTCAAGGACCGAGTGGAGCTGCTCTTGGAGGAGCGTAAAGCTCACGGCGTCGGCCGGAACCACCGCCTCGGAGTCTTCGATGAGGTCGCCGAACTCGGAGTCCCCGTCCTCGCCCAGAGGCGTGTGGAGGGAGATCGGCTCGCGGCCGTACTTCTGGACCTCGACGACCTTCTCGGGGGTCATGTCGAGCTCCTTGGCAAGCTCCTCCGGGGTGGGCTCGCGGCCCAGGTCCTGGAGCATCTGCCGCTGGACGCGGGCAAGCTTGTTGATGACCTCGACCATGTGGACCGGGATGCGGATGGTGCGGGCCTGGTCCGCCATCGCGCGCGTGATGGCCTGGCGGATCCACCACGTCGCGTACGTGGAGAACTTGAAGCCCTTCGTGTAGTCGAACTTCTCGACCGCGCGGATGAGCCCGAGGTTGCCTTCCTGGATGAGATCGAGGAAGAGCATGCCGCGGCCCGTGTAGCGCTTGGCGAGCGAGACGACGAGGCGGAGGTTGGCCTCGAGCAGATGGTTCTTGGCCCGCTCGCCGTCGTGCACGATCCGTTCGAGGTCATGCCTGTACTGGACGTCGTAGGTGTCGCCTTCTTCGTCGAGCTTGTGCTTGGCGAAGAGGCCTGCCTCGATGCGCAGGGCGAGGTCGACCTCCTGCTCGGCGTTGAGGAGGGCGACCTTGCCGATCTGCTTGAGGTAGTCCTTGACAGGGTCGGCGGTCGCGCCGGCGCTCGTGACCTGCTGGACGGGGGCGTCGTCCTCGTCTGCGTCGGAGATCACCATCGCCGAGCCGGTGGCCTTCGTCTGCTTGCCGTCAGCCTCGATGACCTCGTCCTCGGCGGCGATCTCGCCTTCGTCGGGGGTGACCGAGTCCAGGTCTTCCTCGGTGGCCTCATCCTCGGTGGTAGCTTCGGCGGCCTCCTCGCCGGCCTTCTTCGCAGCTGCCTTGCCCTTCGGTGCGGCCTTGGTCGCAGCCTTCGCCGAGGACTTGCGAGCCGCCGGCTTCGCCTTGGACGCTGCCTGAGTCGTCGACCGCTTGGCCGCGCTCGAGGCGGGAGCGCTCTGGGTCGAGGTGTCCTCGGCCGTCGCCGTCTCAGCGGTCCTATTCTCCGTGGGGGGCGTCACGATTACCTTCCTGCCGCAGTGCCGGTGCCGCACTGGAGCGCAACACCACTATGACCCTGTCAAGTCCGAGGAGCGTCTCGCGCAGCCATCACCGGACAGAAGGGTCTGAATGTACAACCCCTCGGCGGCCGCATTCGTTCCCGTCGGAGACCATTGAATTTCTCCCCGGGCGGTGTGCTGCGCATTCCGGTGCTCGGACCCAACCGGGTCTGGGCATCCATTCTCGCACGAACGAGCGCATCGCGCCGCAAACGCGCCCGGAATGGCAGAAAATGGGGAGCAGGGGCTTGGACGACCGCGGCGCGCCCCTCCTCGCCCCGCCCGGGCAGCGGGCCTCACGCGGCATCGGCGGTGCCGGTGGGCCGCTGCCAGGCCGTGTCCCGGCTCTGCGCCCAGGCCGGGAGTTCGCCGTGCTCGACCACCCTGCGCAGCAGCTGCGCCAGCCGGTAGTCGGGGTCGGCGCTCAGGGCGCGCTCGAGAAGCTTGTGGCAGCGGCTCCCTCGGCCTCGGATCCACTGGATCCACGCGAGGATGGTCAGCGCGGGCGCACGCACTTCCGGCGCCTCCGTCTCCGCGAGCGCCTGCACGACGCGGTCGAGGACCGCGATGCGGCCCCAATCCGGGGCGGAAGCCGTTGCCCCGAGGAGGACCCGGCCGAACAGGGGCGACGACGCTCCCGGGGTGGTGAACGGCGCCGGACTGCCGGACGCCCGGTCGACGGGAACGGCGATCGCCTCCACTCCCCCGCCCGGCGCGACGGGCAGCCCGTTGGTTCGCATCGCTCCCCCGCCGGCCCACCAGTTGTCAAGGGCTGCCGCGACCTCGGCAGCGGGCAGCCCTCCGGGGAGCGCCGGCGGCAACCCTCCGGGGCGGCTGGCGCGCAGCGGGGCCGTCGCCGCACTGCCCAGCCACGCGGTCGACGCGGCTGCTGCTGCCGAGACCATGACGGCGTCCCGGAGCGCGGGCCGGATGAGCGTCACCCCCAGGAGGCGGAGCCGGTCAGGACTGGGCACTGCCGATTCCGAGAGCGCGTCGTCCCAGGCGGCGAGCGCCGCGGTGAAGGCATACGGATCCCACCACCGGTCCGGGTTCTCGCGGTACGCCTCGAGTGCCGCGGCGGTGGCGGCGGCCGGCGGCGCCGTGGGACGGGGGGCCGGCAGCCCCGGGGCCTTTCCATAGGAGCTTCCGCGGAACACCATCTCGGCGCTGATCCTGCTCATGCGAAGCTGCCCGGTAGGGGCGCCCGGCCACGGGCAGCACGTGGGCACAGCGCAGCTGGCAGTGCGCCAGTGCTTCTCCCCCACGATCCACACGTCCAGGACCGGAAGTCCGGCATCGGCCAAGGAGGACCGCACCGCGTCCAGGACAGCGGAGTGGGGAGGATACGCAGGATCGTGCCACGGCTCGCTGGTGTAGAGGGCGAGGACTGCTCCTGCCGCCCGGGGGTCCTGGCTTAAGTACCGGGCCACAGTGCCCGCGAAGCGCTCGAGCACGGCCGGCCGGAGAGACTCAGGCAGGTCGATCCGGAGCGAGGCGCCGAGCTGCCCGTCGCACAAGGCCACCGCCACGAGGCTTTCCCGGGGCCAGTCACCGAGCGCATGCGGGATGTAGGCGAGGATGTCCTCCGCGGACCTGATGGTGATGGGGCCGTCGCCGAGGCCGTCCGACGGCCGGGAATCCGGTGCCGTCGCTGGCTCCTCGGCCGACGGTTGGGAGGGAATTCGCTGCATGTCGTCCATGGCGTCAGTCTCGCCGCGAGATCCCGCACGCGGCGGCCACTATCCCGCCCATGTGGACAACTCGACGTGGACAGTCCCTGTGGAGGAGCAGTCAGCGCCGTCGGCCCGACCGGAACTGTGCCCAGACCTCGCGCAGTGGCGGCACGTGGACGTTCTGGGCCGCGAGGTCGCGGCGCACCTTCCGCCGCACGCCGAGGAGCGCGAGGGTTCCTCCGGCCATCACGAGGAGCTGCACCGCGAGCGCCACACGGAATGCCTCGAGGCTGTAGAGGCCGCCCGGTGAGAGGCCGAGGGCGTGCTGGACGTCCAGGAGGTAGCCGATGAGGAACATCGTCAGGAGCGCGGCAACGAAGCCCCCTGAGTTCACGATTCCTGTCGCGGTCCCGAGCCGGTGCGACGGGTTGAACGTCCGGGCAAAGTCGAACCCGATCATCGAGCACGGCCCGCCGAGCGCCAGGACCGCGACGAGGATCGCCATGAGCCAGACAGGCGCGCCGCCGGGGAGGAGCAGGACCGCGGTCCACGCGACCGCCGTGAGCCCGGTGATGGCCAGGACGAGCGTGGATCTGCGCAGCGGGTGCCGTGCGACGAACCGGCCCATCGGCGGCCCCGCGACCAGGGCGACCGCGACGAAGAAGGACATCAGGCCAGCGGCCGTGGAGGCGTCGTACCCCTGACCGGCGACCATGAAGGGGAAGCCCCAGGCGAGCGCGAAGACGTTCCCGCTGAACTGGACCGTGAAGTGGCTCCAGAGCCCGAGCCGCGTCCCGGGCTGCCGCCAAGCCGCCGCGAGGACCTCCCGTGTCCCCTCGGTCGGTCCCTCTCTGGGCGCCGAGACGCCGGGAGGGGCGTTCCGGAGGAGGGCGAGCACCACCACGATGACGAGCACCGACAGGGCTGCGAGGCTGAGGAACGCCTGCGTCCAGCCGGTGGCGTGCATGAGCGCGAGGAAGGGGATGACGCTCACGAGCTGGCCCACCTGCCCGATCATGCCCGTGAGCTGGCTCAGGAGCGGGGCCTTCCGGCCCTCGAACCACACGGGGACGAGCCGGAGCACCGACACGAACGTCATCGCGTCCCCCATGCCCACCAGCATGCGCCCGATGATGCCGGTCACCACGCTCTCCGCGACCGCGATCTGGAGCTGGCCGAGCGCCATGAACGTCGCGCCCACGCTGACCATGATGCGGGTGCCGAACCGGTCCACGAGCAGCCCGACGGGAATCTGCAGCGACGCATACACGACCAATTGGACGACGGTGAAGGCCGAGAGCAGGGTGCCGCCCGCAGAGAACCGCTCCGTGGCCTCGAGGCCGACGACACCGAAGGACGTGCGCTGGACCACCGCGACGAGGTAGGCGAAGACCCCGATCCCCCACACTGTCCACGCCCGCCAGCTGTTCACCCCCCGATCCTAGTGGCCTCCGTCGGGCGTCAGCTCACAGCGGCCCGTCGTGGCGGCCGGCCTCGCCGCCCTCGTGCGTGGCAAGGTAGGCCTCCACGGCGGCGCCGAGATCCTCGGCAGTGGGCAGGCTGTCGGCCGGCCCGGCGAGGAGCGAGCGGCGCGGGTGATCGGCCGAGCGGTCGTCGAAGCGCTCCTCGAGGCCCTCGATGAGCTCCCGGACGTCCTCAGACGCTTCGACCTGCTCGGCCACCTGGCGCCCGACCTCCCGGGCAGCCTCACGCAGCCGGTCGCTGGGCAGCATCAGGTGGGACGCCGCGCCCAGGTGCTCGAGCCCTGTGACGGCAGCTGCGGGGTACTCCGACTCGGCAAGGTAGTGCGGGACGTGGACGACGAACCCGGTGACGTCGTGGCCTGCGGCGACGAGCCTGAGCTCGAGGAGGTGGCCGATCGCTGCGGGGAACTCGACCGTCGGCTTCCAGCGCGATATGCCCTCTACGAGCTCCGGCCTGTTGCCATGGACAGTCACACCGAGAGGCCGTGTGTGAGGCACAGGCATCGGAATCGCGTGGACCCACAGGGTGAGCGGCACCTCAAGTCGCTCCACGAGGCCCACGACGGCGCGGGAGAACCGCTCCCACTGGAGGTCCGGCTCCGGGCCGGCCAGGAGGAGGTAGGGGCGGCCGAGACCGTCCTCGAGGCGGTACAGCGCGAGCCTCGGGGGCTCATAGTCCTCGAGGTGGTCCTCGACGAAGCGGATCCGGGGACGCCGCGACCGGTAGTCCAGCAGCTGGTCGACGTCGAACGCGGCGAGAGCGCCCTGCGACTGGACACTGACCAGTTCATCGGTGATCTGGCGCACGGCATGGCCGGCATCGGCGAAGCCGGTGAAGCCCATGATCAGGGGCAGGCCGCGGAGGTCGTCCTGGTCCAGCTCGGCCGCGGCGGTGTACAGGCCGGCCGGATCCTGGAGCGGCCCGGACACGGGGTCTAGCACGTCGGATGTCCTCTCTGTTCTGTCGGCGTTCTGTCGGCGCCCCGCCCTGATCGGGTCCCGGTCGGGCGGCGGGGCTGCAGTGTCCAACGCGCGGGCGCACCCCATCATTCCACCGGGACTACCATCGGAGAGACCTGAAGCAAGCGCAGCACACTGTCCAGCCCGGGCGTTCGGCGCCGGCACACGCCCAGAATCGAGGCCACCAAGTGTTCACCAACAGAGAAGTCGCCCTCAGCGCCACGTCGAAGGACCTCCGCAGGACCCCGAGCCAGGTCCTCGTCGTCGGCGTCGCCCAGGACGGTGACGGGCCTCGGCTCCTCGACAGTCCCCTCGCCGGACGCAGCGCCGAAGCCGTCGGCTCAACGCTCGCTGCCCTTGGTGTGACGGGCGCTGCGGACCAGCTCCACCGGCTCCCCGGCCTGCCCGAGCTCGGCACCGACGTCCTCGCCCTCGTGGGCGTGGGCAAGCTCGACGGCGGTGCCTCACCGAGCGCCGAGCAGCTGCGCCGCGCTGCGGGCTCGGCCATCCGCCAGCTCGCCGGGAGCGAGACGGTCGTCCTCGCCCTCCCGGCCCCCCACGAAGCATCCGTGGCAGCCGTCGCCGAGGGTGCCGCGCTCGGCGCCTATGCCTACACCGAGCACAAGTCAGCGGCCGACGAGGCGAAGGGCAACGTGCGCCGTGCCGTCGTCTACTCACCCGCCGCCGGCACGCCGGCCGCCGACGCCGCGCTGGCGCGGGCCGCCGTCCTGGGGTGGGCGGTGAACACCACCCGGACGCTGGTCAACATGCCGCCGAGCCAGCTCTACCCAGAGACGTTCGCCGACGCCGCGAAGGACCTCGCCAAGGGGCTGCCCGTCAAAGTCACGGTGTATGACGAGAAGCGGCTCGCGAAGGAGGGCTTCGGGGGCATCCTGGCGGTGGGACAGGGATCGCTTCGGCCGCCTCGCCTGGTCAAGGTCGAATACTCGCCCGCCAAGGCCGGGCCCGGCGCCGGCGTCCACCTCGTGGGCAAGGGCATCACCTTCGACACGGGCGGGATCTCGATCAAGCCCGCCGCCCAGATGGACCAGATGAAGAGCGACATGGCCGGTGCAGCCACGGTCCTGACCTCCCTGCTCGCCGCGGCCAGGCTCAACCTCCCCGTCAAGGTCACCGCCTGGCTGTGCATCGCGGAGAACATGCCCTCGGGAAGCGCGCAGCGCCCGGCGGACGTGATCACCATCCGGGGCGGCAAGACGGTGGAGGTCCTCAACACCGACGCGGAGGGACGGCTCGTGATGGCGGACGGCATCGCCGCCGCAAGCGAGGAGAATCCGGCCGCGATCATCGACGTGGCGACGCTCACCGGTGCCGCGCTGATCGCGCTGGGGACCCGCACCGCTGGTCTGATGGGCGACGACGCGGTGACCCAGCCGCTGCTCGCCGCCGCCAGCGCCTCGGGCGAGCCGGCATGGCCCATGCCCCTGCCGGAGGAATTGCGCGCCGGCCTCGACTCGGCGACGGCCGACCTCTCCAACGTCGGCGAGCGGCCCGGCGGCATGCTGACCGCCGCGGTCTTCCTCCGGGAGTTCGTCGGCGAGCGCCCCGACGGCTCCGCGATCCCCTGGGCGCACCTCGACATCGCGGGCCCGGCCTTCAACACCGGATCGGCCTACGGGCACACCCCGAAGCAGGGCACCGGGGCGATCGTCCGCACGCTCGTCTCCTATCTCGAGGATGCGTCGGGCGCCACCCAGTCCTGAGTCCAATTTCACGATATGAGAACTAAAGTCCGCTGAACGAAAGTGCTACAGTTCCCATGACTCTTGACACAAGGCCGGGACATTCGTTCCGCAGAGGTGGAGCATAGTCAGCCGGGGATATAGGGTTTCCCTGATACCCGGGCCTGTGCGGATCGCGCAGGCAACCAGTCAAACCGACGGCGGAACACGCCGTCCCCAACGGCGAGGGAGCGTCCACGTGGCCGACCAGGCAACTGCGCAGGAATTCGACATCTTGGTTCTCGGCGGCGGAAGCGGCGGCTACGCGACCGCTCTGCGCGCCGTCCAGTTCGGCCTGAGCGTCGGACTCGTGGAGAAGGGCAAGCTCGGGGGCACCTGCCTCCACAACGGCTGCATCCCCACCAAGGCGCTCCTGCACTCGGCCGAACTCGCCGACCACGCCCGGGACTCCGCGAAGTACGGCGTGAACGTCTCGCTCGAGAGCATCGACATGACGGCCGTCAACGCCTACAAGAACGGCGTCGTTGCCGGGAAGTTCAAGGGCCTCACCGGGCTCATCAAGACCAAGGGCATCACGGTCATCGAGGGCGAGGGCCGGCTGACGGGTCCGGACACCGTCACGGTCAACGGCACGGCATACAAGGGCAAGAACATCGTCCTCGCCACGGGCTCCTACTCCCGGAGCCTCCCCGGCCTCGAGATCGGCGGCCGGGTCATCACCTCGGACCAGGCGCTCGAGATGGACTACATCCCCAAGAGCGTGATCGTCCTCGGCGGCGGCGTGATCGGCGTGGAGTTCGCCTCAGTCTGGAAGTCCTTCGGCGTCGACGTCACCATCATCGAGGGCCTGCCCTCGCTCGTCCCGAACGAGGATGCTGCGATCGTCAAGCAGCTCGAGCGCGCCTTCAAGAAGCGCGGCATCAAGTTCAACACGGGCACGTTCTTCCAGGGCGTCGAGCAGGACGAGAACGGCGTCAAGGTCACCCTCGTCGACGGCAAGACGTTCGAGGCCGAGCTCCTCCTCGTCGCCGTCGGACGCGGCCCCGTCACGGCGAACCTCGGCTACGAGGAGCAGGGCATCACGATCGACCGCGGGTTCGTCATCACCAACGAGCGCCTCCACACGGGCGTCGGCAACATCTACGCCGTGGGCGACATCGTCCCCGGTGTCCAGCTCGCGCACCGCGGCTACCAGCAGGGCATCTTCGTCGCCGAGGAGATCGCCGGCCTCAACCCGGTCGTGGTCGAGGACGTCAACATCCCGAAGGTCACGTACTGCGACCCGGAGATCGCCACCGTCGGCTACACCGAGAAGGCCGCCAAGGAGAAGTTCGGCGAGGACCAGGTCCAGACCCAGGAGTACAACCTGGCCGGCAACGGCAAGAGCTCCATCCTCGGCACCTCGGGCATCATCAAGATCGTCCGCCAGAAGGAGGGCCCGGTCGTCGGCGTCCACATGATCGGCGCCCGCATGGGCGAGCAGATCGGCGAGGCACAGCTGATCGTCAACTGGGAGGCGTACCCGGAGGACGTGGCGCAGTTCGTCCACGCGCACCCGACCCAGAACGAGGCCCTCGGCGAAGCCCACCTCGCACTGGCCGGCAAGCCGCTGCACGGCTGACACGCCGCCGCCACGATTCGCAGAGCAGAGAACTAAGGAGCACGGGGATCCATGTCTGAATCCGTCAACCTTCCAGCCCTCGGTGAGAGCGTCACCGAAGGCACCGTCACCCGCTGGCTGAAGCAGGTCGGCGACCGGGTCGAGATCGACGAGCCGCTCGTCGAGGTGTCCACCGACAAGGTCGACACCGAGATCCCGTCCCCCGTCGCGGGCGTCCTCGAGCAGATCCTCGTCGCCGAGGATGAGACCGCCGAGGTCGGAGCCCCTCTGGCCGTCATCGGTGACGGCACCGGGTCCGGTGACTCCTCCGCCGCACCCGCCGCCGAGGCTGCGCCGGCAGCGGCCGAGCCGGCGGCGCAGCCGCAGGCCGAGCCCGCCGCTACGGCCCCCGAGCAGGCGCCCGCGCCCGAGCCTGCGGAGCCTTCCGTGGCCCAGGCTGCGCCCGACGGGCACGAGGTCACGCTTCCGGCGCTCGGCGAGAGCGTCACCGAGGGCACGGTGACCCGCTGGCTCAAGGCCGTGGGCGACGCGGTCGAGGTCGACGAGCCGCTCCTGGAGGTCTCGACGGACAAGGTGGACACCGAGGTTCCCTCGCCGGTGGCCGGCACGCTCCTCGAGATCCGCGTCGGCGAGGACGAGACCGCCGAGGTCGGGGCTGTCCTCGCCGTGGTCGGGTCCGGGTCCGCCCCCGCCCCCGCACCGGCGGCAGAGCCCGAGCCCGCCGCGCAGCCGGAGCCGGCCGCTGAGCCCGCACCCGCCGCGCAAGCGCCGGCTCCCGCCGCCGAGCCAGCACAGGCCGCACCGGCCGCTCCGGCTCCCGCCGCCGCGCCCGCGCCCGCGCCCGCTGGCCAGGCAGCACCCGCAGCTCCCGCAGCAGCCCCGGCCGGCGGTGAGTCCGGCTATGTGACCCCGCTCGTCCGCAAGCTCGCCAACCAGCACGGGATCGACGTCACGACCCTCACCGGCACCGGCGTCGGCGGGCGCATCCGCAAGCAGGATGTGCTCGATGCGGCCGAGGCGAAGAAGGCCTCGAGCCAGCAGGCCCCCGCCGCGGCACCGGCGGCAGCCCCCTCCGCCCAGGCACAGGCCCAACCGGCTCCGGCGGCGTCGAGCCTGCGCGGCACGACGGAGAAGGCCCCGCGGATCCGCCAGGTCATCGCGCGGCGGATGCGCGAGTCGCTGGACGTCTCGACGCAGCTCACGCAGGTGCACGAGGTCGACATGACCAAGATCGCCAAGCTCCGCGCCCGCGCCAAGGCGCAGTTCCAGGCGCAGAACGGCGTCAAGCTCACCTTCCTGCCGTTCATTGCCAAGGCGGTGGCCGAGGCGCTCAAGCAGCACCCGAAGCTCAACGCGGAGTACGACGAGGAAGCCCAGCAGATCACCTACCACAACGCGGAGCACCTCGCGATCGCTGTGGACACGGACAAGGGCCTCCTCGTCCCGGTGATCAACAACGCCGGCGACCTCAACCTCGCGGGCCTCGCCGGCCGCATCGCCGATGTCGCCTCGCGCACGCGCAGCAACAAGATCGGCCCGGACGAGCTGTCGGGCGGCACGTTCAGCATCACCAACATCGGCTCGGTCGGCGCCCTCTTCGACACGCCGATCATCAACCAACCGCAGGTGGCGATCCTGGGCACCGGTGCGATCGTGAAGCGTCCGTGGGTCACCCAGAACGCCGACGGCGACGACGTCATCGCGATCCGCTCGATGATGTACCTCTCGCTCACCTACGACCACCGCCTCGTCGACGGTGCGGACGCCGGGCGCTTCCTCCAGACGCTCCGTGCCCGCCTCGAGGCCGGTGCGTTCGAGGCCGACCTCGGCCTCTGACCCGATCGCGACCGCAGGACGGC
>NZ_BAAAQW010000002.1:43990-128148 GCF_039531875.1 Sinomonas flava | reverse complement strand
GCGCCGTCCTGCATCGTTATCCAGTTGGGACTCCACCGCCGGGCGCACAGGTCATGTGGGCCCGCCACGCGCCGATAGACTCGGGGCATGTCTGTCGTCTACAACATCGTCGTCTTCCTCCACATCGTCGGTGCGGCAATGATCCTCGGCCCCTGGATCGCCAACATGAAGCAGCCGACCGTCGGCCCCCGACAGTTCGACGGTGCGATGACCCAGCTCGTCACGGGCATCATCCTCATGGGCCTCATCCCCGTGCTCGGGCAGACCGACGAGGACTTCGCGAACCCGAACTACCCCAAGCTCATCACCAAGTTCGTGGTCGCCGTCGTGATCGGAGCCCTCGCGTTCGTGGGCAACCGCCAGCGGAAGTCCGGGGCCGTCGTCGCGCCCGGCCTCGCGCACTCCGTGGGTGGCCTCGCGCTCCTCAACGTCGCGATCGCCACGCTCTGGAAGTAGCCCCCTCCCGTCCTGCAGGCCCGCCCGCCGGCGTCATGCCCGGCCAGCGGGCCTGTCCTGTGCCTAGGATGGTCGTGGACGGCGCCGTCCTGCACGGCACCGGAGCGCATTGACCACGAACTCAAGGAGGACGCATGGCCACCATCCGCACCGCCCACACCGTCTGGCAGGGGAACCTCTTCGAGGGCGCCGGCCAGACCACGTTCGACACTTCGGGTCTCGGCACGTACGACGTCACTTGGAAGGCCCGCAGCGAGGAGGCCAACGGCAAGACGAGCCCCGAGGAGCTCATTGCCGCCGCTCACTCGGCGTGCTTCTCGATGGCGTTCAGCAACGAGCTCGACAGCGCCGGCTACAAGGCCGAGCGGATCGAGACGAAGTCCGAGGTCGGCTTCGAGCCCGGCAAGGGCGTCACGGGCAGCAACCTGACCCTGACCGCCAGGATCCCCGGCATCTCCGAGGACGAATTCCAGCAGATCGCCGAGAAGGCGAAGGCCGGCTGCCCGGTGAGCCAGGCCCTCTCCATCCCGATCACGCTCTCGGCAACGCTCGAGTCCTGATCCCGCGAGCCAGAGTGAGAGAAGGCCCCCTCCCGCAACGGGAGGGGGCCTTCTCGTGCTGGCGGCGCCTCAGCCCTCGTACGCCGGAACCGCCTCGGCGTCGGCCAGGTCCTGGGGACGCGGGGGCAGCGGCGCGGGGCGCACGGACCGGTAGCCCCTGCGCGCGGGCGGGCGCTGGGTGGGGATCTCCACGAGCATCTCCTTGAGCACTCCGATGCCGTGCTCAAGCTGCGGGTCGATGCCCGCCGCGTACGCGTGCGGAGGGTACGGGACCTCGATGTCCGGGTCCACGCCGTAGTTCTCGACGTCCCACCCGATCCCGCCTTCGAACCAGGTCGCGTAGCGTGGCTGCGCCACCGACGTGCCGTCGGCGAGCTTGAAGCGGTTGTCGATCCCGACGACGCCGCCCCACGTGCGGGTGCCGACGACGGGGCCAATCCCCCGTAGCTTGCTCACCTGCGTGATGATGTCGCCGTCGGACCCAGCGAACTCGTCGGCCAGGATCACGACGGGGCCGCGCGGCGCATGGCGCGGGTAGGTCCGCGGCTGCTCGCCCCGTGGCATGCTCCAGCCCGTGACCCGACGCCCGATCAGCTCGGCCACGAGCTGGGACGTGTGGCCGCCGCGGTTCCTCCGCACGTCGACCACGAGGGCGTCGAGCGCGGTCTCGGTGTCCAGGTCCCGGTGCAGCTGCGCCCAGCCGCGCGCGCCCATGTCGGGGACATGGAGGTAGCCGAACCTGCCCTCGGAGGCCTCCCGCACGAGTCTCCGGTTCGCCTGGACCCAGTCCTGGTAGCGCAGCCGCTCCTCGTCGCGGATGGGCACGACGGCGATCCGCCGGGTCGTGCCGGCCGCGTCGCCGTGGGCGGGACCGTTGAGCATGGTCAGCTCGACGGTCTTCCCGGCCGCGCCCGTGAGCGCCAGCGCGGGACCAAACTCGGCCGTGAGCGGCACGCCGTCGATCTCCAGGAGGCGGTCGCCCGCGCGGACGCCCGCGCCCGGCGACGCGAGAGGGGACGCGGCAAGCGGGTCGGAGGACTCGTTCGCGAGGACCCGCCGCACCACCCAGCCGCCGTCGAAGTCGAACTCGCCGCCGAGACGCCCCTGGCCGCCGGCTCCCGTTTCGGTCACGAGCGCAGGCGTCACGAACGCGTGCGACGTGCCGAGCTCGCCGTGCATCTCCCACAGGAGGTCCACGAGGTCATCGTGGGAGCCGAGGCGCTCCACGAGCGGGCGGTACCGGTCGTGGACCTCCTCCCAGTCGGCGCCGGCCATGTCCGCGGTCCAGAAGAAGTCGCGCTGGAGCCGCCAAGCCTCCTCGAACGCCTGCCCCCACACGGACACCGGGTCGAGCCGGACGCGGATGCGGTCCAGTTCCACCGTGATGTGGTCCCCGTGGCCGTCCTCGGCGGGACGGTCGCTCGGCACGCAGTGGACTGCACGGTCGCGGATGTAGACGACCCGACCGCCGTCCCCGCTGATCCGGTAGCTGTCCAGGGCCCCGACGAGGGTCGTCTCGGCTCCCGTGACCAGGTCGAGCCGCTGCAGCGTGGGCGGCGTGTCCTTGTCGCCCGGCTTGGCCTTGCCGTCGCCCGTCGCCCCGACGAGGTCCTGGGAGAGCCACAGGAGTGCGTCCTTTGCTGCCGTCAGGCGCGAGTAGTTTCCCTGCCGCACCGGAAGGGCCACGATGCGGTGCGCGATCCCCTCGAGGTCGACCGTCACCGACGGCGCGCTCCCCGCGCTCCCGGCGGTGGAGGACGACGGCGCGCGGCTGGCCCCGGCGTCGTCCGCGCCGTCCACGCCGTCCGCCGAGGCAGGGCCCGACACGGCGAAGTCGGCCACGCGGGGCCCGAAGGGGCTCGCGGCCGTGGCCTCGAGCGGGAGGATGTACGGCTTGATGGGGCTCGGGAAGGACAGGTCGAAGGAGTGGCCGTCGTAGACGGGGTCGAAGCTGCGGCCCGAGAGGAACGCGAGGTACTTCCCGTCCGGGGTGAAGGCCGGGGAGGCATCCCAGAAGCGGCCGTCGGTCACCTCGGCCACCCGGCCCGTGCCCACCTCGGCAAGGCGGATCCTCGAGCGCGAGCCGAACGCCGTCACGGGCTCGCTCCACGCGAGCCAGCGGGAGTCCGGGCTCCAGGCAAGCTGCTCGATGCTGCCCTCGTTCACCGTGCTCAAGGTCGTCGCCGTGCCGGCCTCCACATCGACAAGGTGGACCTCGCCGAAGGCGGTTCCCGCCGCGACGAATCGGGCGTCGGGGCTGGGGAGGAGCTCCGCGACGCGGCTCGCACTCGGCAGGGCGACGCGACGCAGGCGCGGCAGGGCGTCCGCCTCGGCCTCGACGTCGACCGGGACGGTGCGGCGGCCGGGGACCACGTACGAGCGCGGCGCGCGAGCCGCCGACGCCGACGCTGCCGGCAGGCCCGCCGGGACGGGCTGCGGACGGCTGTCGTCGGAGAGCCCATAGGTCTGGCCCTGCACGCCGGCGCCGGGCCGCTCGTCTGTGGGAGCCCCGGTGAACGCCGAGACCGGGCGGGGAAGGCCGTCGTCGGATGCGGTGGCCACGGCCCCGGGCCCGTCCTCGGTACGGCCCACTGCGCGGCCCGCTGCGGCGCGGGCAGCCTCCTCGGCGCCGGAGAGCCGCTTGATGAACAGGCCCTCCTCCCCCTCGTGGTCGGCGATGAACACCACGGAGTCCGTCCCGAGGGGCCGGGCGAGGCGCGCCCGAACGCCCGGCGTGGCCTCGACAACACGCGAGGGGCCGTCCCGATGGGTCAGCCAGTGCACGGTCCCGTGCGACTCGACGACGCTCGCGCGCCCGTCCGGCGTCGGGACAACGTCGCCGAGGTGGCGCGCGACGGCGAGCGGCATGGAGCGCCGCGACGTCGAGGCGGAGGCCAGTGCGATGTCGAGGCGACGGGGCTCGGCGTCGAGCGAGTCCAGGAGCCAGAGCTCACCCGCCGACTCGAAGGCGATGCGGACGCCGTCGGTGCTCGCGTGCCGGACGTAGAAGCGGTCCGAGTCGGTATGGCGGCGCAGGTCGCGCCCGGAGCGGTCCACCGAGTAGAGGTTGCCCACGCCCTCGTGGTCGGAGAGGAACGCGATCCGGCCTCCCACCCAGAGGGGGTCGCAGAGGTTGCCGTCGAGCTCTGGGACGAGCCGCCGGAACTCGCCGCCGCCGTCGGGGTCGATCCAGAGCTTGCCGGCCGCGCCTCCGCGGTAGCGCTTCCAGGAGGCCGGGTCGCGCGTCAGGACGCTGCTGACCACGACCGGCCTCTCGTCGCCGATGCTGGGCCCGAACGCCACCGAGTCGACCGGCCCGTACGGGAGCTCCTCGAGCCATCCGCCCTCGACCGGCATCGTGTAGGCATGGGTGTGGCGGGCGTCGGGCTGGTTGTGGGCGCTCGTGACGATGACGCGCCCAGAGGGGTCGAAGCCGCGCACCCGGGTCGTGGAGTGCCCGAACCAGCTCAGCTGCCGGAACCCGCCACCGTCCACATCCGCGGACACGACCTCGGGCGCGCTCCCCTGCACCACCGTCCAGACGACCTTGCTGCCGTCGGGCGTAAAGCGGGGGTTCCGTGCCGGCAGCCGCAGGGCGGACAGCCGCCACGCCCGGCCCCCGGCGACGGGAGCGAGCCAGACGTCATCCTCGGCGACAAACGCCACGAGGTCCCCGTGCACGTGGGGATAGCGGAAGTAGCTGGAGCCAGTCATCCTCCGATCATAGGCAGGAGGCCCGGGCACGACAGGGCGTGCCGCCAGCGCGGCACGCCTGTGTGACGCACGCCGCAGCTGCGCTTCAGGCAGGCAGGATGCGGGCCACCCGCCAGCGTCCCTCCTCACGCCCGAGCACGATCCGCAGCTCCTGGTCCACGCCGGCCGCGCGCTCGCCTACCGTCGCACCCGCACTGTCCCGCACGGTGTAGCCGCTCGTGACGATCCTGACCCGCACGACGGCGCCCCGGTCACCGTCCGCGGGCCCGGCGCCCTCCGCAGATCGCGCGGCATCCGCGGGCGCCGCAGTGGCTGCATCCCGCGCCGCGGAGAGGACGCGGGCACTGAACCCCTCGAGCCGCCGCCCAGCCGAGTCGAGGCGATCCAAAAGCGCGGCGTCCGCAGTCGCCGTCTCGGAGGCGGGCACGTTGACGGCCGCAAGGAGCTCCCGGTCCTTCGCCGCGATCGCGTGCGCGCGGATCTCCGACAGCGCCTGCACGGCCTGGACGGGGTCTGCCGACTCCGCGCCGCGGCGCAGCTGGTCAGGAAGCCCCGCCCAGACGGCGCTCACCGCGGGCACCTGCCGCACCTCGGGGACGGAGGCCGTGGCAGTGCTGCGGGGGTGGAGGGCCGGAGTCCACCAGATCGCCCCCAGCACTGCGGCGGCGGCCAGGACGGCAGCCCCTCCCCAGAGCAGCCGGGCCCATAGCAGCCGTGCCCGGACCAGCGGCGCCCTGGCGCGCACTCCCGCGACATGAGCGGCGGCGGCCACGAGTGGGCGGCTGCGGCGGCCCGGCCCGCGCCGTCGGCGCCCGGATTCGGGACTGAGCCGGGTGAGCAGGTCCGGGATGACGTCCTCGTCGACCGCCGGGGCGAGGTCGACCCGCTCGGCGCGGGCACTGCGGAAGACCGCCCGGGCGAGCTCCGCGGCCGAGATGCGCTCCCGCGGATCGTCGCGCAGCGCAGCCTCGATGGCGGCCGCGAGCTCCGCGGGCACGTCCTCGACGACGAGCGCGAGCGGTGGGCGCTGGACTGTGGGCTGCGGCGGCTCACCCGTGAGAGCGAACCACGCGACGGCGCCGAGGGAGAACACGTCTCCCGCAGCGGCGAGCGCGGCCGGCCTGAACGCGGCTCCGGCGGCGCGGGGGCCGCCGTCGTCCCCTGCGAGGGCCGACACGCCGCCCGGCAGCGACGCCGGGTCCCGGAACCCCGGGGTGCCGCCCGCTCCCGTCGAAACGTCGCCGACCATGCGGGCCAGCCCGAAGTCGCCCAGCAGCGGCTTGCCCTGTGCCGTGAACAGGATGTTGCCGGGCGAGACGTCTCCGTGCGTGCTCCCCTCGGCGTGCAGCGCCGCGAGGGCCTGGGCGATCGGCGTCACCACGGTCACGCACTCCCCGACCCCGAGCCGGCCGCGCACGCGGACGAGGTTGCCGAGCGAGCCGCCGGGGGCGTAGTCCATCAGCAGGGCCACGGCGCCGGCGTCGCCGGCGTCCGCCACGGCAGCGCGCACGGGGAGGAGGTGCTCGTGTTCCCGCGACCTCGACAGCCGCAGCTCGCGCCGCGCGAGCGCGAGGGCAGCTGCGCCGTCCCCCGCATCCGGTCCGGGCGAGAGGACTTTGGCGGCCAGCATCCGGCCACCGTCCGCATCGCGGACGAGCCACACGCTGCCCGACCCGCCGTGGCCGAGAAGGCGCACGACCTCGTAGCCGGGCAGGGCGGGTGTTCCGGTCCCGGGCGAAGGGCCGGACGGGTGGATCTCGGGCAGAGGTTCCATGGCTCATGTCTACCGCAGGGCGGCGGATGCTGCAGAAGTTATCCACAGGTCCGAGATGAGGCGGCAGCATGTGGCGTCCCCCACGTCAATGCGACGTTGACCACACTCCGGGGGCCCGCGGGGAGGCCGGGGTTAAGCTGGTCGGCATGACTCTTGCGTTCACCCACCTCGGGTTCGCGCCGGACTTCGTCGACTACGAAGCCGGCCTCGCGGCGCAGCGACAGCTCCACGACGACGTGGTCGCCGGCTCCGCGCCCAGCACCGTACTCCTCCTCGAGCACTCCGCCGTCTACACGGCCGGGAAGCGCACCGAGGACCACGAGCGTCCCCTCGACGGCACGCCGGTGGTCCCCGTGGACCGGGGTGGCAAGCTCACCTGGCACGGCCCGGGCCAGCTCGTGGGGTACCCCATTGTCAGGCTCGCCCAGCCCCGCGCGATCCGCGCCTATGTCGAGCTGCTCGAGGATGTCATGATCACGGTCATCTCCGAGTACGGGATCAAGGCCGAGCACGTCGACGGACGGTCCGGCGTGTGGGTCCGTGCGGACGAGCGCGGCGGCGACCGCAAGATCGCTGCCATCGGCATCAGCGTCCACGACGGCGTCACCGGCCACGGCTTCGCGATCAACTGCAGCAACAGCCTCGAGCCGTACGCCCAGATCATCGCGTGCGGCATCACCGACGCCGGAACGACCACCATCTCCGCGGAATGCGGCCGGGAGGTCGGACCCCGCGACATCGTCGGCCGCATCACCGAGGAACTCGCCCGCCGCGAAGGCGAGTTCGTGGCCCAGACCGAAGCCGACCTCTCCGAAGGAGCACTGACGTGACCCTCGCCCCCGAAGGCCGCCGCATGCTGCGCATCGAGCAGCGCAACTCCGCGGTCCCCGTCGAGCGCAAGCCCGACTGGATCAAGGCCAAGGTCCAGATGGGCCCGGAATTCGTCCAGCTCAAGAACCAGGTCAAGAAGGAAGGCCTCCACACCGTGTGCGAGGAGGCCGGCTGCCCCAACATCTTCGAGTGCTGGGAGGACAAGGAAGCAACCTTCCTCATCGGCGGCTCCGAGTGCACGCGCCGCTGCGACTTCTGCCAGATCGACACGGGCAAGCCCTCCCCCCTGGACCGCTTCGAGCCGACCAAGGTGGCCCGCTCCGTGCAGTCGATGGGCCTGCGCTACGCAACCGTCACCGGCGTCGCCCGCGATGACCTCGAGGACGAGGGCGTGTGGCTCTATGCGGAGACCATCCGCAAGATCCACGAGCTCAACCCCGGCACCGGCGTCGAGATCCTCATCCCGGACTTCTCCGGCAGGCCCGAGCACATCACCGCGATCTGCGAGGCCAGGCCCGAGGTGTTCGCACACAACGTCGAGACCGTCCCGCGCCTGTTCAAGAGCATCCGCCCCGCCTTCCGCTACGAGCGTTCGCTCGACGTGCTCACCCAAGGCCGGAACCAGGGCATGGTCACGAAGTCGAACCTCATCCTCGGGATGGGAGAGACCCGCGAGGAGATCTCCCAGGCGCTGCGCGACCTGCACGAGGCCGGGTGCGACCTCATCACCATCACCCAGTACCTGCGGCCCTCGGAACGGCACCACCCCGTGGAGCGCTGGGTCAAGCCCGAGGAGTTCGTCGAGCTGTCCCAGGAGGCCGAGGAGATCGGCTTCCTCGGCGTCATGAGCGGGCCGCTCGTGCGCTCCTCGTACCGCGCCGGGCGGCTCTGGGCCACCGCCATGCGCAAGAAGGGCTGGGAGATCCCGCCGCAGCTGGCACACATCGAGTCCTCCGGCTCGACCCGCCAGGAGGCCGCAACCCTCCTCGCCTCACGGCACGGCTGAACCGCCGCCTGCCCGAAGCGCCCGCCCTTCCGGGGGTCGGGCGCTTCGGCGTTCTGGATGGCCGGGGCGTGACTTAGAATTGAGGGACTATGGCCAAGCGCACCGACACCTCCAGCACGCCCTCGGACAAGTCTCCGAAGAAGGCGAAGAAGCCCAACGGGTTCCAGCAGTTCATCCAGGTCTTCCAGATGACGCGGAGGGCCGACCCGAACGCCGTCTGGCTCATGGTCCTCGTCTTCCTCGCCGTGACCGCGGTCAGCCTCCTCATCGGCTTCCTGCTGGACAACTGGATCACCGGCCTCATCATCGGCATCCTTCTCGGCCTCCTCGGTGCCGTGTACATCCTGAGCCGCCGCGCCGAGCGCGCGGCCTTCGCCCAGATCGAGGGCCAGCCGGGGGCGGCCGGCGCCGCGCTGAGCGCCCTGCGGCGCGGCTGGATCGTCGAGGAGCAGCCTGTCGCCGTCAACCCGCGCACCCAGGACGTCGTGTTCCGCGCGATCGGGCGGCCAGGCGTCGTGCTCGTGACCGAGGGCCCGAGCACCCGCGTACGCTCGCTCGTGGACGGTGAGCGCAAGCGCCTGTCGCGCATCCTGCCCAACGTCCCGATCCACGTCATCGAGACGGGTCGCGAGGAGGGCCAGACCGAGCTGCGGAACGTCGCGAAGGCGATGAACAAGCTCAAGGGCGAGCTCACCAAGACCGAGGTCGCCGCCGTGAACAAGCGCATCGGCTCGCTCGGGCCGCGCCTCCCGATCCCCAAGGGCATCGACCCGACGCGCGTGCGCCCTGACCGTCGCGCGATGCGCGGACGCTGATGCGGTCCGCCAGCCTTTCCTGACACGCAGCCTCTCTTGGCACGAGGGCGGCGACCAACAGCAAGAGGCCCCCGGGGAGCACCTCCCCGAGGGCCTCTTGGCGTCCCAGCGGGACTGGGCTCAGAGACGCGCGACGACGGTGCGCGCGGCCTTGTCATGCAGGCCCCGCTGGTCGACGTCGAAGATCACGGCGGGGATGAGGAGGCACAGGAGGACCGCCCGGATGGCCGCGGCAAGGATGCCGACCGGACGCCCGTCGACGCCCTCGACGCGAAGGCCGGCGAGGCGGTGGCCCAGCCCGAAGCCGGCAAGTCCCACCAGGAGGGTCTGCTCCACGGCGAAGACGGCCAGGATCGCGAGCTGGTTGCCGCCGAAGAACGCCGCGGCGATGGCATAGCAGGCCGCCCAGTCGATGCACAGGGCCAGCACCCGCCTGCCGGGCCGGCCCACCGAGCCTGGTCCGGTGCGTGGGCGTCCCAGCCTCCGCCCCGGGTAGTCGCCTTCGGCGGTGGGAGGCCCGCTGAGCCAGGAACCAAGGTCTTTCCGGTCAATCACCGCTCCATTCTAGGCGGGCGGGCTCCTTGCCGGCTCTTGGCCCCAGCCGCCCCCGGCAGCTAGCGTTTACACGGAACCGCCGCATGTAACCTCGCTGAAACAAAGCGGACACGGACGGGAAACCCTCCGTTCGTAGTCTGATACCCGTTGCAGCGAGGCGTACGGCGCCCCGCACTGCCCGTGCGCGCCACGTTCCCGCCCGGCCCGACTGCCACCCCATGTGTTAGGAGCACCGATGTTCAAGTCTGCGGACGAAGTCCTCAAATACATCCAGGACGAAGACGTCAAGTTCGTCGACATCCGCTTCACCGACCTGCCCGGCGTCCAGCAGCACTTCAACATCCCGGCCAAGACGGTCGACGCCGACTTCTTCGAGAACGGGCAGCTCTTCGACGGCTCCTCGATCCGCGGCTTCCAGGGCATCGCAGAGTCCGACATGCAGCTCATCCCGGATGTCACGACGGCGTTCGTGGACCCGTTCCGCGTCGAGAAGACCCTCGCCCTGAACTTCTCCATCGTGAACCCGCGCACCGGCGAGCCCTACCACCGCGACCCCCGCGGCGTGGCCGAGCGCGCCGAGGCCTACCTCGCCTCCACCGGCATCGCGGACACCGCGTTCTTCGCCCCTGAGGCCGAGTTCTTCGTCTTCGACAACGTCCAGTTCGAGTCCTCCCCGCAGGGCTCCTTCTACAAGGTCGACTCCATCGAGGCCCCGTGGAACTCCGGCCGCGAGGAGGAGGGCGGCAACCTCGGCAACAAGACCCCGTTCAAGGGCGGCTACTTCCCGGTGGCGCCGGTCGACCACCAGGCTGACCTCCGCGACGCCATGTGCCTCGCCCTCGACGCGGCGGGCCTCGAGGTCGAGCGCTCGCACCACGAGGTCGGCGCCGCCGGCCAGGCCGAGATCAACTACAGGTTCTCGACCCTCGTGCGTGCTGCGGACGACCTGCAGAAGTTCAAGTACATCATCAAGAACACCGCGCTCGAGTGGGGCAAGACGGTGACCTTCATGCCGAAGCCGATCTTCGGCGACAACGGCTCGGGCATGCACTGCCACCAGTCGCTCTGGAACGGCGGCGAGCCCCTCTTCTACGACGAGAAGGGCTACGCGAACCTCTCCGACCTCGCCCGCTGGTACATCGGTGGCCTCCTCAAGCACGCCTCGGCCGTCCTCGCGTTCACGAACCCGACCGTGAACTCGTACAAGCGCCTGGTGAAGGGCTTCGAAGCCCCCGTGAACATGGTCTACTCGCAGGGCAACCGCTCCGCCGGCATCCGCATCCCGATCACGGGCTCCAACCCGAAGGCCAAGCGCATCGAGTTCCGCGCGCCGGACCCCTCGTCCAACCCGTACCTCGCCTTTGCCGCGCAGCTCATGGCCGGCATCGACGGCATCCGCAACCGCATCGAGCCGCCCGCCCCGATCGACAAGGACCTCTACGAGCTCCCCGTCGAGGAGGCCCGCGACATCCCCAAGGCGCCCGGCTCCCTCGAGGAGGCCCTCGAGGCCCTCGAGGCAGACAACGAGTTCCTCCAGGCCGGTGGCGTCTTCACCCAGGACCTCATCGACACCTGGGTCGCGTACAAGCGCGAGAAGGAGATCATGCCGCTCTCGCTGCGCCCGAACCCCTACGAGTTCGAGCTCTACTTCGGCTGCTGAGCCTCCCAGAGAGCCCGCACGCACGACGACGCCCCCCGCCTCCCGCAGCCAGCCTGCGGAGGGTGGGGGGCGTCGTCGTGCGTGGGCACGGTACGCGTGGGCCCGGTGGCGCGGGAGCGGCGAGGCTAGTCTGCGAGCGTTGTGAGGATGCCGGTCGAGTCGCCCTCGGCGGTGACATCGTGCCGGGGACCCGGGAGCACGGCGAGCTGGCCGGCGTCGAGCCTGAGGTCAGGCCCGTCGGAGCGCACCACAAAGGTTCCCGAGAGCACGTGGAGCGTCGCCGCGGGCGGCTTGAGGTGGTCCCCGAGGACCTCCCCGTCGAGGATGGCCAGGAGCGTGTGCCGCAGATGGCCGTCGTGGAGGAGCGCCCGCGCGCTCCTGCCGTGCGGGCTGGTGCGCGCCTTCTCGAGCTCCTCGGCGGCCGCCTGGGCCACGTCGATCGTTCCGTGCATCATGCTCGGGTTCCTTTCCTGCATTTCACTGGGTGCCGTAGAAGATGCGCTCGAAGACCTGGCGCGCCCGGCGGGTGAGGTTCAGGTAGTGCTGCTCCAGCGCGGAGGCGTTCCCCGGGGCGTAGCCGCACCAGCGGGCGACCGCCTCGAGATCGCGCCGCGAGGTGGGCAGCACGTCCGAGGCCCGGCCGGACCAGGCGACGTTGGCGCTGCGGACGCGGCTCGCGAGTATCCACGCCTCGGCGAGGAGCTCGGCGTCGGCCTTCGGCAGGAGGCCGAGGTCCGCCGCCGCGGAGAGCGCGGGGAGCGTCTCCGTGGTGCGGAGCCGGGGGTGCTGCGCCGCATGCTCGAGCTGGACCAGCTGGACGAGCCACTCGACGTCGCTCAGGCCGCCGCGGCCGAGCTTGACGTGCCGCGACGGGTCCGCGCCCCGCGGGAGCCGCTCGGACTCCACCCGGGCCTTGATGCGCCTGATCTCCCGGATCTCCGCCGTCGGCAGCTCCTCGGGGTACCGCACGGTGTCCACGAGTGCCATGAACTCCTTCGCAAGGCCGTCGTCCCCCGCCAGGGGGCGTGCGCGCAGGAGCGCCTGGGCCTCCCAGGTCAGGGCCCACCGGCGGTAGTACTCGGCGAACGACTCGAGGGACCGCACCAGCGGGCCGTTCTTCCCCTCCGGGCGCAGGTCGGCGTCGAGCGTGAGGACTCGCTCTGCGAGGACCGGCGGCTTGAGCGGCTGGGTGAGCAGTGCCGAAAGGCTGCCGACGATCTCGAGGGCCTGCTTCTGGGCGGCCGCGGGATCAGCGTCCGGCAGCGGCCGGTGCACGTAGATCACGTCGGCGTCCGAGCCGTAGCCGATCTCCCGGCCTCCCTGGCGCCCCATCGCGACGACCAGGACCTGGGTGACGAGCGGAGCCTTCGCGGCCGCCGCCGCCTCCGCCACGCGCAGCGCCCCGAGCACGGCCGCCTGGTCCGCGTCGGCCAGCGCCCGGCCCACTCCTTGGGTGTCGATGATGCGCGCGCGGTCGGCGAGGGCCACGCGGAGGATCTCGCGGCGCCGGATGAGGCGCACCAGGCGCATGGCGGCGGCCGGATCGGCGTGCCGCGACAGCTTGGACTGGATCTCGTTCCACTGCGCCTCGAGCGCCAGGGGCCGCAGGTCGGCGTCGTTGCCGAGCCACGCCACCGATTCGGGCGAGACTTCGAGGAGGTCCGCGATGAGCCGAGAGTCGGACAGGACGTGGCACAGCCGCTCGGCCGCCGCGGCAGAGTCCCGCAGGAGGCCGAGATACCAGGGCGAAGTCCCCAGCGCCTCGCTCACCCGGCGGAAGGCGAGGAGGCCGCCGTCGGGATCCACGCCCTCCGCGAGCCAGCCGAGCAGGACGGGGAGGAGCTGCCGCTGGAGCGCGGCCCGGCGGCTCACGCCAGCTGTCAGGGCCTCGATGTGCCGCATGGAGCCCTGGGGGTCACGGTACCCGAGCGCGGCCAGGCGTGCCTGCGCCGCCTCCGGCGTGAGGCGTGCCTCGTCGGGGCTCAGGTTGGCCACGGTGTTCAGCAGCGGCCGGTAGAAGATGCGCTCGTGGAGCTCGCGGACGCGCCGCTTGGTCCGGTGCCAGGTCTCCAGGAGCTGTTCCGGCGAGGACTTCCCGATCTCGAGGATCCCCTGGGCTGCACGGGCCAGCGCGCGCAGGGCGTCGTCCTTGACAGGCATGAGGTGGGTCCGGCGGAGCCTCGAGAGCTGGAGGCGGTGCTCGAGGAGGCGGAGGTACCGGTAGGAGGAGTCGAACTCGTCCGCATCCCGGCGCCCGATGTAGCCGCCCTCGGCGAGGGCGGCGATGGCCGAGGTGGTGTCCCGCACCCGGAGGTTCTCGTCCGACCGGCCGTGGACGAGCTGGAGGAGCTGGACGGTGAACTCGACGTCGCGCAGCCCTCCGGCGCCGAGCTTGATCTGCCTGTCGGCCTCGGCGGCGGGGATGTTCTCGGTGACCCGCCGGCGCATCGCCTGGACGGACTCCACGAACCCCTCGCGTCCGGCCGAGGACCAGACGAGCGGCGCGATGGCCTGCTCGTAGCGCTCCCCGAGCGCGCGGTCCCCCGCGATCCAGCGGGCCTTGAGGAGCGCCTGGAACTCCCAGCTCTGGGCCCAGCGGGCGTAGTAGGCCAGATGGGAGTCGAGGGTCCGCACGAGGGGGCCGTCGCGTCCCTCGGGCCGCAGGTTCGCATCCACCTGCCACAGCGCGGGCTCGCGGCCACTCGAGTAGACCGCCCGGGACAGGCCGGTCGCGAGGTGCGTACCGATCAGGACGGCGCGGGCGTCGTCGAGCTCGCCGGCGCGCGCGCCGTCCGCCTCGATGACGTACACGACGTCCACGTCGGAGATGTAGTTGAGCTCCCGCGCCCCGCACTTGCCCATGCCGATCACGGCGAGCCCGACGGCGGCGACGTCCTCGCGGCCGAACGTCGCCGCCGCCTCCGCCCGGGACACGGCGAGGGCGGCCTCGAGCGCTGCTCCGGCGAGGTCGGAGAGCTCGGCGGCCGCTGTCGGGAGGAAGTCGGTGGGCGAGGCGGCGTGAAGGTCCCTGAGCGCTAGCTCGCAGAGCCTTCTCCGGTAGGCCACCCGGAGGGCCTCGTAGGCCTGGGCGCCGGTCACCGCTGCCACCGGCCGCGGCGACTGCGGATCGGCACCCACCGACCGGAGCAGCGTCTCGCGGAGCTCGCGGGGGTCAGCCCCCTGCGGCTCCGCGGACGGCTGGACCGCGACGACATCGAGGTGCTCGGGCCGCCGGTACAGGAACTCCCCCAGCGCCTCCGAGGCCCCCAGAAGCCGGAACAGGGGCTCGCTCCGCGCGGGTCCCGCCTCCACGAGCTCCCGCAGCCCGGGCTCCTTCTCGAGAAGCCGGACGAGGGCGAGCAGCGCGACGTCCGGGTCGGGGGCCACCGCGAGCCCCTCGAGGAGGACCTCCACGCCGATGCCCTCGAGCTCCCGGGCGCCGAGGAACCGCTCGGCGCGGTCCGGGTCGGAGGAGCCGAGGGCGATGAGCCGCCGCGTCAGGCTGGGAGCCACGGAAGGTGCCTAGAGGATCCCGAGGTTGCGGTGGAGCTCGTAGGGCGTCACCTCGAGGCGGTACTCGTTCCACTCCTGGCGCTTGTTGCGCAGGAAGTACTCGAACACCTGCTCGCCCAGGATCTCGGCCATGAGCTCTGAGTCCTCCATCGCGTTGATCGCGTCGTGGAGGCTCGCGGGCAGGGGCGAATGCCCCATGACCCGACGCTCGGCGGTGGTGAGCGAGGAGATGTCGTCCTCGGCCGCCGGCGGGAGCTCGTACCCCTCCTCGATGCCCTTGAGCCCGGCGCCGAGCAGGACCGCGTAGGAGAGGTACGGGTTCGTCGCCGAGTCGATCCCGCGGTACTCGATGCGGCCGCTCTGGGCCTTGCCCGGCTTGTACAGGGGCACGCGCACGAGCGCCGAACGGTTGTTGTGGCCCCAGCTGAGGTAGCTGGGGGCCTCCCCGCCGCCCCACAGCCGCTTGTAGGAGTTGACGAACTGGTTCGTCACCGCGGTGAACTCGCTCGCGTGCCGCAGGAGCCCGGCGATGAACTGGCGCGCCGTCTTGGACAGCTGGAACTCGGCCCCGGGCTCGTGAAAGGCGTTGGAGTCGCCCTCGAAGAGCGAGAAATGGGTGTGCATGCCGGAGCCGGGGTGGGAGGTGAAGGGCTTGGGCATGAAGGTCGCGTAGGCACCCTGCTGGAGGGCCACCTCCTTGACGACCGTGCGGAAGGTCATGATGTTGTCCGCCGTCTGGAGCGCGTCGGCATAGCGCAGGTCGATCTCGTTCTGGCCCGGCCCGCCCTCGTGGTGGGAGAACTCGACGGAGATGCCGACCGATTCGAGCATGTTCACCACCGTGCGGCGGAAGTCCTGCGCGACCCCACCGGGAACGTGGTCGAAGTACCCGCCCTGGTCCACCGGCACGGGAGCCCCGTCCGGTCCGAGCTGGTCCGACTCCAGGAGGTAGAACTCGATCTCGGGGTGGGTGTAGCACGTGAAGCCCATCTCCGCCGCCTTGGCGAGGGTGCGCTTCAGGACGTTGCGGGGGTCGGCGGGCGAGGGCTCGCCGTCGGGCGTGAGGATGTCGCAGAACATGCGCGACGTCGGCTCGGTCTCGCCGCGCCAGGGAAGGATCTGGAAGGTCGACGGGTCGGGCTGGAGGAGCATGTCCGATTCGGAGACGCGGGCCAGGCCCTCGATCGAGGACCCGTCGAAGCCCAGCCCCTCGTCGAACGCACCCTCCACCTCGGCCGGGGCAAGCGCGACGGACTTGAGGGAGCCGACCACGTCCGTGAACCACAGGCGGACGAATCGGACGTCGCGTTCCTCGATGGTGCGGAGCACGAATTCCTGCTGACGGTTCATGGGTTCTTCAGTTCCTAACGACGTTGGGCCGCACTCCCCCCACTCTACTGAAGCATCGACTAGTCTCGTCGGTATGGCCCCCACGACTTCTGACCCGGCGCGCCCGGACGAGCCGGCTGCCCCCTACGGGACCGGCCCGGCCTCGCCCAGACCGGCCGGCCGCGTGCGCATCCACCACCTCGCCCAGGCCAAGGAACGCGGCGAGAAGTTCGCCATGCTCACCGCCTACGAGCAGTACACGGCGCAGATCTTCGACGAGGCGGGCATCGAGGTGCTGCTCGTGGGAGACTCCGCCGCGAACAATGTCTACGGGCACGCCACCTCCCTGCCCGTCACGGTCGACGAGATGATCTCCCTCGTCCGCGCCGTCGCGACTTCAGCGAAGCGGGCCCTCGTCGTCGCGGACCTCCCCTTCGGTAGCTACGAGGTCTCCTCCGAGCAGGCCGTGGCGACCGGGGTGCGCTTCCTCAAGGAGGGCCTCGCCCACGCGGTCAAGATGGAGGGCGGCGCGTACTACGCCGACACCGTCCGGGCCATGGTCCAGGCGGGCGTGCCGGTCATGGCGCACATCGGCTTCACGCCGCAGAGCGAGCATGCCCTCGGCGGCTACCGTGTGCAGGGGCGCGGCGAGGACGCGGAGCGGCTCATCGAGGACGCGAGGGCTCTCGAATCCGCGGGGGCGTTCTGCGTGCTCATGGAGATGGTGCCGGCCGCGACTGCTGCCGCGGTGGACGCCGCGCTCACCGTGCCGACCATCGGCATCGGTGCCGGCAACGCCACGACAGGACAGGTCCTCGTGTGGCAGGACATGGCCGGCCTGAGGGGCGGCGAGGGAGTCAGGGTGGCGAAGTTCGTGAAGAAGTACGCGGACCTGCGCACCATCCTCCTGGACGCGGCGCGGGCCTACCGCGAGGACGTCCGGTCGGGCCAGTTCCCTGGACCCGAGCACAGCTTCTGATCAGCCGGGCGCCTGATCAGTCGTTGTCGCTCCACCCGTCGCCGTTGGCATCCGACGGGTCCCACGCGCGGTTGCGCTCCTTGACCTTCTCGAGGGCCTTCTCGGCCTCCGCTCGGGTCTTGTAGGGGCCGATGAGCTGCGTCCAGTCGCTCTGGGCATCTTCCTCGACCTGGTGGGTGACGACGTTGTACCAGTACTCGACCATCTGAGTCCCTTCCTGACGGCCCGGCCGTCACTCGGCCTAGTACACTCACCCTATGCCTTCTTCCCCCGCCACGGCACCCGTGGGCACGCTCGTCCGCGGGGCGGTCACGCCTGTCCGCCCGGTCCCGGAGTCCATCGCGCGACCCGAGTACGCGTGGAAGAAGGCCCCCGCCAAGTTCGAGGGTTCCGACGTCCTCTCCCCCGAGAAGATCGAGCGTGTCCGCGCCGCAGGGAAGATCGCCGCGCAGGCGATCGCCGAGGTGGGCCGGCACATCCAGCCCGGCGTCACGACCGATGAACTCGACAGGATCGGGCACGAGTTCCTCGTCGCGCACGGCGCCTACCCGTCCACGCTCGGGTACCGCGGCTTCCCGAAGTCGCTGTGCACGTCGCTGAACGAGGTCATCTGCCACGGCATCCCGGACTCCACGGTCCTCGCCGACGGCGACATCATCAACATCGACATCACCGCTTACAAGGACGGTGTCCACGGGGACACCAACTACACCTTCCTCGTGGGGAACGTGGACGACGAGTCGAGGCTGCTCGTGGAGCGGACGCAGGAGTCCCTCCGCCGGGCCATCAAGGCCGTCGCCCCCGGACGCGAGATCAATGTGATCGGCCGTGCCATCTCCTCCTACGCCAAGCGCTTCGGCTACGGCGTGGTGCGTGACTTCACCGGGCACGGCGTGGGCGAGGCCTTCCACACTGGCCTGATCATCCCGCACTACGACGCCGCACCCGCCTACAGCAGGGTGATGGAGCCGGGGATGGTATTCACGATCGAGCCGATGCTGACCCTCGGCGGGATCGAATGGGACATGTGGGAGGACGACTGGACCGTCGTCACCCGGGACCGGAAGCGCACCGCCCAGTTCGAGCACACCCTCGTCGTCACCGAGAGCGGCGCCGAGATCCTCACTCTCCCCTAGGCCTCACACGGCCCTGGCATCCCCCTGACCCGCGAGAGGCACCACGCATGGCCAAGAGCGAGAAGAAGAAGGACTCCAAGGAGTCGACCCGCATGATCGGCATCGACATCGGCGGGACCGGCATCAAGGGCGGTATCGTCGACCTCAAGAAGGGCAAGCTCGTCGGCGACCGTTACCGGATCGACACCCCGAAGCCGTCCACCCCGGAGGCGGTGGCCGACGTCGTCGCCCTGATCGTGGACGAGCTGAGTGCCCGTGAGGGCGCGCCGGCCAGGGACACGCCGGTGGGCGTCACGTTCCCGGCGATCATCCAGCACGGGATCGCCCGTTCCGCGGCCAACGTGGACAAGTCGTGGATCGACTACGAGGTGGACAAGCACTTCACCGAACGGCTCGGCCGCCCGGTCGAGGTGATCAACGACGCCGACGCCGCCGGCCTCGCAGAGGTCCGCTACGGGGCCGGCAAGGGCGTAGGCGGGACGGTCCTCGTCATCACGCTCGGCACGGGGATCGGCTCGGCGTTCGTCTTCGACGGCCGCCTCGTGCCCAATGCTGAGCTCGGCCACCTCGAGATCGACAGCTTCGACGCCGAGACGAAGGCTTCCGCGGTGGCGCGCGAGCGCGACGGGCTCAGCTGGGAGGAGTACTCAGTGCTCCTCCAACGCTACTTCTCCCACGTCGAGTTCCTCTTCTCCCCCGAACTGTTCATCGTGGGCGGCGGCATCTCGAAGCGCGCGGACGAGTACCTCCCGCGGCTCAAGCTCCGCACGCCGATCGTTCCCGCGAAGCTCAAGAACGAGGCCGGGATCGTGGGCGCCGCGCTCCAGGTCGCGATCGACCACGGCTTCGCGAAGTAGCCCTCACACCAGCCCACCACGCACGACGCCGAGGGGCCCGGACGCACTGTCCGGGCCCCTCGGCGTCGTGCTCGGGTGGTGGCGGGGCGCAGTGCGGCGGCGTCAGGCGCCGGCGGCCTTGGCCTGCTCGGCGCGGAGCACGCTGATCGCCGACTCGAAGTCCTCGAGGGACTCGAAGTCCTGGTAGACGCTCGCGAAACGGAGGTAGGCGACCTGGTCCAGCCGCTTGAGGGGCCCGAGGATGGCGAGCCCGATCTCATTGGCCTGGATCTCGGCGGACCCGGCAGCGCGGATGGCCTCCTCGACCTCCTGGGCAAGGAGCGCGAGGTCGTCGTCGGTCACCGGACGGCCCTGGCACGCCTTGCGCACGCCGTTGATGACCTTGGAGCGGCTGAAGGGCTCCCCGGCGCCGGAGCGCTTGATGACTGTCAGGCTTGTCGTCTCGAGGGTAGTGAACCTGCGGCCGCACTCGGGACACTGGCGTCGGCGCCGGATGGCGGCCCCGTCGTCCTGGATGCGGCTGTCGACGACGCGCGAGTCGGGGTTACGGCAGAACGGGCAGTACACCCGTCAAGTGTACTGAGAACGTGTCCGGAACCACAAGCCTGTAACACTACATGTAGTAGTAGCTGACACTACTTGTAGTGCGCACTCGGTCCATGCGCAGGTCTCCCTCCTCAGCGGCTGCCGAAGCGGACGTCCACGGCGTCGCCGTGCGCAGGAAGGTCCTCGGCATCGGAGAGGCTCCGGATGTGCCCGGCAACTCCTCGGAGGGCAGACTCGCTGTAGTCGACGACCTGAATGGCGCGCAGGAACGTCGCGACGTTCAGGCCGGACGAGAAGGCCGCGGTCCCGCTGGTGGGGAGGACGTGGTTCGACCCGGCGCAGTAGTCGCCCAGGCTCACCGGACTGTAGTCGCCCACGAAGATCGCGCCCGCGTTGCGGATGCGTGCAGCGACTGCCGGGGCGTCCGCCGTCATGATCTCGAGGTGCTCGGCGGCGTAGGCGTCGCACACCGCGATGGCGGCGTCGAGTCCGTCGACCAGCACAGCCCCGGACTGCTCCCCCGCCAGCGCCGTCAGCACCCGGTCACGGTGCTTGGTCCGGGAGGTCTGCGCGGCGAGCTCCCCGCGGACACGCTCCACGAGCTCGGCGGAGTCGGTCACCAGGACGGACCCGGCACGCGGGTCGTGCTCGGCCTGGCTGATGAGGTCGGCGGCGACGAGCGCAGGGTCCGCGGTCGCGTCGGCGAGGATCGCGATCTCGGTGGGCCCCGCCTCGGCGTCGATGCCGACAACGCCCTTCACGAGCCGTTTCGCCGTCGCGACGAAAATGTTGCCCGGACCGGTCACGACGTCGACCGGCTCGATTGGCGCCAGATCTCCCCGCTCGTCCGCTCCGGCGGGGACGCCGTAGGCGAAGGCGATGACCGCCTGGGCGCCGCCGATCGCATAGACCTCCTCGATGCCGAGCAGCGCGGCCGCAGCGAGGATGGTCGGGTGCGGAAGGCCGCCGTTGTCCTTCTGTGGCGGCGACGCAAGCGCGATCGACTGCACACCGGCGGCCTGGGCCGGGACGACGTTCATGACCACGCTCGAGGGGTAGACGGCGAGGCCGCCCGGCACGTAGAGGCCCACTCGGCCGACGGGGACCCACCGCTGCGTCACCGAGGCGCCCTCGGCGGGCCGCACCGTCACGTCCTGGGGGCGCTGCGCCTCCGCGAAGGCCCGGGCGCGGGCAATGGACTCGGTCAGCGCATCGCGCACCCCGGCGTCGAGCCCTTCGAGGGCCGCGGCGAGCGCCTCCGCGGGTACCCGCGGGTGGCGCTGCTCAACGCCGTCGAAGCGATGGGCGAGATCTCGGAGCGCACCGAAGCCGCGGCTGCGGACGTCGGCGATGATGCCCCGCACCACGTCCTCGACTCCCGACCCGTCGCTGGCGGCGAGACGCGGCATGGCAGCACGCAGCTCGGCCAGGCCGAGGCTTCGGCCGCGCAGGTCGGTGGTGCGGAACGTCAGGGTCGGGGCGTCGGAAGTCACCCGTCCAGTCTACGCGGCGGCGCCCTGGCCTCTCGCGCCGCTGCTCCCGTCGTCGTCCTCCGGGCCCGCTGCCGGATCGCTGCCGGGACCGCGGGGCGGAACCCACCAGAGGGTCGTGAGCGCGAGGACCGTCAGCGCCGCAATGGCAGGCCAGACGGCGACCGCGCTGAGGGACTGCAGCCCGAAGGCCGACTCGGTCAGACGCGGATCCACACCGCGCGCACCGCCGATCCGTCCCAGCAGGAGGCCCGTTCCCCACATGAGGGCGCTTCCGCCGACGCTGCCAGCCAGTGCTGCGAGGCCTCGCACCGGCAGGGCCGGCCGCCGGCGGCTGAGCGAGAGGAGGACGGCGAGCACGACGCCGGCCACGGCGCCGAGGGCGGCGAACACGAGGTCCCGCTCGTCCCAGGTGCGGTAGTTGCTCCCCTCCCCGTAGAGCCGCCCGCCGGGCGCGGCCAGCCACCACACGGTCCCGAGCACGGGCCCCGCCGCGGAGGGAAGGAGCGACCAGCGGGCGAGCGACGCCGTCGTCGGTTCGCCCGCCCCGCCACCAGCCGCGTCGTTTCCGGTCCCCAGTGCCTCAGGCATCGAGGCACGCGGGCCCGAGGAGGACCTTGAGGTCGCCGAACAGGGCGGGGTTGGGGTTGACCCGGAGATGGTGCGGGAGGCTCATGACGGCGACCTTGTCCCGCTCCCGGATGTGGAGCCGGACCTCGGAATTGCCGTGGTGCCCGCGCAGGATCTCGCCGAGCTGCCCGATCCGCTCCTCGCTCGCGCGGTGCTCGAGGATCCGGATGTCCACCGGACCGCCCTCGGCACTGGAGAGGTCCGGGATGCTCAGCTCCATGGCGCTGAGGGTCACCGTGCCGTCGTCCCGGCGCTGGAGGCGACCCTTGATGACCACGATGAGGTCCTCGGCGAGGACCGCGGCGATCGGGCCGTAGACCTGGCCGAAGAACATGACCTCGATCGAGGCGCCCAGGTCCTCGACCTCCGCCCGGGCGTAGGGGTTGCCGCTCGACTTGGAGATGCGGCGGCTCAGCGAGGTGATCATTCCGGCGATGGTCACGATGGTGCCGTCGGACGGCCCGTCGTCGGCGATGAGGGTCGAGATGTCGACCTCGGCACTCGCGCCCAGCACGCCCTCGAGCCCCTGGAGCGGGTGGTCGGACACGTACAGGCCCAGCATCTCCCGCTCGAAGCCGAGCTTGTCCTTCTTCTCCCACTCAGGTAGGTCCGGCACCTCGACCGCCAGACCGGCCGTGGGAGCATCGTCCCCGAAGGCGCTGAAGAGGTCGAACTGGTTGTTCGCCTCGTTGCGCTTGAGGGTGATGACGGCGTCGATCGCCTCCTCGTGGACGAGGGCGAGCGCCCGCCGGGTAGCACCGAGGGAGTCGAAGGCGCCGGCCTTGACCAGCGATTCGATGGTGCGCTTGTTGCACACGACGGCGGGGACCTTCTGGAGGAAGTCCGCGAAGGAGGTGTAGGAGCCCTTCTCCTGACGCGTCTCGACCATCGCCTTGACCACATTCGCCCCGACGTTGCGGATCGCACCCATGCCGAAGCGGATGTCGTCGCCTACCGGGGTGAAGGTCAGCTCGGACTCGTTCACGTCCGGCGGGAGGACGGTGATCCCCATGCGGCGGCATTCGTTGAGGTAGATCGCCGACTTGTCCTTGTCGTCGCCGACCGAGGTCAGCAGCGCCGCCATGTACTCGGCCGGGTAGTGCGCCTTGAGGTACGCCGTCCAGTAGGAGACGACGCCGTAGGCCGCGGAGTGGGCCTTATTGAAGGCGTAGTCGGAGAAGGGCAGGAGGATGTCCCAGAGGGTCTTGACGGCCTCCATGGAATAGCCGTTGTCCTGCATGCCCTGGGAGAAGCCCGCGAACTGCTTGTCGAGTTCCTCCTTCTTCTTCTTGCCCATGGCGCGGCGGAGGATGTCCGCCTGTCCGAGCGAGTAGCCGGCGAGCTTCTGCGCGACCGCCATGACCTGCTCCTGGTACACGATCAGGCCGAACGTGCCGCCGAGGATGTCCTTGAGGGGCTCCTCGAGCTCAGGGTGGATCGGGATGACCTCCTGGATCCCGTTCTTGCGCAGCGCATAGTCGGTGTGGGCGTTCGCGCCCATGGGGCCGGGACGGTAGAGCGCCAGGACGGCCGAGATGTCCTCGAAGTTGTCCGGCTTCATGAGCTTCAGCAGCGAGCGCATGGGGCCGCCGTCGAGCTGGAAGACCCCGAGCGTGTCGCCGCGGGCGAGGAGCTCGTAGGAGGCCGCGTCGTCGAGCTCGAGCCGCTCGAGGTCGAGGTCGACGCCCCGGTTCCGCTTGATGTTCTCGATCGCGTCCGAGATGATCGTGAGGTTCCTCAGGCCGAGGAAGTCCATCTTGATCAGGCCGAGGCCCTCGCAGGTCGGGTAGTCGAACTGCGTGATGACCTGGCCGTCCTGGATGCGGCGCATGATCGGGACGACATCGATGATCGGCTCCGAGGACATGATCACGCCGGCCGCGTGCACGCCCCACTGGCGCTTCAGGCCCTCGAGGCCGATCGCGGTGTCGAAGACCTTGCGGGCCTCGGGGTCCGTCTCGAGCAGCTGCCGGAAGTCGCCGGCCTCCCCGTAGCGCTTGGCCTTGGTGTTGTAGATGTCCGCGAGCGGGATGTCCTTGGCCATGACAGCCGGCGGGAGCGCCTTGGTCAAGGTCTCGCCCATGGAGAACGGATAGCCCAGCACACGGGCGGAGTCCTTGAGCGCCTGCTTGGTCTTGATCGTGCCGTACGTGACGATCATCGACACACGGTCGTCGCCGTACTTGCGCGTGACGTAGTCGATGACCTCCGAGCGGCGGCGGTCATCGAAGTCGACGTCGAAGTCGGGCATGGACACGCGGTCCGGGTTGAGGAAGCGCTCGAAGATCAGCCCGTGCCGCAGCGGGTCGAGGTCGGTGATGCGCATCGCGTACGCGACCATCGAGCCGGCACCGGAACCACGGCCGGGCCCTACGCGGATGCCGTTGTCCTTGGCCCAGTTGATGAAGTCGGCCACCACCAGGAAGTAGCCGGAGAAGCCCATCGAGCTGATGATGCCGAGCTCGTAGTCAGCCTGCTTGCGCACGTCGTCGGGGACGCCGTTCGGGTAGCGGTAGCGGAGCCCGCCCTCGACCTCCTTGACGAGCCAGGAGTCCTCGTCCTCGCCCGGCGGGCAGGGGAAGCGGGGCATGAAGTTGTCCTTCGTGAAGGACACGTCGCAGCGCTCTGCGATGAGCAGGGTGTTGTCGCAGGCCTCGGGGACGTCGCGGAACAGCTCGCGCATCTCCTGGGGCGACTTGAGGTAGTAGCCCGTGCCCGAGAAGGCGAACCGCGAGCCGCCGTTGTCGTAGCTCGGCTCGAGGAGGGTGGAGCCGGACTGGATCGCGAGGAGGGCCTCGTGCGCCTTGGCATCGTGCTCGTGGGTGTAGTGGAGGTCGTTCGTGGCGACGAGCGGGAGGTTGAGCTGCTTGGCGAGGCGCAGGAGGTCCTCGCGAATGCGCGTCTCGATGCTCAGGCCGTGGTCCATGAGCTCGCAGAAGTAGTTCTCCGCCCCGAAGATGTCGCGGAACTCCGCAGCGGCCTCGACCGCCTCGCGGTACTGGCCGAGGCGCAGCCGGGTCTGGACCTCCCCGGAGGGGCAGCCCGTCGTGGCGATGAGGCCCTCGGAATACGTGCTCAGCAGTTCCCGGTCCAGTCGGGGCCACTTGCCGAACACCGAGTCGAGCGAAGCGAGGGAGGAGGCACGGAACAGGTTCCTCATGCCCGCGTTGTTGTAGCTCAGGAGCGTCATGTGGGTGTACGCGCCGCCGCCCGACACGTCGTCGGACCGCTGCGACTCGTCGCCCCAGCGCACGCGCCCCTTGTCGGTGCGGTGGGTCCCCGGGGCGACATACGCCTCGACGCCGATGATCGGCTTGACGCCCGCGTTGGTCGCCTTCTGCCAGAAGTCGTGGGCGCCGAACAGGTAGCCGTGGTCGGTGATCGCCAGGGCGGGCATCTCGAGCCGGTTCGTCTCCGCGAACAGCTCGCCGAGCTTCGCGGCGCCGTCGAGCATCGAGTACTCGGTATGGGTGTGGAGATGGACGAACGAACCGCTGGATGTCACCGAACCAGTGTAGGCGCCGCCCCGCCGAGGTTTCGTGAGGCACGACGGCGGGGACGCGCCGTCGTGCGCTCAGCGCACCGTGCGCCGGGCGAAGCTTGCCGCGGCCACCTGCTCCGCCAGGTAGAACACCGCGGGCACCATGTCCCCGGTCTTCACGAGGGCACCGGCGCTCACGAGGCCGACCAGCCCGACGGCGGCAGCCGCTGTCCCGTGGCCCGGCAGGGTGGCGAGGGCGCCGGCCAGAGAGGCCAATGCGGCCACATGGAGCCACGCGTACGTCGCGAACGGCCAGGCCGAGATGCGCCGGTAGGCGAAACGCTCGATGTCCGCGGTGCGCACGGCGAGCTCCCACACGAAGAACGGCGCTCCCGCCGTCAGGGCGCCCGCGGCGACTGCGGCCAACGTCTTCGCGCGGCCCTGCGGAAGGGACTGCGCCAGACGCGCGAAGGCCGCGGGGACGGCCGCAGTACCCGCGGCAGCGAGGTGCTCCCCGACAGTCCAGGAGCGGCGGCCGGCGCTGAGGAGTTCGAGCCGCCGTTCCGCGTCCGGCTCGGTGTACACCGAGGGCACGGGACTGATGCCTATCCCCCACACCACGCCGCCGGCAATCGCCACGACCGCCGCCTTCCGACGGCTCCGCTCCCTCGGGTCCATGGCTCCTCCGCCCCGGAATGGCCGCTCCTGCCCAGAGAGTAGGACGCGACGTGGGCCCGGTCAACGGGCCGCGAAGCCTAGACGTGGCCTCCGCGCAGCGTCTCGAGCGCGTACTGGAGGTCCACGGGATAGGGGCTCACTGCCTCGACGCGCTCGCCGGTGCGCGGGTGCGCGAAGGCGAGCCGATAAGCGTGCAGCCACTGGCGCGTGAGGCCCAGGTCGGCGGCGAGGCGCGGGTCCGCGCCGTACGTCAGGTCACCCGCGCATGGGTGGTGCAGGGCGGCGAAGTGCACACGGATCTGGTGCGTCCGGCCTGTCTCGAGGTGGATCTCCACGAGGCTGGCCCGCCCGAACGCCTCGATGACCTCGTAGTGGGTGACAGACGGGCGTCCGTCCTCAACCACCGCGAAGCGCCAGTCGTAGCCCGGGTGCCGACCGATGGGAGCATCGATGGTGCCCTCGAGCGGGTCGGGCATGCCCTGCACGACCGCGTGGTAGACCTTCTCGACGGTACGGTCCTTGAATGCCTGCTTCAGCACGGTGTAGGCGTGCTCGGTCTTGGCCACGACCATCGCGCCGGAGGTGCCGACGTCGAGCCGGTGGACGATCCCAGCTCGTTCGGGCGCCCCCGAGGTCGAGATGCGGAAGCCGGCCCCGGCGAGGCCGCCGACGACGGTGGGGCCCACCCAGCCCGGTGAAGGGTGCGCGGCGACACCCACGGGCTTGTCGACGACCACGAAATCCTCGTCGTCGATGAGGATGTCGAGTCCGTCCACCTTCTCCACCACCACTTCCAGGGGATCGCGTACCGCTGGGCGCTCGATCTCGAGCGCGTCGCCCGCGGCGAGCTTGGTCGACTTCGCGACCGCCTTGCCCCGCAGCGTCACATGGCCACCCGCCAGCAGGGCCGCCGCCGCGGAGCGCGAGAGCCCGAGCAGCTCTCCGAGCACGGCGTCGGCACGTGCACCGGACAGTCCCTCCGGGACGACGGCGCGCTCAGGCACGCCCGTCCCCGGGCGCCTCGTCCGTGACGGCCTTCTTGGCCGCACGCGTGCCGTCCGGGGAGATGCCCCGCAGCGTCAGGAGGCAGACGAGGGAGACCCCGACGACCACGGCGGAGTCGGCGAGGTTGAAGATCGCGAAGTTCGGCAGGGAGATGAAGTCCACCACGTGCCCCATGCCGAAGGACGGCTCGCGGAAGAGCCGATCAGTGAGGTTGCCCAGAGCGCCGCCCAGCACGAGTCCGAGGCCCACCGCCCACCCGGCCGACCGGACCTTCCGCGCGTAGGCGACGATCGCCACGGACACCACGGTCATGATGATGGTGAACACCCACGTGACGCCCTCGCCGATGGAGAACGCAGCACCCGAATTGCGGATGTAGTACCACTGCAGCAGCGGCGGCAGCACGGGAATCCGCTCGCCCTCGACCATCGTGCCCGTCACCCACAGCTTCGTCAGCTGGTCGAGAACGTAGGCGGCCGCCGCGAGGAGGGCCAGAAGCCCGATGCGACGGCGGGCCGGCGTGACCGGCCCGGGGGCGGGAGAGGTGGGTTCCATGCTTCTTTCCGGTGGCAGGACGACGCCGGCGGCTGCTCCAGGCAGCCACCGGCGTCGCGTGCTGAGGCGGCTCAGACCTCTGCGTTGTCGGTGATCTCCGAGGCGGCCACGGAACCGCGGGCCTCGAGGTCGCGGAGCTGGCCCTCGATGTAGGCCTTGAGGCGCGAGCGGTAGTCGCGCTCGAACCCGCGCAGCTGCTCGACCTTGCGCTCGAGCACAGAGCGCTGCTGCTCGAGGGCGCCGAGGGTCTTGCGGGACTTCTCCTGCGCGTCGTTGACGAGGCTGCTGGCCTCGATCTGCGCCTCGGCGATGATCTTGTCGCGCTGGTCGAGACCGTCCTGCACGTGCTTGTCGTGCATCTGCTGGGCCATGGCGAGCAGGCCTGCGGCCGACTCGGCCACCGACGAGCGGCCGGCCCCGGACGGTGCGGCCGGAGCGGCGGGGGCAGGAGCCGGAGCGACGTCCTTGACCGGCTCGGGCTTCGCTTCCTCGCGGAGCGGAGCGGCCTGGGCCGGCTTCTCGGCGGCCTGCGGGCCGCCCTGCTTCCCCGTGAGCTCGGCGACCTTCTTGCGGAGCTCGTCGTTCTCCTGGTTCAGGCGGCGCAGCTCGATGACAATCTCGTCCAGGAAGTCGTCGACTTCATCCTGATCGTAGCCCTCGCGGAACTTGGTCGGCTGAAAGCGCTTGTTGACAACGTCTTCTGGCGTCAGAGCCATCTGCTCACCTCATTGGTCTAGTCAGTCAGGCAGCTACCGCCACCGTGTCTACCGTATCGAATTTGTTACCCGCCGCTCCACCTGACGCCCGCCTACGGGGTTGACAGCGTGGCCCGGCCGGTGCTGTTGGCCTCGAACCTACGCGAGATTCCTGACGATCGCCATAGCAATGACGACCGCGATCACGAGGATGATGAAGGCCAGGTCGAGGCTCATCGCGCCCATCCGGAGCGGCTTGAACCAGCGGCGCGAGAGCCTCATCGGCGGATCCGTGACCGAATAGACGGCACTTGCCGCGACGAGGGAGGCACCGCGCGGCCTCCACGTGCGCGCGAAGGACTGCACCCAGTCGAACACGAGCCTGCTGACGAGTGCGATGAAGAACACCTCGAGGAGCAGGTACAGAAGCGCGAACAGGATGCCCATCGAGACCCTCAGCTCTGGTTGAAGAAGGTGGTCTGGCCGTCGGCGACCTTCTTGTCCTCGCCCAGCACCTCGACGTTGGACGGCGACAGGAGGAACACCTTGTTGGTCACCCGCTCGATGCTTCCGTGGAGCCCGAAGACGAGGCCCGCGGAGAAGTCGACGAGGCGCTTCGCGTCCGCCTCGCCCATGTCCGTGACGTTCATGATCACGGGGATCCCCTCCCGGAAGCTCTCGCCGATGACCTTGGCATCATTGTACGAGCGCGGGTGGACCGTGGTGATCTGCCGCAGGGCGCCGTCCTCGCGCACGGATGCTGCCCGCTTGATGGGAGTCACGGGCGCCCGGTACTCCTCGACCTCGGCCTGGGACGGCTCGCGGGTGGCCAGGGCCTGACGGCGTTCTTCGCGCTCGGTGTGCACAGGCTGTTCCTCTTCCGTGCGTGCGTGGGTGGCCTCGGTCTCGAACTGCTCCTCGCCGTCCGCCAGACCGAGGTAGATCATCGTCTTGCGCAGAGCGCCAGCCATCTCGACTCCTGTCCTCGGGCCGGGCTGGGTGCACCGCAGCGCCGGGTCGCTCGGCCCAGAAGGTCCCGGCGCTACTGAAGCTATCGCACGCGCGGTCGCGCGCCGAGGACATCGGTACCAATCCGCAGGTGTGTCGCACCCGCGGCCACCGCCTGCTCGAGGTCCTGGGTCATGCCCGCAGAGACCATGTCCGCGCCGGGATGACGCCGCTGCATCTGCTCTGCGATCGACGCCAGCCTGGCGAACGCCTCCGCCGGGTCTTCCCCGAGCGGCGCGACCGCCATGACACCCGCCAGACGAAGCCCCTCGGTCCCCGCCAGAAGGTCAGAGAGCCCGGGGACTTCCTCGGGAAGGGCGCCGCCGCGTCCGGGCGCCGCCTGGGGGTCGAGGTTGACTTGGACGAGGCAGTCGAGCGCGCGGTCCCGGCTAGAGGCGCCCACGGCCTTCCCGAGCGCGGACACGAGCGATGCCCTGTCCACAGAGTGCACGGCATCCGCGTAGCGGACCACGCTCTTGGCCTTGTTCGTCTGCAGCTGGCCGATGAAGTGCCACGCGAGCGGCAGCTCCTCGAGCTCGGCGGCCTTCGCGGCGGCTTCCTGGTCCCGGTTCTCCCCGACGTCACGGACGCCGAGCTCGGCGAGCAGGCGGACGTCGGATGCGGGATGGAACTTCGTCACGACGATGAGCGCCGGCTCAGAGTCCCTTCCCGCGGCCTCGGTCGCACGACGGATGCGTTCGCGGACGCGCTCGAGGCTGCCCGAGAGCTCACGGCGCCTCGCCTCGGTCCCGGGCTCCTCAGCCATGGGTCCACACGAGGCCCGCAAAGCGCCCCACGCCCGGCGCCCGGCGGTGGGAGAACAGCTCGTCGTGCTCGTAGGTGCAGGCCCACGCCTCCGTGTGCACGGGCACCCCGGCCTCCTGGAGCTGGCGCACGACGCCGGCGGGCAGGTCGAGCGCTGCGGTCCCCCAGCGCGTCTCCGCCGCGGTGCCGGGCACCACGGCGTCCACCTCGGAGCGCATCGCTTCGGGCACTTCGTAGCATGCGCCGCAGATGCTCGGTCCGATCCAGGCTTCGAGGTCCCGTGCGCCAGCGTCCCTCAGGCGGCTGACAGCGGAAGGGACCACGCCGGCGACAAGGCCGGGGCGCCCTGCGTGCACAGCGGCCAGCGCCGGGGTCCCGCCATCGAACGACCCGGCGACCAGAATCGGGACGCAGTCCGCCACCATGACCGCCAGCGGCTCGCCGCGCGACAGGAGCGCGTCCGCCGTGGGGGCGGGCTCTTCCCCGGCCCACACGGCTTCGGCCCCGTGCACCTGGCTCATGTACTGGAAGGACCCGACCCCGGCCTCCTCCGCGAGAGCCGCGCGGTGGCGGGCCACGGCGCCGTCGTCCGAGCCCACATGGAAGGCGACGTTCCCCGCCTCCACGCGGGTGAACGCGGCGGTGACGCCGGGACGGATGTCCCGGCGCCACCAGAAGAGCCCCAGTGCAGACGGGGACTCGGCCGTGCTGCTGTTCACTTGAGGAAGTCGGGCACGTCGAGGTCGTCGTTCCGCGCCCCCGACAGGTCCGGCTCGACCACGGCGGGGAGCTCGACGTCGAAGCCCGTGTCGGCGGGGATGCCGGTGCGGCCCTGGCTCCACTGGCTGAGGCCGGCATGCGCGGGGGCAGGCTGCGACGAGCGCGGGGCAGACACGGGGGCGGCAGGCACGGCCGACGGGCCGGCCGGCTGCTGGGGCGCTGCGGCGGGCTGGGACGCCTGCGCCTGTGCTGACTTGACGTCCTCGAGCGACGGCGAGGTCGCCCTGACATCGTCGAAGCCGGCCGCGATCACCGTGACGCGGGCCTCGTCTCCGAGCGCGTCGTCGATCACCGCACCGAAGATGATGTTTGCCTCGGGGTGTGCGACCTCCTGGACGAGGCGCGCGGCCTCGTTGATCTCGAAGAGGCCGAGGTCGCTGCCGCCCTGGATGGACAGCAGGACGCCGTGGGCGCCGTCGATCGAGGCCTCGAGGAGCGGGGAGGCGATGGCGAGTTCGGCGGCCTTGACGGCGCGGTCCTCTCCGCGCGCCGAGCCGATGCCCATGAGCGCGGAGCCCGCGCCCTGCATGACGGACTTGACGTCCGCGAAGTCGAGGTTGATCAGGCCGGGGGTCGTGATGAGGTCCGTGATGCCCTGGACACCGGAGAGCAGCACCTGGTCCGCAGAGCGGAAGGCGTCGAGCACCGAGACGTTGCGGTCACTGATCGAGAGCAGCCTGTCGTTCGGGATGACTATGAGGGTGTCGACCTCGTCGCGCAGCGCCTCGATGCCGTTCTCCGCCGAGGTCGCGCGGCGGCGGCCCTCGAACGTGAACGGGCGGGTCACGACGCCGATGGTGAGCGCGCCGAGCGAACGGGCGATCCGGGCGACGACGGGCGCACCGCCGGTGCCGGTGCCGCCGCCCTCGCCAGCGGTGACGAAGACCATGTCGGCCCCGCGCAGGACCTCTTCGATCTCGTCCGCGTGGTCCTCTGCCGCCTGGCGCCCGACCTCGGGGTTGGCACCCGCGCCGAGGCCGCGCGTGAGCTCACGGCCGACGTCGAGCTTGACGTCCGCGTCGCTCATGAGCAGCGCCTGGGCGTCCGTGTTGATGGCGATGAATTCGACCCCTCGCAGACCGACTTCGATCATGCGGTTGACTGCGTTCACGCCACCGCCGCCGATGCCGACGACCTTGATGACGGCCAAGTAGTTCTGCGGTGCTGCCACGTTGAGTGTCCCTTGTTCGAAGCCTGCTGTGTGCGAGAAGCCGGGAGCCTAACCTTAACCCTCCACTTGAAGGTTAATGTTATGTCAAGTAGCTTCTGCCCTCGACGGTATGGGTCGCGTTTAGACCGCGCAACGACCGTGATGGTGTGTCGCGGCAATCCGCCGGTCTGTGAGGCCTGCGCATCAGCGCGTCACCGGATGGCGGGGCGCGCTCACATCGAAGACCCGAGCAGGGGCCTGGCCCTTCTGGGGGTTCTCGGCAGCCTTCATGAGGGCCGCGAGGACCCTCGCCTTGAGCTCCCGCTCCTGGGCATTCCCCCACACGACGCTGCGGCCGTCCGTGAGCCGCAGCTCGACCGAGTCTACCGACTGCGCCGTCGCGGTCGCCAACTGGCCGAGGACGTCCGCGGGCAGCGCGGCCAGGACGCCGGTGACGGCCTTGAACACCTCCTGGCCGAGAGGCATCGCAGCGCCGTCGATCACGGGCACGGGATACTGGGACGTGTCCGATGCCTCCCCCAGGACCACGCCGTCACCGTCGACGACGAGCAGCTTGCCCTCGCTCTTCACCAGCGCCACCGGCACGCGCTCGGTGACTGTGACGACGAGCGTGTCCGGCGGCACGGCACGCGCCGAGACGGCCTTGACCTGCACGAGCGGGGAGACGAGCGAACGCACCTGGTCGTCGCCCACCTGCGCCAGCGGGCGCCCCACGACGGGCGCCAGGGCCGCTTCCACCTGCTGGACCGAGAGCAGGTGTGTGCCCTGGACGACCACCGAACGCACCGCGATGAGCGGCGTGAACAGCACCAGCGCCATGAGACCGGCCACGAGCACCACCGCGACGGTTGCCGCGGTCAGCGCCCTGCGCCGTCGGCGCCGGCGGGGCGGCTCCGGGAACGCGAGGACGTCCGCAGTGGATCCCGCCGCTCCCGGCGCATCGTCGCGTGCTGGCTCGCGCGGTGCGCCCCGGGAGGGAGACGCGCCGGCGGGCTTCCGGGCAGGCCTGCCCCTCCCCCACACGGGGAACCGCGGGCGCCCGCGCGACGGCGGCGTCTCCCGGTCCTCCCGCACGCTCGGGGAATCCGCTCCCGCGGACGGCGCCTGCGGGCCCTGCGCCGTCCCGGACGCATCAGCGCCTGTCCGTGGCTGGGAGCCGTCGCTCCCCCGGACCGCCGCACCGAGGACTGTCACCTTGGCGCCGCGGCCCAGCCTGACGCGGGCCTCCTCGGCGTCGCCCTGCTGCCCCTCGGCCGGAGCTGAGGGGCGCGCGACCCGCGGAACGCGTGGGATCCGGCCGCTACCGGGCACGGCTGCCCTTCTCCCGCAGCGCCGCAAGCAGGACCTCGCCCTGGGCCGTCACATCGCCGGCGCCGACGGTGAGGATGATGTCCCCTGCCGCGGCCGCGCCCGCGAGCTCCGCGACGGCCCGGCCAGCATCCGACGCGTACGAGCCCGCGGGCAGGTTCGAGGTCACGAGCTCGCTCGTGACCCCCGGGATGGGGTCCTCGCGCGCCGGGTAGATGTCGAGCACGCGCACGGTGTCCGCGGCCGAGAGCGCCCCGGCGAACTGGGCCGCGAACTCTCGGGTCCGGGAGAACAGGTGCGGCTGGAAGAGGACGTGCACCCCATGTCCCCCGGCGACGGCGCGGGCCGCCGCGAGCGCGGCGCGCACCTCGGTGGGATGGTGGGCGTAGTCGTCGAAGACGCGCACCCCGCCCTCCTCGCCCTTGAACTCGAAGCGCCGCGCGGCGCCGCTGAAGCCGGCCAGGGAGGCGGCGGCCTTTCCGGCATCCGCGCCCAGGATCACCGCAGCGGCGAAGGCACCGGCCGCGTTCAGGGCGTTGTGGAGTCCCGGGACGGTCAGGGGAAGCACATGGGTGGCTCCGGCGAAGTCGACCACGGAGCCGGCCGGGTCGAAGCGGACCCGGACATCGACATCGGGTGCCGTACCGTACAGCAGGACCCTCGGGGCGTCCGCAGCACGCCGGAGACGCTCGGCGAGGGCCCGGGCGCCGGCGTCGTCCGCGCACGCCAAGAGCGCACCGTCCGCGGGCAGGAGCGCCGCGAAGGCATCGAAGGCCGCGTGGACGGCCTCGGCCGTCCCGTAGTGGTCGAGGTGGTCGGCCTCGACGTTGGTCACGATCTCGATCAGCGGCCGATAGTTCAGGAAGGACTCGTCCGACTCGTCGGCCTCGGCGACGAAGATGTCCGTTTTCCCGGAGGCCGCGTTCACGCCGAGCGCGGGGATGTTGGCCCCTATCGCGAAGCTCGGGTCGAGGCCCGCCCCACGGAGCATCCAGGTGGTCATCGAAGTCGTCGTCGTCTTCCCGTGCGTGCCCGCGACGGCGACGACGCGGCTGCCCTCCATCGCGGCGGCGAGAGCCTCAGAGCGGTGCAGGATCCGAAGGCCGCGGGCCCGGGCGGCGAGGAGTTCGGGGTTGTTCGGACGGATCGCCGAGCCGGCGACGACCGTCTCGGCGCCGCCCACGTTCTCGGCGCCGTATCCCACGGTCACCCGCGCGCCGAGGCCGGCAAGGTCCGCCATGACCGGCAGGTCCTTCGCGTCCGACCCGCTCACCGCAACGCCCCGGGCGATCATGACACGGGCGACGGCCGACATCCCGACGCCGCCGATGCCGACGAAGTGGACCGTGCCCAGCGCGTCGAGGCCGGTCGCCCCCGCGCCCTGTTCCGTGTTCGTGCCGCTCATCCGCGTGCCGCCTCCATCACCATCTGTGCCATCGTCCTGTCAGCGTCCCGTACCCCGAGCGCCTGGGCCCGCCGGGCCATCTCGTCGAGCCTGCCCGGGTCGCCCAGGAGCGGCAAGACCTCACGGGTGAGCCAGTCCGGGGTCAGCTCGGAGTCGCGGACCAGGAGCGCGGCTCCTGCCTCGACGAGGCCCCGCGCGTTGAGTGCCTGCTCGCCGTTGCCGATCGGCAGCGGGACGAAGACCGCCGGCAGGCCGACCGCCGCGACCTCGCACACGGTGCCTGCGCCCGAACGGCACAGGATCAGGTCTGCGGCGGCGTAGGCGTTCTCCATGCCATCGACGTACTCGACCTGGTGGTAGCCGGGTGCCTCCAGGAGCCTGCCGTCGCCGCCCGTGACGGCCTTTCCGCGCCCGGTGATGTGCAGGGTCTGGATTCGGGCAGCGGCGAGGGCCCCGAGCGAGGCACCCAACGTCGCGTTGATGCTCGCCGCGCCGGAGGACCCGCCCGTCACGACGAGGGTAGGCCTGTCGGGATCGAGGCCGAGGGCCTTCCGGGCCGCCGGGCGCGCAGCCGCGCGGTCGAGCGCGGAGACCTCGCGGCGCATCGGCATCCCGACAAGCCGCGCGTGGCGCAGCTTCGTTGCCTCGAACGCCTTGCCGACCCACCGGGTGAAGAGGGCACCGACACGGTTCGCGAGGCCCGGGCGGGTGTTCGCCTCGTGGATGACTATGGGCACGCGCCTTCGCCGCGCAGCTAGGTACATCGGCGTGCAGACATACCCGCCGACGCCGACCAGGACATCCGCCTGCGCGCGCTCGAGGACGGACTCGGCCTGGCGCACGGCATGGGCGAGGCGCCCCGGGAGCCGGACGAGGTCGAGCGTGGGCCTGCGGGGCAGGGGCACGCGGTCGATCGTCGCGAACTCGAGCCCGGCGGCCGGCACGAGCCGGGTCTCCATGCCCGTCGCGGTGCCGACGGCGAGGAGGCTCGCGTCGGGAGCGGCCTCCGCCACTGCGCGCGCAATCGCGAGGAGGGGGCTGATGTGCCCGGCGGTCCCGCCACCGGCGAGCACCACGGACAGACCAGTGCGTGCGGACATCTGGGCGGGGGTCCCTGACGGATCCTCGGGGGGCATGACTACCTGGTGGCCTTCCGCTTCTCGTACTGCGCTGGCTTTTCGTTCTGCGCCGGCTCCTCCTGCTGCCGGAGCTTGCCGGGAGAGGCTGCGGCGGCCCGTCCCCGTGCACCCGTGAGGACCGGAGCGGACCGGCCCGAGGACGCCCTCGGAGCGTCTGCGCGGTGGTCACGGGCGAGGGCGCCGCTCTTCGCCTTGGACCTCGTCCGGCCGTGGGGCTTCCGAGCGGCCTTCGCGAGACGCATGTCCTCGCGGGCCAGGGACAACACTACGCCGATCGCACACAGGCAGCTGACAAGCGCCGAGCCGCCGGAGGAGATGAACGGCAGGGGCACGCCGATCACGGGCGCGATGCCGGTCACCATCGCCATGTTGATCGCCGCCTGGCCGAGGATCCAGGCCATGATGGTGCCCCCGAGCACCCGTGGGAACAGCTCCTCCTGCCGCGACACCACGCGGAACACCGACACTGCTAGGACCGCGAAGAGGGCGAGGACGAGAATGGTGCCGACAAGTCCCAGCTCCTCGCCCAGCACGGCGAAGATGAAGTCGTTGTGCGCCTCTGGGATCCAGCTGTACTTCTGCCTGCTCTGGCCGAGCCCAACTCCGAACCATCCGCCCGAGGCAAGGCCCTGGAGACCGTTCTGCACCTGGTAGCCGAAGTCCCCGCCGTCGGCCGTGCAGAAGTCGGGGTTCTGCCCGACCCAGTTGTAGATCCGGCACATGCGGTTGGGACTGGTGATGGCGAAGCCGGCAGCCCCAACGGCGAGGAGCAGCCCGGAAGCCACGAAGAGCTTGGTCGGCACCCCGGCGTAGAACAGCGAAGCCATCACGACGAACAGGATGACGAGGGTCGTGCCGAGGTCATGGCCCCAGATGACGAGCAGCGCCACCGCCAGTCCCACGGGCACCACCGGGACGAGCGCGTGGACCCAGTTGTCCAGGAGCGCGGCCTTCTTGTTCAGGATGGTGGCCATCCAGAGCGCGAGGAGGAGCTTCGCGAACTCGGAGGGCTGGAGGCTGAACCCGGCGATGTCTATCCAGTTCCGGTTTCCGAGCACACGGCGTCCGATGACCTGGACCAGGACCAGGAGCACGACGGTGGCGCCGATGCCGGGCCATGCCAGCCGCTTGAGCCAGCGGACGTTGATCCGCGAGAGCACCATCATCCCCGCAAGGCCAGCGAGGCCGAAGAGGCTCTGCTTGAGGGCCGCGGTGTAGGGGCTCTCCCCCGCGGCGATGCTCTCCACGCTCGAGGCGGAGAGCACCATCATGACGCCTATCGCGGTGAGCGCGAGCGTGGCCGCGAGGATGAGGTAGTAGCTCGCACCGGAGCTGGACCCCGTGGGCTTGACCAGGCGGAGCCACAGCCGCGCTGCGCCCTGCAGGGGGGCGGGTGCGCCCCGGTCCCGCTGCGCCGTCCCCGCCATGCCGTGCTCCGTCCTTCTACGTTCCTGCCTCAGGCTCAGCCGTGCTTGGAGAGGTGCTCCCGCACGGCCACCATGAATGCTGAGCCCCGGTGCGCATAGGAGTCGAACTGGTCCATCGACGCCGCTGCGGGGGCCATCAGCACCGTATCGCCGTCGACGGCACGCTCTGCAGCGAGGGCCACGGCCTGGGCCATGACCTCGTCGCCGGCGATGGCACCGCCGTTTCCTCCAGTCTCCCGTGCCGGGACGGGCAGGACGGGGACGCTGGGCGCGTGTCGCGCGAGAGCCTCGGCGAGTTCGGAGCTGTCCGCGCCAATGAGGACCACCGCCTTGAGGCGCCGCGCGTGCTCCGCGACGAGCTGGTCGTAGCCGACTCCCTTCGAGAGGCCGCCGGCGATCCACACGACACTGCGGAAGGATGCGAGCGAGGCCGACGCCGCATGCGGGTTGGTCGCTTTGGAGTCGTTGACCCACGTGACCCCGGCCGCCTCGGCGACCTTCTGGATGCGGTGGTCGCCGGGCATGTAGGACTGCAGGCCGCGCTTGATCGCGGCCGGTTCGACACCGTAGGCGCGCACGAGCGCCGCGGCTGCAAGCGCGTTGGCGACCATGTGCCGCGGGGCCACCGGCCCGATGTCGGTGATGGCGCCGAGTTCGGCAGCGTGGTCGCGGCGCTCTTCGATGAACGCGCGGTCCACGAGGAGCCCGTCGACGACGCCCAGCATGCTCACCGCCGGGGTCTGGGTGGTGAACCCGACGGCGCGGCAGCCCTCCACGACGTCGGCGTCCTCGACCATGCGCTCGGTCTCGATCTGCTCGGCGTTGTAGATGCAGGCCTTCTGCGTGTTCGCGTAGACGCGGGCCTTGTCCGCCAGATAGCTCTCATAGGACCCGTGCCAGTCGACGTGGTCCTCGGCGACGTTGAGCACGACTGACGCGACCGGCGAGAGGGAGTTGGCCCAGTGCAGCTGGAAGCTCGAGAGCTCCACCGCGAACGCGTCGTACTCGACGGGCTCGCGGATCGCATCGAGGATCGGCTTGCCGACGTTGCCCACGGCCACGGCCTTGAGCCCTGCGGCGAGAAGCATCGACTCAGCCATGCCCACCGTCGTCGTCTTGCCGTTGGTCCCGGTGATCGTGAGCCAGTCGGCCGTCTTCTTGCCACGGCGCGTCCGCACCCGCCACGCGAGCTCGACGTCGCCCCATACCGCGATGTCGCGGCGGGCGGCCTCGGCGAGCATCGCCTGGTCGGGACGCCACCCGGGCGACGTCACGACGAGCTCGGGCCACGCGCCGTCGACCTTCGGGAGCCGTTCGACGGCATCGGGGCCGAGGAGGACGTCCTCCGCGCCGACGATCCGCAGCGTCTCCGCCTGTGCGTGGGCGCGTTCGCTCGTCGCGGCGTCGACGACGACGACGGAGGCTCCCAGCTCGATGAGCGTGTCCGCCGCGGCAAAGCCCGAGACGCCGATGCCGGCCACGACGACCCGCAGGCCCGACCAGTCGGCGTCCCACGAGGTCAGGGACGCGAGCCGTTCAGCCGATTCAGAGGAAGTCCGTGTCACAGTCCTGCCACCCACTCTGCATAGAAGACGGCCAGGCCTCCGGCAACGCAGAGCCCGGCGAGGATCCAGAAGCGGACCACGACCGTCACTTCGGCCCAGCCCTTGAGTTCGAAGTGATGCTGCAGGGGCGCCATCTTGAAGAGGCGCTTCCCGTGCGTGGCCTTGAAGTACCCGACCTGCAGGATCACCGAGAGGGTGATGAGCACGAAGAGGCCGCCGATGATGCCGAGCAGCACCTGGGTGCGGGTCAGGATCGCGAAGCCGGCAACCGCCGCACCGATGGCGAGCGAGCCCGTGTCCCCCATGAAGATCTTGGCCGGCGAGGTGTTCCACCACAGGAAGCCGACCAGCGCCGAGCTCATGATGGCCGCGAGGAGAGCGAGATCCAGGGGATCGCGCGTCTCATAGCAGACGCTTCCCGCGACCCGCGGGGAGTCGCATGCCTGGTTGCTCTGCCAGATCCCGATGAGCGTGTACGCACCGAAGACCATGATCGCGGCGCCCGCGGCGAGGCCGTCGAGTCCATCCGTCAGGTTCACCCCGTTGCTCGCGGCCGTGACGATGAGGTTGGACCAGATCACGAAGAGGATCGCGCCGAGGACCGTCCCGCCGAACGCGAGGTCCAGCCAGGGGATGTCCCTGAGGAACGAGATGTGCGTTGATGCCGGCGTGAGGCCCCTGCTGTCGGGGAACTGGAGCACGAGGAGTGCGAAGACGACGCCCACGAGTCCCTGTCCTATGAGCTTGGCCCGGGCGGACAGCCCGAGGCTCCTCTGCTTCGAGATCTTGATGAAGTCGTCGAGGAAGCCCACGAGGCCCATGCCGACCATGAGGAACAGCAGGAGCGCGGCGGAGATGCTCGGCCCCGTGCTGCCCGGGTTCATGAGCCAGCTGAGGAGGTGCGTGAGGTAGTAGGCGACCACGGACGCCAGCACGAACACGGCGCCGCCCATGGTGGGGGTGCCGCGCTTGGTGTGATGGGTGGTGGGCCCGTCGTCCCGGATGAACTGCCCGTAGCCCTTCCGCACGAGGAGCCGGATGAACAGGGGCGTTCCGACGAGGCCGAAGACGAGGGCCAGGCCGGAGCCGATCAGCAGTGAGATCACGTCAGCTCCGCTCCTGGGTGTCGTGGGCCCGGCCATGCCCGGCCAATGCTATCCGATCGCCGAGGTGCCGCAGGCCGACGCCGTTGGACGACTTGAAGAGGACGAGGTCACCGGGTTCGAGCTCGCGCTCGAGGAGCTCGAAGGCGGCGTCCGCGTCCTCGACGAACGTGCACTCATCGCCCCACGAGCCCTCGTTCACGGCCGAGACGTACAGGGGGCGCGCCTCCCGGCCGACCACCACGAGGCGGTCGATGTTGAGCCGCACGACGAGCGTCCCGACTGCGGTGTGCGCGGGGATGGTCTCCTCGCCCAGCTCGAGCATGGCGCCCAGGACCGCCCATGTGCGGCGCCCCCGGCCCAGATCCGCGAGGGTCTGGAGCGCGGCGCGCATGGACTCGGGGTTCGCGTTGTAGGCGTCGTTGATGACCGTCACGCCGTCCGCGCGCTCGGTGCGCTCCATGCGCCAGCGGCTTCCCGGGCCCTGGGCGGACAGGGAGGCCGCGATCGTCGCCACAGGGACGCCCGCGGCATGCGCCGCGGACGCGGCCGCAAGCAGGTTGGACGTGTGGTGCGCACCGATGAGCCTGCTGGCCACATGCACGCGCTCCTCCGCGCCCACTGCCAGGTCGAATACCGGAGAGCCCCCGGCGTCGACCGTCACGCCGTGCGCGGCGACGACCGTCCCGCGGGCCGACCACTCTGCGGCGTTCTCGGGGTGCTGGGTGAAGAGGACCAGGCGGGCGGCGGTCCGGGACACCATCGCACGCACCCGCGCGTCGTCGATGTTGATCACGGCCGTGCCTTCGGGAGCGAGCGCCTCGACAAGCTCGCCCTTGGCCAACGCAATGTTCTCGACGCCGCCGAACTCCCCGGCGTGGGCCGTGCCCACGAACAGGACGACGCCGATGTCCGGTTTGACCATCTGCGCCAGGTACTCGATGTGGCCGATGCCGGTCGCGCCCATCTCGATGACGAGGTAGCGGGTCCGCTCGTCCGCTCGGAAGACCGTGAGCGGCACGCCGACCTCGCCGTTGTACGACCCCTGGGGGGACACCGTCGAGGACGGCGTGGCCGAGCCCTCGGAGGTGGAACGGAAGATGCCGGCGACAAGGTCCTTCGTGGTCGTCTTGCCCGCCGAACCCGTGATGCCCACGACGGTGAGCTGCTCGCCGCGAGCGGCCCTGGCGGCCCTGATGCGCCGGACCGCCTCGCGGGCCAGTGCTCCCATGGCGAGTACGGCGTCGGGAACCACCACGCACGGGAAGGAAGCGCCCGAGGAGTCGGACACCTCCCGCTCGCACAGGGCGAGCACGGCGCCCGCTGCGAAGGCCGCCCCGATGAAGGCGTGGCCGTCTGCGGTCTCACCGGGCTTGGCCACGTAGAGCGCGCCCGGCGTGGCCTCGCGCGAATCAGTGACGACGGAAAGGGGGACAGTGCTTGGGTCGCCTACAAGGCGACCGCCGGTGATCTCGGCGATCTGCGCCGCAGTGAAGTCAATCATTCCTTACCGGACTCTATAGGCTCGGCACCCACCACGGTGAATCCGTGCTCGACCATGGCGGCCCGCAGTTCGGTGCGGTCGTCGAGGGCGTGGTCCACTCCGCTGACCTCTTGGACGGTCTCGTGGCCGCGCCCTGCGACGAGGATGACGTCCTGGGGCGCCGCGAGCGAGACGGCATGCCGGATCGCCTCCGCGCGGGGCGCCACTTCGTCGATCCGGCGGCCCAGGTCCCGCGCGCTGTCCTCGGCCCGCGCGCCCTGGAGGACCTCTGCGCGGATCCCCGCTGCGTCCTCGTCGTGGGGGTCGTCGTCCGTGACAACGACGACGTCGGCGCCGCGCACTGCGACTGCGCCCATGATGGGGCGCTTGCCCACGTCGCGCTGCCCGGTCGCGCCGAAGACGACGATGAGGCGGCCGGGGGCGGGCGGGCGCACGGCCTCGAGCGCCCGTTCGAGGGCATCCGGGTTGTGGGCGAAGTCCACGACGGCGGCGGGCTCGGTTCCCACGAGCTGCATGCGGCCGGGGACGTCGACCGAGAACGGATCCGTTGCGTCGAGCGCAGACTGGACATCCGCCAGGGCTGCTCCCGCGGAGACCACCAGCAGGATCGCAAGCGCGGCATTGGCCACATTGAAACCCCCCGGAAGGCCGGTGTGGGCCCGGAGGGTGTCGCCGTCCCGGTGGCGCAGCTCGAAGGCTGTCCCGAGTCCCCGGCGCTGGACCGCGGCGACGGTCCAGTCGGCACCGGTGCCCGGGATGTCGGGCGAGACGCTCAGCGTGGTGACCGGGATCGGTGCTTCAGCGGCGAGGCGGCGTCCCCACGCGTCGTCGACCGTCACCACCGCCTGTGCGGCGCGTTCGGGCGTGAACAGGGCCGCCTTGGCCAGGAAGTACTCCTCCATGGTGCCGTGGAGGTCGAGGTGGTCCTGCGTGAGGTTGGAGAATCCGACGGCGCTGTACCGCACGCCGTCCACCCGGCCGAACTCGATGGCGTGGGACGAGACCTCCATCGAGGCCGCGGTGACCCCGCGTTCCCGCATCAGGGCGAGGAGCGCGTGCACGTCGGTCGACTCGGGGGTCGTGAGGCGGCTGGGGATCGGCGTTCCGCCGGCCGAGATCTCGATCGTCCCGATGAGCCCGGTGCGGTGGCCCAGGGCGCTCAGGAGGGCGTTGGCGAAGTAGGTCGTCGTCGTCTTGCCGTTGGTCCCGGTCACGCCGATCAGGAGCATGCGATCGCTGGGGTCCTGGCTCCGGTAAACCCGTGCGGAGACCGGCCCGACGGCCGCGCGGGGCCGGTCGACGACCAGGACCGGGACGCGCTCGAGGGCGTCGTCGAGGGCGAGCTGCCGCGCGCCCTCGTCGTCGGTCAGGACCGCAACGGCGCCGGCGTCGACCGCCTGGTGCGCGAAGTCGGCGCCGTGGCGGGTCGCGCCGGGCAGCGCGAAGTAGAGGTCGCCCGGGAGCACTGCCCGCGAGTCGAGGCTCGCGCCCGTGACCTCCACCTCAGGGTCGATCGTCTCCTCGGGAAGCCCCAGCAGCCGGGCGATCTGTGTGAGGGGAATCGGCGCCACCCTGGCCGGCCGGAACGCGGCCGCTTGGTCACGCGGGGACTGGGCGCGCTGCTGGGAGTCGCCTCCCGGCTGGGAGTCGCCTGGAATGGGCTTCCTGCCCGTGGGCATGGGCTGCTCGCTCACGTTCACCTTCACTGCTCGGGAGTCTCCAACTGTAGTCGCTCGGACGCCTCCGCCGTCGGCCGCAGGCCGCACGGACCGGGCCGCTCACTGCGCGTACTGGGGAAGCCGCGCAGGGGTGCCAGTGGACGGCGGGACGTTGTACAGCCGGAGCGCCTGGCTCATCACGGAGCGGAAGACGTCCGCGTTGCCGATGCCGAAGATGTCGCCCTTGGGCCGCTGGATCACGACGGCGACGACGAACCGCGGGTCCTCCATCGGCGCCATGCCCACCAGGGACGACGTGACGCCGCTGTAGCCGGGCACCCCATCCTCACGGGGAGCTTCCGACGTCCCCGTCTTCGCTCCCACCCGGTAGCCGTCGATCGCGGCGGGCTTGACCTCGCCCTCGGTCACGTCGCTCTCCAGCATGTCCTTGACCTGCTGGGCGGTCTCCCTGCTGACTACTTGGGTGGGCGCCGCCGCCTGTGGCGATTCGGTGTGCCCGTCCTTGTCCACATACGCGTCGATGAGGCGTGGCTGGACCATGGAACCGTTGTTCGCGATGGCCTGGTAGGCCCGCACGGTCTGCAGCGTGGACTGGGTGACGCCCTGGCCGAACAGGACGGTGTACTGCTGGCGGGTGTCCCATTCCTCCGGGGTGTGCAGGATGCCCTGCGCTTCGCCGGGGAGCCCGACGTCCAACGGCTGGCCGATCCCGAACCGGCTGAACCAGTCGTAGCGCTGCTGCGGTGAGAGCTCCTTGCCGGCCATCACCGTTCCGGTGTTCATCGAGTACCCGAGGATGCCGGCGAGCGTCCGCTGCTCGGTGCCGTGTGTGAAGGCGTCGGCGAAGGTCTCGCCGTCGATCGTGTACGTGGGCGGGATCGTGTACCGGCTCAGCGGGTTCGCCTTGCCCTCCTCGATGAGGGCGGCGAGCGTGAGGGTCTTCTGCACCGAGCCCGGCTCGTACGCGGCCGAGACGGCCCGGGCGCCCCGGTCCTTGGCCGCGGTCTTGCCGGGGTCATTGGGGTCGATCGAGTTCGAGTCGGCCATGGCGAGGATGTTGCCCGTCTTGGCATCCATGACGATCGCGATGCCCCACTCCGCGCTGTACTTGTTCGTCTGGGTCTGAATGGCCTGCTGGGCGAAGTACTGGAGGTCGGAGTTCAGCGTGAGCCGGACCGTCTTGCCGTCCTCCGCCTCGGTCAGCTTGTCGGTCGCCACCGGGATGCGGAGCCCGTCGGCGCCGATCTCGTAGACGCGCGAGCCGTCCTTGCCGGTGAGCTCCCCGTCCTGGGTCTGCTCGATTCCGGCGAGGGCGCTGCCATCGGAGCCGAGGAAGCCGACGACGTTGCCGCCCACCGCTCCGTTCGGGTACACGCGCTGGGTCACGCCCTCGGAGAGGATCCCGGGGAAGCCGACGGCCATCACCCGGTCCTCGGTGTCCGGCGTGACGTTCCGCGCGACGTAGTTGAACGGCTTGTCGCCGGTGATCGCAGCCGAGACGTCCGCCACCGGCTTCCCGAGCGCGTCGGCAAGTTCCCGCAGCGCCTGGTCTCGGGAGACCTTCACGATCTTCCAGCCGCCGTCGGGGTTGTCGACGCGGCGCTCGATCTCCGTGAAGTCAGGCGCCGATGCAAGCCTCTGGTCGACCGTGATGTTGTAGCGGATGACGCTGGTGGCCAGGACGGTGCCGCGGGAGTCGACGATCTGCCCGCGCTGGGCCGGCAGCACGGTGGTCTGGAGGCGCTTGCTCAGGGCCGCCTCCGCGAGCCCGCCGACATCGAAGCCCTGGACCAGCACGAGCCTGCCCCCGAGCACCACGAGGAAGGCGAGCATGACCGCCAGGCCGAGCCGCAGCCGCCGGGCTCCCTTGGCCGCGCGCTTCGCGATCCCGACGCCTTCCCGGGGCGACGCACCGCTCGATGCGGTCCGGCCCGTCGGCCTGCTGCTCGATGCCACGCTCTGTCCTCGGCTTCCGTTCTCTCGTGCCGGCCGGGCTCGCCGAGCCGGCCGGCAGGGCTTCCGGCCGCCCGGGCCTAGCGCGTGGGTTCGCGCTGGGCCGGCGCCGGGATGCTGCCGCCGTTCAGGGCCTTGGCCGAAGCGGCAGCCTTCTCCGCAGCAGCCTTGTCCGCCGCGGCCTTGTCCGCTGCGGCCTTGTCCGCTGCGGGTGCAGCGGTACCCGCGGCCGCGGCGTTCGCGGCTGCCCGGGCCTCGAGCGGGTCCTTGCTGTCCGGCGCCGGGGTGACCGCAATCTGCCCGGGGACGGCCGGTGCCGCAATCGCGGCGACCTGACTGCCACCCTTCTGCGCGGCCTTGGCCTCCCCCGTGACCGCGAGCGTCTTCAGGTCAATCTGCCCCTTCGACGTCGACGCGACCATACCCAACTGTGCCGCACGCGCAGCCAGATTCTGGGGAGCCTCGTAGTTCTGGACGCGCTGTGTCAGGTCCTGGTTCTGCTTCTGGAGGGTCAGCTGCTCATTCCGGAGCTGGACGAGCTGGTACTGCCCGGTCGAGACCGAGATGTTCAGGATGAGGACAGTCACAAGTGCCGCGGCGAGGACGCCCAGGCAGAAGATCGCGAACGGCGCCCTGCGGCGCGCGGGAAGGGTGCGCACGACCGCAAGCGGCGCCCTCCGCGACGGAGCCTGAGGCTTGGTGGATGCGGGGAACGCAAGCGCTGAGGTGCCCGCAACCGCCGTCTTCCGCTGTGCTGCGCTCATCGTCAGCTCCTCTCCCTGATGCGCTGCGCTGCCCGCAGGCGGGCCGACGCAGCCCGCGGGTTCTCTGCAATCTCCTCGGCGGTGGGCACTTCGGTTCCCTTCGTCAGGATCTTCAGCTCTGGCTTGTGCTCCTCGAGCTCGACAGGGAAGCCCGGAGGCGCCGACGAGCGGCTGCGCGCCTGCAGGGCTGCCTTGACGATCTTGTCTTCGAGCGAGTGGTAGCTCATCACGACAATCCGGCCGCCGAGCCGCAGGGAATCGACGGCGGCGGGGACAGCGCGTTCGAGCACGTCGAGTTCCTCGTTGACCTCGATGCGCAGGGCCTGGAAGGTCCGCTTGGCGGGATGGCCTCCTGAGCGGGCGGCAGCCGCCGGCACGACGGCGCGGATCGCCTCAACGAGCTCGCCCGTGGTCTCGATAGGCTTGCCGGCCCGCACCGCGACGATGTTCCGGGCGATCCGGCCCGCGAACTTCTCCTCGCCCCACGCCCGGATGATGCGGGTCAGGTCTTCCACGCTGTAGGTGTTCACGACGTCCGCCGCGGTGTGGCCGCGGCTCGTGTCCATCCTCATGTCCAGTGGAGCGTCGTACGAGTAGGCGAAGCCGCGCTCTCGCTCGTCGAGCTGGAGGGAGGACACCCCGAGGTCCATGAGGATGCCGTCCGCCCCGGGAAGGCCCACACTGTCGAGCACCTCGGGGATCTCGTCGTAGACCGCGTGGACGAGCCGGGCGCGCGCGCCGAAGGGAGCCAGCCGGGCCCCGGCGAGGGCGAGCGCCTGCTCGTCGCGGTCGACGCCGACGAGCGTCACGTCCGGGAAGCGCGCCAGGACGGCCTCGCTGTGGCCGCCCATGCCCAAGGTCGCGTCGACGACAACAGGTGAGCGGCCGGCGTCGTGCGCGGCCTCGATGCCCCCCGCCAGCAGGTTCACGCAGCGATCGAGGAGCACTGGAACGTGGCGCTCGGACGTGGGCCTGTCGTCGTGCTGGGGCACCTGTCGCTCCTTCCGTCGTGGTTCGTGCGTGCAGTGCTGCCCGGTGGCCGTGCTCCGGCGGAGCCCAGATCCCCCTCCGCGCCGGTATCGCCGCCTGGCTCCGGGGAAGGAGAGCCAGGAGGGCGTCCGGGCGGCTGGAGATCTCAGCCCGCCGGGGGATTCAGAAAATCCCGGGTATCGCGTCGTCGTCGGTCTCCGAGAAGGCGGATTCCTTCTCGGCCAGGTAGTCCTCCCAGGCCTGGGCGTCCCAGATCTCCGCCCGGGTCCCCACGCCGATCACGGCGAGGTCCCGGTCCAGACCTGCGTACTTCCGCAGGTTCGGGGGGATCGTGACGCGCCCCTGCTTGTCAGGCACCTCGTCGGAGGCCCCAGACAGGAAGACCCTCAAGTAGTCACGCGCCTGGCGGGAGGAGATAGGGGCTTCCCGCATCTGCTCGTGGACTCTCTCGAACTCCTTCTGGCTGAAGACGTAGATGCAGCGCTCCTGGCCTCTGGTCAGAACCAGCCCTTCGGCCAGTTCGTCCCGGTACTTGGCCGGGAGGATCAGGCGCCCCTTCTCGTCCAGACGCGGCGAATACGTACCGAGCAACACCGGCACCACCACCCGTCCGTTCGAGGCTGAACGTCCCTATCCGCCACTTCCCTCCAACATCCCCCACTTTACTCCACTCCCCTCCCCCGTCAACGAGGAGCGACACGGGATGTCGCACCAAGCGTGCAAATAACTCACGCAGAAAAGCCCGGAATCTCGGGGATTCCGGGCGGTGACGGATGGAGATGCGTGCCTGGCAGCAGGTGGAGGGCAGTGGGGGAAGCAGAGCCGGCAGCGGCGCTGAGCATCGGTTTCGGCCGCCGGGCAGCCCCGCTCCGAGCGGGTGCCGGCGCCTGAGGGGAGCAAAGTGGAGGGATCACGGAGTGCGCGCGCAGAAGCGCCCCGGACCGATCGGGTCCGGGGCGCTCGTTCGCCGCGTGCGTCAGGCAGTCAGGAAACAGGCCAGGCAGTCAGGAGTCAGGTCGAACTGCCTGAAGGCATGCACTATCGGCCGCGTGCAGGGAGTCGCTCGGGTCAGGCCTCGTCCCGGCGACGCTCGTCCCATTGGGCCTCGAGCCGCTGCAGGAACCCGCCGTTCCGAGACCTCTTGGACGCTCCCGGGCCGCTGCGTCGCCGTCCGGGCCGCCGCAGGGTGCCGTAATAGACGCTGGCTCCCATGAGCAGGAATCCGAGAACCCCCACGAAGATGTTCTGCAGATTCACCCCGAGGAGCAGCACCAGGATGCCGACGATGACCCCCAGGACCCCGAGCACGATGTGCTTCGTCGAGAAGGTCCGGAGGGCATCGGCGCCCATGGAGTCCGCAAACTTCGGGTCCTCCTCATGGAGCTGCTTCTCAAGCTGCTCCAGCATCTTCTGTTCGTGCTCCGACAGAGGCATGGCGACTCCTTCACGCATACAGCCGATGACGGCCCCATCAACTGCATCAACGCACTGATCCGGTGTTGGGTTCCCTGCCGGACGAGCCGATGCGGACCCGACCGCCCACCGGGAACCTCCAGCCGACTCACTGCAACCAATATTCGAGGTCCTTTAAGGATAGAACGTCCCAGTAGGTTCCAACAGAGACTTGATACCCACCCCGGGCCGAGCTAGTCATCCTCGCGTGGGCGGGGTTCGGGCGGATCGGGAGCCGCCAGGAGGCGCGCCGGCCGCAGTGCGCCGGAACCGAACTTCTCGCTGACCCGATCCAGCGCCTGCTCGGCGGTGCGCCAGTTGTCCTCCGACCGGTCGAGGCTCAGCTGCCGAGGGGACCCCGCCGAGGCAGCGAGCCGCTCCCCGCGGATGCCGATGAGGCGAACGGCCAAAGGCCGTGGGCCCAGACCCGCGAGCAGCGTCCGGGCTGCAGAGTAGAGCTGCTGTGCGCTGTCAGTCGGCACGCTCAGGGTGTGGGAGCGGCTGAGTGTCGAGAAGTCGGAGTAGCGCAGCTTGAGCGCCACCGTCCCCGCCGCAAGACCACCGGCGCGCAGTCGTCCTGCGACGCGGTGGGCGAGCCGCAGGAGCTCCCGGTGCAGGTCGCCGTCGTCCCACACGTCGACCGCGAATGTTTCCTCGGCGCCCAGGCTCTTCTCGAGCCGGACCGGCGTGACGGGCCGGGCGTCGATGCCCCAGCTGAGCTGCCTCGCGTGGAGGCCCGAGGCGCCGAGCACGCGCTTGAGGGTCGACTCAGGGGTGTGCGCCAGATCCTCGACGGTGTGGATCCCGAACCGCGCGAGGACCTCGCGCGTCTTTCCGCCGATCCCCCACAACGCTCCGACGGGCAGGGAGTGGAGGAACTCGATGGTCCTCTCCGGCCTGATGACGAGGAGGCCATCCGGCTTGGACCGTGCCGAAGCGATCTTCGCCACGAACTTCGTGGCGGCGACCCCAACCGAGGCCGTGATGCCGAGTTCGTCACGAATCCGCTCCTTCACCATCGCCGCAATGCGCTCGGGCGCCCCCAGTCGGCGCACGGCACCGGAGACGTCGAGGAAGGCCTCGTCGACGCTCAGCGGCTCCACGAGGTCGGTGAAGTCCCGGAAGATGCCCATGAGCTGCGCGGAGACCGCGTAGTAGAGGCGGTGGCGCGGCTCCACCACGATCGCGTCCGGACACTGCCGCAGCGCTGCGGACATCGGCATCGCGCTGCGGATGCCGAACGCCCGTGCCTCGTAGCTCGCGGACAGGACGACCGAGCGCTCCGCGGGAAAGCCGACGATCACGCGGCGGCCGCGCAGCTCGGGGCGCTCGCGCTGTTCCACCGCGACGAAGAAGGCGTCCATGTCCACGTGGAGGATTCCGCGCTGCCGCTGGGACTCGAGCGGCTCGCCCCGGGGGGCTTCTCCCAGCGTCTCCACTGACCCATCGTAGGCCGGGCGGAGCGTGGCCGCCGACTAGACTGGGCGGGACCTGACAGCTGAAGAGAGGGACACGGTGATCACAACCGGCAGGAAGATCGGACTCGTCTGGGCAGGCGTCTGCACGTCGGCAGCACTCGCGCTCGCGGGCTGCTCGACGGGGGCGCAGGCAGGGGGCAGCTCCTCGAGCACCTCCGCGACGGCGAGCCCCTCGGCCTCGGCTGCGTCGCCGTCGTCGTCCGCCTCGCCTTCAGCGAGCACGACGCCGAGCGCGACCGTGAGCGCGATTGCGCCCGGCTTCCCATCCCAGCTCATCCCGCTCATGCCCGGCGCGACCCCCCTGGCGACGAGCTTCGACGGCTCGACCGACCCAGCGGTCGCGTCCCTCGTCGCCGGCAGCAGCAAGTCCTCGGCGAACGAGATGCTCGAGTACTACACGCAGGAGCTCACGCGGCAGGGCTTCACCGCCGTGCCGGAGGCCAGCGCCTCGGCGGGGACCGCGTCGGCCCTCGCCGCCGCGGGGACACTGGTGCGGGACTTCGTCCGTTCGGGCGGCAAGGAGACGGCGACCATCACTGTCGTGACGGCGAACGGCCAGGCTGTCGCCACGGTGGGCATCTCTGTGAACCAGTCGGCGTTCAAGTAGGCCCACATGCAGAAGCCCAGCACCGCTCCCGCCGTCCACGAGGCCGAGCAGGCGCGCTACCGCGAAGCACTGAATGCCGAGCTCGGCGCCTTCCTCGAAGAGCAGCGGCAGAGCATGGCCGGCGTGTCCGGTGATGTCGCCCCGCTCATGGACGCCATCTCTGGCCTCGTGGCCGGCGGGAAGCGGCTGCGGGCCATGCTCTCCTACTGGGGGTGGCGGGGCGCCGGGGGCGCGGAGCTCGCCGCGGAACCCGTCCGGGCGGGCGCGGCGCTCGAGCTGTTCCAGGCCGCGGCCCTCATCCATGACGACATCATCGACCGTTCGGACACCCGGCGCGGCGCCCCGAGCGTGCACCGCCGCTTCTCGAACCTGCACGGGGACTCGGGATGGGCGCTGGACCCCGAGCGCTTCGGCCAGGCCGCGGCGATCCTCACAGGCGACCTGTGCCTGTCCTTCAGCGAAGAGGCCTTCACCGCGGTGGGCCGGGCGGCGGCGTCGGGCACTTCCGCGCGGCGCCTCTTCAACGCGATGAGGGCGGAGGTGATGGCCGGCCAGTACCTCGACGTGCTCGAGGAGGTCGCCGGGCCGGTCCGGCCGCGTGAGGATGCCGTGCAGCGGGCCCGGACGGTGATCCGCTACAAGTCTGCGAAGTACTCCACGGAGCATCCCCTCGGGATCGGCGGTGCGCTCGCCGGGGCGGACGAGGCCCTGCTGCGGGGCTACTCGGAGTTCTCCCTGCCGCTCGGGGAGGCGTTCCAGCTGCGCGACGACGTCCTCGGCGTCTTCGGGGACCCTCTCACTACAGGCAAACCCGCCGGGGACGACCTCCGGGAGGGAAAGCGGACCGTGCTGGTCGCGCTCGCCCTCGATGCGGCGGGCGAGGCCGCCCGCACGGAGCTCGAGCACGGGCTCGGCAACGCGTCCCTCACCCTCGCCGAGGTCGACCGGCTCCGCGACGTGGTCGCCGCCACGGGAGCATTGGAGTCCACGGAGCGGCTCATCGACGAACTGGCCGAGCGCGCCTTCTCGGCGCTGGACAGGCTCCCTTTGGACGGCCTGGTCCGCGGCGCGCTCGAGGCGCTCGGGCGCGCCGCGGTCCGCAGGGCTTCCTGACGCCTACGTCTACCAGGCCAGGATCTGCGCCCGACGCCGGATCTCGGTCTTGCGGCCTTCTCGCAGCGCGTCGATTGGGCGGCCGCGGAGGGACTCGTCCGGCGTGTAGAGCCAGGCGACGAGTTCCTCGTCACTGAAGCCGGCATCGGCCAGGACGGCGATCGTGCCCTTGAGGCTGTCCACTACATGATCTCCCTCCAGGAAGAGGGCGGGGACCGATCGGATCTTCCGCTCGCCGACTCGAAGCGCCACGAGGGCGCGCTCGTCCAGGAGCCCGTGCACCTTGGTGACCGTGCAGCCCAGCCGCTCCGCGACGTCCGGCAGGGGCAGCCATTCCGACACCAGGTTCTCAATATCACTCACGCCATTAGCGTGCCATGGCGCGGCGCCGCGCACCTAGTCGCCCCACCGCCGAAAAGGACCGCGACCCCGCTGTGGGAAGCCTTATCTTGTGCCGCTTGGTAATTCGTGAGAGATTCGCAATCGTCACTCCCGTAACATCAGTCCGAGAATTCACAAACAGAACGTCTTTATCAGGTGTACCTCCTTTCACAGGAGTGACACACCATCCGCCGCTCCAGGAGGACGACCGATGAGCACGTCAGGCACGACCAGCACGACCGCTGCCAAGCCCACCTTCCCCCTCGTCGCCGCGACCACTGCGGTGCTCCCCGCCGTCGCGCTCTCGTCCTTGGCGCTCGCGGCTCCCGCCTCGGCCTCCCCGGCCGTGCACGTCCCCGGGGCGCTCTCCGCTGCGATGGAACGCGCAGGCCAGCAGGCCGCCGTCGTCCCCGCGTCCGAGATCGCGGCCCTCGTTCCATCGCGGCTCGCGCCAGCCCAGGCGCCCGCCCAGACGGCCGCGCCGAGCGACTACACGATCCGCAGCGGCGACACAGTGACGTCGATCGCAGGACGGTACGGGCTGAAGGTGGCGGATGTGCTTGCCCTCAACAGGCTCACCCCCTCCACGGTCATCTACCCCGGGCAGAAGCTCCGGCTGACGGGCACAGCGGCACCGGCGGAGCCAGCGGCGCAGCGCCAGCCGACGCCGGCACCGTCGACGGCCGCTGGCACGACCTACACGATCAAGCCTGGCGACACGCTCTACGGGATCAGCGCGCGGCTCAACGTGCCCATCGGCGATCTCCTCGCGTCCAACCGGCTGAGCCTCACGAGCGTGATCTACCCGGGCAAGACGCTCCAGATCCCGAGGACCGCCCAGCCCGCGGCTGCGGTCGCGCCGGCATCGTCCGCGGCCCCTCGGCCACTCGTCGGCGACACGTTCCTCGGCTACAAGTACCCGGACGCCGTCGTCGCCTCGGCGAATGAGAACAAGCGGCTGCTCAACGCTGCACCCGTCCCGGGGCGAGAGGAGATGAAGCAGATCATTGCGGGCACCGCCCGCTCGATGGGCGTGGACCCGGCCCTCGCGCTCGCGTTCGCGTACCAGGAGTCCGGCTTCAGCCAGCGGGCCGTCTCCCCCGCCAACGCGATCGGCGCCATGCAGATCGTGCCGTCTTCAGGGACCTGGGCGTCGGACCTCGTCGGGCGAAGGCTCAACCTGCTCGATCCGCGCGACAACGCCACGGCCGGCATTGCGATCATCCGGGCCCTGCTGCGCACCAGCAAGGACGAGGACAATGCCATCGCGGGCTACTACCAGGGCCAGTACTCCGTGAGCAAGCACGGCATGTACGACGACACGAAGGCGTACGTCGCGGCCATCAAGTCCCACCGCGACTCGTTTCGCTGAGGCCGGCCATCGAGCCCAGTCGGCGACCGACGCCGGGCACGGCATAGGATCGAGGGGTGAACGGAAAGCTGAGCGACGCGCTCGTCGGCTCGCTCGTCGGCGGCCGGTACCGCGTGGAGTCGCGCCTCGCGATCGGCGGCATGGCGACGGTATACGTGGCCAGCGACACGAACCTCGAGCGGGAGGTGGCCCTCAAGGTCCTCCATCCCCACTTGAGCCAGGACCCCAGCTTCGCGGAGCGCCTCGAGCACGAGGCCAAGGCCGCGGCGCGGCTGTCCCACCCCCACGTCGTGTCGGTGCTGGACCGCGGACACGACGGGGACGTCTTCTTCCTCGTCATGGAGTACGTCCCGGGCCGGAACCTGCGCCAACTCCTCAACGATTCCGGCCCGCTCGCCCCGAAGCAGGCCCTCGCGCTCATCTACGCCGTCGTCGAGGGCCTGGCAGCCGCCCACGCGGCCGGACTGGTGCACCGCGACATCAAGCCTGAGAACGTGCTCCTCGGCGACTCCGGCCAGATCAAGGTCGCGGACTTCGGCCTGGCGCGGGCTGCGACCGCGTCCACCAGCACCGGCCTGACTCTGGGGACCGTGGCGTACATCGCCCCGGAGCTGGTACAGCGCACCGGGGGCGACGCCCGCAGCGACCTCTACTCCGTGGGGATCATGCTCTACGAGCTCCTCACCGGACGGCAGCCGTTCCGCGGGGACCTTCCGGACCAGATCGCCTACCAGCACCTCACAGCGGACGTGCCGCCGCCCTCTGCGCTCGTGCCCGGGCTGTCCCCGGAGCTCGACGAACTGGTGCAGTGGGCTGCGGCGAGAGATCCCGAGGACCGCCCCGTCGATGCGGAGGCCCTCCTCGGCGAGATCCGGCACATCCGCACCCACCTGAGCGATGCGCAGCTCGACCTGCGCGCGGACTCCACGGAGCACCTCCCCCAGGCCGGCTCGGCGCGGACCGACGTCCTTCCGGCGGCCCGGACCGAGGTTATCGGCGCCGTGTCAGCCCACCACACCACCGTGATGCCGCATGCAGCGGTTCCCGCTCCCGTGACTCCCCGCCAGTCGCGGAAGCGAGAACGCGATGCCGCGCGGGCAGCCGCTGCCACCGCCGCGACCCCCACCAAGACACTCGCCCCCGGGGGGCGGCGGCGAGGAGTCGTCTGGGCGCTCATAGTCATCGTCCTGGCCCTCGTCGCCGCCCTCGCGGGCTGGTTCTTCGGCGTGGGCCCCGGAGCCGCCGCCACCGTGCCGAGCGTCAAGGAACTCACGGTGGCCCAGGCGACGCCGCTGTTCGAGCGTGCCGGACTCGCCTTCTCGACCCAGGACGTGTTCGACGACGGCGTGGCGGCTGGCCTCATCGTCGGAAGCACGCCCCCCGGGGGAACCGAGATCCGCAGGTTCCAGGGCGTGAGCCTCCTGGTGTCGAAGGGACCGCAGCTGTTCCCGCTCGAGGACCTGCGCGCCCGCTCCCTCGACGAGGCCAAGGCAAGCATCGCGCGCGCTCAGATGGCTCTCGGCGCGGTGACCGAGGCCTACAGCGAGACCGCGGCCGCGGGCACCGTCAGCGCCCAAGACCCGGGTCCGGGGACCCCGCTGAGGCGAGGCGCCGCCATCGCCCTCACGGTTTCCAAGGGCCCGCAGCCCATCCCGGTCCCGCAAGTGGTCGGCAAGAGCCAGTCGGAGGCACTTGCGGCCCTGCGCGCGGCCGGCCTGGACCCGGTGGTGAGTGCGGACGAGGTCAACGACCGCAACATACCGAAGGGCGCCGTTGCCGGCCAGTCCCCCAGCGCCGGAACGGCGCTGACGAAGGGCGGCAAGGTCACGCTGACCATCTCCAAGGGCCCCAAGCTGATCAGGGTCCCCAACTACGTGGGAAAGCAGGCCGACCAGGCCGCTGACGCGTTGAGGAAGCTGGGCTTCGACGTGCGCATCGAGAAGGTGCTCGGTGGCTTCTTCGGCACGGTCCGCGCCCAGGACCCCGTGGACGCGGACGTGCCGGATGGCAGCACCGTGACGCTCACCGTCGTCTGAGCGGCCTGGCCGGAAACGCCTCCCTCAGGCCCTCTTGGAGAGGGCGCTCGCCACGAGGAAGGCCATCTCGAGCGACTGCATGTGGTTCAGGCGCGGGTCGCACACCGACTCGTAGCGGTCGGCGAACGCGTCCTCGTCGATCGGATCGGAGCCGCCCAGGCACTCGGCCACGTCGTCGCCCGTCATCTCCATGTGCAGGCCGCCAGGGATCGTGCCAAGGGCCTCGTGCACCTCGAAGAAGCCGCGGACTTCGTCCACGACGTCGTCGAAGCGGCGCGTCTTGTAGCCATTCTGGCTGGTGACCGTGTTGCCGTGCATCGGGTCGGTGACCCAGAGGACCCGCGCGCCCGAGGCGGTGACCTTCTCGATCACGGGCGGAAGCTTCTCGCGGATGTTCTTCGCACCCATGCGCGTGATGAACGTCAGCCGGCCGGGCTCGCGCTCGGGGTCGAGGCGGTCGATGAGGCGCAGGGCGTCGTCGCCGGTGGTCGACGGGCCGAGCTTGACCCCGATCGGGTTGCGGACCCGCGAGAGGAAGTCCACGTGCGCATGGTCGAGCTCGCGCGTTCGCTCGCCGATCCAGAGGAAGTGGGCGGAGGTGTCGTAGGGCAGGCCCGTGCGCGAGTCAATGCGCGTGAGCGGCCGCTCGTAGTCCAGCAGGAGCGCCTCGTGGCTCGCGAAGAACTCGACCCGCTTGAGTGCCTCGAAGTCCGCGCCGCAGGAGTCCATGAACTTGATCGCCCGGTCGATCTCGCGGGCGAGCGACTCGTAGCGGGCGTGGGCGGGGTTCTCGGTGAAGCCCTTGTTCCACATGTGCACGAGGCGCAGGTCCGCGAAGCCGCCCTGTGTGAAGGCCCGGATGAGGTTCAGGGTCGAGGCCGAAGTGTGGTAGGCGCGGAGCATGCGGTTCGCGTCGTGGGCCCGGGACTCCGGAGTGAAGTCGTAGCCGTTGACGATGTCACCCCGGTAGGCGGGCAGGGTCACGCCGTCACGCGTCTCATCGTTGGACGAGCGGGGCTTGGCGAACTGCCCGGCCATGCGCCCCATCTTGATGACCGGAAGCTGTGCGCCGTACGTCAGGACCACGGCCATCTGGAGGATGGTGCGCACGCGGGCGCTGATCTTGTCGGCAGTCGCCGCCCCGAACGTCTCGGCGCAGTCGCCGCCCTGGAGCAGGAACGCACGCCCCTCGGCGGCGGCCGCGAGCCGCTCCCGGAGGACGTCGACCTCGCCGGCGAACACGAGCGGCGGGAGGATCGACAGTTCGGCGACCGCGCGGTCGAAGGCCCCGGGGTCCGCCCATGTGGGCTGCTGGGAGATCGGCAGGGAACGCCAGTTGTCGAGGCCGGGGTAGTCGGCTGCGCCGCTCTGCGCTGTGCTGGTGAAGCGGGCCGCGGGCGATACGGAGAGATCAGTCACGATCCAAGGTTAGTCCCACCGCGAATCGCGGCACTGTCCTGGACCCTATGCGTCGCGCCTGACGCCTATGCGTCGTGGGTTCCCCTGGTGCGGCGCTTCGCATGCGACGCCTGCTCGGCCAACTGGGCCTTCACGACGGCGGCGTAGACGTCCGCGTAATCCTGCGCCGAGAGCTGCTGGATGTGGCGCATGATCCGGTCCGTGACCTCGCGCTGCACGCCGCGGTCCTCGGCCCTGTCGTAGAACTCCGAGAAGTCGAGCGGGCGGCCGATCACGATCCCGACCCGGCGGATCGACGGGAAGCGCTGCCCGATCGGCTGGACCTTCTCGGTGCCGATCATGGCCACCGGGACCACGGGGACACGGGCCGTCAGCGCGAGCCGCGCCACGCCCACCTTTCCCCGGTAGAGCCTTCCGTCCGGGCTCCGGGTGCCCTCGGGGTAGATGCCGAGGAGCCCGCCCGAGCGCAGCACGCCGCCCCCGGCGTCGAGCGAGGCGGTGGAGGCCTCGCCGCCCGAGCGGTTCATCGGCAGCTGGTTCGTCGCCCGGAAGAACAGCGCCGTGAGCCGCCCCTTGAGTCCGGTGCCGGTGAAGTACTCCTGCTTGGCGAGGAACACCACGGGGCGATGGACCATGACCGGCAGGAAGATCGAGTCGGAGAACGAGAGGTGGTTGGAGGCCAGGATGGCGGCCCCCTCGCCGGGGACGTTCGCCAGTCCCTTGATCCAGGGACGGAAGAGCAGCTTGACGATCGGACCGATGAAGATCCGCTTCAGGATCCAGTAGACCAAGGATGGGCCTTCCGCTGTGGGCCGGTGCTGCTCTCACTGTAGTGTCACGGGAGCGCGTGCACCCGCACACTCGGAGTGTCACGATGGACCCATGGTCTCTTCTGACGTGCGCGGGCTCGCCCCACGGGAGGCGCCGGCGGTGATCGGGGCATAATGCATGGCATGGACAGCCCCTCGCGCCCCATCGGGGTCGCGCTCAGCCACGGGTTCGGCGGCAGCCTCGCCGGCGTCGCGCCGTGGGCCGACGCCCTGCAGGAAGCGGGCTTCCGCGTCGCCGCGCCGCTCCTGCCCGGCCATGGAACGTCGTGGCAGGATCTCGCCACCCGGTCCTGGGGCGAGTGGTACGAGGCCTACGAAGCGGCGTACCACGAACTCGCCCAGGACTGCTCGACCGTGATCGCCGCCGGGCTGTCCATGGGCGGCGCGCTCGCGCTCCGCCTCGCCGCGCGCCAGAAGGTCGGGGGCGCCGTCGTGGTCAACCCCGCGCTCGTGGTCGACGACCCCCGGTCGTACGTCTCGGTGCTGCTCCAGCACGCGCTGCGCTCGGTGCCGGGGATCGCCAACGACATCAAGCTCGCCGGGGCGGACGAGGGCGCCTACGCCCGCCTTCCCGTGCGGGCTGCGCACCAGATGAAGCTGATGTTCAGGGACACCGTGGCCTCGCTTCCGAGCGCCAGCGCTCCCCTGCTCGTCTTCCGTTCCACGGTCGACCGCGTCGTGACGAGCGAACGCAGCGTCGCCGCGATCGCCCGCCTGTACGGCGGCGACGACATCCGCATTGTCCGGCTCCGGGACAGCTACCACGTGGCGACGCTCGACAATGACGCCCCTACAGTCTTCAGGCGCTCGGTCGACTTCATCCGCGAGGTCGCCGGGCTCTCCGCGCCGACGGGACACGCCGACGCGGCGGGGAGCAGCGCGTGAACGGCCGCCCGGATCCCGACAGAGCCGACCACGCCGCCGACGACGACGCGTGGCGTGACCTCGTGGCGCGCCTTCGCGGAGGGGAGACCGGCCTCGAGGCCGACGGTCCCGCACCCGCGGAGCCCTCTGCTGCCGAGCGGGCCGCGGCGGCCGAGGCAGGGCTCGAGGCAGGCCGCGCCGGCAACGCCCCGGATCCCGCCCAGTTCAGCGACTTCGATCCGCTCGGGCTCTCGCGGCCTTCCGCGGTGCACCGGCTCGGCCGGGGTCCCGTCGGCGAGGAACCGGACGAGCACGTGGTGGGCGACTTCGTACCGGAGGAACCGAAGCCCATCCTCGCCGGGGCCGATCCCGCCGTCGTGCTCGCCTGGTGCGGTGCGCTCGGCGGCCCGCTCGCCCTCCTCGTGTTCGCGCTCGTGTGGCGCGCCGTGCCCGGGTTCGTGATCGCGCTGCTCATCGCGGCGTTCGTGGCCGGGGTCGGCGTGCTCATCATGCGGCTGCCGCGGCACAAGGAGGACGACGGCGACGACGGGGCGCGCGTCTGAGGCGCGGCTTCAGCGCACCCCGCCGTGGGAGCGGAGGTTCACCCGTGAGAGGTCCGCGGCGCCGATGAGTCCCGCCTCCGGGCCGAGGGCGGCCCGCTCGATCCGCGCGGGGGGCCTGAACCCACGACCGGTGAGGTTGCGGGCGAACGCGCGCCGGGCCGGTGCGAGAAGCAGCTCACCCGCGTCGCACAGGCCCCCGCCGATCACGAAGGTGCCCGGGTCGAGGGCGGCAGCGAGGTTCGCGAGTCCGAGCCCGAGCCACTCCCCCACATCCTCGAGCAGTTCCCGGGAGGCGGCGTCGCCCTCGCGCGCGAGCTGAGTGACCACCGCCCCCGTGATGGCATCGGGGACTCCTCCGACGGCGCGCAGGAGCTCCTGCGCGACCGGGGAGTTCGCGCGTGCGAGCTCACGCGCCTCGCGGCCCAGGGCATTCCCGGAGGCATACTGCTCCCAGCACCCGCGGTTGCCGCACTCGCAGCGGTGGCCTCCGGGAACGATGATCTGGTGGCCGTACTCGCCGGCGACCCCGTAGCGGCCGCGTTCGAGGCGCCCGGCAAGCACCATGGCGCCGCCGATCCCGGTCCCGAGCGTGATGCACACGAGGTGGCTCTCGTGCCGGCCGGCCCCGAAGCGCCATTCCGCCCAGGCGGCGGCGTCGGCGTCGTTGGCGAGGTGGACCCGGCGGCGCAGGAGGTTCTCGAGGTTGTCGCGCAGCGGCTCGTTGCGCCACGCGAGGTGAGGGCTGAAGAGGACAGTCCCCCCGCCGAGGTCCATCCACCCGGCGGCGCCGATTCCGACCGATGAGATGCGGTGGTCCGCGCTCAGCTCGTCCACGAGCTCGGCGATGACCCGCTCGACTTCCCGGGGCTGGGAACCGGGGGTGGCCCGACGCGCCCGGCTCAGCACGTGCCCCTCGGCATCGACCACCCCGGCGGCGACCTTGGTCCCTCCGATGTCGATCCCGATGGCGAGGCCCCGCCGCCTCAGCCGAGGGTCGTGCGGTCGGAAGGTCGGGGCGAAGCGGGGTCTGGGCACGACCGCCATTGTAGTGGCGCGAAGGGTCGTCCCCGACTAAAGTTACTCGCCAGTAGCAAACCACCGTGATCCACGGCACAACCCGTCTGAGGGCCTTGGATATGGTTAAGCCATCTCCCACGCACCGGGAGACACAAAGGAGAAATCGTGCGCGAGAAGACCGTAGCTCCCCTCATCCCCCAGCCCGTTGCCGCCAACATCACCGACTTCGTGGTCGAGCAGGCCGAGAAGCCCGCCAACCCGCCGCTCTTCGCGACGCGGGACGCGCAGGGGGTGTGGCAGGACATCACGGCCCGTGAATTCCGCGAGGACGTGTCCCGGATTGCCAAGGGCCTCATCGCCGAGGGGATCGGGCCCGGAGACCGGGTCGGCATCCTGGCGCGCACCTGCTACGAGTGGTCGCTCGTCGACTTCGCCATCTGGTTCGCAGGCGCAGTGTCGGTCCCGATCTACGAGACGTCCTCGCCCACGCAGATCGCATGGAACCTCGGCGATTCAGCGGCAGTCGCCGCCTTCGGGGAAACCGCGCACCACGAGGACGCCATCCGGCAGGCCGTCGAATCCGAGGGGCTGGACGCAGTCCGCCACGTGTGGCAGCTGACTCCGGCAAGCCTCGACGCCCTGAGGGCCGCGGGGGCCAAGGTCTCGGACGACGAACTCGAGGCGCGCCGCAGCGCGGCGACGCTGGACAGCCTTGCGACGATCATCTACACGTCGGGGACCCTCGGCAAGCCGAAGGGCTGCGAGCTGACCCACGGCAACTTCGTGGCGCTGTCCGAGAACTCGGCCGCGGCGCTCTCGGAGGTGGTCCAGCAGCCCGGCGCCAGGACGATCATGTTCCTGCCCCTGGCCCACGTCTTCGCCCGGTTCATCTCCGTGCTCAGCGTCGCGGCCGGGTGCAAGGTGGCCCACACGCCGGACATCAAGAACCTCCTGGCCGACCTCCAGAGCTTCGAGCCGACGTTCATCCTCGCGGTCCCGCGCGTCTTCGAACGGGTCTACAACTCGGCGCTGACCAAAGCCGAGGACGGCGGGAAGGGCAAGATCTTCCACCGGGCGGCCGACACCGCGATCGCCTGGTCCAAGGCCCACGCCGACAACGGCAGGCCCTCGCTCGGCCTGAGGCTGCAGCACGCGGCCTTCGACCTGCTGGTCTACCGGAAGCTGCGCGCCGCCATGGGCGGCCACATCAGGTACGCCGTCTCCGGCGGCGGCCCGCTCGGCGAGCGGCTCGGCCACTTCTTCCACGGGATCGGGCTCACGGTCCTCGAGGGCTACGGCCTCACCGAGACCACTGCCCCAATCACGGTCAACACGCCCGGACTCATCAAGATCGGAACCGTGGGCGCCCCGCTGCCCGGCAACGCCGTGCGGATCGCCGACGACGGCGAGATCCTCGCCAAGGGTGTCTGCGTCATGCGGGGGTACCACAATCTCCCCCAGCTCCATGCGCAGACCTTCACCGACGGCTGGTTCCGCACGGGGGACATCGGCGAGCTCGACGGCGACGGCTACCTCCGCATCACAGGCCGCAAGAAGGACATCATCGTGACCGCTGGCGGCAAGAACGTCGCGCCGGCGCACCTCGAGGACCAGATCCGCGCGGACGCCGTCGTCTCACAGGTCGTCGTGGTGGGCGACAATCGACCGTTCATCGGCGCACTCGTGACGCTCGATGCGGATGCCCTCCCCGGCTGGCTCGAGCGCAACGGGCAGCCTGCCGGCCTCTCGATCGTCGAGGCGTCGACCCATCCCGCCGTCCTCGCACACGTGCAGTCCGTGATCGACCGGGCGAACGCGAGCGTGTCGAAGGCCGAGGCGATCAAGTCGTTCCGCGTCGTGCCGACGGACTTCACCGAGGACTCCGGCCACCTCACGCCGTCGCTCAAGGTCAAGCGAGCCCAGGTCATGGAGGACTTCGGCCAGTACGTCGAGGAGATCTACTCCGCGCCCAAGCCCACCACCGTCTGAGCTGCCCCCGCCGCCGCGCAGCCCCGGCTACTCGGCGGCGAGCCGTTCGACGACGAGCGCCGCGAGCTCCACGGCGGCCTCGCGGGTGGCTGGCCGGAGCTTGGCGAAGTCGACCTGCGACCCCTCGGCGAGGTGCCGGTCGTGCGGGATCCGCACCACATCCCTGACCCGCGTGCGGAAGTGGTCCTCGATCTCGTCGACGTTGACGCGCGTCCCGTCCCCCGCGGACATGTTCACGACGACGATCGCCTTCTGCACGAGATCGTCCCGGCCATGTGCCTCGAGCCACGAGAGCGTCTCCGAGGCGAGCCTCGCCTCATCGACGCTGCCCCCGGAGACCAGCACGACGGCGTCGGCCTTCTCGAGGGTCCCCTGCATGACCGAATGCACCATGCCCGTGCCCGAATCCGTCAGCACGATCGAGTAGTAGCGGCCCAGGATGTCCGTCACCGCCCGGTAGTCGGCGTCGTTGAAGGCATGCGCGACCATCGGGTCTGAATCGGAGGCGAGGACGTCGAGCCGTGAGCCCTCACGGGCGGTGTAGGTCGAGAGCTGCGTGAACGAGTTCACCTCGAAGCGGTCCTTCACGAGCTGGCGCGCCGTGTGGGTGGCGCGGCCGGGGTTGCGGTCCGAGAGGGTGCCCCGATCCGGGTTCGCGTCCATCGCGATCACGCGATCCTCGCGGAGGTCCGCGAGGGCCATCCCGAGGAGCGTCGTGACGGTTGTCTTCCCCACGCCGCCCTTCCGCGACAGGATCGGCACGTACCGGGTCTCGTCGCCGAGCCGGACAGCGATCCGGCGTTCGAGGGCGCGCTGGAGCCGGACGGCGTCCGAGTCGCCCACGTTCACGGAGCCGAGCGTCGCGTAGTACAGCCACCGCCGCCACCCCGACGCCGGAGGGGCAGCGGTCCTGGTCACGAGCCGGTCCGATGTGAGCGACGTGGCCAGCTCCGGCCCTTCCGCCCGGGCGCGCCGCTCGCTCACCTGTGCAGGCTGTTCGGGTTCGGCGGCCTCGTCCTGGCTGCCGGTGGGCACGAAGCCGGGGGCGAGGTCCTCAGGCGCAGCGGGAGCAGGGCCCGCGGTGACGAGCGGGTGCTCCGCGAGCCAGGCCGCGGTCGCCGTCGCCCGTTCCTGGTCGTCGCGCTGGCCCGGCGGCTGCGTGGGCACGGGCGGGACGGCGACCGCGGCCGGTGCCGTCGTCAGGGCGGTGAGCGCCGTGAGCGACTCCGCGCTCGTCCTGTCCTGGGCGTCCGCCACCGTCACGACATCCACAGGGGCGGGCTCTCCCCCGCGCATCGAATCATCGTCCGGCGTGGGCTGGGCGTCGGCGGTGGGGCGGGCGTCAGCGGTGGGCGCGCCTGTGCTGGGCTGGGCGTCGTCCTCGGCGGGCGTCTCGGCGCGCTCGGCCGTCTGGGGCTTGCTCGGCTCGGTCATGGGCTCCCGTTCGACTCGTGGCTGGGCAGGCGGCAGCGCCGCCCGCGCTCGGAACGCGCCCCAGTCTAGCCTCAGGGCAGGAACAGGAAGCGGACCGGGCCCCAGGGGCCCGGTCCGCGGTTCCGTCCAGCGGCGCCCAGCGCCGCCCTTCTCCTGTACTACTCGGCGCCGACGACGAGGAGGAGGTCCCCGCCCTGCACCGGCTCGACACCGCCGACGACGACGCGAGCCACCTTGCCGGCGACCGGCGTCGTGATCGAGGCCTCCATCTTCATGGCCTCGATCGTCGCGACCGAATCGCCGGCCTGGACGATGTCGCCTTCCTTCGCCGTCACCGTCACTGCGCCGGCGAACGGCGCGGCCACGTGGCCCGGGTTGGTCGAGTCCGCCTTCTCGGCCTGCTTGACGTTGCTCTGGACGGAGCGGTCGCGCACCGCGACGGGCCGCGACTGGCCGTTGAGCGTGGCGATGACCGTGCGCATGCCCTTCTCGTCCGGCTCGGAGATGGCCTCGAGCTGGGCGATGAGGCGCACCCCCTTCTCGAGCTCGATCACGTGCTCGCGGCCGCGCTGCAGCCCGTAGAGGTAGTCGCGCGTGTCGAGGACGGCGAGGTTGCCGTACGCTTCACGGTTCGACAGGTACTCCTTGGTCGGGCCGGGGAACAGCAGCCGGTTGAGCGTCGCCCGGCGCGAGGCCGAGTCGCCTGCGAGGGCCGCGGAGTCCTGCTCGCTAAGGGTCTCCTCGCGCACCTTCACCGTGCGGCCCTGGAGCGCCTTCGTGCGGAACGGCTCGGGCCAGCCCCCCGGCGGGTCGCCGAGCTCGCCGCTGAGGAACCCGATGACCGAATCCGGGATGTCGTACTTCTGCGGGTTCTCGCGGAAGTCCTCCGGGTCGGCGCCGAGGCCCACGAGGTGGAGCGCGAGGTCGCCCACGACCTTGGAGGACGGCGTGACCTTGACCAGCCGGCCCAGGATCTTGTCGGCAGCCGAGTACATGTCCTCGATGGCCTCGAATCGCTCGGCCAGGCCGAGGGCCATGGCCTGCTGGCGGAGGTTCGAGAGCTGGCCGCCGGGGATCTCGTGCTGGTACACGCGGCCGGTCGGGCCCGGGAGTCCGGACTCGAACGGCGCGTACACGCGGCGCACGGCCTCCCAGTACGGCTCGAGAGCGTCGACATTGGCGAGCGAGATGCCCGTGTCGCGCGGGGTGTGCGCGAGGGCCGCCACCAGCGCCGAGGCCGAAGGCTGGCTCGTCGTGCCGGCGAGCGGCGCCGAGGCGACGTCGACGGCGTCGACCCCGGCCTCGACCGCCGCGAGCAGCGTGGCGAGCTGGCCGCCGGCCGTGTCGTGCGTGTGCAGGTGGACCGGCAGGTCGAACCGCTCGCGCAGGGCGGTCACGAGCTTCGCTGCCGCGGCAGGGCGCAGGAGCCCGGCCATGTCCTTGATCGCGATGATGTGCGCGCCGGCGTCGACGATCTTCTGCGCGAGGTCGAGGTAGTACTCGAGCGTGTAGAGGTCCTCGGCCGGGTCGAGCAGGTCGCCCGTGTAGCACAGGACGACCTCGGCCACCGCGGTTCCGGTGTCGCGGACGGCCTTGATCGCGGGGGCCATCTGGTTCACGTCGTTGAGCGCATCGAAGATCCTGAAGATGTCGATGCCGCTCGCGGCGGCCTCCTTGACGAAGGCAACCGTGACCTCCTCGGGGTACGGGGTGTACCCGACCGTGTTGCGGCCGCGCAGGAGCATCTGGATGCAGATGTTCGGGATCGCCGCGCGCAGCGAGGCGAGGCGCTGCCAGGGGTCCTCGCCGAGGAAGCGGAGCGCGACGTCGTAGGTCGCCCCGCCCCAGGCCTCGACCGAGAGGAGCTGCGGGGTGAGCACCGAGACGGCCGGGCCTGCGGCCACGAGGTCACGGGTGCGGACGCGGGTGGCCAGGAGCGACTGGTGGGCGTCGCGGAACGTCGTGTCGGTGACGGCGACGGCGTTCTGCTCGCGCAGTGCATTGGCGAAGCCCTCGGGGCCGAGCTCGAGGAGCCGCTGCCGGGAGCCGGCCGGTGCGTCGGCCAGGTTCACCTTGGGGAGCTTGTCCCGCGGATCTGCGAGGACACGGGACTCGCCATTGGGCTTGTTGACCGTGACGTCAGCGAGCCAGGTGAGCAGCTTGGTGCCGCGGTCCGCGGAGGAACGCGCCTTCAGCAGCTCGGGGCGCTCGTCGATGAACGACGTCGCGACGTTGCCGGCCACGAAGTCGTCGTCGTCGAGGACCGCCTGGAGGAACGGGATGTTGGTGGAGACGCCGCGGATGCGGAACTCTGCCAGAGCCCGGCGGGCGCGCTTGACGGCGGTGGCGTAGTCACGGCCGCGGCAGGTGAGCTTGACGAGCATCGAGTCGAAGTGCGGGCTGATCTCGGCGCCCTGGTAGATGGTGCCGCCGTCGAGGCGCACGCCGGCCCCGCCCGCGGAGCGGTAGCCGGTGATCTTGCCGACGTCGGGGCGGAAGCCGTTGGCCGGATCCTCGGTGGTGATGCGGCACTGGAGGGCGGCGCCCTTGAGGTGGATCTTGTCCTGGGTCAGCCCGAGGTCCTCGAGCGTCTCCCCGGACGCGATGCGGAGCTGCGCCTGGACGAGGTCGACGTCGGTGACTTCTTCGGTGACGGTGTGCTCGACCTGGATGCGCGGGTTCATCTCGATGAACACGTGCTGGCCCGCGCGCTCGCCCACGGTGTCGACGAGGAACTCGACCGTGCCCGCGTTGACGTAGCCGAGGGCCTTGGCGAACTTGATGGCGTCCGCGTAGAGCGCCTGGCGGATCGACTCGTCCAGCTGGGGTGCCGGGGCGATCTCGATGACCTTCTGGTGGCGGCGCTGGAGCGAGCAGTCGCGCTCGAACAGGTGCACCACGTTGCCCTCGGCGTCGGCCAGCACCTGCACCTCGATGTGCCGCGGGCGCAGGACGGCCTGCTCCAGGAACACCGTCGGGTCGCCGAACGCGGCGTCCGCCTCACGCATCGCCGCGTTGAGCGATTCGGGCAGGGCCTCCCGCGTGTCGACGCGGCGCATGCCTCGGCCGCCGCCGCCCGCGACGGCCTTGACGAAGATCGGGAAGCCGATCTCGTCGGCCTCCTTCAGCAGGACCTCGGCGTCCGAGCTCGGCTTCGAGGACCGCAGCACCGGGATGCCGGCCTTGCGGGCCGCCTCCAGGGCGTGGACCTTGTGGCCCGCGAGCTCGAGGACCTCGGCCGGCGGGCCGACGAACGTGATTCCAGCGCCCTCGGCTGCGCGGGCGAGCTCGGGGTTCTCCGAGAGGAAGCCGTAGCCGGGGTAGATGGCGTCCGCGCCTGCCTCCTTGGCCACGCGGACGATCTCGTTGACATCGAGGTACGCACGGACTGGATGGCCTTCCTCACCGATGAGGTAGGCCTCGTCCGCCTTCTGGCGGTGGATGGAGTTGCGGTCCTCGTGGGGGAATACCGCAACTGTCTTGGCACCGAGCTCGTAGCCGGCACGGAACGCGCGGATGGCGATTTCACCGCGGTTCGCTACCAGAATTTTGGAGAACATGGGACTCCTGTTGTCGCAACGCAGGACTGGTCTAGGTGGTGCCTAGTGTCTATGCGGTCAAAGTATCAGGACAACGTTCTGTGCCCTGAATCACGCTACGTCATATCTCATGGTGTGGGACGGCCCGAAAGCCCGGAGCGGTCCCACTAAGATGATGGGGAGTCGGCGAGCGAAAAGGTAGTGGATCCTCCAGTGCAAGTAGTCAGCATCAGCAGCCTCAAGGGCGGAGTCGGGAAGACCTCGGTGACGACAGGGCTCGCCTCGGCGGCGCTCGCGGCCGGCATCCCCACCCTCGTGGTGGATCTGGACCCGCATGCTGATGCCTCCACCGCGCTGGGAGTCGCGGCCGACGGCAAGCTCGAGATCGGCAGGATGCTGAAGTCGCCGCGGAGGGCCTTCCTCGAGGACAACGTCGTCGCGAGCGCCTGGGTCCGGCGCGCGGCCGCCCTGGCCGGCCGCCAGAACCGCGTGCTCGACGTCGCGTACGGCGGCTCGCTCAGCTCCGTCTACGACCGTCCCGACCTCGGGCGCCGGGACCTGCGCCGGCTCGACATGGTCCTGAACGGGGTCGAGGGCTACGGACTGGTCCTCGTGGACTGCCCGCCGTCGCTCAACGGCCTGACCCGCATGGCGTGGTCGGCGAGCAACCGCGTGCTCCTCGTCGCCGAGCCCGGCCTGTTCTCGGTCGCCGGGACGGAGCGCACCCTGCGCGCCATCCAGGTCTTCAAGCAGGAGTACGCGCCGCGGCTCTCGCCGGCCGGGATCGTCGCCAACCGTGTGCGCCCATCCTCCACTGAGCACGGCTACCGGCTCGAGGAGATGAGGCAGATGTTCGGGCCGCTGCTCCTGAGCCCGCACGTCCCCGAGCTCGCCAACTGGCAGCAGATCCAGGGGGCCGCTCACGCCGTTCACCACTGGCCGGGGGAAGCGGCCCGGGGCACGGCGGCCATCTACGACGAGCTGCTCACCTCGATCCTCTCCCCCAGCCGGGAGCTCCGCCCGCGGGCGGCGATGCGCTAGTTTCCACGGCGCGCAGGGGCCTGTTGCCCCCCCAACGCGTACGACGCCGAAGGGTCGCCTCCCGCGGGAGGCGACCCTTCGGCGTCGCGCGTCAAAGCGTTGGTTCAGCCGGTCTTGCGCGCCGCGCGGCGCTTGCTCAGTTCATCGCCGGGAAACGTCTGGTCAGCAGCGTGCTCACTCGGAAGTTCCGCAAGGCTCCCCTCGACCTCGCGCCACACGCGGCCCACGGCGATGCCGAAGACGCCCTGGCCGCCCTGGACCAGATCGATGACCTCGTCGGCGGAGGTGCATTCGTACACCGAGGCGCCATCGCTCATGAGCGTGATCTGCGCGAGGTCCTCGACGCCCCGCTCCCGCAGGTGGCCGACGGCGGAGCGGATCTGCTGGAGCGACACTCCCGTGTCGAGGAGGCGCTTGACCACCTTGAGGACGAGGATGTCGCGGAAGCCGTACAGCCGCTGGGAGCCGCTCCCCGCGGCCCCACGGACGGTCGGCTCGACGAGACCCGTCCGCGCCCAGTAGTCCAGCTGCCGGTAGGTGATGCCGGCTGCCTTGCATGCCGTGGGGCCGCGGTAGCCCGCCTCTTCGTCAAGCTCGGGCAGGTCATCGTCGAAGAGGAGACCCTGCGTGCCAACCGGCACGTCCGCGCCCGGGGCGTGTAGCTGCCCGAGCTCTCCGTGCTCTCCCTTGGGACTCACAAAACCCTCCTTCACGGCTCCCCTGGGGAATCGCCATACCGAGGGGATCGTCATAAAGCGCACTACTGTAATTACAGTCGGAGTGCAGTCTCCAGTGTCGCCTCTGGCCGCCCGGGATGCAATGGGAACCTGTCTCTACCGACGTTAGAACTGCGCCGGGACGAAAGCAAAGACATCTGGCTCACGGGCCGAGGCGTGTCGGGGTCTCCGCCCCGGGGAGGGAGCGGAGAGGGGTCATTCGTCGAAGTCCTCCGGCTCGACATCGGCGAGGAACTCGCGGAAGCGGCGCAGCTCGCTCTCCTCCTCAACGGTCGGCGCAGCGTCTTCGGTTCCCTCCTCGCTGCCTTCGGCGAGCTGGACCCCCGCCTCCTCGAGGACCGCGTCGGCGCACCAGATCCTGCAGTTCACCCGGAGCGCGACGGCGAGGGCGTCGGAGGCGCGGGACTCGATGGTCGTCCCGTCGTCGAACCCCAGCTGGGCGTAGAAGACGCTGTCCTCGACCGCGACGATCGTCGCACTGACCACCTGCCGGCCGAGCCCGTGGACCACGTTGACGAGGAGGTCATGGGTCAGCGGGCGCGGGGGGACGACGTGCTGCTGCGCGAGGGCGATGGCGCTGGCCTCCGCCGTGCCGATCCAGATGGGCAGGTGGCGTTCCCCGTGGGCTTCCTTCAGGAGCACGAGGGGCTGGTTGGAGGGGAGTTCGATGCGCACTCCCACGACTTCGACTTCGATCATCAGCCATCCATCCTCGTGATGAGCCCGTGCACGAGGGCGCGGTGCAGGGTGAGGAACACTTCGCTGAGCTCGCGGGCCTCCTCGGCCGCCCTCGCCCGCGCATCGGTGTCCCGGCGCGAGGCCATCGGCGCCACGACACGCTCGATGAGTCCCACCTCGCGCTCAGCCGAGGCCTGGAACGGCCGCAGGTGGCGCGGCTCGAGACCGTGGTCCTCGAGCGCGACGCACGCGCGGGCCACCTGGAGCGCGTGCTCGTCGAAGCGGCCGTTGGCGGACTCCACGAGGCCATAGCTGACCATCGCCTCGACGAGGGCCACGCTGGCTCCTGACTCTGCCCGCAGCTGCGCCTCGGACAGGGAGCGCGGACGCGTCGTGCTCAGGTGCGCGGAGAGCTCCTCCGAGACCGCACGCGGCGCCACGCTCACCCCCGGCGGCAGGCCCTCCGGCCGTTCGCCGCGGTCGATCGCATCGAGGTAGTCCTTGATGACCTTCAGCGGGAGGTACTGGTCACGCTGGAGCGCCAGCACGAAGCGCAGCCGTTCGACATCGCCCTGGCTATACTGCCGGTACCCGGCGGGCGTGCGGTGCGGGGCGATGAGCCCCTTGTCCTCGAGGAAGCGGATCTTGGACGCCGTCATCGACGGGAACTCCTCCGCCAGGGTGGCCAGGACCTCGCCGATGTTGAGGGCGCCCGAGCTCCTCCGCTCGGTCTGCGCAGCTGCCATGCTCCGCCCCCTTAGGCGGTTGGCCGCACCGGGTTCTGTGCGGGGCTGAGATAGAACGTGAGCCGGAACTTGCCGATCTGCACTTCCGACCCGTTGCGCAGCGTCACCTGGTCGACACGGTCATGGTTGACGTAGGTCCCGTTGAGGCTGCCGGCGTCCACGACCTCGAACCCGCGCCCGACCCTCCGGAACTCCGCATGGCGGCGGGACACCGTGACGTCGTCGAGGAAGATGTCCGCGTCCGGGTGGCGCCCCACCGTCGTGACATCGGAGTCGAGGAGGAACCGGGCGCCGGCGTTGGGGCCGCTGTGGGCAACGAGGAGAGCGGAGCCGAAGGGCAGTGCCGCAACAGCACCTGCCTCCTCGGAGCTCAGCGCAGGCGCCATCGTCGGCTCCCCCGAGATGGGTGGAAGCTGGATCGACGTCGTCTCGTTCGCCGCTTCCTGTCGCTGCGTTGCCTCGTCGGCGCCGATGTCTCGACGCTCGTCGCTCACCATCGATTCCTCCTCGCTCGTCCCGGATTCAGAAAACTACCCTACCTGCTGTTCGTACTGGGCGGCACTGAGCAGCTTGTCGGTCTCGGAGTCGTCCGAAAGCTGCACCTCGATGAGCCAGCCCTCGCCGTAGGGATCCGAGTTCACGAGGGCGGGATCGCCGTCGAGCGCCTCGTTGCGGGCCACGACCTTGCCGGAGACGGGGGCATAGATGTCGCTGACGCTCTTGGTCGACTCGACCTCGCCCACCACGGCGTTGGCGCTCACCTCGGTGCCCACCTCGGGCATCTGGACGTAGACCACGTCCCCGAGGGCGTCCTGGGCGAAGTCGGTGATGCCGATGCGCACCACCCCGTCGCCGGGTTCCATCGAGATCCACTCGTGCTCGGCGGTGTACGACAGCTCAGAGGGGACGTTGCTCATGAGGAGCCCTTTCGTCGGCGTCGGGCCCCGCTGCCGGAGCCCCTGGGTGCGGTGTCGCTGAAAGTATAGGCACAGTGTTCCCCTGCCCCGTGGCGTTTTCCTGCCACCATGGAGGGGTCCCCCACCCCCGGGCACCAGGAGGCACCGTGCCGGAACTCCCCGAAGTCACAGCGCTGGCAGCTGCGCTCGACGAGCGCCTTGCCGGGTCGGTGATCGAACACGTCTCCATCGGCTCGGTCAACGCCCTCAAGACGGCCGACCCGCCGTACGACTCCCTCCTCGGCCGGCGTGTCGAGGGCGTTGCGCGGCGCGGCAAGCTCCTCGTCGTGCTCACCGCGCCAGGCCCGGGCACGGCGGGAGGCGGGGAGGACGACGCCGGCCCGGTCGCCGTCGTCGTCCATCTTTCCCTCAGCGGGTGGGTACGCGTGCTGGACCACCTTCCCGAGCCGACGATGCCGCGGGGCAAGGGGTACATCGCGGCGCGCTTCGGGTTCGTCCGGGACACCGGTGCCGGGCGCGAGGAGACGGGAATCGAACTGACCGAGGCGGGCACGTGGAAGCGGCTCGCCGTGTACATCGTCCGGCGGCTCGAGGACGTCCCGGCGGTCGCCGAGCTCGGCCCGGAGCCGCTCGAGGACACCTTCACCCTCGAGGCCCTCCGGAAGATCCTGGCCTCGCACAAGCAGCAGATCAAGGGCCTCCTGCGCAGCCAGAAGGCCATTGCGGGGATCGGCAACGCCTACAGCGACGAGATCCTGCACGCGGCCAAGCTCTCGCCGTTCGCGATCGCCTCCACGCTGGACGATGCCGCCGCGGAACGCCTCTACGAGGCGCTCCGCCGGGTCCTCTCCGACGCGGTCGACGAGGCGATGGGACACGCGCCCGAGGAGCTCAAGGACGAGAAGCGGCGGACCATGCGGGTGCACCGCCGCGCCGGAGAGCCCTGTCCCGTGTGCGGTGACACCATCCTCGAGGTCTCCTTCTCGGACTCCGCGCTCCAGTACTGTCCAACCTGCCAGACGGGCGGCAAGCCGCTGGCGGACCGGCGGACCTCCAAGTTCCTCAAATAGCGGGGGCGGACGCCGCCGGGCGCATGTCCCCCGTGGAGACGAACCGCTCGTGCCACGAGAGCGCCTCCCCCAGCAGGTGTGGCGTGTGCTTGCCGTAGCTGTCCCGGAGCGCGCGCTCGAAGTAGTCCTCGAGGGCGGGGCGGTATTCCGGGTGGGCACACCGGGCGATCACGGCGCGTGCACGCTGCTTGGGTGCGAGGCCGCGCAGGTCGGCGAGGCCCTGCTCGGTGATGAGGATCATCGTGTCGTGCTCGGTGTGGTCCACGTGGCTGGCCATCGGCACGATCGCCGAGATCTTCCCGCCCTTCGCCGTCGACGGGGACATGAACACGCTCAGGAAGCCGTTGCGCGCGAAGTCGCCCGAGCCGCCGATCCCGTTCATCACGGCGCTCCCCGCGACGTGGGTCGAGTTGACGTTGCCGTAGATGTCCGCCTCGATCATGCCGTTCAGCGCGATGCACCCCAGCCGCCGGACCACCTCCGGGTGGTTGGAGATCTCCTGCGTGCGCAGGAGGATGCGCTCGCGGTAGAGGTCGACGTTGGCGGTGAAGTCGGCGACGCCGTCCTCACTGAGGGAGAACGACGTGGCGGACGCGAACTCGATCGTGCCGTCCTTGATCAGGCCGAGCATTCCGTCCTGGATGACCTCGGTGTAGGCGCTCAGGCCCCGGTAGCCGCCCTCGGCGAGGCCGGCGAGGACCGCGTTGGCGATGTTGCCCACCCCGGACTGGAGGGGCAGGAGCCGCTCGCCGAGCCGACCGCGGCGAACCTCATGGTCGAAGAAGTCCAGAAGGTGCGCAGCGATGGCGCGGGACGCCTCGTCGGGGGCGCTGAAGCCTGAGAGCCGGTCCGGGGCGTCGGTCTCGACGACGGCGACGACCTTCTCGGGGTCGACCCGGAGGTACGGCTCGCCGATCCGGTCGCCGGGGGCGAGGATCGGGACCGGCCGGCGGTTCGGCGGCAGGGCCGTGCCGTAGTAGACGTCGTGCATGCCCTCCATGGCGGCCGGCTGGCGGGAGTTGACCTCGAGGATCACCCTGCTGGCCATGTCGAGCCAGGTCTTGTTGTTGCCCACCGAGGAGGACGGGATGAGCCGCCCGTCCTCGAGGATGCCGACCACCTCGACGACAGCGACATCCACGTCGCCGTAGAAGCCGAACCACGTGTGCTGGGCGACGTGGCTCAGGTGGATGTCCATGTAGTCCAGCTCGCCGTCGTTGATCCGCTTCCGCAGCGCCGGGTCGGACATGTACGGAAGCCGAAGCTCCATGCCGTCCGCCCTGGCGAGCACGCCGTCGAGCTCCGGGGCCGTCGACGCGCCGGTGAGGACCTTGATCTTGAACTGCTCCCCGGCCGAGTGCGCCGCCTCCATGTGGGCCGCGAGCGCCTGGGGCACGGCCTTCGGGTAGCCGGCGCCCGTGAAGCCGCTCATCGCCACGGTCATGCCGGGCCTGATCAGGGCCGCCGCCTGCTCCGGACTCATTCTCTTCTGCAGCATCCCGGCGTGGCGGATTCGCTCGTGCACCTGACCCCTCTTCTCTGCGGGGGCAGCTCTGCCCGCGCAGCAGACGAGTCTATTCCTTCTGCCGCCCCGGCGCTGTGACCTCCGTCATCATGGGCACTGTGGGCGACAGGGCAGAAGAAGTGGCCCTCGTCAGGAGTGCGTTGGCAGCCCGACCGAGTCCAGGAACGCCAGGACCCTCTCTGCGAGGAGGGCCGCCTGCTCCGGCCGGAAGCTCGGCAGCATCGGCTCGGCGAAGTAGTGCTCGTCGCCGGGGTAGAGGAAGAGCTCGCCGGAGTCGGCCTGCGAGACGAGATCCCGCGCGGCCTCGAGATCCCCCTCCTCCATGAACACCGGGTCATGGTCCATGGCGTGGACCTGCACGGGAACGCCCTTCGGCCACGCGCTTCCGAATTCCGTGAGCGGCAGGCACGAGTAGAAGAAGAGCGCCCCGGCTGCGCCCGGGCGCGTCTGGGCGAGCTTCTGCGCCGGGAGGACGCCGAGGGAGAATCCAGCGTAGACAAGGTTCTCCGGCATGGACGACGCCGCCCGCTCGCCCCGGGCGATGAGCTCGCCGATGCCGATGGACTGGGCGTGCGCGACACCCTCCTCCACGGTGGCGAATGTCCTGCCTTCGAACAGGTCAGGCGTGGTCACCGTGTGGCCGTTGCGGAGGAGCGTCTCGGCGAACGATGCGATTCCGGACGTGAGGCCGAGCGCGTGGTGGAACAGGAGGACATCTGCCATCCCGTCACGCTAACGGGCACGCAGGCGTCCGGCCAGAGGCGAGGGGAAGGGTCAGTCCACCGGATCGCCCTGGACGGGGCCGTCCGTGTTCGGCTTCCAGCCGAGTTCGGGAGCGACGTGCTTCGCGAACGATTGAAGGATGTGGAGGTTGTAGTCGACCCCGAGCTGGTTCGGGACCGTGAGCATGACGGTGTCCGCAGCCATCACGGCGGAGTCCGCTCTGAGCTGCTCGATGAGCTCGTCCGGCTCCGCGGCGTAGGTCTTGCCGAACGTCGACTGGAACCCGTCGATCACCCCGATCTGGTCGGCGTCAGTGCGCATCCCGAAGTACATGGCGTCCTTCGAGTTCACGATCGGGAAGATGCTGCGGCTCACCGAGACGCGGGGTGGCCGCGTGTGGCCTGCCGCCTTGTACGCCGCCCGGTACGCGTCGATCTGCTCGCGCTGGAGTTCGTGGAACGGCACACCCGTGGCCTCCGTGAGGAGAGTCGAGCTCATCATGTTCAGTCCCAGCTTCCCGGTCCACTCCGCGGTGGTGCGGGTGCCGCTCCCCCACCAGATGCGGTCGCGGAGGCCGGGCGAGTGCGGCTCGACCGGCAGAAGGGTCCCCGCCGGCGCCTGGCGCGGATCGGCAGGGGCGATGCCCTCCCCGTCGATGGCCTTGAGGAACAGCTCGAAGTGCCGCCGTGCGAGGTCGGCGCCACGCTCGTCCGTCGATCCGGTGTAGCCGAACGCCTCGTAGCCGCGGAGGGCGGGCTCGGGCGACCCTCGGCTCACGCCGATCGCGATGCGCCCGGCGCTGATGATGTCGAGCGCCGCGAGCTCCTCGGCCAGGTAGAGGGGGTTCTCGTACCGCATGTCGATGACCCCGGTGCCGACCTCGATGTGCTTCGTCCTGGCTGCGATCGCGGACAGCAGCGGGACCGGCGCCGCCTGCTGGGGGGCGAAGTGGTGGACGCGGAAGTAGGCGCCGTTCACGCCCAGCTCGTCTGCGCCGACACCGAGGTCGAGGGCCTGACGGATCATGTCCGCCGCCCCCCGGGTCTCGGATCCGCGGAACGCGCCGTAGTGGCCGAAGGAGAGGAAACCGAACGCTTTCACGTGAAGCCTCAACCTTTCTCGGATGGCGTCTATTCCTCGACGAGACCCGCCGAAGGAACGAGAGCCGCCGAAGGCCAGCGTGGCCCGGGCACAGCCCGGGCCACGCCGCACCGAAGGGGTTCTGTCAGACGGTCTGCGCCTTCTTGGCTCCTAGGACGCCGGCGAAGAACTCCCCGAGCTCGTCCGTGGCTGAGAGCGGCAGGACGTTGGCCACGTACTGGTCCGGGCGCACCACCACGACCACGCCCTCGCGGTCGATCCCGCGCTCCTCGAAGATGTCCTCGTCCTTGAGGGTGCCGAAGACGTTCTCGAGGTCGTTGAGCTGGAACGGGCCCACCTGCGGCTTGAACACCGCCGGGACGTCGTTGAGGTCGAACGAGCGGTGGTCGGCTTGGTACACCACCTTGACGTCGAACCACGCGTTGCGGTCGAGGCCCTCGGGGGTCGCGGCCACCGGCGAGGCGGGGTCGGCGGCAAGCCAGTCGGCGAACTTCACGAGCGTCGAATCCTCGGCACCGGGCTTGGCGGAGTCGGCGAAGACGTAGATGCGCCAGCGCCCGTCCGCGGCCGCGAGGTGGCCGAGGTGCAGCGGGTTCGTGTCGGAGATGCGCACGGCCTTGGCCGACTTGAAGCGCTTGCCGATGGGGAAGCCGGTAGCGAGCGCCTGGTGCTTCGCCTCGCCCACGATCATCGAGTGCGTGTACTCGGTCATGAACCCTGCGGGGAACTCCGCGGTGCGCACGTAGAAGTCCGCGAGCTCCTGGGGGTTCTCGAACTCCTCGGGCTTCTTGGCCATCATGGAGGACCAGGTGCGGTCGAAGTCGATGAGGTTCTGGGCGATGACCTGACGCTCGGCGGTGTAGGTCGAGAGGAGGCTCTCGGGGCTGCGGCCTTCGAGGACGTGGCCCAGCTTCCAGCCGATGTTGAAGCCGTCCTGCATCGACACGTTCATGCCCTGCCCGGCCTTGGCGCTGTGCGTGTGGCAGGCGTCGCCGGTGATGAAGACCCGCGGAGTGCGGGTGCCGGCCAGCTCGGTGGGGACATCGTCGAAACGGTGGGTCACGCGGTGGCCCACCTCGTAGACGCTGTTCCACGCGACGCTCTTCACGTCCACGGAGTACGGATGGAGGATCTTGTTGGCCTTCTCGATGATGGTCTCGAGCGGGGTCTGGCGGATCTTGCCGTGGTCGTCGTCCGGCACCACGCCCAGGTCCACGTACATCCGGAACAGGTAGCCGCCCTCGCGCGGGATGTGGAGGATGCTGCCGCCGTCGTGGGACTGGATGGCGCACTTGGTGCGGATGTCGGGGAAATCCGTGTTCGCCAGGACGTCCATGACGCCCCACGCGTGGTTGGCACGGTCGCCGCTCATCTCGCAGCCGATCGAGTCGCGCACCTTGCTGCGCGCGCCGTCGGAGCCGACGACGTACTTGGCGCTGATGGTGCGCTCCTGGCCCTGGTTGTCGGGACCGGAGCCGACGATCCGGACGGTCACCGGGTACTCGCCCTCGCCGATCTCGAGGCCGACGAACTCCCAGCCGTAGTCCGGGGTCATCCGGGTCGGGGAGTTCTTCATGACCTCGGCGAAGTAGTCCAGGACGCGGGCCTGGTTGACGATCAGGTGCGGGAACTCGCTGATGCCCATTTCGTCGTCGACCGCGCGGGAGGTGCGGACGATGTTCTGCGGGTTCTCGGGGTCCGGGCTCCAGAAGTTCATCTCGGTGATGTGGTACGCCTCGGCGATGATCTCCGGGGCGAAGCCGAACGCCTGGAACGTCTCGACGCTGCGGGCCTGGATGCCGTCGGCCTGGCCGATCTCAAGGCGGCCGGGCCGGCGCTCGATGATGCGCGTGGTCACGTCCGGGAACTGCGAGAGCTGGGCCGCGGTGATCATACCCGCGGGACCGGTGCCGATGATCAGGACGTCGATCTGGTCCGGGAGCTCTTCTGGGCGGTTGAGGCCGACGCCGGCGGCGGGCTGGACCTTGGGGTCCGTGGAGACATAGCCGTGATGGTGGAACTGCACGGTCTTCCTCACTTCTCTGTGGGGGTGGCGATGTGCCGCCGGTTGCTGATGTGTTCGATATTAGAAACGCACGTTCGCATATCGCTCAATCGATAGTAAGCTGGCTCACCCGAGGGTTTCAAGCCGCGGCCAATCGCGGAGGCTCCTACAGCCTGAGCAGCACCCGTCACAGGGAGGTCGGGTGGGTGGGTCAGCGATCGGAGAGCAGCGCCAGCTCCTCCCCGACAGCGCTGACGAGTCGGTCGGCGTCGGGCAGCGCCCCGGCGTCGGCGGTGACGGCGACGGTCAGGGCGCCGGCGTAGCTGATCATCGCCGCCGTGGCGCGGACGTCGAGCGCCACCGGGACCCATGGGATGACGGCGAGGACGCGGCAGTTGGACAGGTACTGGGCCTGATCGGGGCCGCGGAGATTCGTCGCGGCGACGTTGACCCTGCCCTGCCGGGCCCGACCGTAGGCCCTGCCGGCACGGGCCAGCAGCGGAGCGGGGAGGTGGTCTGCCATGGCCACGAAGGCCGCCGTCGCCTCGGCCACGCCCCGGGCCTTCTGCTCGGCGGTCCGCGCTCTGACGGCGGCGAGCCGGGCCGCAGGGTCGGTGAGCTGGACGGGCAGCTCGACGAACATCGCCGAGGTCAGATTCCGGACTGCTCCCGCCCGGCGTTGGTCAGGGCCTGCAACGGGCACGATGGTCCGGAGCACCACCGTCCGGAGGTCCTCTCCCCGGTCCAGCAGGAATCGTCGAAAGGCACCGGCCAAGGCTGCGAGGAAGACGTCGTTCACGGTGCAGCCCGCGGTGCGTGCGCGCCGCTGGACGGCGGCGAGGTCCGCGGTCGCCCATCCCCACAGCCTCTCGGTGCCCAGCGGGCCGTTCAGGACCGACGGCGGAAGGTCTGGGCGGATGACCTGGGCAAGGCCGAATCGGACGGCCCGCACCCTCTGCAGCGCTACGCGGGGTGCCAGAAGCGAGCGCACGGCAAGCCGGAGCGTCCGCAGCGCAAGGCCGGCCGCCCAGATGGGGAGGTCGACGGCGAGCTGGACCGTCGACGGCTTCGGCCGAGGCTGGGCGGCCGGGGCAGCAGCGGGGACCCTGCCAGGGCCGTCGGCCAGGAGCGCCTGCACGAGGCCCACGCCGGACCGGCCGTCGACCATGGTGTGGTGGGCCTTGGCCACCACAGCCCATCGCCCGCCCACGAGTCCGTCGACCTGCCAGACTTCCCACAGCGGGCGGCACGGGTCGAGCCGGGGAGCCATGAGGCGCGCCGCCGCGGCGCGGAGCTGGTCGTCCGAGCCCGGCTCGTCGAGGCGGGAGTGGTGCACATGGTCGGAGGCGTCGAATCCTTCTGCGTCGACCCAGATCGGACGACCGAGTCCGAAGGGCATCTGCAGGACACGCCGGCCCAGGATCGGCAGGGAGGCGACCCGCTCCGCGAGGTGGTGCCGGAACTGCTCCGGGCTCGGAGCTGGTCCTTCGAGGATGAGCACGGTGCCCACGTGCAGCGACTGGGCTCCGGTCTCCGGGCGCAGGAACAGAGAGTCGAGGGCGCTGAGCCGATCGCGTGACCTCGGCATCCGCCCTCCCGCCCCTCCACGGAACCGTCCCCGGAGGCCAGCTGCTTGACCTCCGCGAGCGGCGTCGTGGGGCCGGCGTCGTCGCCCCCGGCGTCGGCCCGTTTCGGGCTGCCTCTCCACGAGGCTCCCCCGCACAGTCAAGCCCAGCGGTGCGCGGCAGGCTAGGGCCCAACGGCCCGGCCCGCGGCGGGCGCGGACGCAAAAGCCCCGGCAAGACATCGTCTCGCGGGGGCTTGTTCGTCGGGCTGACAGGATTTGAACCTGCGACCCCTTGACCCCCAGTCAAGTGCGCTACCAAGCTGCGCTACAGCCCGAACATCGCCCGCCCAACACGATCACTTTCGCTCTCGCGCCCGGCCAAGCAACCGCTCCAGCATATCCGACGAGGGCGGATCGCGCGAATCGGCCGGAGGTCCGCGTGGCTCCTTGACGAGGGCCCGTCCGGCCAGTCATCGCCCCGTGCTCAGGCGTCCGTCGGCGGCGTCGGACGGCGCAACGCGCCCACCTGGGACATGAGCGCGAAGCGGTCGGGCACGCCCCAGTGCTCCGCCATGCGGCCGCCCTCGAACCTCGCGATGTCGATGACCGTCAGCACCAGTTCCCGGCCCGTGGGCGGCTGTCCCATGACGGGGACGGAGTGGGTGCCCCTGGACGTCATGCGAACCCACAGTGTGTCCCCGTCGAGGACGTGGTCATCGATCGTGTAGGCCACGTCGGGGATCATGGCCCGCACGCCGCGGACGGCGGACTTGAGGTTTGCGATCGCCTCCGCACCCTCGCTCTCGAGGCCGTACTGGTGCTCGATGAAGCCCGGCGTCACGACGTCGTCGACCACCGCGTCGTTGCCTGTGGCGAAGCCCTCCATGATGAGGCGCGTGAACACTGCGAGTGGATCCACTCGGACATTCTGCGCCGGTCAGAGGCTGGCGAGTAGGGCCCGCGCCGACTCGACGTACCGCGCCTCGATCCCCGGCCCCCCGAGAGCGGCCTGGACCGCGAAGCCCTGGATCAATCCCATCACGGCTGGGGCGAGGCGTCGCGCCTCGGAGGCTGCGGCGTCGGCCGCCCGGCCACGGGAGGCGGCGAGCCACGCCGTCAGATAGTGCTCGATGTGCGCGCGGATCTGGGCGATGATGTCCCGGGCAATGGCGCCCAGCTCGTCGTTCCGCACGGCCTCTCCCCACACCTGGACGGCGACCCCCGGGAAGAAGGCGGTGCTGGCCAGACCGCTCATGAGGGCGGTGACGGCCTCGGCGGGAGGGGGAACGGGGTCGTGGCCGCCGAGCTGCTCGAGCGCGGTCATGCGCTCGCCGAAGACCCTGCGGCCGACGTCGACGACCAGTTCCTCTTTGGAGCGGTAGTACACGTACACCGCGCCGGCAGAGAGACCAGCCTCGGCGATGATGTCCGCCATCGACACGTTCGAGAAGCCCTTGTCCGCGACGCAGGCGAGGGCCGCCGCCTGGATCCGCTCGCGCATGGCCGCGCGGTGCTCCTCGCTCACTTTCGGCATGAGGCCACGGTACCCCATAGAAAACGAATGATCATTCTTGACGGATTGCGGCACCGGAGGACAATAGAGAACAGGCATTCGTTTTAGCGAGAGGGACGATCATGTCCACCGGAACGCTCACCCCAGCACCCGCCCCTGCGCATCGGGATGGCCCCGCCCCCGGCGCCCACACACCATGGGGCCATGCCCTCCGCACTGCGGTCCTCGCGGCCATCGCAGTGTGCATCGTGCTCCTGGCCTTCGCATGGCCCGGCGTCACGGCAAAGGTCCAGAACCTGCCCGTCGCTGCGGTCGGCACGCCGGAGCAGGTCGCGCAGGTCGCGTCCAAGGCACCCGGGGGCGCACTCGACGTGCGGAGAGCGGCGAGCCGCGACGAGGCGGTGGAGCTCATCCGGACGAAGGAGGCCTACGGAGCGGTCATCCTCGGGAACGCACCCGAGGTATTCATCGCGAGCGCGGCGAGCCCGGCCGCCGCGCAGTTCCTGACCCAGGTGGGTCAGCAGATGCAGTCCCAGATCCAGGCGCAGGTCATCGCCAGGCCGCAGGACGCCCTCGGCCAGGCTGCGCAGCACGCGGCGCAGGGCTCCGCGCCAGCGGCCCCGCAGAGCCCGGCGCCCCAGCAGGCGCCCCAGGCGGCGACGCCCACGGTGACGGTGACCGACGTCGTGCCCCTCTCCCCCGACGACCCTCGCGGCGCCGGGCTCGCCGTCGCCGGCCTGCCGCTCGCCATGGGCGGGATGATCGGCGGCGTGCTCATCTCGCTGCTCGTCTCGGGGACGTGGCGCCGGCTCGGTGCGATCGCGGCCTACGGCGTCCTGGCAGGGCTGGGTCTGGCGGGGATCCTGCAGGGCTGGTTCCACATCCTCCAGGGGAGCTTCTGGGCCAACGCGGGGGCGATAGGCCTCGGCGTCGTCGCCACCGCGGCGATCATCGTGGGCCTCAACGCGCTGCTGGGCCGGGCAGGCATCGCCCTCGGCGCGGTCATCACGCTCTTCGTCGGCAATCCCCTATCGTCGCTCACCCAGCCCAAGGAGTTCCTGCCGGCGCCGTGGGGCGATGTCGGGCAGTGGCTCGTCCCGGGCGCGTCGGGCACGCTCCTGCGCGACCTCTCCTACTTCCCGGAGGCGTCGGCGCTGTTCCCATGGCTCGTCCTGGTCGGCTGGGCCGTGGTCGGCGCTGTGCTCATCGCCGTCGGGCACTTCCGCAACGAGCCCGCGGTCGCCGAGGTGTAGCGTCCCGGGCGCCCCCGCTCAGGCGGGGGCCTTCTCCGGCTCGCCGTCGAGCGGCACGCTCGGGACCTGGCCGGTGGTGAGGTCGACCGGCGGGGTGAGCATCGATGCCGCGGAGTGCTCGGCGGAGTACGCGAGGAAGCCCAGGTGCGCCTCATACCGGTCCAGGACGTCGTCGATGACCTGCTGACGGGTCACCCCCATGAGGTCGTAGCCCTCCGATCCGGTCTGGGTGAACACCTCGAGGCGGTAGTAGACGTCCTCCTCCTGGTTCACCCGCCCGCCGAACATCGGCACGGGCGCCGCTACCGCCGCGACCTGATAGTGGAAGCTGCGGTACTCGTCCATGCTGACCACGAGGGTGTGGGTCGGGATGCCCGTCCCCTCCCCCGCGGCGGTGACGAGGCTCGCCTCGTAGCCCTGCTGGGTGAGCTCGAGGGCGACGTCCCGCAGCGCCGGCTCCACCGTGCGTTCCATGAACAGCGCCACGGACTTCTTTGAGGGATAGGACCGGAGCCCGGCGAGCCGCTGGCGCCAGCTGCGCTCGGGCACCGCGCCGCCGGTCGCAGCCGTGGACCTGCTCCGCAGCACGCGCCCCTCCCGCTCGGCGCGCTCCATCCGGAGGGCCTTCGAGAAGGACGCCATGACGAGATACGCGATGACCGTCACCGGCAGCGCGAAGATCAGGGTGGCGTACTCCATGGTGGTCACGCCGCCGGCCATGAGCATGGCCACGGTGAGCACGGCAGTGAGCACAGCCCAGAAGATGCGCAGCCACTTCGCCCCGTCTTGGCCCGGGTCCGGGATCGACGACGAGAAGTTGGACATCACCATGGCGCCGGAGTTCGCGCTCGTGAGGTAGAACAGCAGGCCGGACAGCGTCGCGAGGCCGATGAGGAAGGGCGCGCCGGGGAACTTCTCCAGCAGGGCATACCAGCCCTGCTCGGGGCTCTCCATGGCCAGGGTCGCGAAGTCCATGTTGCCGTGCATCACCTCGTACAGGGCGCTGTTGCCGAAGATCGCCACGATGAGCAGGTCGCACAGCACGGGCGCCGTGATGGCCGCGATGACGAACTCGCGCAGCGTCCGGCCGCGCGAGATGCGGGCCAGGAACAGGCCCACGAACGGGCCCCACGCGAGCCAGAACGCCCAGAAGAAGAGCGTCCAGACCGCCATCCACGAGGAGCCGCCCTCCTCGTAGGCGAACGTCTGCAGTGTGCGCCCCGGCAGCGTGGCGACGAAGCGGCCGATGTTCTCCACGGTCGCGTTGAGCACGAACGAGGTGTGCCCGGTCACGAGGATGTACAGCAGGAGGGCGCCGGCGCTCCAGAGGTTGAGCTCGGAGATGAGGCGGATCCCCTTGTCCACGCCGGAGGTGCAGGCCGCGATCGTCATGACGACCGCCACCACCACGAGGGCGATCTGCAGGCCGAGGCCCTGCTCAAGCCCGAACAGCGTGGCGAAGCCGACGTTGAGCAGCACCACGCCGATGCCCATCGAGGTCGCGACCCCGAAGACCGTTCCGACGAGCGCGAAGATGTCGATCGTGTCGCCGATGGCTCCCCGCACCCTCTTGCCCAGCAGGGGGTAGAGGGCGGCTCGGATGGACAGGGGCATGCCCCACCGGTACGCGAAGTAGCCCATGGCCATGCCCAGCAGCGCGTACATGGCCCAGCCTGCCACCCCGTAGTGGAACATCGTCCAGACCACCGCATCCTGGGCGGCCTCAGGGGTCTGGCCGGAGCCCGAGGGCGGGGCGATGTACTGGGTGATGGGGCCCGTGACGGAGTAGAAGAGCATGTCGATGCCCACTCCCGCTGCGAAGAGCATCGCCACCCAGGTGAACAGGCGGTACTGCGGCCGCGAATGGTCCGGCCCGAGTCGGACACCGCCCTCCTTGGACAGCGCGACCCACACCACGAACAGGATCACGAGCGTCACGGTCAGCACGTAGAACCATCCGAGGTTCGTCGCGATCCACTCGACGACCGCGTGCATCGTCGAGGCGGCGTTCCCGGGCATCGCCATGGCCCACACCGAGAAGGCAAGGATGATGGCGGAGGAGATGACGAACACCCTCCAGCGGACCCTGGGTCCCCGACTCTCTCCGAACTCCTCCGGCCCTCGTCCCAGCTCAGCGCTGGAGACTGGAGGCCGGCCCTCGCCCCCTCCGGTCCGGCGACGCTCGGTTCCCCCGAGCCGGCTGCGTTCGATCGCCGCCCTCGGCGACGTGGTGTCGAATCCCTGGATATCCGCTGTTTCTGCCACTCATCCTCCTGTTCTCTGGCCGTCGCATCGTCAGGAGTCCGGGCTGTCCGGCGGTCCGACGGAGCGCTGCCAACCTTCCAATGGTACTACCTTCAAC
>NZ_BAAAQW010000002.1:20984-43935 GCF_039531875.1 Sinomonas flava | reverse complement strand
CTTCTTCGAGCGCCTCTCGCGCACGCGCATCCCGATCTCGATCGGGGTGCCCTCGAAGCCGAACGTCTCGCGCAGCCGGCGCGTGATGAAGCGGCGGTAGCCCGGGTCCAGGAACCCGGTGGTGAACAGGACGAACTTCGGCGGGCGGCTCTGCGCCTGGGTCCCGAACAGGATGCGCGGCTGCTTGCCGCCGCGCACGGGGTGCGGGTGCGCGGCCACGAGCTCGCCCAGGAACGCGTTGAGCCGACCGGTCGGGATGCGGGTGTCCCATCCCTCGAGCGCCTTCTCGAGCGCCGGCACGAGGCGGTCCCGGTGCCAGCCCGTCTTCGCCGAGATGTTCACGCGCGGAGCCCACTCGACGTGGGCGAGGTCCTTCTCGATCTCACGCTCGAGCCAGCGGCGCCGCTCGTCGTCCATGAGGTCCCACTTGTTGAATGCGATCACGAGCGCGCGCCCCGACTCGATCGCGAGGTTGAGGATGCGCACGTCCTGCTCCGCGAGCACCTCGTCCGCGGCGAGGAGCACGACGGCGACCTCCGCCTTCTCGAGCGCGGCCTGCGTCCGGAGGGACGCGTAGTACTCCGCGCCCTGGGACATGTGCTGGCGGCGGCGGATGCCCGCCGTGTCGACGAAGCGCCACGTCTTGCCGCCGAGCTCGATGTACTCGTCGATCGGGTCGCGCGTGGTCCCGGCCATCTCGTTCACAACCGCTCGCTCCGAGCCGGCGAGCTTGTTCAGGAGCGAGGACTTGCCCACGTTGGGACGGCCGATGAGGGCCACACGGCGCGGGCCGCCCGAGCGTTCGACCCCGGCGACGGCCGAGAACTCCGGCAGCACCTTCAGGGCGGCGTCGAGGAGGTCGGCGACGCCGCGGCCGTGCAGCGCCGAGACGGGCCACGGCTGGCCGAAGCCGAGGCCCCACAGGACCGAGGCGTCGGCTTCCTGTGCGAAGTCGTCGACCTTGTTGGCCACGAGCAGGACCGGCTTCTTGGACTTGCGCAGCATGCGCATGACCGCCTCGTCGGTGGCGGTGGCCCCTACTGTGGAGTCGACCACGAACATGACGGCGTCGGCCAGGCCGACGGCGATCTCGGCCTGCTCGGCCACCATGGCGTGGATGCCCCTGGCGTCGCGCTCCCACCCGCCGGTGTCGACGAGCGTGAACTTCCGCCCGTTCCACTCTGCCGGGTAGGACACGCGGTCGCGGGTGACGCCGGGGACGTCCTCGACGACCGCCTCGCGGCGGCCGATGATGCGGTTCACCAGCGTGGACTTGCCCACGTTCGGGCGGCCGATGATCGCGAGGACGGGGTCCATGCGCGTGGGCGCGTCGGGGTCCCACTCCTCGCCGAGGCCCGCGAGGAGGCGCGCGTCCTCGTCGTCGAGCTCGTAGTCGTCCAGGCCGGCCCGGAGCGTCGCAGCGCGCTGCTCCGCCTCGGAGTCGTCCATCGCGGCGAGGTGCTCGGCGACCTCGTCGGTGCCCTCGGGCACGAACTCGTCGTCCTGGGCCGATGAGGATCCGGTTTCCACGGATTCAGTCATGTGAGTCTCCTTGAATGTCTGGGGGCCGGCTCAGGCGCCGGCCGGGCGGCCGCCGACGGCCGCGTGCACGACGCCGAGCACGGCGTCGACGGTCTGGTCGAAGTCCAGGTCGGACGAGTCGACGGTGAAGACGCCGTCCGCGGCCTGGGTGAAGCTTGCGACGGTCGAATCCTTCGCGTCCCGCGCGACGACCTGCTCGTGCAGCTGCTCCGCGGTCTGGGTCCCGCCGAGTTGGGCGCCACGGCGGCGCATGCGTGCCTCCTCGGAGGCGGTCAGCAGGAGCCGCACCTCGGCGTCGCGCGCCACGACGGTGGTGATGTCCCGGCCTTCGACCACCATGCGGCGGCCGTGGGCGGCGAGGAGGGCGCGCTGGCGGCGGATGAGCTCGTCGCGCACGCCGAGATTCGTGGCGACGGCACTCACCGCGGAGGAGATCCGCGGCTCGCGGATCGCCGCGGTCACGTCGTGGCCGCGCACGACGACGCGCTCGGCGTCGGCACTCGTGCTCAGCTCGAGGTCGAGCGCCCGCGCGGCGGCTTCGACGAGGGCGCCGTCGGCGAGGTCGAGGCCCCGCTCGAGGCAGTCCCAGGCCACGGCCCGGTACATTGCCCCCGTGTCGAGGTAGGCGAGCCGCAGCCGGCGCGCCACCTCCTTGGAGATGCTCGACTTCCCCGAGCCTGAGGGCCCGTCGATCGCGACGACGAGGGGGCGGCCCACGCGCAGCGGCTGGCCCGAATGCGCCGGACGGCCGCCGGGTCCCGGGGTGTACCGAACGGAGGTCCCCTCGGACGTGCTCGCCGAGCTCAACGACCCACCGTGCTGCGCATCCTGCCGCGCGCTCATTGCAGTACCCGCCATCCGCGCTCCTCCAGTTCCGTTACCAGTGCATCGTGCTTGCTCGGGAGCACGGAGATCTCCACCATGCCCACGTTCCGCCCCGACGAATGGTCGAGGCGGAGGTCTTCGAGGTTCACCCCGATCTCGCCGATCTCCGTCAGGAGCTTGGCGATCTGGCCCGGGCGGTCGTCCACGAGCACCGTGAGCCACGCGAAGGCCTGCGGCGGACCGCCGTGCTTGCCCGGGATCCGCGCCTGCCCGGCATTGCCCTCCGTCATGAGCTGCGCGAGGTCGAGCCGCGCACCCGGCGCCGCCGGTGCCTCGAGAGTGCGGATGAGCCGCTCGATGTCCTCGCGGACGCCGTAGAGGTGCTCGACGATCTTCGGCGCGTTCGCCCCGAGGATCTGCACCCACAGGCCCGGGTCGCTCGCGGCGATCCTCGTGGTGTCGCGGAGCCCATTGCCCGCGAGGGCGAGCAGGCGCAGGTCCGTGCCCTGCAGCCGCGAGGCGAGCAGCGAGGACATGACCTGCGGGAGGTGGCTCACGAGGGCCACCGCCTCGTCGTGCTCCTCGGGGCCGAACTCGACCACCATGGCGCCGAGGTCCGCACCGAGCGCCTTGGCCGCGCGGACGGCGTCGGGCGCCGCCTCCGCTCCGGAACACACGACCCAGGGCATCGACGTGAACAGCTCGCCGCGGGCGGCAACCGGCCCGGACTTCTCCCGCCCGGCCATGGGGTGCGTGCCCACGTAGCGGGACAGGTCCAGCCCGCGTCCCCGGAGGTCGGCGAGGATCGCGCCCTTGACGCTCGCGATGTCCACGACGACGGCGCGCGGCCACCGCTGGAGGGAACGCGCGACGACGTCGGCGGTCACGTCCGGCGGCGCAGCGACGACGACGACCTCGGGCTGCGCACCGGGGTCCGCGTCCAGCTCCGCGACCGGCCGTCCTGCTCCGATGTCGACGGCGACGGCCTGGTTGGTGGGCGACGGGTCCTCGAGGAACACCGGCACGCCCCGGTGCTCGAGGCCGAGCCCGATGCTCGTCCCGAGGAGGCCCGTGCCGATCACGACGACGGGCCCGTGGAGGTGGGTGACAGCCATTCTCTCGTCCCGGATCAGAGACCCACGGCCGCCATGAGGTGGCCGATCTCCTGCTTGCCGAGGCGGCGGACGGTGCCCTGCTTCTGGTCACCGAGGCCGATGGGGCCGATCTTGGCGCGCACGAGGCGCTGCACGGGGAACCCGACGGCGTCGAACATGCGGCGCACGATCCGGTTCTTGCCGGAGTGGAGCACGACCTCACACAGCACGAAGCCGGGGGTCGAGTCGACGAGCCGGAACGAGTCGACCTTCGCGAGGCCGTCCTCGAGCTCGACGCCGCGGCGCAGCTGGGCGCCCACGCCCTGTGGCATCGGGCCGCGCACCTGGACGACGTAGGTCTTGGGGACCTCGTAGGAGGGGTGCGTGAGCCGGTTCGCGAGCTCGCCGTCGTTGGTCAGGAGCAGCAGGCCCTCGGTGTTCGTGTCGAGCCGGCCGACGTGGAACAGCCGCTCCGGCGAGCCAGGGCGGAGGTAGTCGGAGATGCACGGCCGTCCCTCGGGGTCGTCCATCGTGGACACGACCCCGCGCGGCTTGTTGAACGCCATGTAGACGAGGTGCTCGTTGGTCTGGACCCGCACGCCGTCCACGTGGATGACATCGGTCTCAGGATTGACCCGCGAACCGAGCTCGGTGACGATCTGCCCGTTCACCTCGACGCGGCCCTCGGCGATGAGCTCCTCGCAGACGCGGCGCGACGCGACGCCTGCGTTGGCCATGACCTTCTGCAGGCGCACGCCGTCCTCGCTCATCTCCGCCCGCGACCGCGGCGTGTGCTGGGGCAGCGGGGTGGGCGACTTGCGCCCCCCGGCGGAGTCCCGCTGCGGCTTGTCCCTGCGGACGGGGCCGAGGTTCTTCCCGAAGCGCTCCCCCGCGAACGGCGCCGCCCCGGATCCCTTGGCCTGGGGGCGATCGCCCCGCTTGCGCGCTGGCGACTTGGGTGCACCCTTCGCGCCTCCGCGCGCGGCGCCGCCGCGCGAGCCGGCGCCCGATGAACCGTTCCTGCGAGGGTTTCCTCCGTTGGGTGAACCCTGGCGTCCCGCCTGTGTCATGACCAATGCCTTTGCAGTATGAAGCGCCCGGGAATCCGGGGAGGCCGGAGGGACGCGTTGGTAGGTGAGGGCGAATGCCCGCAGTCAAGGATACCGGATCGGCCGCTCAGCGCCCCGTCGGCACGCGGTCAGGGGTAGGCGCCGTCAATCGAGCCGAGCTCCTCGAGCCCCGGGAGGTGCGGGGAGATCTGGGGCAGCTCGGCCACGGAGCCGATCCCGAGCCGCTCGAGGAAGTAGGAGGTCGTGGAGTACAGGATGGCCCCCGACTCGGGGTCCGTGCCGGCCTCCTCGACGAGTCCGCGGGTCACGAGCGTCTTGACAACCGAGTCGACATTGACTCCCCGGATCGCGGCGACCCGCGAGCGCGCCACAGGCTGGCGGTACGCGATGACGGCGAGCGTCTCGAGCGCAGCCTGCGTGAGCCGCGCGGTCTGCCCGTCGATGACGTAGCGGGACACGACCTCCGCGAAGTCGGGCCGCGAGTAGAAGCGCCATCCCCCGGCCACGGACCGCAGTTCGAATCCGCGTCCCTGCCGGTCGTACTCCCCCGCGAGGCGGGAGAGGTGGGCCTCGACCTCCGGCTGCGGCACGTCGAGGACGCTCGCGAGCTCGGCCGCGCTCACCGGTTCGTCGACCACCATGAGCACCGCCTCGAGCGCGGCTCCGATCCTGCCCTCATCCGCCATGGTCGTCCTCCCAGGTCTCGTCGTTCTCGGACATGCCGCCCGGCACGGCGGGGATGGTGGCGGCGCCGTCGTACTCCTCGCCCATCCCCTCCGAGGTCCAGCTCGCGGCGGCGGTCCAGCGCACGCTCAGCTCCGCCAGCGGGGCAGCCTGCTCGAACGCCACCGCACGGTCGCGGAAAAGCTCGAGCAGCGCGAGGAAGCGCACGACGACGACCAGCCGGCTCGCGGCGTCCGCCGTGAGAGCTCGGAAGCTCAGGGGGCCGGCAGCCTGCAGGCGCAGCCCGATGAGCTCGGCCTGCTCGCGCACGCTCACGGGAGGAGCGTGGAGGTGCCCCACGCCGACCTCGCTCGGCGGCTCCTCCTTCGGCGCGAACGCCTTTGCGGCAATGGCCGCGAACTGCTCGGGGGTGTGCTGCCACACGAGCTCGGGCAGGAGCGCGGCGAAGGACGGCTCAAGGGTCACGGTCCGGGGGTAGCGGCGGCCCTCCTCCTCGAGGGTCGAGGCGAAGACCGCTGCGATCTCCTTGAAGGCCCTGTACTGCAGGAGGCGCGCGAACAGGAGGTCCCGGGCCTCGAGCCGGGCCACGTCCTCCTCGTCCTCGACCTCCCCGGCGGGAAGCAGGCGGGCGGCCTTGAGGTCCAGGAGGGTCGCGGCGATGACGAGGAACTCGCTCGCCTCGTCCAGGGCCCAGTCCTCGCCGCGCTCTTGTAGCGCCCGGATATACGCGATGAAGTCGTCCGTGACGGTCGCCAGGGCCACCTCGGTGATGTCGAGACGGTGTTTCGCGATGAGTCCGAGGAGCAGGTCGAACGGGCCGGTGAAGTTCTCGAGGCGGACCTCGAACCCGCCGTGGTTCCCGGACGGCTGGTCGCCGGGAAGCTCGGGCGAGAGGTCCGCGGATGCCGGCCGCGCGGCGTCGTGCGCCGCCCCCGCCTCCTGGCTAGGGGGCGCCACCGCGGGCCACGAGCTCGCGGGCCAGCCGGCGGTACGCCTCGGCGCCCGGGTGGTTGGACGCGTAGCGGGTGATCGGCTCGGCGGCGACGGTCGCATCCGCGAACTTGATGGTGCGCTTGATGACCGTGTCGAAGACCTTGTCGCCGAAGGCCTCGACGAGCCGGGCGAGCACCTCGCGGGAGTGGAGCGTGCGGGCGTCGTACATCGTGGCCAGGACGCCGTCCACGGTGAGGCGCGGGTTCAGGCGGTCCTGGACCTTCTCGATCGTCTCGACGAGCAGGGCCACCGCGCGCAGGGCGAAGAACTCGCAGATGAGCGGGATCACGACGCCGTGCGCGGCCGTGAGCGCGTTGACCGTCAGGAGGCCCAGGGAGGGCTGGCAGTCGATGAGGATGACGTCGTACTCGTCCTCGACGCGCCGCAGCGCACCAGCGAGGACCTGTTCGCGCGCAACCTCGGTCACGAGCTGGACTTCGGCCGCCGAGAGGTCGATGTTCGCCGGGAGGAGGTCGACATTCTCGACCTCGGTGTGCCGGATCGCCGAGTGGACATCGACGTGGCGGTCCATCATGACGTTGTAGACGGTCGTCTCGAGCTCGTGGGGGTTGATGCCGAAGCCGGCCGAGGCCGCACCCTGCGGGTCGAAGTCGACGATCAGGACCTTGCGGCCGTACTCCGCGAGTGCGGCGGCGAGGTTGATGGCCGAGGTGGTCTTGCCGACGCCGCCCTTCTGGTTGACCATCGCGATGATGCGGGCCGGGCCGTGGGAGGACAGGGGCGCGGGCTCGGGGAACTCGCGCAGGGGCCGCCCCGTGGGGCCGAGCTCGGTCCCGGCGATGTCTGCGGAAATGCCGTCCAGAGTCGCTGCGCTCTGCTCTGTGCTCACGTAACCATCCACACTTTCGATTCGCTTGCTGGGCTGGCTTGCCGGCGGGCGTCCTTGAGTCCTCAGCCTACACAGCGGCAACACGCATCCCGGGGACCTTGACAAATGCCCCTCCGGCGCGCCTCACCTTCAACTGGAACTTCAAGGTTTCCCCTCCGGGCACGGCTGAGGGCCACCTCCGGCGGGTCGATGCCAGGCAAAGACCCACGGGAAGTGACCCTCAGGAGGTGACCCTCAGACGGGGCGGGTCAGGTGCGGGCCGGCTCGCCCGCGGCGCCGACGACGTCCTCGCTCTCGGGCTCGCCGCCGTGGCCGTGGCCGGCGAGCATGGTCGTCTCGTCGAAGGGCCGCCGGCCCGAGAGGACCTCGCCGACACGGTCCGTGTCGATCTCCCGGGTCCACGTGCCCATCAGGACGGTCGCGACGGCGTTGCCCGTGAAGTTGGTCAGCGCGCGGGCCTCGGACATGAAGCGGTCGATGCCGACGATGAACGAGACGCCGCCCACGAGCTGGGGCGCATGCGCCTGGAGGCCGCCGGCGAGGGTCGCGAGGCCAGCGCCGGAGACGCCGGCCGCGCCCTTGGAGGCGATGATCATGAACACGAGGAGCCCGATCTGCTCGCCCAGGGCGAGAGGCTGGCCCATGGCCGTGGCGATGAACAGGGACGCCATCGTCAGGTAGATCGCGGTGCCGTCGAGGTTGAACGAGTAGCCCGTCGGAACCGTCACGCCGACGACCGGCTTGGAGACGCCGAGGTGCTCCATCTTGGCGATGAGGCGCGGCAGGGCGGCCTCGGAGGAGGACGTCGAGACGATGATGAGGTACTCGCGGCCCAGGTACTTCATGAGCTTGAAGATGTTCACGCCCGAGACGACCTTCAGGATCGTGCCGAGGATGAAGACGATGAACAGGATGCACGTGATGTAGAAGGCGACCATCAGCGTCAGCAGGCTCAGGACGGCCTTCCAGCCGGTGGCGCCGACCACGGCGGCGATGGCACCGAAGGCGCCGATCGGGGCCAGCCACATGATCATGATGAGGATGCGGAACACGAGCACCTGCGCCTGGCGGATGAACTCGAGCAGCATCGCGCCGGTCTTGCCCATGCGCTGGAGCGCGAAGCCGACGAGGAGCGCCACGAAGAGCGTCTGGAGGATCTCGCCCGAGGTCAGGGAGGACACGAGCGTCTTGGGGATGATGCCCAGCAGGAAGTTGGTGGTGTCCGCGGACTCGGTCGCCTTGTACGTGGCGTCCTTGAGGTTCAGGCCCTCGCCCGGGTGGATGAAGTTGCCCACCACGAGGCCGATCGCGAGCGCGAAGGTGCTCATGACCATGAAGTACAGGAGGGCGAGCCCGCCGACCTTGCCGACGGTGGCGGCCTTCGCGATCGAGCCGATGCCCAGCACGATCGTGCAGAAGATGACCGGGGCGATCATCATCTTGATGAGGGCCACGAATCCGTCCCCGAGCGGCTTGAGGTCCGCGGCGAACCCGTCCTTGCCGGGGAAGAGGAGGCCGACGACGACGCCGAGCACGACGGCGACGATGACGGCGATGTAGAGGACGTGCGTGCGGTCGGCAGGCTTCTTGGCGGGCGCCCGCTCGGGTGCCGTTGGCGACGTTGCCACGGGATGCTCCTTGATACCTTGGCTGGGGCCCGGTGTGGGCCTGTTCACCCCCTACTCTTTCGCCCGCTGTGACAGACCTCACCGTTGCGGTCATATTGGTCACAGGAAACGCGCGACATCGAAAGGACCAGCATGAGGAGGATGAGCCTCGCGAGCAGGCTCCTCGCGATCCTGGTCCTCGCCGTCGTGGCGCTGACCGCGTTCATCGGGACGGCCATGTACGTCGACGCCCGAGACCAGACCCATCAGAACGCCGGCCGGCGGACGCTCTCGACGGCGGAGGCCATCGCCGACAGCCCGTTCGTCATCGACGCCGCGCGGAACGCGGCGACGAGGGACCCCTCCCCCGTCCTGCAGCCCTACGCCGAGCAGGTCATCCAGGACGCGGACCTGGACTTCGTCACGATCATGGCTCCGGACCGGACCCGCTGGACCCACGCAAGTCCCGAGCAGATCGGCGGGAAGTATCTCGGGAGCGTGGACGAGGCGCTCGCGGGGCACGCCCTCACGGAGACGTACACGGGGACGCTGGGGCCCTCGGTCCGGTCGATCGTCCCGGTCGTCGACGGGGGCAAGGTCATCGGCATGGTCTCGGCCGGCGTCCGCGTGAGCGCGCTCGAGGTGGCCGCCGCGGGCCGGCTCCCGGCGCTCCTGGCGATCGCCGCCGTCGTGCTCGCCCTCGGGTCGCTCGGCTCGCTCGGCCTCGGCCGGTACCTGTCCCGCGTCACCCGCGGCTACGGCCCGGAGGAGCTGGGCCAGCTGTTCGCGTACTACGAGTCGGTGCTGCACTCGGTCCGGGAGGGCGTGATGCTCGTGGACCGGCGGGGCAGGGTGGTGATCCGCAACGACCAGGCCTCGCGCCTCCTGGGCCTGCCCGAGCACGATGACGGCGCGGAGCCGGCCGGGCTGGAGGGCCTCGCGCTGCCCGAAAGCCTGCGCGAGCTGCTGGCCAGCGGCCGCAGCGCCCACGACGAGATCCACCTGACGTCCGACCGCGTGCTCGTGGTCAACCAGGAACCGGCGACCATCCGCGAGGGGCGGCGCCCGAAGGTGATCGGCGCGGTCGCGACCCTCCGGGACCGGACCGAGATCGCCGCGCTCGGCAGCGAGCTCGAGACGCTGCGCACGCTCTCTGACGCCCTCCGCAGCCAGGCCCACGAGCACGGGAACCGGCTCCACACGATCGTCTCGCTGCTTGAGCTCGGGCGCACCGCGGAGGCACTCTCGTTCGCCACCGAGGACCTGAAGCTGAGCCAGTCCCTGGCCGACGAGCTCGTGGTCTCCCTCGACGAGCCCGTCCTCGCCGCGCTCGTCATGGGCAAGGCCGCCCAGGCCAATGAGCGCGGCGTGCGCCTCGACGCCGACGCGTCCGCGACGCTGGCCGGATCCGGCATGGCGCCGCAGGACCTCGTGACCATCGTCGGCAACCTCGTCGACAACGCGATCGACGCCGCGGCCGCCGGCGAGCCGCCGCGCTGGGTGTCGCTCGGGATCGCGGAGGAGGGCGACGACGTCGTGATCGAGGTGGCGGACAGCGGAACGGGCGTGCCGGCGGAGGAAGCCGACCGGATCCTCCAGTACGGGTACTCGACCAAGCCGCACACGGGCCCGGGCCGGGGGCTGGGCCTCGCGCTCGTCAAGCGCTCCGTGGAGCGGCTCGGCGGGTCCCTGGCCCTGACGCCCGGCAAGGGTGCGGTCTTCACCGTCGTCCTGCCCCGGAAGGAGCACGTGCCGTGACCCAGGCAGCAGAGGCAACCCGGGCCATCCGGGTGCTCGTCGTCGAGGACGAGCCGATCGTGGCGGACGCCCACGCGGCCTACATCGGGCGGGTGCCGGGCTTCGTCCATGCCGGCACGGCGCACGACGGCGCGTCGGCCCTCCGCCTCGCGGGCCAGCTCGCCGCGGCGGGGACACCGGTGGACCTCGTCCTGCTCGACATGAACCTCCCGGACCTCCATGGCCTCGACGTGGGCCGGCGCCTGCGGGCGGCGGGGCATCCCGTGGACATCATCGCAATCACCGCGGTCCGCGAGCTGCCCGTGGTGAGGCGCGCGATCTCGGTGGGGGTCGTGCACTACCTCATCAAGCCGTTCACGTTCGCGGCCTTCGCCGAGCGTCTGGAGCACTACCGGGTGTACCGCCAGGCGCTGGCCGGGCACGCCGGACCGACCTCGCAGGCCGCCGTGGACGAGGCGCTTGCCGCGCTGCGCGCGCCGGTGTCCAAGCCGCTGCCGAAGGGCCTCTCGGCGCACACCCTCGAGGCCGTCCGGGACTACCTGCGCACACGCGGCGACGCCGTCTCCGCCTCGGAGCTGACGGAGGCTGTGGGCATCTCGCGCGTGACGGCACGCCGCTACCTCGAGTACCTGTCCGACGCCGGCGAGCTGACGCGCTCCGCCCGGTACGGCACCCCCGGGCGACCGGAGAAGGAGTACCGCTGGGCGGGCTAGGCGGCCGTCCGGGGAACCGGTCGGCGCCGCACACGCGGCGCGCCGCAGACAGGGCCCTTGGCTCCTGTCGCTCGACGATGGACGGGCCTACCGTTGAATCATGGAGCCGCGCGCGGCTTCCCGGCGACGGAAAGGAGCAGCGATGAGCAGCGAGAGCCCCGAACTGGTCGAGCCCAACGGCGCGGCCACCGCGACGGCCGAGGCCCGCGAGGCACCGGAGCCTGTGCTTCCCGACATCGACTCCCTGCCCGACGGTTCGGGCAATGACCGCGATGCCGACGAGACCGACGACGAGCGCTTCGATGCGGGCTGACGCAGCAGCGTACACAGTGCCGGACCAGGACGGGCCCCGGCGGGAACGAAGAGAAGAGGAGCCATGACGCACAGCCTCGACTACGGCAACACCGAAGACGACGACCTCACCGAGCCCTTGGATGGCAGGGACAGCCAGGCCCCGGAGGGGTCCAGCGACAACCCCGAGACGATGGATGAGATCGACCCTCTGCACGACCCGCACCGGCTGATCGAGCTCGACGTCGAAGAGGAGAACCCGGACATCGAGCGAGGCCTCGACTAGGCAGCCTTCCGACTCGTCGTGGGGACACGTCCGCTACTGGCCGGACCCCTTTCTGCTCCTGTAGGGTTGGGCTGTAGTCGTTGTGTTTCACGTTGTGTCTGCACGGCGCCCATCCTCCGCCGGAGGCCGGGGCCGTGCTTGCTTGGCGGTTTCTGGACACCGCTGCGAGCAGCCCCGAAGGCCGAGGCTGCACCCGTCCCGAGGAGGACGTATGGCAACTGGCACCGTCAAGTGGTTCAACAGTGAAAAGGGCTTCGGGTTCATCGCGCCCGATGACAACGGCGCGGACATCTTCGTGCACTTCTCCGCGATCGAGTCCAAGGGCTACCGCGAGCTCCAGGAAGGCCAGAAGGTCGAGTTCGAGGCCCAGCAGGGCCCGAAGGGCCTCCAGGCCGCCAAGGTCCGCCCGCTCTGATCTGCGTCTGACCAATCGGTTGACGCATCGCGGTCTCCCAGAGGGCCGGCAGCTTCCCGCTGCCGGCCCTCCGGCGTCTGCGCAGGTGGTCGGTCTCGTGCTCGCGGCGGGCGCCGGCCGCAGGATGGGGTGTCCCAAGGCATTGGTGGCGGACGACGGCGGCCCCTGGCTCGCGCGGGCGGCCCTGCTTCCGCTGTCGGCAGGCTGTGCGCGCGTGCTCGCCGTGCTCGGCGCTGCCGCTGAGGAGGCACGCCAGCTCCTGCCAGCCGATCCGAGGATCGTCCCCGTCGTCGCGCCCGCTTGGGCCTCCGGCATGGCGGCTTCGCTCCGTGCCGGCATCGAGGCCGCGGCAGCGCTCGGCCCGCGTCCGGATGCGGTGCTCGTGACCCTCGTCGACCTGCCCTCGCTGCAGGACGAGGCGTTGAGGAAGGTCCTCGCCGGCCCCGTCGGCCCGGGCTCGCTCCGCCGCGCGGAGTACGGCGGGCGCCCAGGGCACCCCGTGCTCATCGGGCGGGACCACTGGGCACCGCTCCTCGCCGAGCTCGCCGGCGACCGGGGCGCCGGCCCCTACCTCGCCGCGCACGGGGCAGAAGCGGTGGACTGCACGGGCCTCGGCGGGGACCTCGACATCGACCTGCCGGGTCCCCAGACCTCGCCCGGCTAGGAGATGAGCTTCAAGGCACCCCACCCCGTCCCGAGCTGTGTGCGCCCGTTCACGTCGATGCCGCCCGTGCCGGTGCCCGGGTAGAGCCAGAGGACACCGCTGCCGTCTCGGGCGATGATGTCAGCCTTGCCATCCCCTGTGAGGTCGCCCGGAGCCGCGATCGCCGTCATGGACCCCCAGCCGGTGGCGATCTGGGAGCGGCTGAGCCAGCCCGTCGCCCCGTCGCCCGGGTAGAGCCACAGGACACCATTGGTGTCGCGGGCGATCACGTCGTTCTTGCCGTCGCCGTTGAAGTCGCGGCCGCTGACGAGCGCGTTCATGACGTTCCAGCCCCAGCCAACCTGGACGCGTGACTTCCAGCCGCCGGTGCCGTTGCCCGGGTAGAGCCACAGGGCGCCGCCGCTGTCCCGTGCCAGGACGTCGCTGTTGCCGTCGCCGTCGAAGTCGCCGGGCGAGAGGACCGCCGTCATGACGTTCCAGCCCCAGCCGACCTGGACCCGGGTGCCGAAGCCGCCCGAACCGTTGCCGGGATAGAGGAAGAGGGCGCCATCGCTGGTCCTGCGGGCCAGGACGTCGTTCTTGCCGTCGCCGTTGAAGTCGCCCGGCGTCACGGTGGCGTTCATCCCGCTCCAGCCCGTGGCGACCTGCACGCCCGCCGCGATGCCGCCGGCACCGTCGCCCTTGTAGAGCTTGAGGAGGTCGCCGTCCGCCGCGAGGACGTCCGCGTAGCCATCGCCGGTGTAGTCGTGCCAGGAGGGTGTGACCGGCTTGGGCTGGAGCGTGTAGGTCTGGCTCTGGACGGTTGACTCGTTCCCCGCGGCATCCCTTCCGAAGTAGGAGAGCGTGAACGTGTGGTCCAGCGTCAGCGGTCCGGTGTACAGGGTGCTGCCCGTGGTGGGCGTCGACCCGTCGGTCGTGTAGTAGATGTCTGTCTTGCTCTCGTTCGAGGAGAGTGTGATCTGCTGCCCCGAGGGATAGGTCCCCGTGAGCGGGTTCGCCGTGATGGTCGGCGGCGTCGTGTCGGCGGCGATCGTGTACGCCTGCTGGGCAACCGCCGAGGCATTCCCGGCGTTGTCCGTCGCGAAGTACTTGAGCGTCATAGCCGCGTCGAGTGAGATCGGCCCGGTGTAGGTGGTCCCTGCAGTCACGGGATCCGAGCCGTCAGTCGTGTAGCGGATGGTCGCGGGCTCGTTCGCGGTCAGCTTGATCAGGGTCCCCACGGGATATGCGCCGGCGGCGGGGTCAGCAGTCACGGTCGGCGGCGTCTTGTCGTCAGCCAGCGAGTAGGTCTGGGTCGCGACCTGCGAGGTGTTGCCCGCCGCGTCGACGCCGAAGTACTTCAGCGTCCCCGCGCCTATCGTGATCGGCGCGGTGTAGGCAGGGCTCGACGCGGTCGGCGTGCTGCCATCGGTCGTGTAGCGGATCGTGGTGGAGGGCTCGTTCGAGCTCAGCGTGACGGTCTGCGCCGACGGGTAGGTGCCTCCGGGCGGCGTCGCCGTGATCACCGGTGCCGTGGTGTCGGCGCCCTTGAACACCTCGAACTCGGCCAGGCCGGCCGCCGTCGTCGTCGGGCTCACCCCGGTGACGGTGAACTTCACCGAGGTCACGGTCCGGCCCGGGAACGTCACGGTCGTGCCGGCGCCGTTGTTGTAGAGCGCGCCGACCGGCACCGACGTGCCGTCGGAGAAGTCGAGCACACCCGACGTGACCTGCTGGTCGGCGAGCGGACGGTCGAACAGGTTCACCATCGAAATGGCGGTCGGCGAACCGAAGGTGTACTGGATCCAGGCGCCGGTCTTCTCGCCGTTGGAGACCCATTCCTTCCCGGGAGCCTGGGGGGCGCCCCACGCGTAGCCGTCGCGGGCACGGTCCGCGCTCTGGGTGGTGGACGCCTGGGAGGACGCCCGGACCGTCGTCCCGGAGTCCTTGGCGGCGTTCTTGGTCCACTGGATCGAGGTGGGGTACTCGCGCTTGAGCCACTCGTTGTACGGCGAGTCCGGGCACCCCTCCCCCGGCGAGTTGCAGACGTTGTGGTCGTAGCCCGCAAACGTCACGAACGCGTCCACCTTCTTGGTCAGCTCGGGGTCGAACACGTTCTGGGCGTATTCGTCGATCACGTACGCGTCGTAGCCGGTGAGCGTGTGCGGCGCCGTGTAGGAGGCGCTGGCCTGCTGCGCGAACTTCGCCGTGGCCCAGTGGTCGCTGTGGTCGTAGGGATTGGTGTAGGAGCCGGTCCAGTCCTGGGTGCGCAGCGTCGTCGGCTTGAAGGACTGCATGGTCTGCAGCAGGATGCTGGCCAGCTGCGACTTCGTGTACGCCGCGCGGCCGTCGACCGGTGTGACGGAGCTGAGCGTGCCGTTCCAGAGCTTGAGGATGCTCTGGTAGTTGTAGGTGTCGCTGCCCGAACCGTCCGGGAAGCCGTCCGGGATGCGGAGGAACATCACCTGGATGTTGGAGCCGCTCAGCTGCCACCGCGCGATGTCCCGGTTGGCGATGCCGTCATCGATGTCGACCCACGAGTTCGCCTTGCCGGCCATCTGCGCATACGTCGCCTGGATGCCGGCCTCGAGGCTCTGCCAGTAGGAGGCCCCTTCGCCCGCCTCCCCTGCCGTGGTGAAGACCGTGAGGGAACAGCGGTCCGCTTCGAGGTCCCGCATGAAGTCAGGGCTCAGGAAGAGCAAGTCATCGTCGGTATGGGCCACGATGTTCATGTCCCCGTTGGCGCACGCGGTGGCGCTCCGCGCCGGTGCCGGCGTCTGGAGCCCCACGAGAGCAGCGGCGCCCAGGACGGCGGCGAGGACGGCCGCCGCCATCCTGCGGACAGAGCCGCCCCTCGGGGAGGGCTGGAACCGTGTCCTCCGGTCCGGGTGCGAAGGCGTCTGAGTGTCCACGGTCAACCCCAATCACTGATGAACGCGCCCGCAGCAGCGCGGGCTCCCGGAGGCTCCGCCCCCTGCGGCGAGTCCGAGATCGGTATGTGAGACCCGTTGCCGCTCCCTGACAACGCCACATCCACGGATCAGGGTACGCTCGGGTGCCATGCGCGGGAAGTGATCAAAGTCCCCAGAATCACACGCAGAGTGCTCAACTCCACAGCCCGGTCACAGCCTCTGCGCCCCAGTCATTTGCGATCATGGTTAGGTCATGATGATTGGACCCGACAGCGCAGTGAGGAGTGCTCTGATGGCCCCTCCGCCCAGGTTCCCCTTCGCGCGCGCGGCGTTCGCGTTGACGGCGGTGGCCCTCACCGGGGCAGCCTGCGCCACGGCCGGGCTCTGGCGGGCGCCGGCCCCCGCCGCAGTACCTCCCCGCGCCGACGCATTCCACGTGGTCGTCGTCGGGGACTCCCTGAGCACCGGCTACGGTACCTCCCCTGACTTCGCCTGGCCCACGCTGCTCTCCGCCGAGGAGATGGGGCGGGTCAACGTCGTGAACTCCTCCGAGAACGGCGACGGCTTTCTTGCCGTGGGCGACGACAACGGGACCTTCGTCTCCCACGTCGCCGAGGCCGCCCGGCCGGATGCCCAGATGGTCGTCTTCTTCGGCTCGGAGAACGACATGGGCGCCGATGACTCCGAACTCGGCGCCGCCGTCGACGAGGCACTGCAGACCGCTCGGACATCTTCCCCGAAGGCGCGGCTCGTCGTCGTGGGCCCGCCGTCCTACACCGCGGACCCCGAACCCGAGCGGGTCGCGGTGCACGACACGCTCGAGGCCGCGGCCGCGCGCGAGGGCGCGGACTTCGTGGACCCGATAGCGCAGGAGTGGTTTGTCGGGCTGGACGGCCTCGTGGGGCCGGACGGTGTCCACCCGAGCGTGGCCGGCCAGTACTACCTGCGCGACGAGATGGCCCGCGCCCTCGGGCTCTGAGGGCGATCCTCCACGGCTCCTCAGGCGAGGAGCTTCCCCCAGCGCGGGTCCAGGAGCGGCGCCCCTGCGATATCGAGGCACCGCCACAGCGTGACGGCGACCGAGTCGAGGACGGGGACCCCTGTCCGCGACTCGAGGTCCGAGACGACCGGGGCCCCGTAGAGGTTGGTGCAGAGGAACACCAGCGCGTCCGGGCGCTCGGCGGCGAGCTCGAGAGAGCCGGGGACGAGCTCTTCCGGGGCGACTCTCGCGAAGGACTCGTTGTCGCTCAGGCCCAGCGCCCGATGCCCGCTGGTCCGCACGCCCGCCTCGGCGTACCGGACGATCACCTGCTCGTTCACGTCGGCAGTGTACGGCGTGAAGAGACCGATGGTCCCGATGGCGAACGCTGCGAAGGCGTCGAGGTAGGCGAGCGTGGAGGTCGTGGCCGGGATTCCGGTGGCGGCCGTGATCTCCGCGGCGATCTCCCTGTCGTGCCCGACGCCGAGCCATGACCCCGAGGTGCCATTCCAGGCGATGACGTCGACGTCCGCCGTAGCGAGGAGCTCTGCGGCGGCGCGCATGGCCCCGACGTCGAACTGCCTGTCGGATCCGGAGTCAAGCGCAATCCGGGTCACCGGGATGCGCGTGGAATGGATCGTGACGTCCTCGCGGTCCCCCAGGAGGCGGTAGCTCATCGGTTCAAGGCAGGTGTTGGACGAAGGCACGATCATCCCGATGCGGATGGGGCGGGGGGTCTGGGGCATCTCAGTTCCCTCTCTGGTCGGCAATGGAGGGGACGTGCAGGCCCGTGCCGGACGCGTCCCGGAATTCCGCGTAGCCGCGCCGCTCCACGAACCGGCCGACGGGGCCTGGGTCGTGGAATCCGTCCTCATCGAGGACCACTCGGCCGCCCGCGACGACAGTCTGGGGCCACCCGCGCAGCACGCGCCCGTGGAACGGGGAGAAGTCGGTGCCCATGTGGAGGGCGGCGCTGTCCACCGTCCGCGCCTCGGCAGGATCGAAGACGACGAGGTCCGCGTCGTAGCCGGGAGCGATGGTTCCCTTTCCGGGGATCGCGTTGATCCGCGCGGGCGAGGCCGCGAAGAGGTCGACGAACCGCTCGAGCAGCCGCGCGCCGTCGTGCGCCTCCCGGTCCGCCCACGCGTCGGCGAGGGCCGTGAAGGCGACCGGCATGCGGGTCTCGACGCCCGGCAGGCCGTGGGGCATCTGGCGGATGTCGTCCGCCCGCTCGCGCTTCTGCGTCAGGTCGTAGCACGAGTGGTCGCTCGAGACGGTGTGGACAGAGCCGTCGGCGAAGCGCCGGCGGACCGCCGCGACGGTCTCAGGGGAGCGCATCGGCGGGCAGCAGGCGTACCAGTGCGGGAACTGGGATGAGTAGACGCCGTCGTCGAGGACGAGGTAGTGGGGGCAGGTCTCGGAATGCGCGTCCAGACCCCGGGCGCGGGCCTCTGCCACGAGGTCGATCGCCCCGGGCGTGGACTGGTGCACGAAGTAGACGGGGGCCCCCGTGTACTCGGCCAGGGCGAGGACCTCCCGGACGGACGCCTCCTCGGCGAGCTCCGGGCGGGTCTCGTGCAGGTGCGCGATCCCGATCCGGCCTGCCGAGGCGTGCTCCTGGGTGCAGTCGACGATCATGGCGTCGTGCTCGGCGTGGATGTAGGTGAGGCCGTCGAGCCGCACCATCTCGCGCATGACCCGCAGCACCGTGTCGTCGTCCGCCATCGTGGATCCACGGTTGGTCATGTACATCTTGACGGACCGGATTCCCAGGGCTGCGAGCTCCTCGAGCTGGGCGGGGACGGTCTCGTCCCACTCGACGACGGCCCCATGGAGGGCCACGTCGCAGCGGGACTCCGCCGCGAGGGCCAGCTTGTGCCTCGCCGCTTCCAGTGGGGTCTCGGAGGAGTGCCTCGGAATGCCGAAGTCGAGGATGGTCGTAGTCCCTCCCCACAGCGCTGCCGCGGAGGCGATGGCGAAATCGTCCAGGGTGCGCCAGCGCCCCGTGGTCTGCGCCACGTGGCAGTGGGCGTCGATCCCTCCCGGGATGACGGCGCGGCCGGAGGCGTCGATGGTGCGCTCGGCGGCGGGGACTGGATCGGCGGCGTCGACGACGGCGGTGACCCGCCCGCCGTCGACCACGACATGGGCGAGCCGGCGTGAATCCGCGTTGACCACGAGGCCGTTGGCGATGACGAGGTCTGCGACGCCGGGCATCACTGCACGCTCCCCGCGCCCTGGGGCGCGCGGCCGGCGGCGAGCTGGGCCGCGTCGAGCGCGGCGTCGAGCGCCGGCGAGAGGCCGCTGCGCCGCTTCAGCGGCGGGGCAGCGAACGAGCCCGCGCGGTGGGGGCCCGAGGCGAGCCCGACCACGGCCTCGGCGAGCCGGATGCCGGCGCCGATGCCGTCCACGACGGGAACGGGGATCTCGTCGGCGACCTCGCGCGCCAGGCCCGCGAGCGGCGCACCGGCGAGGATCACGACGTCGGCGCCGTCCTCGGCCACGGCCAGCCGCGCGAGTTCGACGAGTGTCGGGCGGAAGTCCTCCTGGACGCTGCCGATGCCCCGCAGCGCTTCCGTGATCGAGCGGATCGACGCCAGCCGGGAGCCGAAGCCGAACCGCTCGACGCAGTCGCGGTACCAGGCGGTGATGCGGTCCGAGATGGCGATGATCGAGAACCGGTGCCCCTGGAGCGCGGCGGCGCAGAGGGCTGCCTCGGTGATCCCGAGCACCGGGACGTCGGCGAGTTCCTTGAGGGCGGGCATGCCCGGATCGCCGAAGGCCGCGACCACGACGCCGTCGACCTGGCCCGCGTGCTCGGCGATGAGCTCGGCCACGGCGCCGGCGGCGATCAGCGATTCGAGGCGCGTCTCGATGTACTCGACACCGTGGCCCGCGGTGCGGACGACGAGTTCGGTGGCGGGGGCTGCGGACCGCTCCGCCTCCGAGCGGATCAGCGCGGTCACGTCCTCGCTGATGTTGGGGTTGATGACCAGAAGTCTCATGTACGGGTTCCTTGAGGGGAACGGCCGGCGCTCTCGCGGAGGCCGTGTCGGGATAGTCAGACGGTGTCCGGGTACTGCGCCCGGTACTTGCCGATGTGCCGTGCGGACTGGGCCGCGGCGGCGTCGGGATCGCCGCTGGCAATCGCGGCGAGGAGGTCGCGGTGCTCCTGGATGAGCTCAGGCAGGTCCGTCACGTGCCGGAAGAGCCAGTGCATGCGCCCTTGGAGGGGCTCGAGCGCAGTCCGGAGGAACTCGTTGTCCGCGATCGCCGTGACCTCGTCGTGGAAGTCGTTGTTGAACCGGTGCGCCTCATGGACGCTCCCGCGACGCAGGGCGTCCGACGCCTGGTCCAGGAGAGCCTCCAGGCGGGACACGTCCTCGGGCGTGGCGCGCTGTGACGCGAGCCGGCACGCGAGGACCTCGAGGGACGCCCGGACGTCGAAGAGGTCCTCGACCTCCTTCTCGCTGAGCCCTGCCACCACCGAGCCCCGCGTGGCGCGGGGAGCGAGCAGGCCCTCCTGCTGCAGCATGCGCAGGGCCTCGCGCACGGGGAGCCTCGAGACGTTGAACTCTCCGGCGAGGTCCCGCTCGATGAGGCGGGTCCCGGGGGCGTAGTACCCCTCGAAGATCCGCGAGCGCAGCGTGTCGCGGATGACCTCCCGCAGCGGGCGGTCCCGGGCGGGCTCCTCGACTGGCTGTGCCATGATCGCTCCTCAGGTGAGTGCGGGCCTCGGCCCGCCGTGGCGGTTCGTGCTGTGGTCCATTCGACCACGGGGGCGGCGCCCGGCCGGCGGCAGCCCGCCGGCCGGGCACCGCCGGGATCAGACGGGGAGCCGTTTGCTGTAGTCGAGCGCGAGCACCGAGACCCCCATGACGATCGCCGAGCCGACGAAGTAGAGGAGGGCCCAGGTGTAGCCCCCGGTGGCGCCGACGATGAAGCCCACGGCGATCGGGGTGACGAAGCCGGCGATGTTACCGCTGAGGTTCATCGCCCCACCGAGGACGCCTGCGTTCGTGCGTCCGCCCAGCGTCGCGGGCACGGCCCAGAACAGGCCCACCCACCGCAGGAAGAAGAGGACCACGGAGAGGAGCACGACCGCGGCGATCGGATCCGAGACGACCGTGACCCCGACGAGTCCGCCGGCGACGATGACGCTCGAGATGCCCAGGAGCGTGCGCATCACGAGGTTCGCCCCCAGCCCGCGGGCACGGAGCCTGTCTGCGAGCGTGCCGCCGAGGATCTCTCCGACGAACCCGGCGCCGAAGATCACGAACGTGGACCACCCGATGGTCTTCAGATCGAACCCCTTCGCCTGGGACAGGTAGAGCGGGCCCCAGGTGAGAAGGCCGTAGAAGACGCCGTTGAATCCGAGCCAGCCGAGGCACATCGCCCAGAACGAGCGGAACTTCAGGTAGGGCAGGAGCGCGCGGCGTGCCTCGCCGTTCACGCCGGCGGCCTCGTCCTCGGCCCGGTGCGAGGCCTCGATGTACTCGGCCTCCGCCTCGTTGACCGCCTTGTGGGCCCGGGGATTGTCCCGGATGTACCACCAGGTGAGCGCGCCGAGCAGGACAGTCGCGATGCCGGCGATGACGAACGCCGCGCGCCAGCCGCCGGCGGCGCTGATGAGCCAGGTGATGATGACGGCGCCCACGCCAGCGCCGAGGGGAGCACCCGCGTCGAGGATCGTGGCGCCGCGGCCCCGCTCCTTGGAGTGCATCCACAGGGCGTTGAGCTTCCCGCCGGCGGGCATGATGCCAGCCTCGGTGACGCCGATGCCCATGCGGGCGATGAACATGCTCAGGAATCCGCCGGCCATGCCGGACGCCGCAGTCGCCGCGCCCCAGCCGACACAGGATGCCGTGATGACCTTGCGGGGGCCGAAGCGGTCGATGAGCCAGCCGACGGGGACCTGCATGAGCGCATAGGTCCAGAAGAAGGCCGAGAGCAGGAGCCCGACCAGTTCGGGCGAGAGGTCGAACTCCTTCTGGATGACCGGCAGCGCGACGGAGATCGATCCTCGGTCCACGTAGTTCACGGTGACCAGGACCAGGAGCAGGATGAACAGCTTCCAGCGCACACTGGTGCGCTTGGGCGCGGGCTGCCCGCCATCCTTGGCGAGCGGCCGCGGGGCGGTGGCTTCTTCTCGAAGGGACACACGTCCTCCTTCACAGCGGTGGGAAGTGCGGCAGCCGAACAGGCGGATGCCGAGCCCGGGTGGGCGGTGCGCAACGTGTGGGAGAGCTCTCTCTTGGGATTCCGATTTGGGATCCCAAGAGAGAGCTTACGCAGTGTCCCAGACCACAGTCAAGGGTTTGGGATCCCAACTTGGGATACGAATCGAGCGGCTCTGCCGCTCAGCCGACCTCGTCCCTCCAGGAGTGCTGCGGGTCGTACCCGAGGACGCGGCGGGCCTTCTCGATCGACAGGAGCGTCTCGTGCTCGCCGAGTTCCTTCGTGACGGTCACCCCGGGGAACACCTCGGCAGCGAGGTCGGCGGAGCTGCGGGACATGACCGTGTCCGCAGCCGCGATGATGTACGCCTCGAAGCCCGGCCGGGCGCCCTCGAGCGCGCGCTCGACCGCCTGCGCGCCGTCGCGCGCGTCGATGTATCCCCAGAGGTTCCACTTGCGCCCACGCGGATCGGCGTCGAAGCCCGGGAAGGCGGCATAGTCCGCCGGGACCATGACGTTGGAGAACCTGAAGGCGCTCACGCTCAGCTCGGGGTCCCAGCGGCACAGCTGGATGGCCATCTGCTCCTCGAGGTGCTTGACCAGGGAGTAGGTGCTCTCGGGTCGGGCGGGGTACTCCTCGTCGACCGGGATGTACGGAGGCGGCGTGTCGAACGGCAGGCCCAGGACGGTCTCGCTCGAGGCATAGACGATCCGCTTGACGCCCGCCCGGCGGGCCGCCTGGAACACGTTGTAGGTTGCGAGCATGTTGTTGCGGAACGTCGCGGCGTCCGGGGCCAGCCCGGGCGCAGGGATGGCCGCGAGATGCACGACGGCGTCGACTCCGCTGTGGCGGTCGTCGATGCCCGCGAGCGCGTCGGCGACCTGGCCGTAGTCGGTGAGGTCGATGCGCACGTAGCCCGGGCCGCGCTCCCCCACCGTGTCGAGGTTCCACACGGTGTGCCCGGCGCTGCGGAGGTGCTCGACCACCGCCCGCCCGAGCTTCCCGCTTCCGCCGGTGAGTGCGATCTGCATGGTTCACTCCCTTTCTCGGCGCCCACGGTGGCCGCCCCGACCATCCTCGCTGGCCTGCACCGTCGACGGCTACGCCCCAC
>NZ_BAAAQW010000002.1:0-20946 GCF_039531875.1 Sinomonas flava | reverse complement strand
ACCCGGATGCCGCCGTCGCGCGCTGGCAGTCTGGAAAAAGGGGAAGGGTCAGACGGCCACGTTGAGGGAAGCCCGGACCGACTCGAGGGCCTTGGTCCAGACCACGAGCTGGTCGAGCATCGGGTCGACCGAGGCGGCCTGCATCTCGGTGGGCTTGAAGACGGAGAAGTTCTCGAAGTCGCTGAAGAGCGAGAACATGCCGGTCTTCTGCACGTGGGCGACCTGGAGCTCCGAAAGGATGCCGCGGAGGTGCTCGACGGCGCGGACGCCGAAGGCCGAGCCGTAGGAGACGATGCCGGCGGCCTTGTTGGCGAACTCGGCGTTGAGGTATGAGAGCGCGTTGGCGAGGGCCGGCGCGACCGAGTGGTTGTACTCGGGGGAGATGAAGATGAAGCCGTCGAACTCGTCGATGCGGGCCGAGAACTCCTTGGTGGCCTCGTTGCTGTACGACTGGTACGCGGCGGGCATGGCCTCGTTCAGAAGCGGGAGGCTGTAGTCGGCGATGTCGACGAGCTCGAACTCCACCTCGGGCTTCTGCTGCTGGGCGCGCTCGAGGACCCACTCGGCGACCTGGCGGTTGTTGCGGCCGGGGCGGGTGCTGCCAGTGACGACGGCGATCTTGGTCATGGGGTCTCTCCTTGTTGACGCATCAATCAAAACTTGATGGTTCAACTAGAACATGGGCATAATTGATGTGTCAAGCACCGATGGGGGACATGGAGGAGTGATCGTGGGCACACAGGCTGCAACGGAGGCCGAGCCTCGCTGGCTCGACGCGCGCGAGCGGGAGGTCTGGCTCGCGCTGCGTCGGCTCATGTGGGGCCTGCCGCCTGCGATCGACCGCCAGCTCACCCGCGACTCGCGCCTGTCCGGTCCCGAGTACTCGGTGCTCGCGACCCTCTCCGAATGCCCGGACGGCGTGCTCCGGTCGGGCACCGCGGCACAGGAGCTCGGCTGGGAGCGGAGCCGCCTCTCGCACATCCTCAAGCGCATGGAGGCCAAGGGGCTCATCTTCCGCACCTGTTCGGCCGACGACGCGCGCGGACAGGACGTCCACCTCACCGACGCAGGCCGCGCCGCGATCGTCGACGCCGCCCCGGGCCACGTGGAGTTCGTGCGCAGGACGGTCTTCGACCCCCTCACCGCGGAGCAGCAGGACCTCCTCCGAGAGGCATGCAGCCGGATCATCGACGCCGCCATGACCGTCGAGGCGGAGGCCGGGGACGGACTGGGCGACAGCTAGACTGACCGCGTGACCTGGCAGCGCAGCGCATCGCAATGGTTCCGCCTCCCGGCCCAGCAGCTGTGGGAGGTCATCTCGCGGCTCGAGCTGTGGCCCCAGTGGAACCCGGCCGTGGCGCACGCCGAGCTCGACGGCCCCCTCCGCGAGGGGACGTCCGGCCGCTACTCCCCCAGCCACCGGCTCATCGGGCCGCTGCACCGCCGGACCGCGCCGGCCTTCAGCCTGACCGCCGTCCAGGATGGACGGCGGCTCGCCCTCCGGCAGCCCCAGCCCGGCGGCTCACAGGACATCGAGTGGACCCTCGAGGAGCGGGACGGGGGCACTGTCCTGACCCAGCGCGTCTCGGTGGCCGGGCCGCTCGCCCAGCAGCTCGGCCTCACCGCAGGAGAGCCACTCGTGCGCGGCTTCGAGCTGCAGTGCGCGCGCCTGTTCCGGCTCGCCGCGCCGCCGGCGCCGTCCGCGGACCCCGACGGACGCGCCCTCACCGTCATCGTCGGGGGCTCGGGCTTCCTCGGAACCCTGCTGGCCGCTGACCTGGCCTGCGACGGCCAGCGCGTCGCGGTGCTGACCCGTTCCGCGAGCGACTCGCCCTTCGAGCAGATCACCTGGGACGGCGCGCACGACGGCGAGTGGTCGGCCCGGCTGGGCGCCGAGCCCCGCCTGCGCCTCGCCAACCTGTCCGGGGTCAGCCTGGACCGCCCTGGAACGGACGAGAACCTCGCGCTGCTGACCGCCAGCCGGGTCGAGCCGACCCGGGCCCTCGTCGATGCGAGCCGCTCGTGGGAGCGGCCCGTCGAGCGCTGGCTCCAGCAGAGCGCCGTCGGGATCTACGGCCACAGCGGGGACGTCGCGGACGAGTCGACCCAGCCGCCGCAGCTCGCCGGCGGGCTCGCCGCCGTCGTGAGGGCGTGGGAGGGCGCCGCGGACGGGGCCGCCGCGCAGCACCGGACGGTGCTGCGCACCGCCGTCGTGCTCCACCGCGACGCGCCGCTCATGACGCGCCTGACGGTTCCCGCCCGGATCGGCGCCGGGGGCCACCTCGGCACGGGCGGGCAGTGGTTCACCTGGATCCACGCCGCGGACTGGGTGCGGATCGCCCGGGCCGCCCTCGGCCTCGCGGCCGATCCCGGCGGCTCAGGGCTCGCGGCCCTGCCGGACGGCGTCGTCAATGCCGCCGCACCGCAGCCCGTGACCAACCGGGAGCTCATGGCGCACCTGCGCGAGCTCGTGGGGGTCCCGGTCGGCATCCCCGCCCCGGCCGCCCTCGTGCGGCTCGGCGCGGGGGTGATGCGCACCAACCCCGCCCTCGCGCTGGACAGCGTGCGCGCGGTGCCCGGCGTGCTGAACGAGGCAGGCTTCGACTTCCGCTACCCGACGCTGGCCGCGGCCATCAAGGAGCTCGGCTCCTAGGGCGCTACCAGGCGTGCGGAGCGGGGCGCCGGGTGCTCGGCAGCGCATTCTCCTCGCGCCACCGGTGGAGGAACTCGGGCAGCACCAGGTCCGCCGGCGGGTGTCCCACCTCGGCGAAGATCTCCTCGTTGGGCACAGGCCCGGCGGAGGAGACGAGGCGGGCCGCAATGTAGGCGCGGGCGTACACCTCGCCGTCGGCCACCATGCGCTGCTCGAAGAACATCGCCTTCTCGTCGAATCCGATGATGCGGCTCTCGACCGTGTAGCGCTGCCAGAGCGTCAGCGACTTGCGGAAGGTGATCGTCTCGAGGTTCACGACCGGCGACCACCCTCTGGCCCTCATCCTGTCCCACGCGCCCGCGCGGACCATGAGGTCGAACCGGCCCAGGTCCATGAGGGAGAAGTACATCCCGTTGTTGACGTGCATGGCGAGGTCGATGTCCGTGGGCAGCACCCGAAGCGGGAGGGAAGAGGTCTCCCACACGGACAGGGGCGTGCGCCGGCGGGACGTGATCAGAAGCAGGAGCGTGCGCAGGAGGAGATGCATGGCCCCATGCTACTGGTGAGTAACTTCGCCGTCATGTCCGCTGGGTCAGGACCGGCACGAGGCGGTCGATGACCGTGGCATCCTCGATCGTCGACGGGACGGCGTAGTCCTCCCCATCGGCTATCTGGCGCATGGTCTTGCGCAGGATCTTCCCCGAGCGGGTCTTGGGCAGGGCGTCCACGACGACCGCCTGCTTGAAGTCGGCCACGGGCCCGACCTCGCGCCGCACGAGCGCCACGAGCTCGGCCGCGAGCTGGTCCTCGGGGACGGACGCTCCGGCCTTGAGCACGACGAAGCCGACAGCCCGCTGCCCCTTGAGCTGGTCCTTGAGCCCGATGACGGCGCACTCGGCGACGGCCGGATGACGGGCCAGAACGGCCTCGATGGCCCCGGTCGAGAGGCGGTGGCCCGCGACGTTGATGATGTCGTCGGTGCGCCCCATGACGTAGACGTACCCGTCCGGGTCGCGGTAGCCCGAGTCGCCAGTGGCGTAGAAGCCCGGGAAGGCAGAGAGGTACGAGGCGACGAACCGCTCGTCGTTGTGCCACAGGGTCGTGAGCGTGCCGGGCGGCAGGGGCAGCCGCAGCGCGATGTTCCCCTCCTCGCCGGGTCCCAGCGGGGCGCCGGCCCCGTCGAGGATCTCGAGCTCGTAGCCGGGCATGGGCAGTGACGGCGAGCCCGCCTTGAGCGGCAGCTCCTCGACTCCGGCCGGGTTCCCGCAGATCGCCCAGCCCGTCTCGGTCTGCCACCAGTGGTCCACCACGGGGATGCCGAGCTTCTCCCCCGCCCAGCGGTACGTCTCCGGATCGAGCCGCTCCCCCGCAGCGTAGAGCCGCACCAGGGACGAGACGTCGTATCCGGTGAGGAGCCCGAGCTCCGGGTCCGCGCGGCGGATTGCCCTCAGTGCCGTCGGCGCCGTGAAGAGGACCTTGACGCGGTGGTCCTGCACGACCCTCCAGAACGCCCCGGCGTCGGGTGTGCCGACCGGCTTGCCCTCGTACAGGACAGTCGTCGCTCCCGCCAGGAGCGGGCCGTAGACGATGTAGGAGTGGCCCACGACCCAGCCGACGTCGGAGGCGGTCCACATCACCTCCCCCGGGCCCACCCCGTAGAGGCTGCGCATGGTCCACGAAAGGGCCACCGCGTGGCCCCCGTTGTCGCGCTGCACGCCCTTCGGCGTACCGGTAGTCCCCGAGGTGTAGAGGATGTACAGCGGGTCCGACGCCGCCACGGGCACCGGGGCGACGGGGTCGGCGCCGGCGAGGGCCTCGTCGAAGCCGAGCCAGCCGGGGTAGTCGGCGAGCACATGGCCGAAGCCCTCGCGGGGCACGACGACGACCGGGAGATCGGGCACGCCGGCGACCTCGAGGGCCTCCTCGACGGCGGGAAGGTACTCGACCCGGCGGTTCGGCTCGATGCCGCCGCTGGCCGTCACGATGAGCTTCGGGCGCGCGTCTGCGATCCGGGCGGCGAGCTCGCGCGGCGCGAAGCCGCCGAACACGACCGAGTGGACTGCGCCGAGGCGCGCGCACGCGAGCATCGAGATCACGGCCTCGGGGATCATCGGCAGGTAGAGGACCACGCGGTCGCCCTTGCCGACGCCCTGGCTCCGCAGGGCCCCGGCGAACTGGGCGACGAGGTCGGTCAGCTCGGCGTAGGTGTACACACGCTGGGTGCCGAGGACGGCCGAGTCGTAGACGAGGGCGGCGTCCGCCCCCCGCCCGGCCTCCACGTGGCGGTCGAGCGCGTTGTAGCAGGTGTTCAGCTCGCCGCCGGGGAACCAGCGGTACAGCGGGCGCTCGCCGGCATCCAGCGCCGCGGTGGGCCGAGTGGTCCACGCGATCGATTCTGCCGCCTCGAGCCAGAAGCCCTCGCGGTCCTCGAGGCTGCGCCTGTACAGGCCCTCATACGTACCGGTCCCCCGGGCCGCGGCTGGTTGCTCCCCGGTCCCCGGTGTCGTCCCTGCGCCCTGCGTCGTCCCCTGCGTCACTGTGGTGCTCCTCACTTCGTCGTGATGACCCCAGCGTAGGGGACCGCACGGGCGGCCCACAAGGGCTGATGTATACATTTGAATCGTCTTGCCGGGCTGAAACGCTTGCTTTCACGCCGCTCCCCTGCCAGTGTATACAGAGAAGTACGTCGGGCCGTCCGTCGAGAGGAGTGTCATGAAGGCCAGCGACCGGGCCTACGCAGCACTCCGTGACGACATCGTCGAATGGCGGCTGCCCCCCGGGACCGTGCTCGGCGAGGTCGAGCAGTCCGAGCGGCTCGGGGTCTCGCGGACGCCGCTTCGTGAGGCGCTCGCGAGGCTCACCGCCGAGGGACTGGCCTCCGCCCAGCGGGGGCGGGGCGTCGTCGTGAGCGACATCTCCCTGGCCCACATCGACGAGCTCTTCGAGCTCCGCGAGGCCCTCGAGTCGAAGGCCGCCGCGCTCGCCGCCCTCAGGGGAGACCGCGAGCTCTTCGCGGTGCTGCGCGACCGGTTCGCGGCGGCACCGGCGCTCCTGAACGACGAGGACCCGCAGCGCCACGAGTACTACGCCCTCGCCGCAGAGCTCGACGCCGCGATCGACGCCGCGGTCGGGAACTCCTACCTCGCGCAGTCGCTCGAGGGCCTGCGCGTCCACCTCACCCGGGTGCGCCGCCTCGCGAAGGACGACGCCGCGCGGCTGAGGCAGGCGGCGTCCGAGCACGCCGCGATCGCCGCCGCCATTGCCGACGGCAACGCCCACCTGGCGGCCGCCGCGACCGCGGTCCACCTCAGCAACAGCCTGAACCACATCAAGTCCACCCACACGACTCCCACCCCCCACATCCGAGAGGTCTCCCATGGTTGAGATGCACAAGGTCCGCGTCTACAAGAGCGAAGAGAACCTTCCGCGCGAGGAGCAGCTCGCGCACAGGATCGCGAAGGTCGCTGCCGACCCGGTCGAGGTCACGCCCGAGGTGACGGAGATGATCATCAACCGCATCATCGACAACGCCTCCGTCGCCATCGCCTCCCTCAACCGCGGCCCCATCGTCGCCGCGCGGGCGCAGGCACTGGCCCACGCGCCGTCGTCCGGCGGCCGTGGCGCTCTCGTGTACGGCGTCACCGAGCGGGTCTCCCCCGAGTGGGCCGCGTGGGCCAACGGGGTGGCCGTGCGCGAGCTGGACTACCACGACACGTTCCTCGCGGCGGAGTACTCCCACCCCGGCGACAACATCCCGCCGATCCTCGCCGTGGGCCAGCACGCCGGCTCGAGCGGCCGTGACCTCATCCGCGGCATCGCGACCGGCTACGAGGTCCAGGTGGACCTCGTGAAGGCCATCAGCCTGCACAAGCACAAGATCGACCACGTGGCCCACCTCGGCCCCTCCGCCGCGGCCGGGATCGGGACGCTGCTCGGCCTCGACGTCGAAACGATCTTCCAGGCCGTGGGCCAGGCCCTGCACACGACGACCGCGACCCGCCAGTCCCGCAAGGGCGAGATCTCGACGTGGAAGGCCCACGCCCCGGCCTTCGCGGGCAAGATGGCCGTCGAGGCCGTGGACCGGGCGATGCGCGGCCAGACCTCGCCCGTGCCGATCTACGAAGGCGAGGACGGCGTCATCGCCTGGCTCCTCGATGGCCCCGACGCCTCGTACGAGGTCCCGCTCCCGGCCGACGGCGAGGCGAAGCGCGCCATCCTCGACACCTACACCAAGGAGCACTCGGCCGAGTACCAGGCGCAGGCCTGGATCGACCTGGCGCGGAAGCTGAACCGCGAGCACCCCGAGGTGACGGACCCGGCGAACGTGGCGAGCATCCTCATCAGGACGAGCCACCACACGCACTACGTCATCGGCTCGGGGGCCAACGACCCGCAGAAGTACGACCCGACGGCCTCCCGCGAGACGCTCGACCACTCGATCCCCTACATCTTCGCCGTCGCCCTCCAGGACGGCGCGTGGCACCACGTGGACTCCTACTCGCCCGAGCGGGCCGGGCGGCCGGACACCGTGGCCCTGTGGCACAAGGTGACCACCGAGGAGGACCCGGAGTGGACCCGCCGGTACCACTCGCTGGACATCTCCGAGAAGGCCTTCGGCGGCTCCGTGGTCATCACGCTCACCGACGGCACCGTGGTCGAGGACCAGATCGCCGTCGCCGACGCGCACCCGCTCGGGGCCCGCCCGTTCGGGCGCGAGCAGTACATCGCCAAGTTCCGCACCCTCGCGGCCGAGGCCGTGGCGCCGGAGGAGATCGACCGCTTCCTCGACGCGGTCCAGCGCCTCCCCGAGCTCGGGGCGGGCGAACTCGACGCGCTCAACATTGTGGCGAAGGACGGCGTGATCGACCTCGCTGCGGCCCCGAAGGGACTGTTCTGATGCTGTACTCGAAGTCCACGCCCGAGCAGAAGCGGGTGAAGCTGCGCGAGATCCTCTCCTCCGGGACGCTCCAGCAGTTCCCCGGAGCGTTCAGCCCGCTGTCCGCCCGGCTGATCGAGGAGAAGGGGTTCCCCGGGGTGTACATCTCCGGGGCGGTCCTGGCCAATGACCTCGGCCTGCCGGACATCGGCCTCACGACGCTCACCGAGGTGGCCACCCGCGCCGGGCAGATCGCGCGCATGACCGACCTGCCCGCCATCGTGGATGCCGACACGGGCTTCGGCGAGGCCATGAACGTGGCCCGCTCGGTGCAGGAACTCGAGAACGCCGGACTCGCCGGCTGCCACATCGAGGATCAGGTCAATCCCAAGCGGTGCGGCCACCTCGACGGCAAGGCCGTCGTCGACCTCGACACGGCCCTCCAGCGGATCCGTGCCGCGGCCGACGCACGCCGGGACCCGAACTTCCTGATCATGGCGCGCACGGATGTGCGCGCCGCGGACGGGCTCGAGGCGGCGGTCGAGCGCGCCAAGGCGCTCGTGGACGCCGGGGCCGATGCGATCTTCCCCGAGGCCATGGCGAGCCTCGAGGAGTTCGCGGCAATCCGGGACGCCGTCGACGTGCCGATCCTGGCCAACATGACGGAGTTCGGCAAGAGCCGGCTCTTCACCCGCGACGAGCTCGCGGGGATCGGCGTGAACCTCGTGATCTACCCGGTCACCCTCCTGCGCATTGCGATGGGGGCGGCAGAACGTACGCTGGATACCATCAGGGCGGACGGAACGCAGGAGGCCGAGGTGGAGAACATGCTGACCCGCTCGCGCCTCTACGAGCTGGTCGACTATGAGGCGTACAACCGCTTCGACACCGGCGTGTTCAACTTCCAGGTTCCCGGCCGATACTGAGTGCCAAGGACCACAGAATAGGAGTCCTGCGATGACGCAAGTGCCCAATACCGAAGAGATCAAGAAGGGCCTGGCCGGCGTGGTGGTGGACTACACCGCCATCTCCAAGGTCAACCCCGAGACCAACTCCCTCCTCTACCGCGGCTACCCCGTCCAGGAGCTCGCCGCCCGCTGCAGCATGGAGGAGGTCGCCTACCTCCTCTGGAACGGCGAGCTTCCGACCCAGGACCAGCTCGCCGAGTTCGAGGCGCGGGAGCGCTCGGGCCGCTCCCTCGACCCGGTCCTGAAGCAGGTCGTGGATGCGCTGCCCACCACCTCCCACCCCATGGACGTATGCCGCACCGCGGCCAGCGTGCACGGCGCACGGAACGCGCTCGCGGCGGACTCGTCGCGCGAGGCCAACCTCACCAAGGCCCTCGAGCTCTTCGCCGCCATGCCCGCCGTCGTCGCCTACGACCAGCGCCGGCGCCGCGGCCAGGACCTGATCGAGCCCCGCAGCGACCTCGGCTACGCGGCGAACTTCCTCTGGATGACGTTCGGCGAAGAGCCGGCCCCCGAGGTGGTGCGCGCCTTCGAGGTGTCGATGATCCTCTACGCCGAGCACTCGTTCAACGCCTCGACGTTCACGGCCCGCGTCGTGACCTCGACACTGTCCGACCTGCACTCCGCCGTGACGGCTGCGATCGGAGCCCTCAAGGGACCCCTCCACGGCGGGGCGAACGAGGCCGTCATGGAGACCTTCGAGGAGATCGGGATCCGCACCGACGAGTCCCATGAGGAGGCCAAGACCCGCGCGAAGGCATGGATGGACGCCGCGCTCGCTGCCAAGAAGAAGGTCATGGGTTTCGGCCACCGCGTCTACAAGCACGGCGACTCGCGCGTGCCGACCATGAAGGCGGCCCTCGACGACCTCATCGCGTTCTACGGGCGCCCCGAGGTCCTGGGGCTCTACGACGGCCTCGAGCAGTCAATGGACGAGGCCAAGGGCATCAAGCCCAACCTCGACTACCCCACCGGCCCGGCCTACCACCTCATGGGATTCGACATCCCCACGTTCACGCCGCTGTTCGTGGCAAGCCGGATCGTGGGCTGGACGGCCCACGTCATGGAGCAGCTCGAGAGCAACTCCCTCATCCGCCCGCTCTCGGCCTACAACGGGCCGGACGAGCGGCACCTCGACTGACCCTCCGCTGAGGTCCCGGCGCCAGCCGGCGCGGTCACTGGCCGAGGACGACGAAACGGGCCACCGTCTCGTTGTCCTCGGCCATTTCCACGTAGAAGTCCCCGACCGTCCCGGACAGGACCACGGGCAGCCAGTGGTCCGCGTCCTGCCACATGTGCTCGACGGGGAGCCGGTCCACGGGGTACCACGCCGGAGCGATCTCCTCGGTCTCGCCGATCTCCCCCGTCCACACCGTCGAGGTGAACATGGTGCACTCCATGTCCCAGGCCGGGCGGGCGGGGAACCGGAAGTCGACGCTGCCCGCCGGGGTGAGCAGCGCGGCGTCGAGCACGACGCCGGCCTCCTCTGCGAGCTCGCGCACGGCCGCTTCCGCAGGGGTCTCGCCCGGTTCGATGTGCCCCCCGAGGCCCACGACCTTGCCGAGGCCGAACCCGCGCTTCTTGCGGCCCAGCAGCACCTCCCGGCCGAGGGGACCCTCACGCAGGAGGAAGCAGAGTGCGACGGGGGCGCCCATCAGCGTTGGCTCCGCATCATCCTCTGGCCCTCGGGTGCGCCGCAGCATAGACCTCGCGCAGCGTGTCTGCCGTGACGAGCGTGTAGACCTGCGTGGTGGTGACTGAGGCGTGGCCCAGCAGCTCCTGGACAACCCGCACGTCCGCGCCGCCCTCGAGGAGGTGGGTCGCGAAGGAGTGGCGCAGCGTGTGGGGCGAGACGTCCCGGCCGATCTGCGCCTTCTCGGCGACGTCCTTCAGGATGGTCCAGGCGCTCTGGCGGCTCAGCCGGCCGCCCCGGGCGTTGAGGAAGAGCGCGGGGGTGCCGCGGCCCTTGGACACGAGGGTCGGGCGTGCGCGGACGAGGTAGGCCGAGAGCGCACGGGCGGCGAAGCTGCCGATCGGGACGAGGCGTTCCTTCGAGCCCTTGCCGAAGAGCCGCACGACCGGAGGGCCGCCGTCCGCGGAATCGAGCCGGAGGTCGTCGACGTCGAGCCCGACCGCTTCGCTGATGCGCGCACCCGTCGCGTAGAGGAATTCCAGCAGCGCGCGGTCGCGCAGGCCCGATGGCGTGTCGGCGGCGGCTGCCTCGAGGATCCGGGTCACCTCGTGCACGGTGATGGCCTTGGGGAGGCGCTGGCCGGCGAGCGGGGGGTGGACGTCGACGGCGGGGTCGTTCGGCGTCGTGCCCTCGAGCGCCCAGAAGCGGTGGAGCCCGCGCACGGCGACCACGGTCCGGGCCGCCGATCTCGCGGTGAGCGGGCTTCCGCCGTCGGCCCCGTCCCGGAGAGCCTGCGCGAAGGCGCCCACGTGCTGCCGCTGGACGTGCGCCGGCGAGGTGAGGCCGGCCGCGCCGAGATAGGCGCCGTAGCGGGCGAGGTCGCGGCGGTACGCGGCAAGGGTGTTCGCGGCGAGGCCCCGCTCCACCGCGAGGTGCCGCAGGTAGTCCTCGACGCCACGGGCGACGGCGGGCGGCGGCTCTGCTGGCCCCGCGGCTGGGGCGGGGCTCACCGGGGCGGCGGCCGGTGCCGGGTCCGGGGCCTGCAGGGGGGGCACGGTCACCGCTGCGCGGGGTGCGCCGGCCACGGGGCGTCGCCGGGGCGCAGCGAAGAGAAGCCGGCGGCGCGCGCCGCGTGGGCGGCCAGGACGGCGACCGCCGCGCTGGGGTTGTGCAGCCTGCCCTCGAGGACCGCCCGGACGGCGTCGTCGAGGTCGACCCAGGCGAACTCGATCTCCGACTCCTCGTCGGTGCGGGTGTGGCGCTCGTGGTGCGGGACCTCGTGCAGGCCGCGGGCGAGGTAGACGCGGATCGCCTCGCTCGAGGAGCCCGGGGAGGTGAAGAACTCCGCCAGGACGTGCCACTCGTCGGCGGCGAGGTCCGCCTCTTCGGCGAGCTCGCGCGCGGCGGCGGCAAGGTTGGACTCGCCGTCGACATCGAGGAGCCCGGCCGGGATCTCCCAGAGGTCCATCCCGACAGGGTGCCGGTACTGGCGCAGGAGGAGGATCCGGCCGTCGTCGTCCATCGGAAGGACGGCAACGGCTCCGGGGTGGTCGATGAAGTCGCGGTGCAGCGTCCCGGACCCCTCGGAGAGCTCGAAGGCGTCGCTGCGGACGTCCCAGATGCGGCCCTCGTAGACGGTATGGGAGGACAGCACGCGCCGCGGGCTCACGGCGTCCTCGACGGTCGTGGCAGTGTGTTCGACCGCCGAGGCGTCGTGGGCCCGCGGCGCGTGCTTCGTCATGTCCGCAGCCTACTTGCCCTTGGCGGCCGAGGCGGGCACCTTCGCGGTCTCCGTGGCGCCGTTCTGGCGCTCGAGGGCCGCCTTGACGAGGCCCACGAACAGCGGGTGGGGGCGGGTCGGGCGCGAGCCGAGCTCGGGGTGAGCCTGCGTCGCCACGTAGTACGGGTGGACGTCGCGCGGCAGCTCGACGAACTCGACGAGCTTCCCGTCGGGGGACGTGCCGGAGAACTTCAGGCCCTTGCCCGCGATCTGCTCCCGGTAGGCGTTGTTGACCTCGTAGCGGTGGCGGTGGCGCTCGGCCACCTTGGTCGCACCGTAGGTCTCGGCGATCACCGAGCCGGGCTCGAGGACCGCGTCGTAGAGGCCGAGCCTCATCGTGCCTCCGAGGTCGCCCTTGCCGCCGACGATGTCGAGCTGCTCCTCCATGGTGGCGATCACGGGGTACTTCGAGTCGGGCTCGAACTCGCTCGAGGACGCACCCTCGAGGCCGACCACGTTGCGGGCGTACTCGATGACCATGCACTGCAGCCCGAGGCACAGGCCCAGGGTCGGCAGGCCGGTCTCCCGGGCGAGCGTGAGAGCCCCGAGCTTGCCCTCGAGCCCACGGATGCCGAAGCCCCCGGGCACGAGGATCGCGTCGACGTCGGCAAGCGCCTTCTTCGCCCCTGCGGGCGTCTGGCACTCGTCGGAGGCGACCCAGCGGATGTTGACCTTGGCGTCGTTGGCGAAGCCGCCGGCGCGGAGGGCCTCGGTCACCGACAGATAGGCGTCCGGGAGGTCGATGTACTTGCCGACCAGCGCGATCTCGACCTCGTGGGAGGGGTGGTGGACCGCCGCGAGGAGGCGGTCCCACTTGGTCCAGTCCACGTCCTTGAAGGGCAGGTCGAGGGCGCGGACGATGTACGAGTCCAGGCCCTGGGAGTGGAGGACCTTGGGGATGTCGTAGATGCTCGGCGCGTCCGGGCAGCTGATCACGGCGTCGGTGTCGACGTCGCACATGCGGCCGATCTTGTCCCGCATCGCATCCGGGATCGCGCGGTCGGAGCGGATGACGATGGCCTCGGGCTGGATGCCGATCGAGCGCAGGGCCGCGACGGAGTGCTGGGTCGGCTTGGTCTTGAGCTCCTGGGACGGCCCGATGTAGGGCACGAGGGAGACGTGGACGAAGAAGACGTTGGTCCGGCCGACGTCCTGGCGCACCTGGCGCGCGGCCTCGAGGAACGGCTGGGACTCGATGTCCCCGACCGTGCCGCCGATCTCGGTGATGATCACATCGGGGGCGTTCTCGCCCTCGGACGGAAGGCGCATGCGGCGCTTGATCTCGTCCGTGATGTGGGGGATGACCTGGACAGTGTCACCGAGGTACTCGCCGCGGCGCTCCTTGGCGATGACGGTCGAGTAGACCTGGCCGGTGGTCACGTTGGCCGAGCCGTCGAGGGACTCGTCGAGGAAGCGCTCGTAGTGGCCGATGTCGAGGTCGGTCTCTGCGCCGTCCTCAGTGACGAAGACCTCGCCGTGCTGGAAGGGGTTCATGGTTCCCGGATCCACATTGAGGTAGGGATCCAGCTTCTGCATGGTCACCGAGAGGCCGCGGGCCCGCAGCAGGTGGCCGAGGCTGGATGCCGTCAGACCCTTCCCGAGCGAGGACGCCACGCCGCCGGTGACGAAGATCTGTTTGGTCGTCTGGGCGGAGTCTGAAAAACGGGAATGAGTACGCTGCACCACGGAATTCGAGCATATCACCCCGGCGCCGGGCAATGGGCCGGCGCCGGTCAGCGCGCCGCCGTCGCCCTCGAGGCCTGGGCGTCCTCGAGGAGTTCGAGGGCGTGGGCCTGCGCCGACGCAGAGTCCTCCTGGCCCGCGAGCATCCGGGCCAGCTCGACCACCCGCTCCTCTTCCCCGAGCACCCGGATGTCGCTCGAGGTGACGCCCTGGACGCCGTCCGAGGTCCGACCGGTGGCAATCGAGTTCTTGATCACAGTGATGTGCCGGTCGGCGAAGGCCGCGACCTGCGGGAGGTGCGTGACGACGAGGACCTGCACGTGCTGTGCGAGCATCGCGAGGCGCCGCCCGATCTCGACCGCCGCGCGGCCGCCGACCCCCGAGTCCACCTCGTCGAAGACGAACGTGGGGACCGGGTCGACGGCCGCGAGCACGACCTCGATTGCGAGCATGACGCGCGAGAGCTCGCCACCGGAGGCACCCTTGCCGAGCGGCCGTGCCGGCGCGCCGGCGTGCGGCCGGAGGAGGATGGCGACCGTGTCCGCGCCCTCGGGCCCGAGCTCGTCCGTCTCCTCGACCGCGACCTGGAGGGTCGCGTCAGGCATGGCCAAGGCCGTGAGCTCCTCGCTCACGCGGGCGGCGAGGGCGCCGGCCGCGTCCCGGCGCTGTGCGGTCATCTCGGCCGCGAGCTCCCGCAGGCGGGCCTCGTCCGCCGCGATCTGGGCGGTGAGCACCTCGATGCGGCCGTCGTCGTCCTGCAGCTCGAAGAGCCTCTTCTGGCCGGTCTCGGCCCAGGCGATGACCTCGTCCAGCGTCGGGGCGTACTTGCGGGTGAGGCCTGTCAGGGCCGCCCGTCGCTCCTCGACCTCGGAGAGGCGGCCGGGCCCGTCGGAGTCGAGGGACGCGCCGTAGCTCGCGAGGGAGGCGGCGATGTCGGCAAGGAGGTAGCCCACCTCGGCGAGCCGCTCGGCGGAGGCGCCGAGCTCGGCGTCGTGCTCCGCGACCTGCTCGAGCGTGCGCTTGGCGGTGTCCACGAGCGTGGTCGCATCGGCACCCTCGGCGAAGTCCTCGGCGACGAGGGCCTCGTGCGCCTGCTGGGCGGCGACGCGCAGCGCCTCGGCGTTCGAGAGGCGCGCCGACTCGGCCCGCAGTTCCTCGTCCTCGCCGGGCTGGGGGTCCACCTCGGCGATCTCGGCCAGGGACGCCTCGAGCGACTCGGCCTCGCGGATCCGCTCGCGCGAGGAGGAGACCAGCTCGTCGAGCTCGCGGCGCGCCGCCGTCCAGCGGGTGTAGGTCTCCGCGTAGTCCTTCTGGACCGAGGCGAGCTTCTCCCCCGCGAACTTGTCGAGGGCCTCCCGCTGGGCTGCCGGGCTCTTGAGCCGGAGCTGCTCGGACTGTCCGTGGATCACCACGAGCGCCCCGCCCACCTCGGCGAGGACGCCCACGGGCGCGCTGCGTCCGCCCACGTGGGCACGGCTGCGCCCGTCGGCGCCGACCGTACGGGCCAGCAGGAGCTCGGCGCCGCCGTCGTACTCCTCGATGTCAGCCCCGGCCTCCTGGGCGCGCACGACGGCGGCGTGGCCGGGTTCCAGCCGGACCCTCGCCTCCGCGAGGGCCGACTTGGCGCCTGTGCGCACCGCGCCGGCGTCGGAGCGGCCGCCCAGGAGCAGCCCGAGCGCGGTGACCACCATGGTCTTGCCGGCACCGGTCTCGCCCGTCACGACGCTCAGCCCGGGTCCCAAGGGCAGGGAGGCCTCGGTGATGACGCCGAGGTCGCGGATCCTGAGTTCCTCGATCACGTGTCCTCCTGGTTCTAGTTCGTCGGGTCGTCTCCGGCCGGGGCGACGTCGCCCTCGCGGCGGGCCCCCCATGGAACGGCGGGCACCTCGGGTACCCCCGGCTCCGGGCCAGCGCCCGGCCTGGCCGGAACGGGTCCGCGCCAGCCGTGGATCGGGAGCTCGAACTTCCGTACGAGCCTGGCCGAGAACGGCGTGGCGCTGATCCTCGCGAGGCGGACCGGCACCGGGGACTTCGTGACCTCGACCCGCGCGCCCGGTGGGAGGTCGACCGACCGGCGGCCGTCGCACCACAGGACCGCGTGCGCGTCGGTGCGCCCCAGGATCTCGACGGCGAGGCGGGACCTGGGCGAGACGACCAGCGGCTTCGCGAACAGCGCGTGGGCGCTGATCGGCGTGATCAGGAGCGCCTCGACTTCCGGCCACACGACGGGGCCGCCGGCAGAGAAGGCGTAGGCGGTGCTGCCCGTCGGGGTCGCGAGGACGACTCCGTCGCAGCCGTACGACGTCAGCGGCTTCCCGTCGACCTCGGTGACGACCTCGATCATCCGCTCGCGGGCGGCCTTCTCGATCGCGGCCTCGTTCAGCGCCCACGTGTGGGCGACCTTGGTGCCGTGGTGCCACACCGTGACGTCGATGGTCATGCGCTCCTCGACCGAGTAGCTCCGCGAGGCGACCCACTGCACCGTCTGCGCGAGGTCGGCGCGCTCGCTCTCGGCAAGGAAGCCCACGTGCCCCAGGTTCACGCCGAGGAGGGGGACATCGACCTTGACGTTCCGGACGAGCTCGGCGGCGCGCAGGATCGTCCCGTCCCCGCCCAAGACCATCACGAGCTCCACTTCGTCGAGCTCGACGTCCTCTCCCAGGATCTCCGTGGGATGGTCGAGGCCGCCGAAGTGCGCCTCGAGATCACGCTGCTGCGAAGCCGACATGACGGGTGCGAGCCCCGAGCCGTAGAGCTGGGCGCAGGCCTCCCTCGCGGCGACCATCGAATCCTCGCGGCCGGTATGGGCGAGGACCAGGACCCTCCGGTTCATGCGCGCTCCTTGCCTCGACGTTCTGCTGCTGTCTCTGCCTGCTCGGCTGGCCAGTGCGCCTCGACCCACGCCCCGGCAGGCACTTCAGGCGCGGGAAGCTGCCCGGGCGGGCGGGTGAGCCACAGGAAGTACTCGACGTTGCCGTCCTGTCCCGGCAGGGGGCTTCTGGCGAGGCCGCGCAGGGCGAGGCCAGCAGCGACCGCCGCCTCCGCGACCGCCGTCACCGCGCGGCGTCGCTCGCCGTCGGAGCCGACGACGCCGGTGCGTGCGAGCCGCTCCCGACCGACCTCGAACTGGGGCTTGACCATGACCAGGAGGTCTCCGCCCGGTTCGGTGCATGCCGCGAGGGGGCTGAGAACGAGGGTGAGCGAGATGAACGAGAGGTCCGCGACCGTCAGCCTCGCGGGGCCGCCGATGGCGGCAGGATCGAGGTCGCGGACGTTGACGCCCTCGTGGACCTCGACCCGGGGATCCCTGCGCAGGCTGTCGACGAGCTGCCCGTGGCCGACGTCGACAGCCACGACATGATCGGCGCCGGACTGGAGGAGGACGTCGGTGAAGCCGCCCGTCGAGGCCCCGGCGTCGAGGCAGCGGAACCCGCGGGGGTCGATGCCCGGGAAGCTCGCGAGGGCCCCGGCGAGCTTGTGGCCCGCGCGGCTCACATAGCGGTCGTGCTCGGTGGCCTCGACGTGGATGTCGGCGCCCTCGCCCACGGTCTGGGACGCGCGGGTGACGGACGATCCATCGACGCGCACGGCGCCGTCACCGATGAGGCGAGCAGCGTGGGTGCGCGAACGCGCGAGCCCGCGCCGGACGAGTTCGAGGTCGAGCCGTGCCACCCTACTCCCCCGGCTCCATGCCGAGGACGCCGGACAGCGCCGCGTGGAACTCCTCGAAGGCCGCGGCACGCTCCGCGAGGGGCAGCGCCGCGGCCGCGTCGAGGGCAGCAAGCGCCTGCTCCGTTTCGGGGACCACGGCCTCGTGCTCGCGTCCGCGGGCAGCGCCCGGTCCCGGAAGCTGTGGATCCTCGCTCATGGACCCCAGCTTATCGAGCCCGGGTGGCAGTTTCGCCGACCCTGCCAGTGGGGCGGGCCTCAGGCTCAGCCTGCCCAGCGCACCTCCGGTGCGGTGGGGAGGTCGGCGTCAGGGTGGGCCTCCCACCATGCCGCGCAGGCTGCACGCCACGCGTTGAGGTCGCCGGGTTCGCCTTCGACGCTCACGGCAGCGCCCTCTGCCCGGGCGACGGCGCCGCCCACCCGCCACGCGCCGTCGTGCGCGACGGACTCGGGGTAGGGGGCGAAGAAGTCGTCCAGCGTGCCCAAGATGAACGAGGGTCTCTCCGCGGCGCGCGCAGCAAGGATGCTCTCGGGCGTGTCGACTCCGGTCAGCACGGCGGCGGTGGCGAAGCCAGCGCGGTTGCCGCCCAGGATGTCCGTGTCGAGGCGGTCGCCCACCACGAGCGGCTTGCTGGCCCCGAGCCTGTCCGCCGCTGCGAGGAAGAGCGGCGCCTCCGGCTTCCCCGCGACGAGAGGGTCACGTCCTGTTGCTGCCCGGACCGCCGCGACGAGCGTTCCGTTGCCCGGGGCCATCCCCCGGGCCTGCGGGATCGAGAGGTCCGTGTTGGTCGCGATCCACAGGGCGCCGCGAGCGACCGCGTAGGCCGCCTCGGCGAGGTCCCTCCAGCCGAGGTCCGGGCTGAAGCCCTGGATCACGGCGTCGGGCTGCTCCTCGCTCGAGCGGACGGGGACGAGCCCGCGCATCTCGACCTCGCGCGCCAGGGCCGCACTGCCTGTCACCAGGACGCGCGCGCCCGCTGGGACGTGCTGCGCGAGCAGGTCCGCGCCCGCCTGGGCGGAGCTCACGACGTCGTCATCCGCCGCCGGCGCGCCGAGCTCCCTCAGATGGGCGGCCACCTCGGCGGGGGTGCGCGACGCGTTGTTCGTCACGTAGCCCAGCCGCACGCCCCGTGGGGCGAGGGCCTTGAGTGCGTCGACGGCGCCGGGAATCGCATGGGGACCGGCGTACACGACTCCGTCCAGGTCGGACAGGACGGCGTCGAAGCCGTCGATGAGGGCTCCCATCCTAGGCGTCGCCCTGCGGGCGCTCGTCGTACTCCACGGAGGGGAACTCCGGGGCGAGGTCTTCCTGGTCGAGGGTCTCGGAGGTGGTCATGCCGATCTCATCCTCGGCGAGGCCGGTCTCGGGCGCTGCGTCCTCTTCGCCAACGGCGTCGAGTCCAGCAGGCTCGGCTTCGGTCGAATCGGCATCGCTCGAATCGCCCCCGGTGCCTTCGGGCGAGCCGTCCGCAGTCCGTGGGACACCGCCGCCGATGGGCGCCGAGCCGTCGTCTGAGGCGTCGTCCTGAGGGGCGGCGGACGCCGAACGCGCCCGGCGCTCCTCCTCCTCGCGGCGCTCCTCCTCCTCGTCCCACCCGAGGTCCATGATCTCGGGCTCCTCGAACTCGCCGACGCCCAGGGCGCTCTCGGCGACGCCGATCTGTCGGTACCACTTGGCTGCCTCGTCGGAACGCCCTGCTGCGGACAGGGCGTCAGCGTACGCCTCGAAGAGGCGGGGGCTGAAGGAGAAGGCGCGGTTGATGTCGAGCTGCGGGATCTCCAGCTCCTCGACAGCGCCCTTGTAGTCCCCCATGTCGGCGCGGGCCCCGGAGGCGACCATCGCGAGCTCCGCCTTGCCGGCGTTGTCCAGCATGTTGCGCTCATCCGAGTGCGCGAGCTCGAGTGCCTTCTCGGGGCGCCCGAGACCACGTTCGCAGTCGGCCATGTGGGCGATGTGGATGCTCGAACCGGTGATGCGGCGGAACGTCCGGAACTCCCGGAGCGCGTCGTCGTAGCGCCCGGCGGCGTACGCCGTCATCCCGACGGCCTCGCGGACGGCGCCGATGCGCCCCCCGCGCCGGCTCGCGGCAAGGGCGTGCTGGTAGGCAGCTTCCGGGTCATCGTCGATGAGCCGGCCTGCCATGACCAGGTGCTTCGACACCCACTCGCTGTTGTTCCCTTCGAGCGTGCGGAGCTGTCCGAACGTAGCGCGGTCGAGCTCCCGACCCGTCACGTCCGGGTCGATCTCCGGAGACCGCTCGCGATCGGGCCGGTTCGAGACCCTGAGATCAGCGGCGTTATGGCGGCGCTCGCGCTCCTCGCGGGATTCGAAACCGTGCTCGCCGCGATCGCCACGGTCGTCGCGCTCAGGTCGGCCGCCAAAGTCCCTGCGGTTGCCGAATGAACGGCGCTCACCGCCCTCGCGGTCGTCGCGCTGGAACGGACGACGCTCACCCCGGTCGCCGCGATCGCCGAAGGAGCGCCGCTCACCACGGTCGTCCCGCTGGAACGGACGACGCTCACCCCGGTCGCCCCGGTCGTTGCGATCGCCGAAGGAGCGGCGCTCACCGCGGTCGTCCCGCTGGAACGGACGACGCTCACCCCGGTCGCCCCGGTCGTTGCGATCGCCGAAGGAGCGCCGCTCACCACGGTCGTCCCGCTGGAACGGACGACGCTCACCCCGGTCGCCGCGATCGCCGAAGGAGCGGCGCTCACCACGGTCACCATTGGAGCCGCGCTCGCCAGACGAACCACGATCGCCGAAGGAGCGCCGCTCACCACGGTCGTCCCGCTGGAACGGACGACGCTCACCCCGGTCGCCCCGGTCGCCCCGGTCGTTGCGATCGCCGAAGGAGCGGCGCTCACCGCGGTCGTCCCGCTGGAACGGACGACGCTCACCCCGGTCGCCCCGGTCGTTGCGATCGCCGAAGGAGCGGCGCTCACCGCGGTCGTCGCGCTGGAACGGACGACGCTCACCCCGGTCGCCCCGGTCGTTGCGATCGCCGAAGGAGCGCCGCTCACCGCGGTCGTCGCGCTGGAACGGACGACGCTCACCCCGGTCGCCCCGGTCGTTGCGATCACCGAAGGAGCGACGCTCACCACGGTCACCATAGGAGCCGCGCTCGCCAGACGAACCACGGTCGCCGAAGGAGCGACGCTCACCACGGTCATCCCGCTGGAACGGACGACGCTCACCGCGATCACCATAGGAGCCCCGCTGGCCGCGCTCACCGTACGAACCGCGGTCGTCGCGGTCACCAAACGAACGCCGCTCCCCTGCGGGGCCACCCTGGGCATCCCGATCACGGAAGCCACGCGGGCGGCCACCAGAGTTGCTGGTGCCCCGGAAGGGAGCGCCAGACCGATCGGAGCCCCGATCGGAGCCACCCCGGCGAGGACCGTCGAATCCCCGTCCCCTGTTGCCTCGACCGTTCTCGTCTGCCATGGTGGCTCCTCTTCCCTGATGTCCTTGGTGATCGGCGACTTGGCGCCGTCACGTCCCTATGTACTTTGAATAAAGATGTCAGTCTCGATGCGGAGGCGCATCGCAGCCGTGAACCTGACCGACGCGCGCGCCATCAAGTCTACGTTGGCTGCCTTCGCCCTGCCGAGCCGTCGTTAAATGCAGGGAGCCCCCCGGCGGGTGCTGGGGGGCTCGACCTGGTGGTGTTGTCCGGCGGTGTC
>NZ_BAAAQW010000001.1:163581-172858 GCF_039531875.1 Sinomonas flava | reverse complement strand
ATACCGCGCCCAGGCCCTGGCAGCCTAGGATCTCAATAAGCCAGTCCAACTATCGGGGACCAGTGCATTGCGGGGTCCCGTCCCCACCGTTGCGGGGTCAGACGGCGACAGCCTCGAACTCGCCCGCACGGACCTTGGCGAACGCGACGGTCCAGGCCACGAGCTGGTCCAGCATCGGGTCCACGGAGGCGGCCTGCTGCTCCCTCGGGGTGAAGACGGAGAAGTCCTTGAAGTCCGTGAAGAGCGAGAACATGCCGGTCTTCTGCACGTGCGCCACCTGCAGCTCGGACAGGATGCCGCGCAGGTGCTCGACGGCGCGCGCGCCCATCGCCGAGCCGTAGCCCACGATGCCTGCCGCCTTGTTCGCGAACTCGGCGTTGAGGAAGCTCAGCGCGTTGGCGAGGGCCGGCGTCGTCGAGTGGTTGTACTCCGCGGTGACGAACACGTAGCCGTCGAACTCTGCGATCTTCGCCGCCCACGCCTTGGTGTGCTCGCCCTGGTAGTTGCCGTACGCTGCCGGGAAGGCCTCGTCGAGCAGCGGGAGGTTGAACGAATCGATGTCCACGAGCTCGTAGACGGCGTCGCCGCGCTGGCCCGCGCGCGCCACGAGCCACTCGGCCACCTGGAGGTTGTTGCGGCCCGGGCGGGTGCTGCCCGTGACCACGGCGATGCGGGGCGCGCCGGCGCGCACGACGGCGGCGGGAGCCTCGGCGGGGGCGGTCGCCGGAGCCTGGGCCGCCTCGGCAGCCGGGGCGGCCTCGACGACGGGCGCCTCGGCACGGTGGGCAGCGGACGAGTCGGACTTGCCGAAGAGCTTGGAGAACCAGGACATGATGCCTCACAGGGGAGAGTAGTTGATGTTTCAACGATTACTCTACGCCGTTATAGTTGACGCATCAAGTTCCTGTTGCGGAGGTCATAGTGCCGCCTCAGGATTGGCAGAGGCGGTCCAGCGTCTCGTTCAGGGACGACTCGACCTGCGCCCCGTACAGCTCCCTCTGACGTGCGGTGTCGGGATCTTCGAGCTCGGTCGCGACGGGCTTGACCGAGACGCTCATGGCCGCTTGGTACCTGCCGTCGTCGCTCGCGACCGCCACTGTCACGTAGTGCCAGAAACCTCCGCGCCCCTCGTAGCGCTCATTTGTCGAGCAGCCGGAGTGCGTCCACAGGCCGAGCGCGTAAGGGAGCCCCGGCCTCGGGCTCTTCTTCATCTCCGCCAGAGACCGCGCGGAGACGAGCCTGCCCTGGAACAGCGCGCCGAAGAAGGTGTTCACGTCTGCCATGCTGGATACCGCTCCGTTGTACGGCATTCCAGCGGAGAACGTGTTGTCGCTGAGATCGATCCGTTCGCCGCGCAACGTCACATAACCGTGGAGGAGATCGGCCGCGCCGACGTCGACGCGGCCCATGCTGGTCTTCGGGAGCCCGAGCGGCGTGATCACCTCGTCCCGCAGGACATCGGCGAAGGGACGGCGCCGGAGCGTCTGGACGAGCAGCCCGAGTGCCGCGTAGTCGGTGTCCGAGTAGCGGAACCCTCCGACATCGGCGGCGGTCCACGGGAGGGTACCCGCCAGTTCGAGCGCGCGTTCCATGGTCATCGGTCGGCCGAGCAGTGGCCGGAAGTCGGGGTCGCCGGGGAGCGCGTCGTTGAAGTCTGGGAGGCCGGAGGTGTGGCTCAGCAGCTGCCGCACGGTGATCGCGCCCGGAGGCCTCAGCGAGGTTGTGAATCCCGGGATCACCTCGTTCACGGGGCTGTCGAGGCCGATCAGCCCGTCATCGACGAGCTTGAGCACGGTCACCGCCGTCATGGTCTTCGTGACGCTGGCTACCGCTACGCGGTCATCCGGCTGGGCCGGCGTCTTGGTGTCGAGGTCGCGGACCCCGTAGGCCCGTGACCACTCTCCCCCGGGCCACCGGACCTGAACGACGGCGGCCACGGCACCGTTGTCGATGAGCAGCCTGGCCTGGCTGTCCAGCGAGTCCATCGGGCCGGGCGCGGGAGCGGGCGGCGCCGGGTCCGGAGCGGCGTACGCGCAGCCCGAGAGCGCGAGGAAGAGTGCAAGCACAGCCGCTGCGCGCCGTCGGCCACCACGCTCGGGTGCCATGGTGATTCTCTACATTTCAGGGCTGCCAGGTTCGGGGGCGCCGGGGTGCGCCCTGATCCAGCGGCGCACCTTCGTGTTGAAGGCGTCGGCGTCCTCGAGGAAGCTCAGGTGCCCAGCACCGGGGATGACGGCGAGCTGGGCCCCAGGAATGGCTTCGCGCAACGCCTCCCCCACCGAGACCGGCGAGCGGACGTCCTCGGATCCGTAGAGGAGCAGGGTTGGGACCGAGATGGTCGGAAGCACGGGCCGGTAGTCCGCGAGCCCGGCCAGCTCGAGGAGTGAGCGCATGCCGGAGGGCCTGAAGTCGGCCATGATGCGGGAGATGAGGTCCACGGCCTCGGGAGCCGCGCGCTCGGTGACGAGGGTCGGCAGCCACACGGGGATGATCTCCGCAGCAGGCTTCTCAAGCTCCGCGAGCCCCCGGGAGTACCGGCGCTCGACCTCCTCGGGCGGCAGGGATCCTACCCATCCCGCGTAGGCCGAGGCCAGGATGAGCGTGGAGGCCGCGTCCGGCACCCCGCCGACGAGATCCAGCGCGACGGTCGAGCCGAAGGACAGGCCGAGCACATGCGGCCTCCTGGATCCGGTGAGCCCAGAACCGGCCAGGAACCCCGCGAGGACTGCGCCCAAGGTGCCCGCGAAGCCTGCCGGAAGGTCGTCGGAACCGCCGCACCCGGGGCAGTCCCAGGCGATGACGGTGAACTCGTCGGCCAGGTCGCGGAGCTGGAACTCCCAGATCCGGCTGTCCTCGTAGGCCCCGTGCAGCAGGACGAGCGGTGGACCGCTCCCGGCTTGGCGGTACGCAACGCGGATGCCGTCCACATCCACACTCTGGAGCTCTGGCACATCCATGCCGCAAGGGTGCGGCCTGGGCGTCCCTCCGTCAATGGGACCGGCGCCGGCGGACAGGACCGGCGCGACGGGACGGGGCCCAGCCTCAGGCGAAGGGGGTTGGAGTGACGCCCGCGCGCAGCATCGCGGCCGAATCCTCGTCCCGGCGGGCGCGGACGCGCGCGTCCAGCTCGGCCGCCGCGCCGACCTGGCCGGCGAGCCACCGCCACAGGTGCCGCAGGGCGCCGCGCAGCGCCGAGAGGTCCGGCAGGCCGAGCAGGTCGCCGGAGGTGTCGGGAACCGTCGTCGGCGCGACGAAAGGCCGGCCAACGAGCCGGGGAGCCCGCGCCGCATCCGGCTCGCGGAGCGGCGGGCGCGCGGACGACGGCGGGTTCCCGGCCGGCGTCGTGCGCTCACCGGCGAGTGGGCCTCCGGCGCCGCGGTGCGGGTCGCGGACCGGCCGGCGCGTGCCGGGTCGGAGCGGATGCAGGGTCCGGTCGAGGGATTCGGTGGAATGCTGGGTGCGGGTGTTCGTTGCCATGCCCACGAGTGTGCGCCGCACGCGGAGCGGCCGAAACGATTCGGCGTTCACCGAATCCTCGCCCTGAAGGGCGTGCGTTCCTACGCTGGATCCATGTTCATCACGCTCACCCACGAGGACCTCACGAGGGTCCGCTTCGAGGCCTCTCCGCTGTGGGAGACGGTCACGAGCCTGCGGGCCCTCCAGGCGGGGACGCCCCTGCACCGGCCGTGGGTCACCGAGGCACGCCGACGCATCACGGCCAGCGGCGACCCCCTCGCCCGCGAGCACCTGCGCCTGCTCACCACGCTCGTGCAGCCGCAGGGATTCATCGCCGACTCGCTCACGCCCACGCCCGAGCGGGGGGACTCGTTCGCCGACGCGCTCGATGCCGTCGCAGCAGTCCCGGGCGAGCTGTGGCTGCGCGACCTCGGCTACCTCGAGCGCCGCAAGCCGACGGGGACCATCCTCGCCACGCTCGAGGAGCTCCGTGCGGACATCGACGCCGCCGTGCCCCGCATCGTCGCGGCGCTGCGCTGGTACTGGGCGACCGCCGTCGAGCCCTACTGGCCGAGGCTGCGCTCGGTCCTGCTCGCGGACATCGACTCCCGTCTCGATGAGCTCTCGCACTACGGCATCCAGGAGGTCTTCAAGACACTCCACCCGAGCGTGCGCCCCACCGAGACGGGCCTCGAGATCACGCGCGGCTGCGAGGCCACGGACCTGCCCGAGCCGGGCAGCGGCCTCATCCTCGTGCCCAACGCGTTCGTGTGGCCGAACACGCTCGTGCTCAACATCGCCCCGTTCGTGCCGACCATCACCTACGCGCCCCGGGGCGTCGGGAGGCTGTGGGAGGCCACGCGCGAGACGCGCGAGTCCCCCATCTCGCGGCTGCTCGGGCGGACCCGGGCGCAGATCCTCGCCCAGCTCGACGTCCCGATGACGACGACGCAGCTCGCCTGCGCGCTCGACCTCGCCGCCGGGACGGTCAACGCGCACCTGAAGGTGCTCGCGGAGTCGGGGCTGACCGAGCCGGTGCGCGCCGGGCGGGAGGTGTTCTACCAGCGGGGCCGCGTGGGCGAGGAGCTTCTGGCCCGCGCCTGATGCTGTTGAGGGGTCATGTCCCTGCCTTGAGGGGTCATATTTCTAGAGAGCGGATTCCTGTTCTTAGAGACATGACCCCTCAACCTCCGGACCGGGGCCTGAGAGGCTAGGGATGTGACCCCACAAGGAGGGGCTAGCTAGCCGGCGGAGGCCGGGACTGCGGCCGTCGCCTCGCCGATGCTGTGCAGCGCGACTGGGGAGACCCCGTTGACGAACCAATCCCCCAGCCCGCGCGCCTTGAACGCCACGGGATTGTGCGTCGCGACCGTGCGCGCGTTGCGCCAGTGGCGATCCAGCGCCTTGCCCCGGGACACCGCGGAGGCGCCGGCCGTGTCGAAGAGCTGCTGCGCGGCGTCGATGACCAGCGGCGGCACGGCCACCTGGGCGAGGTCGACGGCGACCGCTCCCCGCGCGTAGCGGTCCTCGGCGCTCGCGTCGGGGCCCAGCGCGAGGGCGTCATCGAGCTCGCGGGCGGCCGCCAGCACCGACGACTCCGCGGCGAACGACTTCGCGGCGAGCTGGCCTACGAGGTTCAGGATGAGTGGGTCCTCGCGGAACAGCTGGCCTGAGCCTGTGGAGAACGTCCGCGTCCGCTTCGCGACGAGCGACGACGCGTCGCGCACCACGGCCTTGCCGATCCCGGCGAGGACGGACAGGAGCATCAGCTGCAGGAACGCGGGCTCGTGGGTGGTGGACTCGGTGCGCGGCACGGTGTCCTCGGCAGGGATCGGGACCTCGCGGAACACCGCCGTCCCGGTGCCGGTCATCTGCTGGCCGAATCCGTCCCAGTCGTCGCGGATCTCGACGCCGGCGTGCCGGGTCGGGGCGATCGCGTACAGCCGCGAGCTCCCGCCCTCAGGGGACGCCATGACGGCCACGTAGTCGGCGAAGATCGTCCCGGTCGTGTAGTACTTCTCGCCGGTGAGGAGGTACCCGCCGCCGCCCGCGGGCACGAGCCTGGTCGCCACCGTGCCGAGGGCGTTGCCGGAGCGCTCGGTCGCGGCGTTGCCGAAGATCGCGCCGTCGACGACGCGGCCGAACCACCGCGCGCGGAAGGCCTCGTCCTGGAGCGAGATCGTCTCGACGAACGCGAAGTGGGAGCGCAGCAGGTGCGCCACCGACGAGTCCGCGGCGGCGAGGTCGACGAGCAGGCGCACGAGGGTCTCGACGGATACTCCGAAGCCGCCGTGCTCGGCCGGGACGCGGAGGCGGCCGAACCCGGCCTCCTTGAGCCACGTGACCTGCTCGAACGGCAGCGTCCGGCCCAGTTCGCGATCCAAGGCACCCTCGGCAATGCGATCGAAGACCGGTGCGAAGCGCTCGGCGAGCTCCGTGTACGAGGCGGGGCCCGGCGTCGTGCGTCCCATGTGTGCATCCCTCTCCGGCGGGCCATCGGCGGGCGCACGCCGTCGAACAGTATTCGGCGCCAGCAGGCCGAGCGCGAGTGTGACGAAATAATTTGCATCGTTACGCCCTTTCTCGGGAGAATCACACTGACCATCCCGAGCGGCCGAGAGATCTGGATCTGTGACGCCGCAGCAACCATTGCCCCCAAATGCCGGAACAACGGCCGGAGCCAAAGGTGCTACTGCCAGAAGCGATGGTGAGCGATCAGGCACATCCTGCGCTGCACGTCGCGCCCGAGTTCCAAGGAGCGCAGCATGACCAACCACCGCATCGACTTCGAGACCCCGCTGAAGTTCGCGTACTGGGTGCCCAACGTCTCGGGCGGCCTCGTCGTCTCGACCATCGAGCAGCGCACCAACTGGGAGTTCGAGTACAACAAGAAGCTCGCCCGCATCGCGGAGGACTCCGGCTTCGAGTACGCCCTGACCCAGACCCGCTACGCCGCGAGCTACGGCGCGGACAAGCAGCACGAGGCGACCTCGTTCAGCCTCGCCCTCCTCGGCGCGACCGACCGGCTCAAGGTCATCTCCGCCGTACACCCCGGCATGTGGCACCCGGGTGTCCTCGCCAAGTTCATCATCACCGCGGACCACCTCTCCGGAGGTCGCGCGGCCGTGAACATCGTCTCCGGCTGGCTCAAGGACGAGTTCGTGAACTTCGGCCTGCCGTGGCTCGAGCACGACGAGCGCTACGTGCGCACCGAAGAGTTCATCAACGTGCTCCGCGGCCTGTGGACCCAGAAGGGCTACTCGCAGTCCGGCACGTACTACAACATCAAGGACTTCACCCTCAGCCCGGCCCCGCTGGACATCCCCGGCCGCGCGCACCCCGAGATCTTCTTCGGCGGCAATTCGACGGCCGCGCAGGCCGCCGCGGGCCGCACCGCGGACTGGTACTTCTCCAACGGCCGCGACCTCGAGCCGTTCAAGGACAACATCCGCGGCGTCCTGGCCGCCGCGCAGGACGGCCGGACCGCCCCGAACCCGCCGAAGTTCGGCCTCAACGGCTTCGTGATTGCCCGCGAGAGCGAGAAGGAGGCGCAGGAGACCCTGCGCGAGATCATCGCCAAGGCGCACAAGCCGGCCGTCGAGGGCTTCGCCGCCGCCGTCAAGGAGGCCGGCCAGTCCACGAAGGACGGCAAGGGAATGTGGGAGGACTCGACCTTCGAGGACCTCGTCCAGTACAACGACGGCTTCCGCACCAAGCTCATCGGCACCCCGGAGCAGATTGCCGAGCGGATGGTCGAGTACAAGAAGATCGGCGTAAACCTGTTCCTCACCGGCTACCTGCACTTCCAGGAGGAGGTCGAGGCGTTCGGCCGCGATGTCCTCCCGATCGTCCGCGAGCTCGAGGCGGACCTGGCCCGGAAGAACGGCACGGAGCTGCGCACGGACCTGCTCCCGGTGACCGGATTCCAGGCTGCCGGGGCGAACGCCTGATGGCCGAGCGCCAGTTCGGGTTCCGCACCCGCGCCCTGCACGCCGGCGGCACGCCCGACGCCGAGCACGGCGCCCGGGCGGTGCCGATCTACCAGTCCACGTCGTTCGTGTTCAAGGACTCGGACGACGCCGCGAACCTCTTCGCGCTGCAGAAGTACGGCAACATCTACTCCCGCATCGGCAACCCCACGGTCGCGGCGTTCGAGGAGCGCATCGCGTCCCTCGAGGGCGGCCTCGGAGCGGTCGCTACGAGCTCGGGCATGGCCGCGGAGTTCATCACGTTCGCCGCACTCACCCAGGCCGGGGACCACATCGTCGCCTCCTCCAAGCTCTACGGCGGCACGATCACGCAGCTCGACGTGACCCTGCGCCGCTTCGGGGTCGAGACGACGTTCGTGGATTCGACCGACCCGGCCGCGTTCAAGTCGGCCCTGCGCGAGAACACCAAGGCCGTCTACACCGAGGTAGTGGCCAACCCCTCCGGCGACATCGCCGACGTCGCCGGCCTGGCCGCCGTCGCCCACGAGCACGGCATCCCGCTCGTGGTGGACTCCACGCTGACGCCGCCGTACATTTTCCGGCCGATCGAGCACGGCGCGGACATCGTGATCCACTCGGCCACGAAGTTCCTCGGCGGCCACGGCACGACCCTGGGCGGCGTCGTCGTCGAGTCCGGCACGTTCAACTGGGCCAACGGCAAGTTCCCCTCCATGACCGAGCCCGTGCCGAGCTACGGCAACGTCACGTGGTGGGGCAACTTCGGCGAGTACGGCTTCCTCATGAAGCTGCGCTCCGAGCAGCTGCGCGACATCGGCCCGTCCCTGTCGCCGCAGTCCGCGTTCCAGCTCCTGCAGGGCGTCGAGACGCTCCCGCAGCGCATGGACGCGCACCTCGCCAACGCCAAGGCGGTCGCGGAGTGGCTCGAGGCCGATCCGCGCGTGACCTACGTGAACTACGCGGGCCTGCCCTCGCACCCGCAGTACGAGTTCGCCCAGGGCATCCTGCCGCTCGGCGTGGGCTCGGTGTTCAGCTTCGGTGTGAGGGGCGGCCGCGAGGCCGGGTCCCGCTTCATCGAGGCCCTTCAGCTCGCGTCGCACCTGGCCAACATCGGCGACGCCCGCACGCTCGTGCTGCACCCGGCCTCGACCACGCACCAGCAGCTCTCCGCCGAGCAGCTCGTCGCGGCGGGCGTGCCGGGTGACCTCATCCGCTTCTCGGTGGGGCTCGAGGACGTCGAGGACATCATCTGGGACCTCGACCAGGCGTTGGCCGCAAGCCAGGAAGCGGACGAGCTTGAGGAAGAGTTCGCTGCACCGACGTACGACGGCGAGGCGTGCTCCCTGCCGCTGAAGGGAGCCGCCAAGTGAGCGCGACCGTTGAGACCGCGGAGCGGACCTGGGTCGGCCCGACCGCCCCGGAGCGACTGCAGATCCTGCGCGAGACGAAGTCCATCGCGATCGTCGGAGCGTCCGACAAGCCGAGCCGCGCCAGCTACTTCGTCGCGACGTACCTGCTCTCCTCGACGAAGTTCACGGTCTACTTCGTCAACCCGGCGCTGAAGACGATCCTGGGCCAGCCGGTCTACCCCTCCCTCGCGGACCTGCCCGAGGCGCCGGACCTCGTCGAGGTGTTCCGCCGCCACGACGACATCCCGGGCGTCCTCGAGGAGGCCAAGGCCGTAGGCGCCAAGACGCTCTGGCTCCAGCTCGGCTCGTGGCATGAGCAGGTCGCGGCCGATGCCGAGGCGGCAGGAATGAACGTCGTCATGGACCGCTGCGTCAAGATCGAGCACGCCCGCTTCCACGGCGGCCTGCACCTCGCGGGCTTCAACACCGGGGTCATCTCGAGCAAGCGCCAGGTCCTGTCCTAGC
>NZ_BAAAQW010000001.1:162280-163535 GCF_039531875.1 Sinomonas flava | reverse complement strand
GGTGCCCGGCCGACGTCGTGCTAGCCCTCGTCGCAGAGCAGGTGGTACCAGCTGTCGGCGAGCACCTCGAGCGCGTGCTCGCGGTTCGGCTCGTACTTGCGGCGGGTCCACAGCGTCGCGACGTAGTCGAGCTGGGTGAACGCGAGCGTCCCGCGGATGTGGCGGGTCTCGGGCTGGAACCGCCCGGCCAGTTCCATCCCCCGCACGATGTCCGAGATGACCTCCTCGTGCCATCCGTCCACGATGGCCCGCACCTCCGGGTCCACCGCGGCGGCCTCGTCCAGCACGTCGAGGTACGGGCGGAAGTCGGGCCAGAGCACAGCGCGGGACTCGAGCCACGCCAGGATCCCCTCGAGCTTCGCCTCCCGCACCACGTCGACGAGCTCCGCGGCGGTGGAGGCGCTGTCGGGGCCGTAGGCGCGGTCGAGCATCGCGTTCACCCGCGCCATGAAGTCCTTCATGAGGTCAGTGCGGGAGGGGTAGTAGGCGTAGAACGTGACCCTTGTGGTGCCGGCGGCGGCGGCGATCTCGTCGATCGTGGTCGCGGAATACCCCTTCTCGACGAACAGCTCGAGCGCCCGCTCGACGATCCGGTCGCGCGTCAGCTGCTTCTGGGCTTCGCGAAGTGAGGGCATGGACCAATCCTAGTGAGCGGTCGGGCGCGTGGAGAGCCGGTGGGCGACGCCGCCGCACTCATGCGCCAGACGCGGCGGCGAGGCGGCGCAGCTTCGGGACAGGAATACGGTAGTTGACGGCCGCCGCTGTCCCCGTGCCGTCGCCGTGGTCCCAGCGCAGCAGCATCGAGCCCTGCTCCGCGCCGGCATCCCGGTACTCCGGATCGCCGACGACCGGCGTGAACCCGACGGCCTTGAGCGACAGGCCGAAGCCCTCGGTCCAGAAGTACGGCTGGAAGTCGAACTCCGGCGCCGCGTCGCCGGCGAGCAGCCCGGCGACCGCGCTCTTGGCCTGGTCGATGGCGCTCGTCCACAGCGGGACCCGCTGGATCCCGCGGCGGGTCGGGAAGTGGGCGACGTCGCCCGCGGCCACGATGCCCGGGGTGACCCTGCCGCGGGAGTCCACTCGCAGCGCCCCGTCCGTGAGCAGGCCCGAGCCGTCAAGCCATGCGGTGTTGGGCTCGTCCCCGACGGCCGTGACCACGAGGTCGGCCTCGAGCCGGGTCCCGTCAGGCAGGAGCACGCGCGCGCCGTCGGCCGCCTCTTCGAGCCGCGCCCGGCCCCCGCCGACGATCCGCAGC
>NZ_BAAAQW010000001.1:67131-162232 GCF_039531875.1 Sinomonas flava | reverse complement strand
AGGTAGCCGCCGAGCTGGCGCGAGAGCGGCGCGGCGTCGGCGACCAGCGTCACGTCGCAGCCAGCGTGCAGGCAGCCCGAGGCCACCTCCATGCCCAGCGGGCCTCCGCCGACCACGATGACCGATGGGCGGTCCGCGACGCGGCGCTTGAGCGCGATGGCGTCCTCGATGGTCCGCAGGGTGATCTCATGCCCGTTGTCGTCGGCGGCGGTGCCGCCGGCCCCGGAGAGGCGCCGCGCCCGCGACCCCGAGGCGATGACGAGACCGTCGTAGGGGACCTCCCCGCCGTCGTCGAGCCTCACGAGCCTCTTCTCGGTGTCGAGACCGGTGGCCCCGACACCGAGCAGCGCGACGGCGTCGTGCGTCGGCTCGGGTAGCTTGTGCGCGGTGAGGTCCTCGTCCCCGTGCAGGAGCGCCTTCGACAGGGCCGGGCGGCTGTAGGGGTGGTGGACCTCGGCACCGACGACGGTCAGCTCGCCGTCGAACCCGGCCGAGCGCAGGGCATCGCACGCGGTGATGCCCGCGATCCCGTTGCCCACGACGACGATGCGCCGCAGGCTGGAGGGCAGGCCCGAGGGCGCAGCCAGGCTCACGCCGACGCCAGCCGCAGCGCCGCGACGGGGCACACCCGGACGGCGGCCTTGGCCGCCTCGAGCTGGGTCCCGTCGACCTCGGTGACATCGAGGACGAGCTCGCCGTCGTCGTCGAGGTGCATGAGCTGGGGGGCGGCCTCCTCGCAGAGGCCGTGGCCCTCGCAGCGGGGGCGGTCGAGTTCGATGATGCTGGTCGTGCTGTTCGTGCTGGTCGTGCTGGCAGTGCCGTTGGCGCTCATGCTGCTTCCACCTCGAGGACTCGGAGGGATTCGATGCTGCGGGTCATGTTGCTGGGGACGCGGACGGGTTCCGTCGTCGTGAACGACTTCACCTGGCGGGCCAGCGCGCCGAGGATCGCGTGGCCCTCGAGCCGCGCGAGTCCCTGGCCGGCGCAGCCGTGCGGGCCATAGCCGAAGGAGAGGTGATCGGTCGGGTTGCGCGTCACGTCGAACGTGTCCGGGTTCTCGTAGTGGCGCGGATCGCGGTTGCCGGAGCCGATCAGGAGGCCGATCTGGGCGCCCGCCGGCACGGTGTAGCCGTCGATCTCGACTTCGCGGGTTGTGGTGCGGCCCCAGATGTGGATCGGCACCCAGTAGCGCAGGACCTCGGCGAACGCCGCCGGCACAAGATCCGGGTTCTCGCGGACGAGGGCGAGCTGCTCGGGGTAGCGCCCGAACAGGGCCACGATGTTGCCGATCGACGCGATCGTCGTGTCCACGCCCGCGCCGAGATACTGGTGGATGATGTGCCCGGCGGTGCCCTCGGGGATGTCGCCGCGCGCCTCGGCGTCGAAGATGCCACGGCCGATCGAGCCTGGCGTGAGGTCCTCGGCCGTGACGGTGGAGCACCAGCCGTAGAGCTCGCCCGCGATCGGGAAGCTCTCCTGCGTGCGCTGGTTCATGGGCCCGAGTACCTGCATGGCGGCCTGGCCCCAGCGGAGCATGTTCTCCTTGACCGGGCCGCTGAAGCCGATGAGGTCGGCGACGATCTCGAGCGGGAAGGCCCGGGCCAGGGAATCGATGGCCTCGAAGCTGCCGGTGGCGACCAGCTCGGCGACGAGTTTCTCCGCCTTCTCGTCGATGACGACCTTGAGGCCCCTCAGGGCACGCGGGGTGAGATTCTCGGACAGGGTGGCACGGAGCTGCGTGTGGACGGGCGGGTCGGAAGCGAGCGACGTGCCCTGGAGGGCCTCATTCACCATCGGGTTGAAGCCGAGCGAGGTGGAGGAGAACGCGGCCGGGTCGCCGAGGATCTCGCGGATGGCGTCGTAGCGCGTGACGACGTAGATGTCATTCTTCGGCAGGTGCACGACGGCGGCCTGCTCGCGCAGCTCCGCGTAGGTGGGATACGGGTCCACGACGATGTCGTCGGCCCAGATGTCGATGTCGGATTCGAGCGGTGCGGTCATGGCTGTGTCCTTCGGAATGGGTTCGGGGGGTGGTCAGTCGGCGATCGGGGTCTTGAAGGCGGCCTGCGCGGCCTCCTCGGCGTCTGCTTCCGCGGTGGCCTCGGTGCTCTCGGCAACCTGGTCGGCCGTCGGCGCCGTGCGGCCGCCGGTGATGAAGAGGGTGAGGACGGCGGAGACCGTCGCCGCGAGGCCTGCGACGAGGTAGACCATCTGGAACCCCTGGCCGAGGGACGTGCCCGCCACGCCCTGGATGGCCGGCCGCGCGGTGTTGAGCGCACCGACCATGCCCTCGACGGCTGCCTGCGGGGCGCCACCGGCCAGCGCGTGGCCCGAGAACTCGGCGATGACGCCCTGCCAACCGGCGAGGAACCCGAGCGGCGGCACCTGCCCGAGACCGGCCGCCGCCTCGGCGGGGAGCCCGGCGCCGTTGAGGATCCCGGCGAGCGGGGCCGCGAAGGCCGACGCGCCGAGGCTGAAGGCGATCGCAGAGCCGATGACGGGGCCGAGGGCGAAGCCCAGGTCGCGCAGGAGGTTGGTGGTCGCGGAGGCCATGCCGATGTGCTGTGGATCGACGGTGTTGATGGCCACGGCGGTGATGGCGCCGACGGTCAGCGCGAAGCCGATGCCGAGCAGGAGCAGCGGGGGGATGAAGGCGGTCCACGGCGTGCCGCCGAACTGCTCGGGCGTGCCGAGCCTGAAGGTCGAGAGCCAGAAGCCGGAGACCGCCATGAGCGCGAAACCGCCAGTGAGGGCCCATCGCGGCGCCACGTGGTGGATGAGCCAGCCGACCACCGGGATGAGGAGAAACGCGGGGCCCTGGATGAAGACGAACAGGATGCCGACCTTCCACGTCTCCACAAGCGCGAGCCCGCCGACGGCGACGCTCGTGCTGAAGGCGATGGCCAGGAAGGCGAACATGCCGGTCACGGCCACGATGCCGGTGATGGCGTAGGCGCGGTTCTTGAAGAGGGCCAGATGCAGGAGCGGGTGCTGGGACCGGGCCTCGATGGCAACGAAGGCGATCAGGAGTGCGGCGCCGGCCACGTAGCCGGCGACGACGTCCCAGGCACCGAACCCGGAGTCGACGGCCTGGACGGTGGAGTAGAGCAGCGCGATGAGACCGAGGGCCAGGGTGGCCTGGCCGGCCATGTCGAGCCTGCGCGCCCGGTCGGCAGGGACGTCCTGCGCCCGGACGGCGATGCCCATCACGGTCACGGCGAGCACGGCGGCGACCAGGTAGGCGACCCGCCACCCGCTGAACGCGACCGGGGCCTCAGGCGTCTCGCCCGGAACGGTGAAGAGCTGCGAGGTCAGGCCTGCGAGGACCGGCGAGACCACGGCGCCGAGGGAGAGGAAGCCAGCCCACGTGGCGATGGCGCGGGCCCGGGCGCGGTGGTCCGGGGTGATCGCGGCGATCATCGACAGGGAGATGGGGAACAGGATGCCGGCACCGATGCCGCCGATCGCCTGGGCCGTGATCATGACACCCGTAGTGGGAGCGGATGCGGCCAGGACGGAACCGACGATGCTCGTGAGCGCGCCGATGTAGAGGAGCTTCTTGCGGCCGAACTTGTCGCCCAGGAGGCCCCAGCTCAGTTCGAACACAACGATGCCCATCATGAACATGCCAGCGATCCAGGTCAGCCCCGCACCGGACGTGCGGAAGTCGATGGCGAACGTTCCGTTGAGGGCGCCGGGCAGCGCGTTGGTGATCTGGGCGAGGGTGACGGCGCTGTACGCCGTCACGAAAGTGGCGCGGGCTGTGCCCCCAGGCGCCTTGAGGGTCGGACTCACTGAAACTCCTTCGTCTCAAAGGTGGGCTGAGTCACAGTCTGCGGCTAATCTTTACACACCGTCAAGAACAAGAACGTCACGTCAGCGTCATCTCCAATGCGTACGAACGCTTCGGCAAATTTCTTGACATCATGTAAAGCAAATGCCAGTCTAGAACTATGACACAGCCCACATCCCCCGCTCAGCGCGTCGCTGAAGACGCCGCTCCCAGCGGGTCCGTCAACACCGTGCTCGGCCCGATTCCCCCGGATGCGCTGGGGGTCGTGGCGGTCCACGAGGCACTCCTCTCGGTGGTTCCCGGGGCCGAGCATGCGTTCGACGTCTCCATGGACCGCGCCGAGATCTTCGAGGCCCTCGCCGCCAAGCTGAGGGACTTCCGCGCCCGGGGCGGGTCAACGATCGTGGACAGCACCGGCATGTTCCACGGCCGCGACGTCCGCCTGTACGAAGCCCTCTCGCGCTCCACGGGCGTGCACATCGTCGCCTCGACCGGCATGGGTCCCGAGGAGATGCTCGGGGGCTACTTCCTCACCCCCCAGACCAACCCCCCGACCCCGTGGCCGGCGGACAAGTTCGCCGGGCTGTTCACGAAGGAGGTCACCGAGGGCATGGTGGTCCCGCGCGTCGAGCGCCGCGCTCCGGCCGGGCTCGTCACGACGACTGCCACCCGCGAGGGCATGACAGCCACGGACGAGAGCCTCTTCCGCGGTGCAGCGCGCACCGCCCTCGCCACGGGCGTGCCGGTCTCGATCCGCTTCGGCAAAGACGCCGTGGCCGAGCTCGACGTCATCCTCGACGAGCAGCTCCCGGGCGACCGCGTCGTCGTGGGCGGCCTGGACCGTCGCGACGCCGTCGCAGCCGGAGCGCCGCTGGAGGTGGCGCGCCGGGGCGCCTTCGTCGCCCTGGACCACGTGGGCGCGGACGACGACGAGCACCTCACCGACGCCGAGCGCGCCGCCCTCGTGCTCGAGCTCGTCGCGGCAGGGCACGCGGACCGCCTCATCCTCTCCGGCAACGCCGTCGGCGTCGCCAAGGGCCACGACGGCAACGACCGCGCCTTCGGTGCCGTCCTGACCGAGTTCCTGCCCCTCCTGACAGCGCAGGGCCTGGGCGACGAGGACGCCCGGCGCCTCGTCGTCGACAACCCCCGAGCCCTCCTCGCCCCCCGATCCGCAAAGGCTGCATGACATGTCGAAGGTGAACACCGTCCTGGGAACTATCCCCGCGGAGGAGCTCGGCCTCGTGGCCATCCACGAGCACATCGGCTACGGAATGCCCGGCTCCGAATTGGACACGACGTGGTGGAAGACCCCCGAGCAGCGGTACGAGGAGACCGTGCCGAAGCTGCGCGCGTTCCACGAGTTCGGCGGCGGGACGTTCGTGGACGCGACGGGCATCTGCAACGGCCGCGACGTGGACTACTACAAGTCGCTCTCGGCCAAGACCGGCGTCCACATCGTCGCATGCACCGGGTTCGTCGGCGGCGACACTGCCCTCCCGCACTTCGCCACCGCGAGCGTGGACTACCTCATGCGCCAGTTCGTCCACGAGATCACGGTGGGCATCGGCGGCACGGGCAGCAGGGCCGGCGTCATCAAGGTCGGCGTGAGCCGCGGCGGCCGCATGACCGAGCTGGACAAGAAGATCTACCGCGCCGCCGCCCGCGCGGCCGTGCAGACCGGGGTGCCGATCCTCACCCATCTCGCGATCGACGCCGAACCGGCCATCGAAATCTTCACCGAGGAAGGCCTGCCCCTGGACCGCGTCCTGTTCGGCCACGTGGACGACGGCGTCAACGCCGAAAAGACGCAGGACACGTGGATTGTCGAGCAGGGCGGACGCCTCGGCTTCGACACCTTCGGCTACGAGACTGAGCTCCCGGACCCGCCGTTCTGGGCCCGCGCCCGCCGCGAGCGGATGGACCACTTCCTGCGGTTCGTCAAGGGCGGCTTCGAGGACCAGGTCCTCGCCTCCGCGGACGCCAACTGCAGCCCGCTCGGCTGGCCCGGGGTCAAGGGCCACACCGTGAACTACATCTTCGAGCAGCTCATCCCGGACCTGCGGGAGGCCGGCGTCGGCGAAGCGACGATCACGAAGATCTTCGTCGACAACCCTGCCGACTTCCTCTCCCTCCACCTCTGATCCCTTTCTTGCGACCTGACAAGGACGTCACCATGAACACCGAAGACCTCAAGAACCTGGACATCGCCATCATCGGGGCCGGCTACGCCGGCGCCGCCTCGGCCAAGGCCCTGAGCCTGCTGGGCGCGAACGTCACCGTGTACGAGCAGGCGGGCCAGACCCGCGAGGTCGGCGCCGGCATCGGTCTCCGTCCCAACTCCATGGAGCGCTTCCGACAGTGGGGCATCCGCGACGCGATCGCCGCCGTCTCCTCCCCGAGCGACTACTTCGAGATCCTGACCCTGACCGGCGAGCCCATCATGAAGGACTCCTGGCCCGAGATCGAGAAGTACGGCCCCACGCACCTCATCCACCGCGGGGACTTCATCGAGGCCCTCATCGGCGTGCTGCCCGAGGGCATGGTCAGGCTCGGCCACAAGCTGGAGCGGGTCGAGACGGCCGAAGGCAGCGCCAGCGACAAGTCCGTCCTGACGTTCACGAACGGCACGGTTGTCGAGGCCGACCTCGTGGTGGGCGCGGACGGCATCCGCTCCGTGGTGCGTGAGCAGCTCTTCAGCGACAAGGGCCCGGTGTTCTCCGGCGAGCACGCCTACCGTGCCGTCATCGACGCCGACGCCACGCACGGCCTCACGATCGACGACAACCTGCGGATGTACATCGGCCACGGCACGAAGGTCTACTTCCTGCCGCTGCGCCACCGCAACCAGGTCTCCTTCGACATCACGGTCCTGAATCCGGACAGCACGTGGGCTCCGACCATCACGAAGGAGGACCTGCTGGCCACGGTCGAGGGCTTCGACCCGCGTATCGTGGACATCACCCGCGAGCTGGACATGGATGCAGTGAACGTGCGCGCGGTCTACGACATCGACCCCGTCGACGTCTGGCACTCCGGCTCGGTGGTCCTGGTCGGCGACGCGGCGCACTCGATGCTCCACCACCAGGGCCAGGGCGCCAACTCCGCGATCCTCGACGCCGGCGCCCTCGCCGACGCGCTCGCCGAGGCCGCCTCCGTCCCCGAGGCCCTCGCCCGGTACCAGGCCGCCCGCAAGCCCGTCACCGACGAGCTGCAGCGCATCTCGCGCCAAGGCTGGAGCGAGGACGAGGTCAACTCCGTCTTCCCCGGCCAGAAGCCCGAGTCCCAGCTGCCGTCGGCACCGCAGCCGTCGGCGCCCGCCGAGAAGGTCGAGGCCTGAGCCGTGCCCCTCCACCCCGAGATCGCCACCATCGTCGCGAACCTTCCCGCCCCGCCGGAGGGCCCGATCGATCCCGCGTTCCTGCGCGCGGACGAGGAGTCGCACGTCGCCGCCCCCGCCGACCGCCTCCCGCTGCACGCGGTCGACGACGCGGTGGCCGCTGCGCCGTCGGGCGACGTCCCGGTCCGGATCTACACGCCCGCCGAGGCCGACTCCTACGGCGTGATCGTGTACTTCCACGGCGGCGCGTTCTTCCTCGGCAGCCTCGACACCCACGACCACGTGGCCCGTGCGCTGGCCAAGGAGACCGGCTGCAGGGTCATCTCGGTCGGCTACCGACTCGCCCCCGAGCACCGCTTCCCCGCCGGCCTGACCGACTGCTACGGCGTCGTCCGCTGGGTCTCCGAGCACGGCAGGGACCTCAACCGGGACGGGACCACCCTCGCCGTGGCCGGTGACAGCTCCGGGGGCACGTTTGCCGCCGCGGTCGCCGCGATGGCCCACGACGACGGGTTCACCGCGATCACGCACCAGGTCCTCTACTACCCGTCCCTCGACTTGGACTTCGATGAGGACCGGTACGCCTCGCTGCGGGAGAACGCGACCGGCTACGGCCTCGAGACCGCTGGCCTGAAGCCTTTCAACGCGTTCTACCTCGACAGCGGCGCCGACCCTGCCGACCCGCTCGTCTCCCCTATCAAGCGCGAGGACCTGTCGGGCCTCCCCGCGGCCCTGGTCATCACCGCCGAGTACGACCCCCTGCGCGACGAGGGCGAGCTCTACGGCCGGCGACTCACGGAGGCTGGCGTTGAGGCCAGGATCAGCCGCTACGCGGGCGCCAACCACGGGTTCGTCGCGAACTTCGGCTGGATCCCGGAGTATCACGCGGCCTTCACCGAAACACGCGCCTTCCTGGCCCCGGTCACAGCCGGCGCGACAGGGGCGGGGCAGCGGTGAACACGATCAACGTCCAGCGCGTCATCGGCGAGACCAGGCTGACGCGCTTCCACGTGGGCATGCTCTTCTGGGCCTGCTTCATCATCACCTTCGACATGTACGACCTCGTGATGTACGGCTCGGTCCTGCCCGTGCTCATCAAGCAGTGGCACATGACGCCGGTCGAGGCTGGCGCGATCGGGAGCTATGGGTTCTTCGGCATGATGGTCGGGGCCGTGCTGTTCGGGATCCTCGCGGACAGGTTCGGCCGTACGAGGATCCTCGTGGCGAGCGTGATCCTCTTCAGCGTCGCGACGGCCCTGTGCGGCTTCGCCGGCGACCCAGTCACCTTCTCCGTCTTCCGCGTCCTCGCCGGACTCGGCATCGGCGGCATCCTCCCGACCGTGATCGCCATGCTCTCCGACTACGCGCCGCAGGGCCGCGCCAACACCTTCGTCGCCATCGTCATGTGCTTCTTCCACGTCGGCGGGATCCTCGCCGCGCTCGTCGCCATGAACTTCATCCCCGCCTTCGGGTGGCAGAGCGGCTACTGGGTGGCGATCCTACCGGTCTTCTTCCTGCCGTTCATGGTGAAGTACTTCGTGGACTCGCCGGCGATGCTCGTCCGGCGGGGCCGGTCGGAGGCCGTCCGCTCGGTGCTCGCGAAGGTGAGCCCCTCGGCATCCGTACCGGCCGACGCCGTCTTCGAAGGCCTTGCGGTCCCGGCGCCGGGAAGCCCGGTCGGCGCACTGTTCACCAAGGGGCGGGCCCTGGGGACCGTGATGATCTGGATCGCGTTCTTCATGTGCCTGCTCATGATCAACGGCCTGACGGTCTGGCTGCCGAACCTCATGGTCCAGGCGGGCTTCCCGCTCGGCTCGAGTCTGACCTTCGTGATCGTGCAGAATCTCGGCGCGATCGTGGGCACTCTCGTCCTGGGGCGGCTGGCCGACAGGAGGGGCGTCAAGAAGGTCCTCGTCCCCATGTACGTCATCGCGGCGATCGCCCTGACCCTGCTCGGACTGGGCGGGAACATGGCGATCCTGCTCGTGCTCGTGGGCATCACGGGTGCGTGCACGATGGGCGCCCAGAACATCTCCTACGCCTTCGTGGCGGAGCACTATCCGTCCTCGATGCGTTCCACCGCGATCGGCCTCGCCTCGGCCGTGGGCCGCCTCGGCGCGATCGTCGGGCCGACGTTCGGCGGCGTTCTTGTGATGCTCAACCTCGGGCTCGAAATGAACTTCCTGTTCTTCGCGGTCCCGGGCGTCATCGCCGCGATCGCGTTCCTGTTCGTGCCGCTGGCACGCAGGACCCCCGCCGCCGCAGCACTGACCGAACCAGCGGTTCCCGTCGAGAGGCAGCCATGACCCCAGTCATCATCCACCCGCTCGTCTCCCCGTGGGGCCGGTTCGGCCTCTACAGCTACTTCATCGACGCGCCCGAGCCGGCGATCGTGGACACGGGCATCGCGTCGTCCCCGGCGGAGGGCATGATCCCCGCGCTCGAGGCGATGGGCCGGTCCATCGAGGAGGTCCGCTGGATCCTCCTCACGCACGGGCACATCGACCACCTCGGCGGCGCGAAGGCCCTCTACGACCTCACAGGCGGCAAGGCCAAGGTCGTCATCCACGAGGCGGACGCGCACATGCTCCGCTTCCGCGACGGCCACGTCGAGGAGTACGAGCACGGCCGCTTCCAGTACCTCAGCGCTCCCGACGGGATCGAGCGGCAGCGGGCCACCGCGGCGTCGGCCATCTCCGGCGAGATGGAGCCGACCGTCCTCGTTCAGGGCGGCGAGATCCTCTCCCTCGGCGGGGACGTGACCCTCTCTGTGCACCCCCTCCCCGGCCACACCCCCGGCTCGGTGGCGTACCGCCTGGACGGGCAGAACGCAGTTTTTGTCGGCGACGCCGTCCAGATCCACGGCGCAGCCAACCGCTTCCCGGGCTACACGGACCCGGACGCCTACCGGGCCAGCCTGGCCTACCTGCGCGAGGAGGTCCGTCCCGAGCGGCTCTACCTCGGGCATCCGTACCGTGGAGCGGACGGGGAGCCGTACGGCGTCGAGCTCGGCCCTGAGCAGTCGCGCCGCGCACTCGAGGAGAGCCTCGCGCTCGAGGCGCGCATCCGCGGCGCCGTCGAACGCTACCTGCACGATGGCGTGGTGGCGGCTGAGCCGACTTGCTCCGTCTACTCGCCCTTCGAGCGGGTCGCCGCGGAGCTGGGCTATGACGGCGATCCCACGCTCGAGCCGTCCCCGTTCTTCACGACCCTCCACGGCTACCTCACGCAGTACGCCGAGAATTCCTGACGCAAGGAGACAGACACACTCATGGCTGAATCATTCGAGACCTGGGACGCGGGCGGGCAGGCGATCCACGTCCGCAAGCACCTCCGCGCCTCGATGCGCGACGGCGTCGAGCTCGCCCTGGACGTCTACCACGGCCCGGAGGACACGCCTCGCCCTGCCCTCGTGGCACTGAGCCCGTACGGCAAGGAGCTCCAGGCCCTCGCCCTCACGATGCCCCCGCAGCGGCGGCCGAGCCCGATGTGGGACGGCTGCATCGAGGCCGGGGACATCGCCCGCGTCGTCGGCGAGGGCTACGCCCACGTCATCGGGGACCTGCGCGGCTCCGGGGACTCGGGCGGGGAGCACATCGGCAACTACAACGCCGGCGGTGTGCCCCTGGGGCAGGACGCCTACGACGTCATCGAGTGGGTCGCGGCGCAGCCGTGGTGCGACGGCAACGTGGGCATGATCGGCATCTCCTACTTCGGGTCGATGCAGATCCTCGCCGCCGCGGAGCGCCCCCCGCACCTCAAGGCCATCTTCGTCTCCGGCGGCCACTACGACTTCTACGAGACCACCTACCACGGGGGCGTCATGTGGTTCATGCCGCGTGCCGCCCGGGAGGGCCGCGGCGGGGATTCCGGCTGGGCGTTCACGGACCGCGTGAAGTCCCGCATGCTCGAGACCCACTCCCCGGAAGAGCTCGAGAAGCTCGTCGCGAAACGCCTCGAGGACCCCGACATCGCGGCCTGGCCGAACCTCGTCCACACCCTGCACTACCCGACGAACCACGAGGCCTGGTTCGACATCGTCATGAACGAGCTCGACGGCGAGTGGTACGAGGAGCGCAACCCCGTCAACCTCGCGAAGGACATTGACATCCCCGTCTACCTGCAGCTCGACCAGGGCCGTGGCTGGACGCTGGACGGCACGATCGAGCTGTTCAACGCGCTCAAGGGCCCCAAGAAGCTCGACATCGGCCCCTACCCGCCCATGCAGTCGCGCCCCTTCATCGAGGAGCACGAGAAGATGTTCCGCTGGTACGACTATTGGATCAAGGGCATCGACAACGGCATCATGGACGAGCCTGCGGTCTCGGTGTTCGTCGAGGGCTCCCGCGAGGTCGTCACCGCCGAGGCGTGGCCGCCCAAGGATCCCGCCTACCGGCCCTTGTACCTGCGCCCGCGCCGGACGCTCTCCCCCGAGCCCGAGCCCATGGGCACCAGGCATGCGGCCCCGGACGGCTTCTACCAGGCCCCGCTGACTGTCACGGACAAAGTCGAGATCCTCTCCTGGGCCACCGAGCCGTTCAGCGAGCCAACCGAGATGATCGGCACCGGGGCCGCCCACATCTTCGCCGAGATCGACCAGGACGACACCAACTTCATCCTGCGCCTGTGGGACACCGCGCCCAACGGCAAGCGCCAGCTCATCACCACCGGCTACCTCAAGGCCTCCCACCGCGAGCTCGACGACCGCACCACCGAGGGCAACCCGTATCACCCCCACACCCGGACCATCCCCGTGGAGCCCGGCACTGTGGAGGAATACGTCATCCGGCTCTACCCGTTCGCGAACACGTTCCTGCCGGGCCACCGCCTCACCGTGGAACTCTCCAACGACGAGCCGCTCGCGGACGAGCACAATTCGCTCCTGCCCCCGGACGCCTTCCACCTGCCCGTCGGCCGGCCCGTGACCCACAAGGTCTACCGCGACGCGACCCACCCCTCCCGCCTCGTCCTCCCCTTCACGGGGCGCGGCAGGGCCTAGCGCGCACGCACGACGCCGGCCGGTCACCTTCCGCACAGAAGGCGACCGGCCGACGTCGTGCTTAAGCACAGTGATGTGCGCCACGGAAGAGGGCAAGATGGTGCCATGACTAGCACTGCGAGCACCCGCGACGAGCCCGGCTACCGTGTCCTGAACCCGGCCACCGGCAAGGTCGTCGAGACGTTCCCGACCGCCACCGACGAGCAGGTCCAGGAGGCTCTGGCCGCGGCCCAGTCCGCGTTCGAGTCATGGCGCGAAACCCCGATCGAGACGCGCGCCAAGGTGGTCGCGCGCATCGGCGAGCTGTTCACCGAGCGAGCGGAGAAGCTCGCCGCCATCATCACCGAGGAGATGGGCAAGCCGCTCTCCGAGGCCAAGGGCGAGGCCGAGTTCTGCACGGACATCTTCCGGTACTTCGCCGAGGAGGGGCCGGGCCTCGCCGCGGACACCGAGATCAAGACGTTCGCCGGCGGCCGCGCGGTCGTGCAGAAGCTCCCCGTCGGCCCGCTCCTGGGGATCATGCCGTGGAACTACCCGTACTACCAGGTGGCCCGCTTCGCCGCCCCGAACCTCATGCTCGGCAACACGGTCATCCTCAAGCACGCCGAGTCGTGCCCCCGCTCGGCGCTGGCGATCCAGGAGATCATGGACGACGCCGGCCTGCCGAAGGGCGCATACGTGAACGTCTTCGCATCGCACGCGCAGATCGCTGACATCATCGCGGACCCGCGGATCCAGGGCGTCTCCCTGACCGGCTCCGAGCGCGCCGGGGCGATCATCGGCGAGCTCGCGGGCAAGAACCTCAAGAAGGCTGTGCTCGAACTCGGCGGCTCGGACCCGTTCGTGGTCCTGGACTCCCCCGACGTCCGCGCCCTCGCGGACACGGCGTGGGAGACGCGCATGGAGAACACGGGCCAGGCCTGCAACTCCAACAAGCGCATGATCGTCATGGAGGACATCTTCGACGACTTCGTCGCCCGGCTCACCGAGCGGGCGCAGCGCCTCACCCCGGGCAACCCCGCCGATGACGCCGAGGGGACCTTCGCGCCGCTCTCCTCCCGCGCCGCCGCCGAGGGCCTCGCCGCCCAGGTGCGCGACGCCGTCGAGAAGGGCGCCACCCTGCACGCCGGCGGCGAGCTCTCCGACGGCGACGCGGCGTACTTCTCCCCCGCCGTCCTCACCGGCGTCACGCCCGAGATGCGCGCCTACAAGGAGGAGCTGTTCGGCCCGGTCGCGGTGGTGTACAAGGTGGCCAGCGACGAGGACGCGCTCCGTCTGGCCAACGACACCCCCTACGGGCTGGGCGGCTCGGTCTTCTCGGCGGACACCGCCCGCGCGGAGCGGGTCGCCCAGCGCCTCGAGGTCGGCATGGCGAACGTCAACCTCCCCTCCGCCGAAGGCGCCGAGATCCCGTTCGGCGGCGTCAAGCGCTCGGGCTTCGGCCGCGAGCTCGGCCCGCTCGGCATGGACGAGTTCGTGAACAAGCGCATGTACTTCGTCGCCGACTGATCCACAGCAAGTGACCCACAGAAGGTGACCCCCAAACGGGGCGGGGTGGGCGGGCTCAGTCGATCTGCAGCTCGCCCATCGCGTCCCAGCCGTTGCCGTCGACCTGACGGGAGACGATGCTCGGGGTCTTGGTCAGGCACGGGCGCATGGCCTCAAGGCCTTTCGCGAAGTGCTCGCTCTGGACGTGCGGGCCGGCGCCCTCGTCGGTGAACGCCTCCACGAGGACGTACTCGGCCGGGTTCTCGAGGGACCTGGACCACTCGAAGAACAGGTTGCCCGGCTCCTGGCGGGTCTTCTCGGTGAACTCGCGCACGATCTCGGGGAACTGCTCCGTCGACTCGGGCGTGGTCTCGAACTTCACGACGATGAAGTACATGGGGTCCTTCCGTGGTTTCGGATTCGCTCATCCACCGTATTCGACCGCGCGGCATGCCGCGATTCCCTCCCGCGCCCATTCCTCCTGCGCGGGGGTGCCGACCCGGGCGGCCCACTGTTCGGCGAGCTGGAACTCGACGAGCGCCCGGTGGGCCTCGCCGGCGTCGAGCAGGAGCCAGCCCAGGTGGCCGTGCAGCGAGGCGCACCACCGCTGCGCCCGGGGGCTGTGCGCCTCACGGGCGTATTCGATGCCGGCCCGCGCCCAGGACTCGGCGTGGGCGGCGTCCGCGATGGCGAGCATGTGGAACGCGTCGGCGGCCAGGTACTCCTCCCCGAGGTGCTCGCCCAGTTCCGCGGCCTGCTCGAAGAGCGGCACCGCCATCGCGGCGCGTCCGGCGGAGTTCAGCAGCCGGCCACGCTCGAGGAGGATGCGCACCCCGATCGTCGGGTCTGCCTCGCAGTCGATCCCGTCCAGCAGGGCATCGGCCTCCTCGAACCGGCCCTGGAGCCCGACGGCGCGCCCGAGCTGGGTCGTCAGCTCGCACCTCTCGACGCCGTCGTAGGCAGGGTCCTCGAGGGCCTCGCGGAAGAGGCGTTCGGAGGCGGCAGGATCGTCGAAGTCCCACAGGGAATCGAGGGTGGTCTGGTCGAGCATCGGGCCTCCTGACGAGGTCGGGCGGGGGCTCGATCCCCACCCTAGCAGCGCTCTCAGCGCGCGAGGCCGCTCCAGCCCAGCGCCTCCCGCTGGGCCCTCGGCAGGCCCGCCACGACCAGATCGTAGGAGTCCTCGACGAGGTCGCGGACGTCCTCGTCCGTCAGGTTCCCGTCCAAGCGCACGTCGCTCCAGTGTTTCTTGCTCATGTGCCAGGCCCCCGTGATCTCGGGGTGCACGGCCCGGAGCTGGACGGCCAGGACCGGGTCGCACTTGAGCGCAACGCTGAGCGGCGCGGAGTCGAGCGCGGACAGCGCGAACATGCGGCCGCGCCGTTCGTCGCCGCCGGACGGCGCCCTGACCTTGAAGACCGAGGCCTCCGGCCCGAAGGGGAAGTCCTCGTAGGCTCCCGGGAAGCCGAGGCACAGGCTCCGCAGGGCCCGCGCGTCCATCAGGCCGGCCTTCTGCGATGCCGGATCTCGCGCTGGGGGCACGCGTCCATGACGACGTCGAGGCCGGCCGCCTTGGCGCGGTCCGCCGCGTCGTCGTCGACCACGCCGAGCTGCAGCCAGACCGCCTTGGCCCCCACGGCGATGGCCTGGTCCACGACCGCGCCGACCTTTCGGGAGTTCACGAAGCAGTCCACGACGTCGATCGGGTGGCGGTCCGCCGGGATGTCGGCAAGGGCGGCGTAGCCCTTCTCGCCGTGGACGTCGTCGGCCCGCAGGTTCACGGGAATGATGCGGTGCCCGAGGGTGTCGCGGACGAAGAGGGACACCGAGTACGCCGCTCGCCACTCGTTCTGGGAGAGGCCCACGATCGCCCACGTGCCGGGGGTGTCCATGAGGCGTTCGATGACCGCGGGGTCGTTCACGTGCCGCATGAGCCCATGCTATCCCCGCAGTCCGCGGCAGACCGGGCGCGTCGAACCTGCCTAGCGGTTGCTGCCTTGGCTGTTGCCCTGTCGCCCGGTCTGGCCGCTGCCGCCCTGCCCGGTGCTGCCCTGGCTGTTGCCGCCTTGGCTGTTGCCGCCCTGGCTGCTCTGGGTCCCCGAACTGCCCGTGCCGCCCTTGGGTCGGGTCTGGTCGCCGCCCTGCGCGTCGCCGTCCTGGGGGCTGGCGCTCGGGGAGCTCTGGGCCGTGCCCGACTTCGCCGCCGGAGACTCCGGCTGCGCTGGCTGCACCGCGGCGGCCTCGGAGCGCGCGGGCGCCTGGGGCGTCGCGGGATGCGCGTCCTGCCCGGCGGCCTCGGAGGGCAGCACGTGGGCGAAGCCCGACGGCCAGGCCTCCCACCCCTGCGAGCTGAGGGCCGCGACGCCGCTGACGCCCAGGCCCATGCCCGCAGCGACGACCGCGCCGATCACGACGCCGCGCCGGCGCCACCGGGGCCGGGCGGCAGACGCCGCCGCTGCCTCGGCACGCCGCGCCTCGGCACGGCTGAGCTGGATCACCGGGGCACTGGGCACGACGGCGAGCTGCGCCGTCACCGGGACGTCAGCCCACGGCGCGCCGGCGGCGCGCGAGAACACTGCTGCCAGCTCCGGCGAGAGTCCGGGCGCCACTGCCGGGCGCAGCGAAGGGAGCTGTGCGAGCGCACGCCGCAACTCGGCGTCGTGCTCCAGCCCTTCCTCCGCGAGCACCGCCTCCACCTGCGTCATTGATGCACTCATCGGACCCACTCTTCCTCGGACACGTGCTCCCGCAGCGCCTTGAGGGCCCTGCGCTGGAGCTGCTTGACCGCACCGGGCGACTTTCCCAGCGTGGACGCCACTTCCTCGATGCTCATCTCTCCCACGATGCGCAGGAGAAGCACCTCTCTCTGGTCCCCCTTGAGCTTGCCGATCAGCAGTTCCGCGTCCGAATTGCCGGTGGCGACGAGCGCCTCGTGCTCCGCCGAGCTGGAGAGGCGCCCGTCCAAGAGGGGGTCATAGTCCACGCTCCTGGGGCGCCGCTCGTGGCGCCGGTAGTAGTCCACGACCCGCGCATGCGCCACCGAGAACACGAACGACCGCAGGCCGGACGCCCCGCCGCTGATGCTCCCGAGCCGGGGCAGGACCGTCACGAAGACGTCCTGCGTCAGCGCCTCCGGATCGTCGACGCCGCGCCCCGCAAGGTAGCCCATGACGGCAGGTGCCAGCGCACGGTACACAAGCGTGAAGAGCTCATGCTCCGTCCAGGCACCCGGCGCCAGATCGGCGTCGGTGATGGGTTCTAGCACGGGGTTCCCTCTGCAGACTCCTGCGGCGGACAGGACCCGCTCAGTCTAGCCGTCAGCCAGCTGCGCCGACGGCCGGACCGAGACAGAGAAGAAGCCGGGCTGGAACATGATGGGGGACAGATTCCAGCCCGGCTTGCACTTGGGTAATCGCTCGGGGGCGCGCTGGGGTTACGCGCTCCCGGAAGTTTTTTTGAATCAGTCGATCAGGTCCCTCACGACGATGGTCTGGTCCCGGTCCGGGCCCACCCCGATCGCGGAGAAGCGGGTCCCCGAGAGCTTCTCGAGCGCGAGGACGTAGTCGCGTGCGTTGGCCGGGAGGTCCTCGAGGGTCTTGGCCCCGGAGATGTCCTCGGTCCAGCCGTCGAAGTACTCGAAGATGGGCTTCGCGTGGTGGAACTCGGTCTGCGTCATGGGCATCTCGTCGTGCCGTTCGCCGTCGACGTCGTACGCCACGCACACCGGGATCCTCTCGATTCCGGTGAGCACGTCGAGCTTGGTGAGGAAGTAGTCCGTGAAGCCGTTCACGCGCGAGGCGTGGCGCGCCAGCACGGCGTCGTACCAGCCGCAGCGGCGGGGACGGCCAGTGTTGACCCCGTACTCGCCGCCGGTCTTCTGCAGGTACTCGCCCATCTCATCGAACAGCTCGGTGGGGAACGGGCCCGCACCGACGCGGGTGGTGTAGGCCTTGATGATCCCGATGGCGCGGGAGATGCGGGTCGGGCCGATGCCGGAGCCCACCGAGGCCCCGCCCGCGGTCGGGTTCGAGGACGTCACGAAGGGGTACGTGCCGTGGTCCACGTCGAGGAAGGTGGCCTGGCCGCCTTCCATGAGGACCACCTTGCCGTCGTCGAGCGCCTGGTTGAGGACGTAGGTCGAGTCGATGACGAGGGGGCGGAGACGCTCTGCGTAGGAGAGGAAGTACTGGACGATCTCCTCCTCGATGACGGCGCGGCGGTTGTAGACCTTCACGAGGAGCTCGTTCTTCTGGCGGAGCGAGCCCTCCACCTTCTGCCGCAGGATCGACTCGTCGAACACGTCCTGCACGCGGATGCCGAGGCGCGCGACCTTGTCCATGTACGCGGGCCCGATGCCACGCCCGGTGGTCCCGATCGCGCGCTTGCCGAGGAAGCGCTCCGTGACCTTGTCGAGGGTCTGGTGGTAGGGCGCGACGAGGTGGGCGTTGGCGGAGACACGCAGCCGGGAGGTGTCGCCGCCGCGGGCCTGGAGGCCCTCGATCTCCTCGAAGAGCGCCTCGAGGTTCACCACGCAGCCGTTGCCGATGATCGGGACCGCGTTGGGGCTGAGGATGCCGGCCGGGAGGAGCTTGAGCTCGTACTTCTGCCCGCCGACGACCACGGTGTGCCCGGCGTTGTTGCCGCCGTTGGGCTTGACGACGTAGTCCACACGGCCACCCAGCAGATCCGTGGCCTTGCCCTTGCCCTCGTCACCCCACTGGGCTCCGACGATCACGATTGCTGGCATGGATTCCTCCCCGGGACACCGCCCACGGCCCGGCTGGCCGTCGGCCTACATGCGAAGGCCCCGGTTCCACTGCGCACCTCGAGGGGTAAGAGCAAGAAGGCCGGGGCTCTTGCCACCCAAGTCTACCGAAGCGGTGCCCGGGGCCGCGAAAATAGGCGCACGACGACGATGAGGAGGCTTCCATGCCAGGGGGCACCGAGGCGGGGGGATCAATGGGCGGGGCAGCGAAGGGTGCCGCGCGCGATGCGGCGAGCGGCACCGTTCGGGCGGCCCGGTCCAAGGGGGGCCGGGCGCTCGCGCAGGGCGGGTTCGTCTTCGTCGGCCTCCTCCACCTGATCATCGCCTACCTCGCACTGAGGATCGCCCTGGGCGGCCAGGGCGAGCACGCCGACCAGAGCGGCGCCATCCAGCAGATCGCCGGGGCACCCGGGGGCCTGGTCGTCCTATGGGTGGCCGCCCTGTGCTGCGCCGCCCTCGCCCTGTGGTGGATCAGCGAGGCGATCCTGTCCGCCCGGAGCAGGTCCGAGGGCACGTGGGACGTGCTCTCTGCCGCCGGCAAGGCCGCCGTGTTCCTCGCCATCGGCGGGCTGTTCCTCTCCTATGCGCTGGGCGCAGGCAAGGACTCGCGCCAGAAGTCGCAGGAGATCACCGCCACGATTCTCGCGGCCCCGGGAGGGCAGGTGGTCCTGGTCGTCCTCGGGCTCGTGGTGGTCGGGACGGGGGTGTACTACGTCTGGCGGGGCGTGAGCCGGAAGTTCATCGGCACAGAGATCTCCCCGCACGGCCGCGCGCGAAAGCCGGTCGAGGCGGTGGGGGTGCTGGGCTACGCCGCCAAGGGCGCCGCGCTCGGCATCGTCGGCGTCCTCGTGACCGTGGCGGCGCTGCGCTTCGACGCCTCCGAGCAGACCGGGCTCGACGGCGCCCTCAAAGGCCTCGCCGCGCAGCCGTACGGCGCGTGGATCCTCGGCATCGTCGCCGTGGGACTCGCCTGCTTCGGGCTGTACTCGGCCGCGCGGGCCAAGTATGGGCAGATGTAGCTAGCGGGCGAGCGTCCTGAGGCTGACGGCGGGGTTCGCCAGATCGGCGGGATCGGCCTTGATGCGCCGGTCGATCATGCGCCGGGCGGCGCGCACGGCCGTCCCGCCGTCGACTGCCGCGCAGCCCACGACATAGCCGTCGGGGTCGAGCCGGAAGGCCACGGTCGGGACGCCGTCCACCTCCCGCAGCACGGTCGTCCCCTCGGCCGTCATGGACCCGACGCCCTCGACGTGGACCCCGTGGCGGTCGGACCAGAACCAGGCCGCCCCGTGCTCGGGACGGTCGTGGCCGAGGAGAGCGGCGGCCGCCGTCGTGCCCGTGTTCATGGCATGCTCCCAGTGCTCAGCACGCGGCATGAGGGTCCCGTCCGGCAGTCTGGTCCGGGCCACATCGCCCACCGCATAGACCCGTGGGTGCGCCGTCCGCTGGGACTCGTCGACGAGCACGCCGTCGTCCACCGCTAGGCCGGCCGCTTCCGCGAGCGCGGTGCGGGGCACGATGCCGATGCCTGCGAGGACGACGTCGGCGGCCACCGTCTCGCCGGACGCGAGCCTCACGTAGTGCTCGCCGCCGTCGCGCGTGATGCCCGTGGGCAGGCCGGTGACAACCCGGATTCCCTCGGCCGCATGCATGTCGTGGAGGCGGCGGGCGAGCTCCGGGCCGACGGCAGGGGCCAAGGGCGGGTCGACGGGGTCGATGAGCGTCACCTCGGCTCCGAGCCGCAGCGCCGAGGAGGCCACCTCGGCGCCGATGAGGCCCGCCCCGATGACGGCCAAGCGGGTGCCGGGCCGCAGCAGCGCGCGCAGGCGGTCGGCGTCCTCCCTGCTCCGAAGCTCGAGGACCGAGTCGAGGTCCCCGCCCGGGATGGGGAGCCGGCGGGCCGCTCCCCCCGTGGCCAGGACGATCGCCGCGGCCGCGATGGTGCACCCGTCCTCGAGGACCACCTCGCCCTGGTCGGGGCGGAGCTCCGCCACGGTGCCGCTCACGACGTCGACCCTGTTCTCCGCGAACCACTCCGCCTTGGTGAGCTGGATGGCCTCGGCGCCGCGGGCGCCGAGGAGGTAGCCCTTGCTCAAGGGCGGGCGGTCGTAGGGCAGGCCCTCAGGGTCGACGATCGTGATGGCCCCGGTGAAGCCGCGCGAGCGCAGCTCCTTCGCGGTCGTGAAGCCGGCCAGGCCGCCCCCGACGATGGTGACGGACGACAGGGACATGGCGCGCTTCCTCCAGTTCGGGACTGCCAGCCTACCGCCCCGCCGGCCCGTCGTTGCCTGCTCCCGCGCCGCCTACCCCGCGTACTGCTTGCGCAGCTCCGTCTTGCGGATCTTCCCGCTGGCGGTGCGCGGCATCTCCTCGACGAACACGACCGACTTGGGGATCTTGTACCGCGCGAGCCGCCCGTCGAGGTGTGCCCGGACCTCCTCCTCGGTGAGGGTCATGCCGTCCCGGACGGTCACGATGGCCTTGGGCACCTCGCCCCACTTGTCGTCGGGCACACCGATCACCGCGACCGACGCGACCGGCTCGAGCTCGACGATGACACCCTCGACCTCGGCAGGGTAGATGTTCTCTCCCCCGGAGATGATCATGTCCTTGAGCCGGTCCGAGACGAAGAGGAAGCCCTCCTCGTCGAGGTAGCCCATGTCCCCGGACTTGAACCAGATGCCGTCAGCGAACGAGTCCCGCGTCGCTTCGGACCGGTTCCAGTACTGCTTGATGACGTTGGGGCCGGAGATCTGGATCTCCCCCACCTCGCCGGGCCCGACCGCCTCTCCGATCGGGTCCACGATGCGCACGTCCGTAAAGAACTGCGGAAGGCCGGAGGAGCCCGCCTTCTCCCTGGACCGCCACACGGGCAGCGTGGTCGCTCCCGGGGCCGTCTCCGTCATGCCGTAGCCGTTGGAGAACCCGAGGCCGCGCTCCTCGTAGGCCTCGAGGACCCGCATCGGGACCGCCGACCCGCCGCACGTGAGCTTGTCGAGGGAGCTGATGTCCGTCGTCGCCCAGGCGGGGTGCTCGGCCAGCAGCTGGTAGGTGGTCGGCACGCCGCTCAGGGCGGTGATGCGGTGCTTCTCGATGAGCCCGAGCGTCCGGCCTGGATCGAACTTCTGCTCGAGTACCACCGTGGCGCCCTTGAGCAGCATCGGCAGGAGCCCCATGTCGAGGGAGGCCACGTGGAACAGCGGCGAGATCATGAGCGCGATGTCGTTCCGGTTCACGTCCATGTCCGTGATCACGTTGATGCAGTTCCACGTGATGTTGCCGTGCGTGAGCAGGGCACCCTTCGGACGGCCGGTGGTGCCGGAGGTGTAGAGGATCATGGCGCCGTCGTCGTGCGTCACGGCCTCGTCGATCACCTCGGCCGGTGCCGCGGCGAGCGCGTCCTCGTAGCGTTCGACGCCGGCGGCGCCGGTCCCAGCGGTGGTGGGGCCGGCGTCGTGCGCAGCGCCGACGACGAGCCGCCGCTGCACCCCGGTCCCCTCGACCGCGGCAGCGGCGAGGGCGTCGAGGGCGGCACCGTGGACGAGGAGCCTCGTGCCGGAGTCCTCGAGCTGGTACTGGAGCTCGGGCGCGGCCAGGCGCGTGTTGAGCGGGATGAAGATGGCGCCCAGGATGCCGGCAGCGAAGAACGTCTCGACGAAGGCCGGGTCGTTCTCTCCGAGGTAGGCGACCCTGTCGCCCCGGGCGACCCCGCGGCGGCGCAGGGCATTCGCGAGGCGGTCCGCCCGCTCGGACAGCTCGGCGTAGGTGAGCTCGAGTTCCCCCGCCACGAGGGCGACCTTGGGACCGGACTTCGGGCGGCGGCGGTGGAGCCAGGAGCCAACTCCGTTGTTGTACATGGCGTCAGTCCTATCGAACGGTGGTGAGGTCGTTGTCCTTGGACTCCCGCGTGAGCAGGATGAACACGGCGGAGACGATGGACATCACGGCGAGGAACGCGACGACCGCGCCGATGCTCTCGCCCGAGTCCTTGTAGAGCGAGGCGACGATGCCTGGGGTGAAGCCTGCGCCGATGAGGGTCGCGAGCTGGTAGCCGAGCGCCGCCCCCGTGTAGCGGGACGTGGTGCCGAACTGCTCCGAGACGAAGGCGGCCAGCGGCCCGTAGAGCGTCGAGTGCAGGATGAGTGCCACCGTGAAGGCGAGCAGCACGAGCCACACGTTGCCCGATCCGAGCAGGCCGAACATCGGGAACAGGTACGCGACGAAGAGCACGAGTCCCACGACCATCACAGGCCGCCGTCCCAGCCGGTCCGAGATCCGGCCGCCCAGGAGCACGAAGGCGATGGAGATGGCCGAGGCTGCGGCGAAGGCGTACAGCACGCCCTGCTGCGGCGCCCCCTTGGACACGGCATAGGTCACCGAGAATGTGGGCAGCACCACCTGGAGGCCGAACCCCGCGGCGCCGGCGAGCATGATGAAGACCAGCGCCTTCGGACGCCTCAGGACGGCCAGCAGCGGCGCCTTCGGAGCGCGCTGCCCGGCGCCCTTGGACGCTTCGGCGGCGACGGCGGCGGAGAAGATCGGGCTCTCGGAGATCCGCACCCGGACGAACATTCCCACCAGGAGGAGCCCGAAGGAGAGAAGGAACGGCACCCGCCAGCCCCAGGCCAGGAAGGCGTCCTGGGGCAGAGCCGAGAAGATGCCCATGACCACCGTCCCCAGGACCGCCCCGGAGGGGGCGCCCGCATTGACGAACGACGCCGCGAAGCCGCGCCGCTTGGGATCGGAGTGCTCGAGCGCCATGAGCGCGGCCCCACCCCATTCGCCCCCGACGGCGATCCCCTGGAGCACGCGCAGCAGCACCAGGATCACGGCGCCCCAGGGCCCGATGACGTTCGCACCCGGGATGAATCCGATGAGGGTCGAGGCGATGCCCATGACCGCCATGGACACGATGAGCATCCCCTTGCGGCCCAGCCTGTCGCCGAAGTGGCCGAAGATGATCCCGCCGAGCGGGCGGGCGACATAGCCGGCGGCGAACGTCGCGTACGCGGCGACGACGCCGACCCAGGGATCTGTGCCGGCGAAGAAGACCTTGGGGAACGCCACGGCGGCGGCCGTCGCGTACAGGAGGAAGTCGTAGAACTCGATGGTGCTGCCCAGATAGCTGGACAGGATGACGCGGCGGGCTTCCTTGCGCTGCGCGCTCGTGCTCATGTGCGTGAGCTGAAGGGTTCCAGACATTGGAGGTTCCTAGGGGCGGGGCGGACGGGGATGGACTGGACCGAGGGGCCTACTTGTAGAAGCGGGCGAGGAACTCGGCGACGACGGCCGGGCGCTCCTGGCCTTCGATCTCGATGGTCGCGTTGACCTTGATCTGCGCGCCGCCCTTGACCTCGGAGACCTCGGCGATGGTGCCGACCATGCGGACCTTGGAGCCGACCTTGACGGGGGAGGTGAAGCGGACCTTGTCGAGGCCGTAGTTGACCTTCGTCGTGACGCCATCGACGTCGAACAGCTCGCCCCAGAAGGGGATGACGAGCGACAGGGTCAGGAAGCCGTGCGCGATCGGGGCGCCGAAGGGGCCGTCCTTGGCCCGCTCGGGGTCGGTGTGGATCCACTGGTGGTCGTCGGTGGCGTCGGCGAAGAGGTTGACGCGGTCCTGGGTGATCTCCATCCAGTCGGTCGCGCCGAGGTCGGCGCCGGCCATGGTGAGGAGCTTGTCGAAGTCGACGACGAGCCTGGGCTCGGTGGAACGGGACTCGGCGGTGCGGGGCGTGGTCATGGTGGTCTCCTGTGGGTTCTCTATTTGGTGAAGGCACTCTGCCCGGTGAGGGCGCGCCCGACGATGAGGGCGTTGATCTCGTGCGTGCCCTCATAGGAGTAGACGGCTTCGGCGTCGGCGTGGAACCGGGCGACGTCGGTGTCGAGGGTGATGCCGTTGCCGCCCACCACCTCGCGGGCGAGGGCCACGGTCTCGCGCATGAGGAGGGAGGTCTGCATCTTGGCCAGGGCGGAGTCCTGGTCCCGGTAGATACCCTTCTCCTGCTGCTCGGTGAGCCGGACGACGAGGGACAGGCTCGAGGTGAGGTTGCCCAGCATGCGGGCGAGCTTCTCCTGGACGAGCTGGAACGAGCCGAGCTGGCGGCCGAACTGCTCGCGCTCCCGCACGTACTTGAGCGCGGCTTCGAACGCCCCAGCCTGGATGCCGGTGGCGATCCAGGCGACATCCGAGCGCATGGCGCGCAGCATCGCGGCCACGTCCTTGAACGAGTTCACGTTGTGGAGGCGGTCCGCCTCGGTGACGCGCACGCCGTCGAGCGTGATGTGCGCGTTCTGCATCATCCGCAGCGCCGTCTTGCGGTGGATCTTCTCGAGGGTGACGCCGGGCGCTTCCCGCGGGACGAGGAAGGCCTTCACCTGCCCGTCGGCCACGTCGCGGGCGAAGACCGCCAGGACGTCAGCGGTGAACGCCCCGCCGATCCAGCGCTTCGCGCCGTCGAGGACCCAGGTGTCCGTGCCCGGCTCACGCCTCGCCGTGGTCGCGAGGCCGCCGGCGATGTCCGAGCCGTGCTCCGGCTCCGTCAGGGAGAAGACGCCCTTGAGCGTGAAGTCGATGACCTTCGGCATCCACTCTCGGCTCTGCTCCTCGGACGCGCCCACCCTGATGGCGGTGCGGAAGAGCCCGGCCTGGGCCGTGTAGAACGTCGCGATCGAGGCGTCCGTGCGGGCCAGCTCGAAGATGCGGAAGCCCTGGTAGATTCCCCGGGCCGGGCGGCTGCCCCTCCCCCCGGCGCCGCCGGTGAGCTCCGCGGGCTCCATGAGGTCCAGGTCGATGAGCGGCTGGGCGATCTCGTAGGGGAACTCGCCGCGTTCCCAGTAGTCGGCCACGAGTGGCTTGGCCTTCGTCTCGAGGAACTCCCGCAGCCTCCCCAGCACGAGGCGCTCCTCGTGCGTGAGCAGCGATTCGGCGTCGTACCAGTCGGCGATCGAGTAGAGGCGGTCCATGTCAGCGACCCTCTCCATTGGCACCCAGCCCGAGGAGCTTCAGGGCGTTGCCCTTGAGGATCTTGGGGCGGACTTCGTCCTTGAGCGGGAGGTCGGCGAAGGCGCCGAGCCACTTCGCCGGGGTGATGAGCGGGAAGTCGGTGCCGAAGAGGACCTTGTCGGCCAGCATGGAGTTCGAGGCGCGCACGAGGGATTCCGGGAAGTACTTCGGGGACCAGCCGGAGAGGTCGATGAACACGTTCGACTTGTGCGTCGCGATCGAGATGGCCTCGTCCTGCCATGGCACTGACGGGTGGGCCATGATCACGGTCAGGCCGGGGAAGTCGGCGGCGACGTCGTCGAGCAGGAGCGGGTTCGAGTACCGCAGCTTGATGCCGTGGCCGCCCGGCATGCCCGCGCCCATCCCGTTCTGGCCCGTGTGGAAGACCGCCGGCAGGCCCAGCTCCTCGAGCGCCGCCCACAGCGGGTAGAACTCCTCGCTGGACGGGTCGAATCCCTGCAGGGAGGGGTGGAACTTGAATCCGCGGGCCCCGAGCTCGAGCGCCTGATGCTTGGCGCGGGCGATCGCGTCCTCGCCCGTGCGCGGGTCCACCGAGCCGAACGGGATGAGGACGTCGTTGTGCTCGGCCGCGCCGGCGATGAGGTCCTCGATCGAGTTGGGCTCGTGGTGGAGCTGGGTGCGGGCGTCGACCGTGAAGACCACCGCCGCCATGTTCAGCCCGCGGTAGGTGTCCGCGATCTTCTCGAGGGTGGGGTGCCGGTCCTCGGCCTTGAAGTACTTCGAGGAGGCCTCGTTGAGGTCGTCCGGGAGGGAGCAGTGGCCGTGGCCGTCGATCTCGACGTGCACGTGCATGTCGATCGCGTCGATGGCCTCGACGTCGATGCCGAGTTCGTACCGGGCCACCTCAGGCACCGGCCTTCGCGGCGGCGTTGTCGGCCTCCGGCCGCAGCTCGGCGGGCAGCGGGAGGAACTCCTCGCCCACGCTCTGCAGGTGGCCGCCGATGAGCTCGGCGCCGCGCTCTTGGAGGGCCTCGTACGTCCAGCCACCCTCGCGGTAGTCGGTCGTGGCCGGCTCCGGGTGGGTCCACACCTGCAGGCGGTCGCCGCCGGCGCCGATCGCCTGGCCCGTGATGCCGGCGGCGGCGTCGGAGGCCAGGTACGCGACGAGGCCGGCCACGTCGTCGGCCGTGCCGAAGCCGAGGTCGTGGCGGAAGAAGGCCGGCATGGCCTCGCCGCGCTCGTCCGCCTCGACAGCCTTGGCGAAGTACGGGACCGTCTTGGTCATCGCGGTCGCGGCCACGGGGATGACGGCGTTGACCGTCACGCCGGCCTTCTTCATCTCCAGCGCCCACGTGCGCACCATGCCGACGATCCCGGCCTTCGCCGCGGCGTAGTTGGTCTGGCCGAAGTTGCCGCGCTGCCCGGTCGGGGAGCCGATGGTGACGATGCGGCCGGCCACCCCGTTCTCCTTGAAGTACGCGTAGGCCTCGCGGACGCACGTGAACGTGCCCTTGAGATGGACGTTGATGACGAGGTCGAAGTCCTCGTCCGTCATCTTCAGCAGGCTCTTGTCCCGCAGGATGCCGGCGTTCGTGACAAGGATGTCCAGACGGCCGAACGCCTCCACGGCACCGTCGACGAGGGCCTTGGCGGCCTCGGACGTTCCCACGGGAACGACGACGGCCGTCGCCTTCCCGCCGTCGGCCTCGATCTGCGCCACGGCCGCGGCGGCGGTCTCCTCGTTGACGTCGTTGACGACGACCGCAGCGCCCTGACGGGCCAGCTCACGGGCGTAGGCGAGGCCCAGGCCCTGTCCGCTGCCGGTCACGATCGCTACCTTGCCTGCCAAGCTCATGCCATGCTCCTTCGCACTTCGCTCCATGCGGTGCCCGCGGCCTGCTGACCGTGAGACCCTTGTCACAGTCCATGAAATTACGGATCATTGAGAATGTCAACGATTGATTTTTTCGTCCAGATTTTTCGCACAGTGTAGGAGATGCCCATGAGCGTGGACTTCCAGATTGAAGGCGACGGCGCTCCGCGGCTCGCTTCCTCGGCCATCGGCGGCGACGTCGGCCTGCTGCTGGCCAAGCTGCACGCGACCGGGTCCGTGCTCAACAACCACGCCCTGGCGGAGTTCGGGCTGCGAGAGCGCTCCTACTCAGTGCTGCGCCTCGCCTGCAGCGGCCTCGAGCCGACCCAGCGCGAGCTCGCGGACTTCCTGAGCCTTGACCCGAGCCAGATCGTCAGCCTCGTGGACGAGCTCGAGAAGCGCGGCCTCGTGACGCGCGAGCAGGGACGCACGGACAGGCGCCAGAAGATCGTGCTCGCGACCCCGGAGGGCGAAGTGGTGCATGCGAAGGCGCAGGCGGAGATCAGGGCCTGCGAGCGCCAGCAGCTCTCGGCGCTGACGGACGACGAGGCCGGCACGCTCACGGCGCTGCTCCGCAAGGCGCTCTGGGCGTAGGTCGGCCCCAGGAGGACCGGGTCAGGCGCCCAAGGTACGGTCCAGATAGGCGTTGCGGAACAGCCCCGCAGGATCGCGGGTGGCGACCAGGTCCCGGAAGTCGTCGAACCGCGGGTAGAGTCCCCTGAGCCGCGAAGAGCCCAGTGCGAACACCTTCCCCCAATGGGGCCGCGCCCCGAACGGTGCCAGGGAAGCTTCGAGTTCAGGAAGGAACGCCTCGACCTCCATAGGCAGCGGCCGCCACGTGAAGTGCAGGGCGATGCTGTCCTGACGGTACGAGGGGCTGAGCCAGAACTCGTCCGAAGCGACAGTCCTGACCTCTGAGACGAACAGGAGCGGAGCGAGCCTCTCAGCCAGGCCGCGCACCGACTGGAGTGCCTCGGCAGCGTGCGACCGAGGCAGCAGGTACTCCGTCTGGAGTTCGTCCCCAGCGCTCGGCGTGAATTCGTGCCGGAAATGAGGCAGGCGGTCAAGCCAGGGCCCGGGCACATCGAGCTGCTCAGTGCAGTTCGCCGCATCCATCTCCGGAAGGGGGTGCCGCTGCCGAGTGGCGGGCATCGCGCCATGGAAGGACGACGGCGCGGGGCCGGGTTCAGCGTCAAGGCGCACCTTCCGCCACACCTGCTGCACGCAGTCGCCGGCGTAGTCCGTGAAGAGCGAGACGCTGTAGCCGTCCCCGGCCACCGCATCGTAGTCTGCGAGCACCGCTTCCCATGGCAAGTCCTCGAACACCTGCTGGCGCACCTGATAGCTGGGCTCGATCGCGAGTTCGAGCGCCGTCACGATCCCCAGCGCGCCGAGCCCAACCACCGAGCCGAAGTACTCGTCGCCATCGCCCTCCTCGAGGCGCCCGATGTCCCCGGACGCCCGCACCAACTCGACGGCCTTCACCGCTGAGGCCAGCCCCGGGTTCCTCATCCCAGAGCCATGGGTGCCCGTCTGGACCGCTCCGGCCACGGAGATGTGCGGGAGCGACGCCATGTTCTTCAGCGCCCATCCCCCGCGCTCGAGTGCGAGCGCCAACTCTCCATAGGTGCGCCCTCCCGGCACGCGGACGGTCGCGCGGGACGAGTCGAGCTCGACCCCGTCCGGCATCCTGTCCAGCACCACCTGAAGGCCGGAGGTGTCGGCGACATCGTTGAAGCAGTGCCGCGAGCCCAGGGCCTTGACCCGGTCCCCGCGGCGCGCGGCGGCTGCGACAAGCTCGGCGAGCTCTGCCGTGGACTCGGGCCGAGCCACGGAAGCAGCCGAATAGTCGAGGTTGCCGGCCCAGTTCTTCATGCCCGCCCGCCAAGGTAGGCCGTCGAGACGACCGTGCGGTACCGGTCGAGGATACGCGGATCGGGAGGCGACGTGACCGTCGTCGTGCGGTGGGTCTCCCAGTCTGGGAGCTGCCCGCCGAGCACTCCCGCGGCTTGGCGTGCGGCGCCGTCGGCCACGTACTCTCCGGGTTCGGGGACGAGGACGGTGAGCCCGAGGATCTGGGCTGCTGCTTCCTGGACGGCACGCGATCGTGCGCCTCCCCCGACAAGGATGGCTCGTTCAGCCTGGACACCCTGCGCCGTCAGCGCCGCGAGCCCGTCCGCGAGGGAGCACATGATGCCTTCGACGGCGGCCCGTGCGAGGTTCGCGGGCGTGTAGCTCTTCAGCGTGATGCCGTGCAGGGAGCCCATCGCGTCCGGCAGGTTCGGCGTGCGCTCCCCCTCGAAGTACGGCACGAGCGTCAGTCCGTCCGCCCCGGACGGGGCGGCGAGCGCCAACTCGGTCAGCTCGGGCAGCGTGACGCCGAGCAGCGCCGCCGTCGCATCCAGCACGCGCGAGGCGTTGAGAGTGCAGACCAGCGGGAGGTAGTGCCCGGTGGCGTCGGCGAAGCCGGCGACAAGCCCGGACGCGTCGGACGTCGCGTGCCCGCCCACGGCGAAGACGGTGCCCGAGGTGCCGATCGAGACCACGACGTCGCCGACCCCCGCTCCGACCCCGAGAGCGGCCCCGGCATTGTCCCCGGCCCCCGGTCCCAGAAGGGCTCCCGGGGCGAGCACGCGTGCGGTCCCCGCCGATTCGAGGGGGCCGAGCACCCGCGGCAGCGCCGGAACCCGGCCGAGAGCCTGCTCGAGCACCTCCGGAAGGTAGTCGCCTGCGGCGGGCGACCAGTACCCAGTCCCCGACGCATCCGAGCGGTCCGTGGCCAGGGCAGCGAGCCCTGCCGCCCCGGACCCGGCCCCGTGCCCGGCGAGGCGCCAGGTGAGCCAGTCGTGCGGGAGGCAGACTGCCGCCGTGCGCGCCGCGTTCTCAGGCTCGTTCTCTGCCAGCCACCGCAGCTTGGCCGCGGTGATCGAGGCGACCGGCACGGTGCCGATCGCCTCGGCCCAGAACCGCGCGCCGGAGGAGGTATCGCCGTCGCCCGCCTCTTTGACCAGCTCCTCCGCCGCAGCGGCGGAGCGGGTGTCGTTCCAGAGCAGGGCGGGCCTGACGACCTGGCCGGAGGCGTCGAGGCACACCATGCCGTGCTGCTGGCCGGCGACCGAGACGGCGGCGACGTCGTCGAGCCCGCCCGCGGCGGCCACGGCGGTCTGGAGGGAGTCCCACCACGCGTCGGGGTGGACCTCAGTGCCCTCGGGGTGGCGGGCCGAGCCGGAGCGCATGAGCCTTCCGGTCTCGGCATCGCGGACAACGACCTTGCAGGACTGGGTGGAGCTGTCGACTCCGGCGACGAGCGTGGCCATGGAGTCAGCGTGCCCCGAGGAGGTGCTCGAGGGCGAGCTGGTTGAGGCGGATGAGGGCGTACGACCGCTCCGCGGCCTTCTCGGCGTCGAACTCGTCGTAAGCGGAGGCGTCGGCGAGCAGGTCCGCCGTTGTCTCCCCCGCCGCGAGCGTGGGCTCGGCGAGTTCGAAGACGCCCGAGGCAGCGAGGGCCTCCTGGACCTCGGCGTCGGCGCGGAACGCGGCCGCACGCTCCGCCAGGAGCAGGTACATGCGCATGTTCGCCTTCGCAGACTCCCACACGCCGTCGTACCCATCCGTGCGGGAGGGCTTGTAGTCGAAGTGGCGGGGGCCCTCGTAGCGGGGACCGCCGTTCGGGAAGCCGTTCTCGAGCAGGTCGACCGTGAAGAACGCGCTCGTCAGGTCGCCGTGGCCGAAGACGAGGTCCTGGTCGTACTTGATGCCACGCTGGCCGTTGAGGTCGATGTGGAACAGCTTGCCGGCCCACAGCGCCTGGGCGATGCCGTGGGTGAAGTTCAGCCCGGCCATCTGCTCATGGCCCGTCTCGGGGTTCAGGCCCACGATGTCCCCGTGCTCGAGCTGTGCGATGAACGCGAGGCCGTGGCCCACGGTCGGGAGGAGGATGTCCCCACGCGGCTCGTTCGGCTTGGGCTCGAGGGCGATGCGCAGCCCGTAGCCCTTCTCCTTGATGTAGGCCGCCGCCGTGTCCACGCCCTCGCGGTACCGGTCCAGCGCCGCGGCGAGGTCCTTCGACCCGTCGTACTCGGAGCCCTCGCGGCCGCCCCACATCACGAACGTCTCGGCACCGAGCTCGGCGGCGAGGTCGATGTTGCGCAGCACCTTGGCAAGGCTGAAGCGGCGCACCGAACGGTCGTTGGACGTGAACCCGCCGTCCTTGAACACCGGGTGGCTGAACAGGTTGGTCGTGACCATGGGGACCTTCAGGCCCGTCTCCTCGAGGGCGGCGCGGAAGCGCTTGAGGATCAGCTCCCGCTCGTCCGCGGTGGCGCCGAACGGGACCAGGTCGTTGTCGTGGAAGGTGATGCCGTACGCGCCGAGCTCGGCCAGCCGGTGCACCGCCTCGACCGGATCGAGCTCCTTGCGGGTCGGGACGCCGAACGGGTCATTGCCCGTCCAGCCCACGGTCCAGAGGCCGAAGGTGAACTTGTTCTCAGGGGTAGGCGCCAGTGCCATGGGGAGCTCCTCGTGAAGGGGACGGGTGAATTAGTATTCATTCTGAACTATATGGACCATGATGTGATGTGGTCAACACTTTTTCTTCGGGAGGACCCATGACGTCTCAGGCCACGCCCGCACCCGGACGGGTGGGGGATGTCCGGCGTCGGAACCTGGCCCTCGTCCTGAGCCGTCTCGGCCCGGATGCTGTCGCGAGCAGAGCAGAGATCGCGGCCGCCACCGGCCTGACCAAGGCATCGGTCTCCAGCCTCGTGGCGGACCTCCTCGAGACCGGGCTCCTCGAGGAACTCGGCGTCACCCGCGGCGGCGAGCGCGGTCGGCCCGGCGTGGGCCTCGCGCTGAACCCGCGCCGCGGCGCGCTCGGCGCCGAGGTCAACGTGGACTACCTGGCCGTGGGCGTCCTCGACCTGAGGGGCCAGCTCCGCGTCCACGAGACGGTCGAGGCCTCCAACCAGGGCCGGGCCCCGGGGGACGTCCTCGCCGACCTCCACGGCCTGGCCGCCCGCGTCCGCGATGCCGCCAGGGCGGACGGGGTCGAGCTCCTGGGCGGAGGCCTGGCCGTCCCCGGCATCGTGGACGCGACCTCGGGCACGGTCGCCACCGCACCCAACCTTGGATGGGTAGATCTGCCCCTCGACGACGCCCTCGAGGACCTCGTACCGGGAACGCCATTCGCGGCCGAGCTCTCCAACGAAGCGGACAGCGCGGCCCTCGCCGAGCTCTGGTACGGGCGCGGACGCGCGCTCGGCTCCTACCTCTACCTCTCGGGAGAAGTGGGCGTAGGAGGCGGCCTCGTCATCGGCTCACAGCTGTTCACGGGCGCCGGCGGCCATGCCGGCGAGGTGGGCCACGTCGTCGTCGATCCCGGTGGACACCGCTGCTCCTGCGGCGGCCGCGGGTGCGTCGAGACCGTGGCCGGACAGGAGGCGATCCTCGCTGCCGCGGGCATCACCGGCGGTGGAAGCACGACGACGGGTCGGCTGGCTGCGCTGACCAGGTCCCTGGACGCCGGGGACGCCAGGGCGATCGACGCGGTCAAGCGCGCGGGCGAGGCGCTCGCGGTAGCAGTCGTCGCCGCCGCACGGCTCGTGGACCTCTCTGCGGTAGTCCTCGGAGGCCATTTCGGGCTGCTCCGCGACGTCCTCGGACCCGCTCTCGACGAGACGCTCGAGGACCTCGCGCCAGGCCGCGTCGCCGACGTCACCTTCTCCGACCTCGGCGCCTCCGCCGCGGTGACGGGGGCGGCCGGTGCTGCGGTGCGGCGAGCCCTCGCAGCGCCGCACGTGCTCCTGGGCTGACGATCCTGTCAGGGAGACCGTCACCCCTCGAGTGCGTGGATCCGCCACCGCGCGCTGTGCTCCTCGCCGGGCGCGAGCCACACGAGGTCGGTTCCGCTCGCGAAGGCGTTGGGCGGGCAGGTCATCGGCTCGACGGCGACTCCGAGACGGCTCGGCGCGGGCGCAGGCCTGTCCGCCGTGTGGACCTGCACCCACGGGCACCCGGCATCCCACTCCATGACGACTCCGCTCCCCGAGGGATCCCGCACGACCGCCCTGGCCACCCCCTGATCGAAGCGGAGGCGGGTGAAGGCGTGGTCGATCTCTGTCTGCCCGATGGTGCGGGGCTCCCGAAAGTCGAACTCGTGCCCCTCCACGGTGCGCGTGCCGAGCGGCAGGAGCCTGTCGGGGGTGACCTCGAGGAAGGCCTCCGCGGGGATCTGGAGCTCCCACGAGTCCAGCGGCGAGGGTCCGGCCACGAGATAGGGGTGGGGGCACACGCCGTACGGCGCGCGCCCCTCCCCCACATTCGCCGCCCGCACGGACCAGTCCAGGCCGCCGGCGCTGAGCGCGTACCGCACCTCGAGCCGCAGCCTGAAGGGGTAGCCCTCGCTCGGGCCGAGGTCGAGCGCGAAGGCGACCGCGACGCCGTCGTGCGCGACGAGGTCCCACTCCCGCGCCAAGGCGAGGCCGTGCAGGGCGCAGCCGCGCTCGGGTTCGGTGACAGGGACGGCGAGGTCGCGACCGCCCGCCCTGTACCGCCCGTCGGCGAGGCGATTGGGCCAGGGGGCGGCGACGATGCCACGGAAGGCCGGGATCGGCGCACCGGGCTCGAAGGGCACCACAAGGTCACTCCCCCGGTAGGTCAGGGAGGCGAGGGCGCCGGCCGTGCCGGTGACGGTGGCGGCATAGTCACCGGCACGGAGTGCGGCGCTCACCCCGCTCATGCGGAGAGCGAGCCTTCACGCGCCCGGTCGGCCAGGTCTTCCAGCACGACGGCGCGCGGCCGCTCTGCGCGGCTCGTCACCTGCACCGCGCGCCCTGTGCGGGCGGACTCGAGCAGCGATTCCATGACATCGAGCGCGTGGTAGGCAAGCGTTCCCCCAGCCCGGGGCTCCTCGACAGCCCCGCCCGCAAGGGTTCGGGCGAGGTCTGCGATGCCATAGCCACGGCCTGAATCGAGGTAGCCCGCAGTGGTATCGAGCGTCTCCCAGTCGTCCCCGCCGAGCCTGAACAGCTGCGTGTCGCCGTCGAAGTGGTTCGGGTCCGGCACGGCGAGCGTCCCCAGGGACCCGTGCACCTCGATGTTCGGCGACTTGGTCTTGACGGCGTCGAAGCTCATGACGAGCGTCGACAGTGCCCCGGACTCGTGCACCAGGACGCCCGTGACGTGCGTGTCGGTGGTGACGGGGATCCTCTCTCCAGCGCGTTGGCCGGAGCCGATCACGCGCTCCGCGCGGGTGTGGCTCGCCGCGCCGATCACCGAGGCAACCGGTCCCAGCAGTGTGACCAGGGCGCTCACGTAGTACGGACCCATGTCCAGCAGGGGGCCGCCGCCGGGCACGTAGTAGAAATCGGGGTTCGGATGCCAGCGTTCGTGGCCCGGGGTGACCATGGTCGCGGTGGCGGCGACCGGTTCGCCGATGAGGCCGTCGTCGATCGCCTTCCTGGCAGTCTGGATTCCCGTGCCGAGAACGGTGTCGGGCGCGCAGCCTACGACAACGCCCGCCTCCCGCGCGGCCTCCAAGACCTCCCGGGCTTCCCGGGTCGTCGCCGCCAGCGGCTTCTCGCCGTACACGTGCTTGCCCGCAGCAATCGCGGCCAGCGCGACCTCGGCGTGGGCCGCCGGGACCGTGAGGTTGAGGACGAGGTCCACGTCGCCGGCCGCGAGGAGCTCGTCCACACCGAGGGCGCGCACGCCGTCTCCGTACTCCCGCGCCACGTCCTGCGCGCGTGAGGCGTCGATGTCGGCCACTGCGACGAGCCGGACGTCCGGCAACCGGCGGAAGCTTTCGAGATACTGGCCCACGATCTTCCCGCAGCCGACGATGCCGATGTTCAGCGGCGTCCCGACCGCGCCCGGTCCTTCTGTTCCTACCGGCTTGCCCACAGCAGGCCCCTTTCGATGATGGTGCGGACGTTGGGGTCCTGGAGGACCTCGACCCGGTGGCCGGGCGTGCAGACGAAGATGCGCCCGTCCCCCCACTCGCGCGTCCAGATGGCGGGTGACGTGACCTCGCGGTGCCACGGGTCCCACGCGCGGACCTTCTGGGTGGTCGTGGCGAGGACGTCGATGTAGTCGTCGGCGAGGACCCAGTACTGCTCGGTCACGAGGTCGAAGTCCGAGATGCCGCGGGTGATCGGATGGTCGCTGGCTGCCGGGAGCATGTTGACGGTGTAGGGAACGTAGTTGTCTGCCTGCTCGCCGGTACGCTCGTCGGGGTGCTTTCCCGGGTGGCAGGCGAACTGGCCGCCGATCAGGTGCAGGTAGTCGGAGGTGTTGCGGTACGAGTCTGCGATTCCCCCGTGCCAGCCAGCCAGACCGGTCCCGTTCTCGACGGCGGCCCGGAGGCCCTCGAACTCGTCCTTCTCGATCGTGGACATCGTCATGCACTGCATCACGAGGTCGACGGTGGCCATGTACTCGACATCGGCGTAGACCTTGGGTGATTCCTCGATCCGCACCTCGTAGCCGTTCGACTTCAGGTGCGGGATGAAGAGGTCCGTGGCCTCGACGGGCTGGTGCCCGTCCCAGCCTCCGCGCACCACGAGCGCGTTCTTGGTGGTCATCTAGTGGTTTCCTTTGCTGCTGAAGGCGGCGTCGAATGCCGCCGCGGGCGGGGCGATCTCGGCCAGGCCGCGCACCAGGGCCAGTGCCTGCGGCGCCCCGACGAGGCGGTCCATGCCGGCGTCTTCCCATTCGATGCTCGTCGGCCCCTCGTACCCGATGGCGTTGAGGGTGCGGAAGATCGGCTCCCACTGCACGTGCCCGTGGCCGGCGGTGACAAAGTCCCACCCGCGGCGGGGGTCCGCCCACGCCAGATGAGAGCCGAGCCGGCCGTTGCGGCCGTTGAGCTGGCGGACGGACTCCTTGACGTGGACGTGGAAGATCTTCTCGCCGAAGTCCTGCAGGAACATGACCGGATCGAGGTCCTGCCAGATGAAGTGCGAGGGATCGAAGTTGAGTCCGAAGGACTCCCGGTGACCGATGGCCTCGAGCGTGCGCCTGGCAGTCCAGTAGTCGTACGCGATCTCGGACGGGTGCACCTCGAGGGCGAATCTGACGCCGACCTCATCGAAGACGTCCATGATGGGGTTCCACCGGTCGGCGAAGTCCTGGTACCCAGCCTCGATCATTCCGTCCGGAACGGGCGGGAACATCGCCACGGCCTTCCAGATCGAGGATCCCGTGAACCCGGTGACGGTCTCGACCCCGAGGCGGGCAGCAGCGCGCGCGGTGGCCTTCATGGCCTCCGCCGCGCGCTGGCGCACGCCTTCCGGGTCTCCGTCGCCCCACACATCGTCGGGGAGGATTCCGCGATGCCGCTCGTCGATGGGGTCGTCGCACACGGCCTGGCCGGTGAGGTGGTTCGCAATGGCGAAGACCCGCAGCTCGTGCTTCTCGAGGATGTCGAGCCGGCCCTGCAGGTATGCGTCGTCCTCAGCGGCACGCACGGGGTCGAGATGGTCACCCCAGCAGGCGATCTCGAGCCCGTCGAACCCCCACTCCCCCGCAAGCCGCGCGACTTCCTCGAACGGCAGGTCGGCCCATTGGCCGGTGAACAGCGTGATCGGTCGTGCCATGGTCAGGCTCCTTCCACCTTGGTCCAGCGGCTCTCGTCCGCGGCGCTCGCTTCGACGGCTTCCAGGACGCGCTGGACCTGGAGCGCGTCGGCGAACGACGGCGCGGGCTGCTTCCCTGCCGCGATCGCCTCAATGAGGTCCACCGCCTGATGGGTGAACGCGTGCTCGTAGCCGAGGCCGTGGCCCACAGGCCACCAGTGCCCGGTGTACGGATGCTCGGGCTCGGTGACCTGGATCTTCCGGAACCCGGCGTTCGGCTCGTCGGCTGCGTCGTAGAACCACAGGGAGTTCATGTCCTCGAAGTCGAACGCGAGCGAGGCCTTCGAGCCGTTGAGCTCGAGCCGCATCGCGTTCTTCCGGCCGAGGGCGAACCTCGTCGCCTCGAAGACGCCGATCGGGCCCGACGGTCCGGCACCCCCTGCTGAACGGGCGCCGCCGTCGAACCGGGCGCTGAAGACTGCGGCATCGTCGACCGTCACTGCACCCTTCGGGCCCTCGGCGCCGCCGTGTCCGCCCAGCCCGACGAAGTCGCCGCCCACCGGCCGCTCCTTGACGAACGTCTCCAGCAGCGCCGAGACCCCGGTGATGTTCTGCCCGGAAATCCACTGCGCGGCGTCGATGACGTGGGCGCCGATGTCTCCGAGCGAGCCCGAGCCGGACTTCGATTTGTCGAGCCGCCACGTCAGCGGCGCGTTCTCGTCCGTGAGCCAGTCCTGCAGATACTGGGCGCGTACGTGGCGGAGAGGGCCCAACGCCCCCTCGTCCACCAGCCTCTTGGCGAGAGAGAGGGCGGGGGTGCGGCGGTAGGAGAACCCGCACATTGCGAAGACCCCGCGGGATGCGGCGGCGTCCGCAGCCGCCGTCATCCGTTCCGCCTCCGCCACCGAGTTCGCAAGCGGCTTCTCGCACAGGACGTGCTTGCCGGCCTCGAGCGCGGCGATCGCGATCTCCTCATGGGTGTCGCCAGGGCTGCAGATGTCGACGAGGTCGATGTCGTCGCGCTCGATCAGTCGGCGCCAGTCGGTCTCGGCAGACTGCCAGCCGAGCTTCTCCGCGGCTTCCGCGACCCGGGCCGGGTCACGCCCAGCCACCGCAGCCATCGCGGGGGCCATCGGGAGGTCGAAGAACCGTGGTGCAGTCCGCCATGCCTGCGAGTGGGCCGCACCCATGAAGGCATAGCCCACCATCCCCACGCGCAGGGGCCTCGGCAGCCCGCTCACTTGCTGAATCCAGCCGTGAGGCCACTGAGCAGCTGGCGGCGGGCAACGACATAGAGGACCAGGAGCGGGAGCGTCGCGAGAACCACCGAGGCCAGCACGGCCGGGATGTTGGCCGTGAACTCACCCTGGAAGGTCCACAGGGACAGGGGCAGGACCCGCGTGGAGGGGCTCTGGGTCAGGATGAGCGGGAAGAGGAAGCCGTTCCACACGTGGAGCGCGTCGTAGATGCCCACCGTCACCACTGCGGGCTTCACCAGTGGGAACGCGAGCCGCCACATCATCGTCCAGTCGCTGCACCCGTCGAGCCGCATCGATTCGAACAGCTCGTTCGGGACGTCCCGCATGAAGTTCGCGAGGATCAGGACCGAGATCGGGATGGCGAAGGCGATCGAGGGCAGCATGAGCGCCAGCAGGGTGTCGTACATGTGGGCTCTCGTGATCATCCAGTAGATCGGGATGATCGTGGCGTGCAGTGGGATGGCCAGGCCCAGCAGGAACAGCTTGTTCGTGATGTTCAGGAACAGGCCCCTGCCCCGCACGATCGCGTAGGCGGCCATGAACGAGACGAACAGGGTCGGGACGACACTGCCGATGGTCACGATGAGGCTGTTGGCAAAGTACTGGACGAAGTTGTTCTCGAGCACCAGCTGGTAGTTCGCCAGGGTCGGCTCGGAGGGCGGGGCCATCGGGTTGGTGGTGAAGAAGCCGGCCTGGTCCTTCAGGCTCGTGATCACCACGTAGTAGATGGGCAGGATGATGATCGCGAGCCAGATCCATCCGCCGAGCCCGCCGAGGAGGTTGGGCCGGGACCTGCCAGGGCCCTTGATGGGAGTGGCTGCGCGCTCACGACGCCGCGCGGGCGCCACCGGGGGGACAGGGAGTTGGGTGGTAGAAGCCATCAGGCACCTTCCAATTGGCTCGCATTGGCGTTCTTGCCCCCGAGGCGCTGCAGGAGCAGCGCCAGGGCCAGTCCGATGACGACGAGGATGACGCCCAGGGCGCTGGCCGCCCCCATGTCATTGGCCTTGAAGCCGGTCAGGTACATGTGCAGGGGCAGGAGACGGGTCGAGTAGCCGGGGCCACCCGCCGTGAGGACGAACACGAGGTCGAAGTACGCGAGGGAGCCGAGCACCATCAGCGTCGAGGAGGTGATGATGGTGTACTTCAGCTGCGGCAGGGTGATGTGGAGGAACTGCTTCACCCGCCCAGCGCCGTCGATCTGCGCAGCCTCGTAGAACGAGACGGGGATCTGCCGGACACCGCCCTGGTAGATCAGCGTGTGGAACGGCACGAACTGCCACGCGATGACGAAGACGACGACGAAGAGGACCAGGTCCGAGTTGCCCAGCCAGTCCTGCGCGAGGGCGGGGATGCCAAACCCGGGCCCGACGCCGAAGTTCGGGTCGAGCAGTGCCTTGTAGGCGATGGCGACTGCCGCCGAGGAGAGCAGGAGCGGCACGAAGTAGAGCACCGCGAGGGCAGCGCGGTACTTCTGGACGCCCGCCGTGAAGACGCCGAGCAGGAGGCTGATGGGTGCCTGGACGATGAAGGAGAAGAGCATGATCTTCGCCGTCACCCAGAGCGCGTTCAGCGTGAGCTCGTCGGTGAGGACGCGGGTCCAGCTGGACACGCCGTCGAACGTGATCTCGCTCAGGCCGTCCCAGCGGGTGAAGCTCAGGGCGAGGACTCCGATGAGCGGGAGGATGGCGAAGACCAGGAAGAACACGAGGGCCGGAACGGCCAGCCACCCCGACGGGCCCTTCTCACGGGCCCGTCGGGAGGCGGTGGTTGTCAGAGCCACGTGGAGCTCCTATTTGCCGATCGTTGCGTTCATCGACGAGACGAACTGCTCGGGGGTGATCTTCTTCAGGAAGATCTGGTCGAGATTGGAGAGCATCGCGTCGCCCTGGGCCGGGCTCAGCGCCTGGTCCCATGAGAGCGTGAAGCTGGGCGCTTCCTTCGCCATGCCGTAGACGAAGGTCAGGAAGTCCTTGTCGGGCGAGGCCTCGAGCTTGCTCTCGATCCCCTTGATCACCGGGACGGCGCCCGAGTTGATGAGGTCCTGGGTGTTCTCATCGTTGAACATGCCGTCCTTGATGTAGTCTTGCGCAGTCTTCTTCTGTGCGTCCGTGGCCTTGGATGACACCGACCAGAAGTTGGAGGCGTTGCCAACGATGTCCTTGGGGTCCCCGGCGCCGCCCGAAACCGTCGGGAAGGCCGTGAAGCCGAGCTTGCCGCTCTTGACGAAGTCGGCGGCGTCCTTCTTCATGCCCTGGTAGATCCAGCCGCCCTGGAGGATCATCGCCGCCTTGCCGGTGTACAGCAGGGCCTGGTCGGCGCTGCTGTCCGCCGCAATGGAGGAGAAGCCGTTGACGAAGCCGCCTGCGTCCACGAGCTGCTGGATCTTGGTGAGGGCTTCGGTGACTGCGGGGTGCGACCAGGCGTTGGGCTTGTTGGCTGCGATGTCGGCGAAGACCTGGGGGCCGCCGATGCGCTCGACGAGGTACTCGAGCCACATGAGGTCAGGCCACTTCGACTGGCCGCCGAGGGAGAAGGGAGCGATCCCGGCGTCCTTGAACTTCGGCACAAGGGCCATCAGCTCATCCCACGTCCTGGGCGGCTCCGCGCCCACCTTCGCGAACACGTCCTTGTTGAAGTAGAGGACGACCGGCTGCGTGTTGTTGTTCGGCACGGCATAGGTCTTGCCGTTGACCTGGCCGTTCTTGAGCACGGAAGGCAGGTAGCGGTCCCTCACCTGCGGGTTCTGGTCGAGGAAGCCGGTGAGGTCCTCGACCTGGCCGGCATCCACGTAGGACTTCAGCACGCCGCCGCCCCAGCCGTAGATGAAGGTGGGACCCTGGCCGGCGCCGACGGCCGTGCGCACCTTGGTCTTGTAAGCGTCGTTGGCGAAGAAGTCGAGCTTGATGGTCTCGTTGCTGTGCGCCTTGTTCCACGAGTCCACAGACTTCTGCAGGGAGGCCTGGTTGCCACCCGTGAGGCCCCACATCGTCGCGGCGTCGGCGCCGGCCGATCCGCCGCCCGGGCCGGCCGAGCCGCATGCGGCGAGGGACAGGGCAAGTGCTCCGGCGGAGAGGGCCGTTGCGGCCGTGCGCAGTTTCCGAATGTTCATGGTCTTCCGTTTCATCCTCGAGGGTCCTCACTGACCGCAAGGCTTCGAAAAGTTTCGAATTACTTTCGGCGTGCATTGCCACGCTAAGGGGTGACGTGTGTCACGGTCAACGGGAAGAAGGGAAAAAGTTCAGGATCTATACGAAAGGCCGGTTGACCCGGCGGCCTTCTCCTCCCAGACTGGACTCAACGAAAACTTTCGAAAGATTGGGGCAGGCCCATGGCAACCGCGACGAGGACGGCGACCAAGGCCAAGTCCACTCTGGCGGAAGTCGCCCGTCTCGCCGGGGTCTCGGCGCCCACCGTCTCCAAGGTGGTCAACGGCCGTGGTGACGTGGCTCCCGAGACGAGGGAGAAGGTCCTGGCCGCGCTCGCCAAGGTGGGGTATTCGTCACCGGGCCAGCGCCGGGTTGCAGCGCCCGGACCGGATGTGGTCGAAGTGGCCTTCGACGCGCTCACGTCGGCCTACACCACGGACGTCCTCACCGGGATCCTCGACTACGCCGCCGTCGCAGGCGTCGAGGTGATGGTGAGCGTGACCGGCGGGACGTCCGGCGCGGGGCTCGGCCCTGAGCGCCGCGCCCAGAGGATGCTCGACCAGGGACGGGCTGGCCTGATCGTCGTGACCTCGGCCTTCAGTGAGGCGCAGCTGTCGGCCTTCCGCCGGCACGGCATCCCGGTCGTCGTCATCGACCCGCAGAACCCGCCGCCGTCGGACGTGGTGAGCGTCGGTGCCACGAACTGGGCCGGCGGCAAGGCCGCGGCAGAGCATCTGGTGGCGCTGGGGCACGAGAGGATCGGGTACCTCGGCGGCCCTGAAGGCGCAGAGTGCAACCAGGCCCGCCTGCACGGCTACATGTCGGTTCTCATGTCCCACGGAATCGCTGTGAAGCCGGAGCGCATCGTGCATGGAAAATTCCGCAGCGAGCACGGCATCGAGGGTCTCAAGCGGCTGCTGTCCCTTTCCGAACCGCCTACAGCGATCTTCGCTGCAAGCGACAGCATCGCCGTCGGCGTGCTGCGGGAGGCCCGCCGTCAGGGCATCCGAGTGCCCGAGGACCTGAGCCTCGTGGGCTTCGACGGCACGGCGCAGGCAGAGGACTCGGTGCCAGCGCTCACCTCGGTTTCGCAGCCGCTCCAGGAGATGGGGCGGTCTGCACTCCGCTCCGTCCTGCGCCAGGCCCATGGGGAGCCGCTCGACTCCCATCGGGTCGAGCTCGCGACGGAGCTCGTGGTGCGCGAGTCCACTGCGCCCCCTGCCGCACCCGATCCGTCGCGGATCAGCCGTCAGTCAGCGTCCAGCGACGGGAGCCGGCCGTCCACATAGGCGACGGTGCTGCGCTTGAAGATCTCCGCGTAGAGCGAGACGTCCACGCCGGTGACTCCCGGCTGCGCTTCGATGTCCTCGACGACGGAGCGGAGCTCGACGACGGAGCGGACCGCGCTCTGGACGAGCAGGCGCCCCGAGACGTTCGCGGCCCAGCGGGTGCTGGGCAGGTCTGCGACGTAGGCGCCTGTCTGGTCAAGGCTCGCCGCGGAGGTGTGCACGGTCAGGAAAGCCTCGAAGGGGTAGCCGATCGAGGACGGGTCCAATACCGCGCGGACGTACACGCCCCCCGAGGCGATGAGTGCCTCAAGCCGCCGGCTCGCGGTCGCCTTCGAGACGGAAAGGCCGGCGGCGAGTTCCTCGATGGTGGCCCGGCCGTTGGTCCTCAGGAGGTTCACGAGGGCCTGGTTCGGCTCGTCGAGGCGGGGCATGCCGAGATCCTCGTAGAGCGTGACGTACTGGGGGAGCTCGGAAGGGCTGAGCGCGTCATACTGCTCACGCGTGAGCAGGTCGGGACGCCAGCCGGAGACGGTGCGGTAGTACTCGAAGATGGGCTCCAGGGAGACGTCCCGCACACCTTCCAGCGCGGCGAGGTCGCGGTACAGCAGCGGCCCGATCTCCTCCTGCCCCGCGAAGAGCTCCACGATGCACTCGCTGGCGCCGGCGAGGGCGCTGACCCAGTGGGTCTCGGGGCGGTCCGCGAGCCACGCGCCGACGCCCCGCAGCGCTCCAGGCGCCGCCGCCACCCGGAGCATGTAGAGGTCCACAGGCGCCAGCGCGGCCGGGTTCGGGAAGGACTGGACCCGCACGACGCCGGATGCCAGCAGGCGGTTCCCCCGGCGGGCAACGGTCCGCTCCTGCTGGCCGAGGACCTCGGCGACCAGCCGCCATGGCGCCCTGCCGTTGCGGATGAGTGCCGCCACTATCTGTCGGTCGAGGTCGTCGAGCATGGCCCCATCCTGTCAGGAAGCGGGAGTGGGGGGGGNTGGCGCCGTCGTGCGCCCCGGTGGGGTGGGGCTACCGTCCGAGGTAGGCGAGCAGACCGGTGAGTGCGGCGCCGGTGCCGTTGACGACCGCGAGCTCGGCATCCGGGGCGAACTGCGGCGAGTGGTTCCCGGCCGGGGTGCGGCCGTCGGTGAACTCGTCCGCGGGGAAGGCCCCGAAGGACCAGAAGACGCCGGGCACGCCGATGGCGTCACTGAGCCAGCCCGCGTCCTCGGAGCCCATGCCGATGGGCTGCTCCTTCACGGCGTCCTTGCCGAAGCCGGCGCGCAGCGCGGCGGCCACGCGGGCGGCGTGCTCCTCGTCGTTGAACAGGCGCGGGAACTTGTTGATCTCCACGATTGCCGGCTCGTCGATGCCCGAGGCGAGTGCCTCACCGGAGATGATGCGCCGGATCGCGGACAGGACCCGCTCGCGGGTGTCCTCGTCCGGAGTGCGCACATTGAGGCTGAATTCGGCGGTCTCCGGGATGATGTTCTCCTTCAGCCCGGCATGGAAGGTGCCGACGGTGACGACGGCGGGCGTGGTCGGCGGGAGCTCCCGCGAGACGATGGTCTGGAGGCGCAGCACCATCGAGGACGCGGCGACGATCGGATCGAGCGACTTCTCCGGCTGGGAGCCGTGCGCCTGGCGGCCGCGCACCGTGACCCGCCACGAGTCGGCGAGGCTGGCCATGTTGCCTCCCCGGAGCCAGAACGTCCCTGCCTCCTGCGGCATGACGTGCTGGGCGAGCACGATCTCGGGCCGCGGCGCGCGGTCCCACAGCCCGTCGTCGACCATTTCCTTGGCGCCCCATGCGGTCTCCTCGCCGGGCTGGAAGATCAGCACGAGGGTTCCGGCCCACTCGTCGGGGCGTTCCGTGAGGTACTGGGCGGCGGCGAGCGCCGCGGTGATGTGGGTGTCATGGCCGCAGCCGTGCATGACCGGCGCTTCGCTCCCGTCCGGCAGGGTGCCGGTGGCGGTGCTCGCATACTCGAGGCCGGTCTCCTCGGCGATCGGCAGGCCGTCCGTGTCGGCGCGGAATCCGACCACGGGGCCGTCGCCGTTGCGCAGGATCCCGACGACGCCGGTGCTCCCGCAGCGGAAGTGCTCGATCCCGAGCGCGGTGAGCCGGTCCTCGATCGACTCGGCGGTCCGGTGCTCGGCCGAGGAGAGCTCAGGCGCGCGGTGGAAGGCCTTGTACAGCGCGATGTGCTCCTCGATGAACGCTTCCGGGACCTCGATCGTGGAGGTCAGGGCAACAGTGGTCGCCTCGGTCATGGTGTTTCCTCTCTGCTTGAAGTCGGTGCGCGGCACAGGCGCGGTGGTGCTGGCGCGGTGGGGCTGGCGTCAGTGCCCGACGGACGACGCTGCAGCGGAGGGCCGACCGTCGGCGGCGCGGGAGCGGGCAAACCACGCGAGGATGATCGTCGCGGCCACGGCCAGGAGGGTCCCGTAGAAGCTCAGGGCCGGAACCAGCGGGATGAGCACGTAGGTGATGAGCGCGGCGACGACCGCTGCGACGATGGTGATCCGCATGTTCTTCATCGTGACCACGGCCTGCACAGTGACCGCGCCGAAGACCGCGGGGAGGATGTAGAGACGGGCGACCGCAACCAGGCCCGGCGGGAGGACGCCCACGAGCCACGTGCCGAGGACCCCGACGAGGATCACGAGGGTGACGATGTGGATGAACGCTGCCCCGATGATGGCGGCTCCGGCGATGAGCTCGGCCCGTCGCGTGCCGGGCTTCTCGTCGAGGTCTGCCTGTGCCACGAGGGCGGAGGGCAGGAGCTTGTTGGCGATGTTGCCGATCATGAAGGCCTGGTACATGGCCGATCGGCCGAGGACGGGGTAGTACGAGATGGGCTCGATGACGGCGATCACGCCGAACGTCGCGACGACAAGGCCGACAGCCGTCCACAGTTCGCCGCCCGTGATGCCGAGGCCGGTGCCGAACGCGGCGAAGAGCGCAGCGCCGAGGGAGATGAGGAAGCCGAGGCCGAGGGTGATCGGACCCCAGATGGACGTGGTGCGGTCGAACTGGGCGAGCCCGCTGAGCCGGGTGTTGGTCTGGGTGGACATGGTTCTCTCCTGGCTCTTACTTGGCGGTCACGAGGTAGGCGATGACGAGGGCGACGAGGATCGCGATCCCGAGACCCCATTCGCGCAGCCACGGCTTCTTGAAGTACTTGGCCCCGAGGAGGCAGAGCCCCATGACTCCCGCTGAGGACAGGAGCGTGACGATGTGGATCGGGGACTTGACCGTCTCGGCGAGTGCCAGCGAGAAGAAGGCGCCGAGGAGCGCGGCGGCGGGCACGATCGTCATGACGGCCGGGTTGACCTTGCGCAGCGTCTTGTCGCCCTTCGACAGGACCGGCGTGAGGACGAGGGCGGTGAGCATCCAGACCAGGCCGCCGAGGGTCATGGCCGCGAAGCCGATCGCGAAGACCTTCTGGGTGTAGGTCGGGCCGCCGAGCTGGGCGTGCTGGCTGCCGGCGGCGATGCCTGCCGCGGCGACGTCGAACGCGGCCGATCCCACGAGGCCGATGCGGGTGAGGACCGCGGGCGTCGAGAAGAGCGGCAGGAGAGAGATCGCCACGAGTGCAACCGCGAGGGACGGTCCGATCGCCGCGATGGCGCCGCGGCGGACGGACCCGGTCACCTGGGCGTTCGTCAGGTTGGCCTCGGGTGCCGCCTTGCGGATGGCCCGCAGGTAGATCACCGACTGGAGGATGATCACGGCGAAGACGCCCGCTGCGGCGATCCACAGGAGCGGGTGGAAGGACACCGGTGTGATGTCGGTGGACCCCGGGTCGACGGCGAGCGGGTGCATGGGACTCCTTGACGGTGATGACCAGAAACCTGCGATGAGGATCTGTGATGTCCAGAACACTGCACTGTGATCTGAGACATTTCTGATTTACTCAATGGAACGGCTTCAAATGTCTGAAGTCAACAGCTTTGCCAAAACTCCCCCGGGGCGTCGCCCTCGTCGCCCGGAGAGCCTGCTCGATAGAGTTGGGCGCATGAGCGAAGGAATCGTGGTCGGCGGCACCGATGAGATCGAAGAGGGCACCGCCAAGGTCGTGGAACCTGAGGAGTCGGGCTTCAGCGAGGCGATCGCCGTCTTCCACGCGGACACGGGCTGCTTCTTCGCGCTCAACGACACGTGCACCCACGAGGAGGCCTCCCTGGCGGAGGGCTGGATCGAGGGCGAGGAGGTCGAGTGCCCGCTCCATTCGTCGAGCTTCAACCTGCGCACGGGCAAGGTGACCTGCCTCCCCGCGACCGAGGACACGCGCACCCACAGGGTCGAGGTCCGCGACGGCCAGGTCGTCCTCTTCCCCGGCACCGACGCCGATCCAGAGGCCTGCGCCAAGTAGCTCCGCGGCAGCCCACTCGTTCCAGTCAGCAGAACTTAGCGCGGCTCGGTGATGCCGGCCTCGTTCAGGGCAGCCGCCACGGCGGCGCAGCACGCACGGAGGGCGTCGCGCGTCGCGGGCTCCTCGAGCACCGAGGCGCGGGAGCGTGGCGTGCTGATCGAGAGCCCGAGCCACGCACGGCGCGGCGACCCTCCGGCGTCGTACTGGAGGACGGCGGCGCCCATCGCCGCGATGTCCGCCTCGGTGCGGCCGATGTTGACGGCAACACCCGTCTCGCGCACGGTCGCGAGCTCCGCCTCGAGCGCACGGAACGCGTCTTCCCCGAGCTGTTCGCCGGACATCCGCGCACCCCGGCCCATGTACAGCTGGCGCAGGGTCCCGAGGTCGAGCGTCGCGAGCATCGCCTTGCCGCCGGAGGAGAGGTTGGCCGGCAGCACCGTGCCTGTCCGGTCGCCCACGCGCAGCAGCTGGCGCGACTCCGCGCTCATCAGGAACCGCACGCTCGTGCCGAATCTGACCATGATGTTGACGGTCTCCCCCACCGTCGCGGCGAGCTCTTCGAGATGCGGCGCCGCCAGGGCGACCACCTCCTGGAGCCGCCCATGCCGCGACGCGCCCGAGAGCACGGGGCCGGCGGTGTAGCGCCGCGCTTCGTCCTGCGCCGCGAAGCCGCGGTAGACGAGCGTCGCGAGGAGCCTGTGCGCGGTCGACGGCGCCACGCCCAGCCGCTCGGCCGCCTCGTTGACTCGGATGGCCCCGCTCTCCTGCAGCAGGAGGATGAGCTGGAGGGCGTTGTCCACGGACTCGATCGCGTAGGCAGGCTTCTTGACGATCTGGAACTTCTGCACAACAGAATTCTATGGCCTGTGTGAGACACGGCACCCCATCCTGAGATGCATGTCCTCTAGCGTTACCACTCCCGCGTCCGGCAACGAGGCCGGCCAGACCCGTCCCGGCTCATCGCCCCGGCGAGGCAATGCCGTCATCGCCGTCATCATCTGCTGGGCCATGGTCGTCTTCGACGGCTATGACCTCATCGTCTACGGCACCGTCCAGAACAACCTCATCGAGTCCACCGGCTGGGGCCTCAACGCCGCCTCCGCCGGCACGATCGGCTCGATGGCGTTCATCGGCATGATGGTCGGCGCGGTCTTCGCCGGCCGGCTGTCGGACACATGGGGACGCCGGAAGGCCATCGTCCTGTGCACCGTCATCTTCTCCGTCGCGACGGTCCTGTGCGCGTTCGCCCCCAACGCCGCCGTCTTCGCCGCGCTGCGACTCGTCGCCGGCCTCGGGCTCGGCGGCCTCGTCCCCTCCGCGAACGCGATGGCGGCGGAGCTCATCCCCTCGAAGTGGCGTGGCTCGATGGCCACCCTCATGATGTCGGGCGTTCCGATCGGCGGCACCGCTGCGGCCCTGCTCGGCCTCTGGATGGTCCCGTCCTTCGGATGGTCGTCGATGTTCCTCGTGGCGATCATCCCGCTTGCGGTGTTCGTTCCGCTGGGCCTCAAGTACTTCCCCGAGACCCTCGGCTCGTCCGCGCACGAGGCCGGCGCCTCCCCCGCCGCTTCGTCCGCACCGTCCGCAGAGCGCACGACGCCGCGCAGCGGCTTCCGCGGTCTCTTCGGCAGCGGCTTCGCGTTCCTCTCGGTCCTGTTCGCGGCGTCGACGCTCTTCACCCTGTTCGCCTGGTACGGCCTGGGGACGCAGCTGCCCAAGATCATGCGCGATTCCGGCTCCGATCTCGGTCCGGCGCTGACCTTCACCATCGCGCTCAACCTCGGCGCCGTCGCCGGGTCGATCATCACGGCGTGGGCCGGTGACAAGTTCGGCACGGTGAAGGTCTCGGTGGTCGCAGCGTTCCTCGCAGGCGCAGCGCTCGTCGCGCTCCTCGTGATGCCGGCATCGAACACGGCCTTTGTCTACGCGGCCCTCGTCATCGCCGGCGTCGGGACCCACGGCACCCAGTCACTCGTCATCGGCGCGATCGCTTCGCACTACCCGAGCGCGCTGCGCGGCACCGCTCTCGGCTGGGCCCTCGGCGTGGGCCGCATCGGCGCCGTGCTCGCACCGCAGCTCTCCGGGCTCATGCTGGCCAGCAAGACGGTTCCCCCGTCGATGAACTTCCTCCTCTTCGGCGGAGCGGCGCTCATCTCCGCCGTGCTCCTGGGCGTCGTCGCCGTCCGCGACTCCCGGCGTCGTGCCGCCGCCGTGGCTGCTCCGGCTCCGGTGGCCTAGCAGCCTGCGTATGAAAAGCGCGTGGCCGGCTTCCTTCGGGGAGCCGGCCACGCGCCGTCGTCCGTTGTGTGCCCTAGCTGCCGGCACCCTCGATCGCGGCTTTCGCCGTGGGGTCGGAGCCCTCGAGGAAGGCAGCAATCCGCTCGGGCTCGCCCTCTTCGCCGATCGCGGAGGCGGCCCGTCCGAGCGCGTAGAGCGCGCGGAGGAACCCGCGGTTCGGCTCGTGCTCCCACGGAACGGGGCCCGCGCCGCGCCAGCCGCTGCGGCGCAGAGCGTCGAGGCCGCGGTGGTAGCCGACTCGGGCGAAGGCGTACGACTCGATCGTGCGGCCCTCGTCCCAGGCCTCCTCCGCGAGGATCGCCCACAGGAGGGACGACTCGGGATGCCTGGCCACCAGGTCGAGGGCCGGCTGGCCGAGGGCGAGTCCTTGGTAGACCTCGTCCTCGGCGGGAAGCCTCGTGGGCTCGGGGCCGAGGAGGTTGGTGCGGAACGTCTCGCTCATCGCTGCCCCTGCGCCCGGCCTACTTGACGGACTTGCCGGCGGAGCCGAGCTGCTGGGCGGCCTCGACCACGCGAGCGGCCATGCCGGCCTCGGCGAGGGCGCCCCACACGCGGGGGTCGTAGGTCTTCTTGTTGCCCACCTCGCCGTCAACCTTGAGCACGCCGTCGTAGTTGGCGAACATGTGGCCTGCCACCGGGCGGGTGAAGGCGTACTGGGTGTCCGTGTCGATGTTCATCTTGATCACGCCGTAGGAGACGGCGTCCGCGATCTCCTGCTCGGAGGAGCCGGAGCCGCCGTGGAAGACGAGGTCGAACGGGTTGTCCTTGCCGATCTTCGCCCCGACCTGCGCCTGGATGTCCTTGAGGATCTCGGGGCGGAGCTTGACGTTGCCCGGCTTGTAGACGCCGTGGACGTTGCCGAACGTCAGGGCAGTGATGTAGCGGCCGTTCTCGCCGGCGCCCAGCGCGTCGACCGTGGCAAGGCCGTCGGCGACGGTCGTGTAGAGCTTCTCGTTGATGGCGTTCTCGACGCCGTCTTCCTCGCCGCCGACCGCGCCGATCTCGACCTCGAGGATCATCTTCGCCGCGGCCGTGCGCGGCAGGAGCTCCTTGGCAATGCGCAGGTTCTCCTCGAGGGTCTCGGCCGAGCCGTCCCACATGTGCGAGTTGAAGAGCGGGTCGCGGCCGGCCTTGACCTCGGCCTCGGAGGCCTCCAGCAGCGGCAGGACGAAGCTGTCGAGCTTGTCCTTGGGGCAGTGGTCCGTGTGCAGGGCGATGTTCACGTCGTAGCTCTTGGCGATCTCGCGGGCGAACGCCGCGAAGCCCAGCGAGCCGACCACCATGTCCTTCACCGACGCGCCGGACCAGTAGGCCGCACCGCCGGTGGAGACCTGGACGATGCCATCCGAGCCAGCCTCCGCGAAGCCGCGGATCGCGGCATTGAGCGTCTGCGACGAGGTGACATTGACCGCCGGGAACGCGTAGCCGCCAGCCTTGGCGGAGTCGATCATCTCGGCGTACTTCTCGGGGGTAGCGATAGGCATTGATGCTCCTCGGCAGTGGCTCGATGGGATTCACGCGGGGTGCGTGGTTGGGCCACTGCCCATCCTAGCGAGCGGGCCTGCACGGGCGAGTTTCGGGGTTTCAAGATGACAGCCAAGCACGACGGCGGTGGGCAGCTCCCGCCGCCTACGCCCCTGCGCGCAAACCGCCACTCGAAGATTTGTTCATATTTATGTATGGATCTGAGCAGCAATTTTCACTAGGATGGGAACGCACATACGAGCAAACGGGGGTGTAGCGAGTGGTGACGGCAGACCGAGTGGCCGGTGAACTGACCTTCACCTCCCGGCACCCCGAGGCGCTTCACGGCTTCATCGAGCTCGATCCCCGCACCTTGGACACCCCCGCAGGTGTGGCCCAGGGACTGCGCGCCCTCGCAGAGTTCGAGGCGTTCAGCGCAAGCCTTCGCGCGCTCCTGGTCGACAGGCAGAACCAGCACGTCGCCGACCAGCCGCTGGAAGGACGCAAGGGTCAGCCGGAACGGCTCGGCGGGGACGTGGCGCATGCAGCCGCCGTCTCAGAGATCGCCGCACTCCAGAACACCTCGGAAGCGGCTGCCGCCCGCACACTCAACTTCTCGGTGGCACTCGTGAACACGCACCCGGCCCTCCACGAGGCGCTGGCAGCTGGGGACATCACGGAGTCGCACGCGCGAGCGGTCGTCGATCAGGCCGCGACGCTGCCCGAACGGGTTGCCGAGGCGTTCGGCATCGAAGCGCTCGCCCGCCTCCGGACCCGGAAGGGGCGAATCCGCACGCCGGGCGAGTTCCGCGCCGTCGTCCGCGATCTGCGCGAGAGGCTCCATCCCGAGTCGATCACCCGGAGGAGGGAGGCCGCGCGTGAAGACCGCCGCGTGTGGCTCCAGCCCGACGAGGACGGGATGTGCGTCCTGTCTGCGCTCCTGCCGGCGGAGACAGCCCGGGCAGCCTACGAGCGCATCGACGGCGCCGCGCGCGCTGCACGCGATCGCGACGGCGAGCATCGGACCCTCCAGCAGCTGCGGGCCGACGTCCTCCTCCAGCTCTGCTTGACGGGCCATGGCGGCGAGGGCCCGCTGTCCGGCGAGGCTCCGCTGTCCGGCGAGGCTCCGCAGTCCGGCGAGTCCATTCCGTCGCTCGAGCAACTGCTCTCCCGGGTCACCGCGGAAGTCGTGGTCCACATCCCGCTGGCGGTGGCACTCGGCGCGTCCGACGACGTGGCCCACCTCGACGGCTACGGCGTCATCGATGCGACCACCGCCCGGCTACTGGCCGCCGCCGCGCCGACCTGGCAGCGCCTGTTCACCGACGACGAGGGAGTCCCGGTCAAACTCGGACGGTCCACCTACAGGCCTCCGGCCGGACTCGTTCGCTTCATCCAGTACCGGGACGGCACATGCGTGGTCCCGGGATGCACGGCCGCGGCGAGGCGTTCCGAGATAGACCACACGATCGAATGGCAGGACGGCGGCGCAACCGATGCAGAGAACCTCGCACTCCTGTGCACCAAGCACCACGCCCTGAAGTCGCTCGCCGTGTTCCGCCTGAGACGGTCCGTGCCGGATCACGGCGGGAGGCAGATCGGCGAGCCGCCGAAGGTCAGCGGGGAGCTTGTGTGGAAGAGCCTCCTCGGCGAGGAGTACCCCGCCGAGCCAGCGGACCGGACCCACATCCTCGGGCCCCGGTCCCCTGCACCCACCGCTGTTCCCGCGGCACCACCGGCGTGCACCAGCGGCGCCTCTGACCCTCCGCCCTTCTGATCCCGGGTGCCCTTCCGATCCCAGGCGGCTTTTGCCCTCTACCGCAGCCTCCCTGTAGCCTAGGAAGTGCGCAGGGGAGTATCCCAAGCGCTGCATACGTCAACACGTCGGGCGCCGGAGCCCGGCCGGGTGCAGCGGCCATCCCATCGGGATGGTGGAGAGACTTGTGGCGATAGCGCCTACCTGCGAAAGGGACACCTTCCCATGTCTGTATCCCCACTTGTCTGGGGCGTCACGATCGTTCTGATCCTGGCCCTGCTGGCTTTCGACTACTTCTTCCACATTCGCAAGGCCCACGTGCCGACGCTCAAAGAGGCGGCGGTCTGGTCGTCGATCTACGTCGGAGCGGCCATCCTCTTCGGCATCGCGGTCCTGGTCTTCGGCGGCCCGTCCATGGGGTCCGAGTACTTCGCCGGCTTCATCACGGAGAAGGCCCTCTCGGTCGACAACCTCTTCGTGTTCTTGGTGATCATGGCGAGCTTCCGGGTTCCTCGTGAGGACCAGCAGAAGGTGCTGCTGTTCGGCATCGTCTTCGCCCTCATCGCGCGCACGGCCTTCATCTTCCTCGGCGTCGCGCTGATCAACAGCTTCTCGTGGATCTTCTACGTCTTCGGCATCATCCTGCTCATCACCGCGGGCAACCTGCTCAAGCCCGAGGACTCCGGTGACGACGAAGCGGACAACTTCATCATCCGTCTGGCCCGCAAGTTCCTCCGCACGTCGCAGCACTACGACGGGGACAAGCTCTTCACGGTTGAGAACGGCAAGCGCGTCCTGACCCCGATGCTCCTCGTCATGGTGGCGATCGGCGGCACGGACCTCCTGTTCGCCCTCGACTCCATCCCCGCGATCTTCGGCCTCACCCAGAACCCCTATGTCGTCTTCACGGCCACCGCGTTCTCGCTCATGGGCCTGCGCCAGCTGTTCTTCCTCCTCGACGGGCTGCTGGACCGCCTGATCTACCTCTCGTACGGCCTCGCCGCGATCCTCGCGTTCATCGGCGTGAAGCTCGTCCTCCACGCGCTGCACGAGAACACGCTGTTCTTCATCAACGGCGGCAACCCTGTCCCGGTCTTCGAAATCACCACCGGCCTGTCGCTCACCGTCATCATCGGCGTCCTGGCCATCACGATCTTTGCGTCGCTGTTCAGCAAGGCCGGCAAGGCGCACGCCGCGGTCAACAACGCCCGCCGCCATGCCGAGAGCTACCTCGACCTCGAGTACACCGCGGACCTCGCCGAGCGCGAGCGCGTCTACCGGGAGCTCATGGACGAGGAGCAGTCGATCCTCGCCATGGACAAGAAGTACCGCGACAAGGTGAAGGACATCGAAGAGATCCGGGCGAAGGTGGCCGAGGCCCACACCGCGCACGCGGAGTTCACCGCCAAGTAGCAGCACCCCCTGCCCACGCACGACGGCGGGCGGTCGCCCCGGAGGCCTAGGGCATCCGCGGCCGGCCGCCCGCCGTCGTCTGCGGGAACTCCTGGCTGACCACCTTCTCGCGGGTGGGATACGACCTCTGGGCGCCTCTGCCCGTGGTTGAGAGTGCCGCAGCGACAGCGGCGTAGCGGGCGGCGTCCCCAAGCGCGTCTCCGGCGGCGAGGCGTGCTGCGAGGGCCCCGGCGAAGGCGTCTCCCGCCCCGGTGGTGTCGACCGGCTCCACGGGCAGGGCCGGGATCCTTTCCACCTCGGCCCGGTCTGCCCTGCCCCGCTCCCCCTGGAGCACGACGGCGCCTCCCCCGCCGAGCGTGACAACCGCCCTGGCCACCCCCGCTTCGGCGAGGCCGCGAGCGATCGGCGCCCACGCGGCGTCGTCCGCGGAAGCCGGCGGGAGAGGCGCCCCGGCGAGCAGCTGGGAGGCCTCGTGCGCGTTGACGAGCAGGACGTCGACGGCGGCGAGGAGCTCGGGCGCGAGCGGGCCGAAGGGCGAGGCATTCAGGATGACCGTGGCACCTGCCGAGCCGCCCGCGAGCGCGGCAGCGAGAACGGCCTCGCGGGGCACTTCGAGGCACAGGCACACCACTCTGGCACCGCGGAACACCTCACCGGCTTCCTCGACGTCTCGTGCCGAGAGGCGCCCGTTGGCGCCGGCTGTGGTGACGATCGTGTTCTCGGCAGCATCGTCAACCGTGATGATGGCCATTCCGGAGGCCTGGTTCCCGATGGTGCGCACGCGGCTCACATCCACTCCGGCACCCGTGACCGCACGGCGCAGCATGGCACCGTTGGAGTCATCCCCGACGGCGCCGATGAGGGCGACGCCGGCCCCCGACAGGCTCGCCGCCACCGCCTGGTTTGCGCCCTTCCCTCCGGGCCCGACCTCCGAGGCCGTGCCCGCGATCGTCTCCCCGGGCGCCGGAAGGCGGGAGCAGTAGACGGTGAGGTCCGCGTTGAGGGACCCGACGACCACCACGCTGGCCACAACTGCCCCGTCAGGCCTGCCTCGGCGCGGCGGCGGGGCCGTAGCAGAGGTGGACAATCCCGTTGGTGTACGCCTCCGAGGACTTGAGTGCCAGCCGCGCGGCCTCGCCGTCCTCGCCCCAGAGTCGCTGCCCCTTGCCAAGGGCGATCGGGTAGACGAAGAGGTGCAGCTCGTCGACGAGTCCGTCGGCCAGAAGCGCCCGGACCAGCTGCCCGCTGCCGCTGATGTAGATGCTTCCCTCGGTGCGGTCCTTCAGGCTGCGGATCGACTCCGGGTCATAGGTGCCGAGCGCGGTGGAGTTGTTCCAGTCGACAGCGAGCTCGCCCGAGGTGACGACGTGCTTCGGCGTGTCGTTGAAGAAGGGAGCACCTGGGTCATCCTCTGCGGTGCGGGTGGACCAAGCCGGCGCGAACATCTCGAAGGTCCGGCGCCCCAGCAGGATGTCGCTTGCCGAGGCCGTCAGCGCGCCGACGGCCTCTTCCATCTTCGGATCCCACGGCCACCATTCGACCGTCCAGGACGGGTCCTCGAACACCCCGTCGATGGTGATGAACTCGTGCACCTTGATCTCACCCATGGAGGCAGACTATCCGGAGGCACCGACAGCCGTGAGTCCCGTGGCTACCCGAGCGCGCCCCGAAGCTCTCCCACGGACGCCACCGTGAGATCCGGCGCCGCGAAGTAGCTCGGGTACGTCCCGCCCCCGCGGTTGATCCACGCTGCGTGGAGGCCTGCGCGCCGCGCTCCGTGGATGTCCCAGGGATGGACAGCGACGAGGAGCAGCTCGCCCGGGCTGGCGCCGCACGCCTCCGCGGCATATGCGTAGGCCCCGGGATGGGGCTTCCACGCGGGGGCCTCTTCGACGGACAGCAGGCGCTCGAACTCGTCGCGGATCCCGGCCGAGGCGAAGAGCGCCTCGGAGACCTTGGCGGAGCCGTTGGTGAGGGTCACGAGGCGGTAGCCCGCCGCGCGGAGGGCGCGCACGCCGTCGACCACGTCGGGGTGAAGGGGCAGATCGCCGATCGACGAGGCGAGCCGCCTGGCAGCCTCCTCGGGCTGGGCCACGCCCGCGGCGTCGAGCATCGGCGCGAGGATCTCCGCGCCGACGGCGGCGAAGCCGGCCGAGTCGCCCGTTGTGGAGAGCGCGAACCCGTCACGCAGCAGGCTCGCGAACCACTGCTTCGCGAGATGGGCGGGGGCGCCGGCGTCGGCGAAGCGCTGCCCCATCGGGGACATGTCGGACAGGGTCTCGTTGACGTCGAACACAATGACGCTCGGGTGGACGGCCATGGACTACTCCTTCGGCGGAAGCGCGGCTACGCGGTCGCCATCGTCAGCGCGGTGCCGTACCTGAGCTACCCGGATGCGCCGAAAGCAATCGACTTGCTCGTGGAGCTGGGATTCGCCCTCGCCGCGCGACAGCATGATCGGCATCAGCCCACCCGCTGCCCGAACACCCACCTCCGCACCCACGCGTGCATGGCGATCGCCGCGGCGGAGGCGGCGTTGATCGAGCGCGTCGACCCGAACTGCTCGATCGAGAGCGTCGCGTCCGCCGCCGCGTGCACCTCGGGCGTGAGCCCAGGCCCCTCCTGGCCGAACACGAACACGCAGCGGCGCGGCAGCTCGTACGTCTCCAGCGGGACCGAATCGGGGAAGATGTCGACTCCGAGGATGGGGAGGTCTTCCCCGCGCGCCCATTCGACGAAGTCCTCGACCGTGGCGTGGTGCCGCACATGCTGGTATCGGTCTGTGACCATCGCCCCGCGACGGTTCCAGCGCCGTCGTCCGATGATGTGGACCTCCTTGGCGAGGAACGCGTTCGCGGTGCGCACCACAGTGCCGATGTTGAGGTCGTGCTGCCAATTCTCGATCGCCACGTGGAACTCGTGGCGCCGCGTGTCCAGCTCGGCGACGATCGCCTCGTGCGTCCAGTACCGGTATTTGTCCAGCACATTGCGGCGGTCGCCGTGCGTGAGCAGCTCCGGGTCCCAGTGGTCGCCTTCCGGCCACATGCCCTTCCACGGGCCGACGCCGACCGTCTGGTCTGGGTGGCCGTGCTCTCGGCCCTCCGCCTCGCGCACGACGCCGGCGCCCTCCTCGCGCTGTTCAGTCACCGGTCCAGACTAGCCGCGCACGGTCTGGGATTCAGTCGCGCGGATCGCCTCGACCACGCTTCCGAGGTGGACGAGCACCGCCTCAGCCGCCGCCGCGCCGTCGTGCGTGCAGACCGCCTCGATGATCTCCAGGTGGTGCGGGAGCAGGGCGCGGGGACGGCCCGGCTGCAGGGCGAGTCGGAACTGGAACTGTGCCGCCTGGCCCCGGAGCCGGCGGATGGTCGCGGCTGCGGTCTTCTGGCCGCTGATCTCGAGGATGGCGGCGTGGAGGGCCCGGGCGCATTCGGAGTACAGCTCCCGATCGCCCTCCGCCACAGCCTCGCGCATCCGCCCGGCAAGGGCTCGGAGGTCGGCCGCTTGGCCGTCGGTGATGCGCTCCGCCGCTTTGCGCGCGCACAGGGCCTCGAGGGCGCCGCGCACCTCGGTGATCTCGACGGCTTCCTCGGCCGAGACTGCCCGCACGCGGGCACCCCGGTTCGGGAGCCGCTCGACCAGCCCCTCCACCGTGAGCTCGGAGAGGGCAGCACGGACGGTGCCGCGGCTCGCCCCATACTCGGTGGCAATGTCCGCCTCGATGAGGCGCTGGTTCGGCACGAGGTCGCCCGCCACGATCGCCGACTGCAGCGACTCCACGAGCTCAGCGACGGATGGACCGCGGCCTCGGGCCGCCTCAACCTCCGCCATCGCCGCTCTCCTCCCGCCTGCTGCGCGATCAGAGTACGCCCGGGACGCGATTTTCGCACCAGATTGTCGACAATTTTGTGCGCTTGACGTGCTGGGCAGCTCGCCGCGCTACGCCCCGTAGACGGTGACCGCGGCCGCCTTCGCCACCAGGACCACCGCGACGCCCGGGGCCAGGTCGAGCTCGGCAGCTGCCGCCGGGGTCAGGTCCGCCACGAGGGCAGGGCCGGCGGAGCCCGTGCCGCTCCCCGGGGTGCAGTGCACCCGCACCTGTGCGCCGCGCGGTTCGAGCTCGCGGACAACCGCGCTCCACGCGTTCCGCGGGGAACCGTGGGGGACGCTCTCCGGGCGGAAGAGGGCGACGTCCGCCGGGCGGAACACCGCGATCGCCTCCTCGCCGGGAGCCGGGGCATCGGCTCCGTCGGGTACGGTCCCCGCCACCTCGCCGAGTCCCTGCACGTACAGGCTGGACGGTCCCGTCCCGCGGGACACCGTCTGGCCGGAGACGAAGTTCAGGCCGGCAAGCCCCGCGGCGAAGGGGCTGCGCGGGCGTTCGAGCAGCTCCGCGGTGGGTCCCGACTCCGCGACACGGCCGTCTTCGAGGACCATGACGCGGTCGGCGAGGAGGTGCGCGTCGAGAGGCTCGTGCGTGATGACGAGCGCCGTCCGTCCCGCGAGGACGCGGCGCAGGAGGCGCCGCAGGGCTGGCGCGGCGGAGATGTCCAGGGCGGCGAAGGGCTCGTCGAGCAGGAGGACGTCCGGATCGGCGGCGAGTGCCCGGGCGATCGCGACCCGCTGCGCCTGCCCGCCGGAGAGCTGTGCGGGGCGTCGGGAGGCGAGCTGGGCGGCGTCGACCTCGGAGAGCCAGCGTTCGGCGGCTGCCCGCGCACTGCGGCGGGGTGCCCCGGCCGCCCGCGGCGCGAACGCGACATTTTCGAGCACGCTCAGGTGCGGGAACAGCAGCGGCTCCTGCGCCAGCAGGGCCACTCCGCGCCTATGCGGCGGGACCCATGTCCCGTCGGCAGCAGCCAGGACGCGCCCTCGCACCGACACACGGCCCTCGTCGGGGCGCAGAAGGCCTGCGCAGAGCCCGAACAGCGTCGACTTCCCGGCGCCGTTCGGGCCCATGACCGCCACCGTCTCCCCCTCGCCGACCGCCAGGGCGACCCGCACTCCGCGGGAGGCGAGGCCCGCGTCGACCGTCAGGAAGGACTGCGGGGACTGGCTCATCGGGCGCGCCCGGCGCGGCGGCCGTAAGCGACGCCCACGACGGCGGCGGCCACGGCGACGAGGAGCAGCGCGAGGGCGACTGCGGCGTCCGGGTCCGACTCCCGCTGCAGGTACACCTCGAGCGGCAGCGTCCGCGTGACGCCCTGGAGGCTCCCCGCGAACGTGAGCGTGGCACCGAACTCGCCGAGCGACCGCGCGAATGCGAGCACGAGCCCGGAGGCAAGCCCCGGCAGCACGAGCGGCAGGGTGACCCGCCGGAACGTGTGCGTCGGGGACGCCCCCAGAGTCGCGGCCACCGCCTCGTACCGGCCGCCCGCGGTCCGCAGGGCACCCTCGAGGGACACCACGAGGAACGGCAGCGACACGAACGCCTGAGCCATGACGACGGCTGCGGTCGAGAACGCGAGCTGCACGCCGAGGACATCGAGCCAGCGTCCCACGAGCCCGAGCCGCCCGAACGTGTATAGGAGCGCGAGGCCGCCCACCACGGGCGGGAGCACGAGCGGCAGCAGGACGAGCGCACGCAGCCACCGCAGCCCCGGAAGGCTGCCCCGGGCGAGCGCCATCGCCATCGGGATGCCCAGGACGAGCACGACGGCGGTGCTCGCCGCCGCGGTCTCAAGGCTCAGCCGCAGCGCGTCGAGGGACGATTCCGAGGTGACGAGCGGGACGAAGTGCGCCCAGTCGACCCGGGCCAGGATGCCGGCCAGCGGCACGGCGACGAACAGCGCCCCGAGTGCGGCCGGCACCCAGATCCACCCCGGGAGACCCGTGAACTCGCGGGGCCTCCCCCGGGGCCCGGTTGCCGGCCGGGCGTCAGGGGGCGCCGAAGCCGGCATCCGCAAGCGCCTTACGGCCGTCCGGGCCGAGGACGTACGCGGTGAACGCACGCGCCGCCTCCACGTTCTTCGACTCGGCGAGCGGGACGATCGGGTAGGTATTCACTGCGGAGGCGGCCTCGGGGAACGTGACGGCCTCAGCCTTCCCGCCGGAGCCCCGCACGTCCGTGATGTAGACCAGCCCGGCGTCGGCCTCACCGGCAATGACCTTGCCGAGGACATCCGTCACGTTGGACTCCTCGCTGACCGGCCTCAGCGTGATGCCGGCGCCGTTGTCCGCGGCGGCCTCCGCCGTCCGGGCCGCGGAACCGCATGGCACCTGCGGCGCGCACGCGACAAGCTTCACGCCCGGCTTGGCAAGGTCCGCGAGCCCGGTGATTCCGGCCGGGTTCCCGGGGCGGACGGCGATCACGAGGGTGTTGGTCGCGAAGGCGCGCGGATCGCCGTCGGCGAGCCCGCCCCCGGTGATCTTGTCCATGGTCCGGGTGTCAGCAGAGGCGAAGACGTCGGCCTTCGCGCCCTGGGAGATCTGCGCGGCGAGGTCCGAGGACCCGGCGAAGTTGAAGGTGACCTCCACGCCCGGGTTCGCGGTCTCGAACTTCTTCCCGATGTCCGTGAAGCTCTGCTTGAGCGAAGCCGCCGCGAAGACGGTGACGGACCCCTTGACCGAGGACGACGACGCACCGGAACCACCCGTCATCCCGCCGCACGCCGTGAGCGCGACCAGGCCGACAGCGGCCGCGGCCGCGGCGATGAGGCGCCTCACAGTGCGCGCCCGGAGGGGGTCTCGACGATCACGGTGGTCGCCTTCACCACGGCGGTGGCCACCGAGCCCGGCTCGAGCCCGAGCTCGCGCACGGCCTCCGCGCTCATGAGGGACACGACGCGGTGCGGTCCGCACTGCATCTCGACCTGCGCCATGACGGTGTCGGTGAGGACCTCGGTCACCAGCCCCACGAACTGGTTGCGGGCTGAGCGGCCGACCCCGGACGGGTCGGCGGGCGCCGTCGAGGTGCGCCGGGCGTGCGCGGCGAGCTCGGCGCCGTCGACGGCGGCCCGCCCCGACGGATCCTTGTGCGCCGCGAGGGTGCCCGAGTCGACCCAGCGGCGAACGGTGTCGTCGGAAACGCCGGTGAGGCGCGCGGCGTCGGCGATGCGGATGAGGCCCATGCGGGAAGTGTATCCGCAGCTGCGGCCCGCCGGACGCCCTAATTCCGCGAATGCGCTTCGTCACCGGATGTGAGCGTCACCATGCCGCAGCGCGGCCCGAGGTGGAAGACTGGCCCTTGTCCGTCCCTCACCCCCAGGAGCCGTCCATGAACGAATCCCCGGTCGTCGAGTCGAGTCCCGAGTCCTCCCCCGCCGGCCCGGTCATGTACCGCAGCGGCCAGGAGATCGAGTGCTGGCTCACCGACATGGACGGAGTGCTCGTCCACGAGAACCACCCCATCCCCGGTGCGCCTGAGCTCATCCAGCGCTGGGTGGACACGTCCCGTCGGTTCCTCGTGCTGACGAACAACTCGATCTTCACCCCCCGCGACCTCGCGGCGCGGCTGAGGTCCTCCGGCCTGTCCATCCCGGAGGAGAACATCTGGACCTCGGCCCTCGCCACCGCGGGGTTCCTCAAGGACCAGATGCCCGGGGCGCGCGCCTACGTGATCGGCGAGGCAGGGCTCACGACGGCGCTCCACGAGTCCGGCATGATCCTCACCGATCAGGACCCGGACTACGTGGTGCTCGGCGAGACGCGCACCTACTCGTTCAACGCCATCACGACCGCGATCCGCCTGATCCTGGACGGCGCGCGCTTCATCGCGACCAACCCGGACGCGACGGGTCCCTCGCGCGACGGCGTCCTGCCCGCCACGGGTGCCATCGCGGCCCTCATCACCAAGGCGACGGGCCGCGAGCCCTACACGATCGGCAAGCCGAACCCCATGATGTTCCGCTCGGCGATGAACCAGATCGACGCGCACTCCGAGACGACCGCGATGATCGGGGACCGCATGGACACCGACATCATCGCCGGCATGGAGGCGGGACTGCACACGGTGCTGGTGCTCTCCGGCATCACCCAGCAGGCCGACATCACCACGTACCCCTTCCGGCCCAACCAGGTGCTCAACTCGGTCGCGGACCTGCTCCAGCAGCTCTGATTGCGTCGCCCTCGTCACAGGGTGGCGTGAGCAACTGGACTAAGCCTGTGTGAAATATTGACGCGTCAACCTTTGCTGTACGTGACAGATGCCCCCCATGGGGCACCGGAAGGCGCACAAGTGCGCAGCGTCGAACACGGAGGAGAGCACCATGGCTCGATTCACTGACAAGGCCGTCATCATCACCGGAGCGGGCTCAGGGCTGGGTCTGGAGACGGCGGTGAGGATCGGTTCCGAGGGGGCGAACCTCGTCCTGGTCGACCTCAACGAGCAGGCGCTCGAGGCCGCCAAGGCCAAGGTCCTCGAGACCAAGGGCGGCGGCCGAGTCGTCACCGTGGCAGCCAACGTCGCCGACGCGGCCCAGGTGCAGGGCTACGTGGACCGCGCGGTGGCGGAGTTTGGCCAGATTGACGGCTTCTTCAACAACGCTGGCATCGAGGGCCGCCAGAACCTGACCGAGGACTTCGGCGCCGAGGAGTTCGCCAAGGTCCTCTCCGTGAACCTCAACGGCGTCTTCTACGGTATGGCGTCGGTGCTGAAGGTCATGCGCGAGCAGGGCTCCGGCTCGATCGTCAACACCGCATCGGTGGGCGGCATCCGCGGCGTCGGGAACCAGTCAGGCTACTCCGCGTCGAAGCATGGCGTGGTGGGCCTGACCCGCAATTCGGCCGTCGAGTACGGCGAGTCCGGCGTCGCGATCAACGCGATCGCACCGGGTGCCATCATGACCGCAATGGTCGAGGGCTCCCTCAGGCAGATCGACGCCGAGAACTGGGAGGAGGTCGGCAAGCAGTTCGTCCAGGCGAACCCGACCAAGCGCTTCGGCCGCCCCGCGGAGGTCGCCGCCGTCGTCGCCTTCCTCCTCTCCGGCGAGGCGAGCTTCGTCAACGGCACAGTCATCCCGATCGACGGCGGTCAGTCCGCGAAGTACTGACACCGCACACGGATCAGTTCTCAAGAGAAGGAGATAGTCATGGCACAGTTCACTGGCAAGGTCGCGCTCGTCACGGGCGGCGGTTCGGGTCTGGGTGAGGCGATCGGCAAGGAGCTCGCTGCGAAGGGCGCGAGCGTTGTCCTCACGGACATCAACCTCGAGGCCGCCGAGCGGGTGGCGAAGGAGATCGCGGACGCCGGCGGCACGGCGTCGGCCTTCCGGCAGGACACCGCGGTGAGGGAGGACTCCGAGAAGGCGGTCCGCTTCGCGGTCGAGACGTACGGCAAGCTCAACTACGCGGTCAACAACGCAGGAATCGGCGGGAAGAACGCGCCGACCGGGGAGATCGACCTCGACGACTGGGACAAGGTCATCGACATCAACCTCAACGGTGTCCTGTACGGCATGCGCTACCAGATCCCCGAGATGCTCAAGGCGGGTGCCAAGCAGAGCGCCATCGTGAACATGGCCTCGATCCACGGGACCGTCGCGGCGCTCGGCAACAGCGCGTACACGGCGGCCAAGCACGGCGTGGTCGGCGTGACGAAGAACGCGGCCGCGGAGTACGGGCCGCAGGGCCTGCGCATCAACGCCGTCGGACCGGGCTACATCAACACGCCGCTCGTCGTGAACAGCCTCTCCCCCGAGGTGATGGAGCTCCTCAAGGGCAAGCATCCGCTTGGCCGCCTCGGCGAGCCGGAGGAGGTCGCCCACCTCGTGGCGTTCCTGCTCTCCGAGGACGCGTCCTTCATCACGGGCGGCTACTACCTCGTCGACGGCGGCTACACCACCGTCTGACCCACCACGCACGACGGCGGCCGCCCACCTTGGGTGGCCGGCCGCCGTGCCGCGGTTTGCCGGCGCCGCTACACGCGTTCCCGCGATGCGAGGGCGCCCGTGCCCGCGGAGCCGTCCGAGGACAGTTCCTGCTTCTCGGCAGAGTCCTCGTGGAAGCTGTCTGTGCTCGCGTACTGGGCGCCGTAGGCCGCCGACTTCCTGAGCAGGAGCAGCGCCGAGACGATCGTGACCAGCACATAGGCTATCGAGAGCACGATCACGGAGACGATCGACCCTGTGGTCTGGAGCAGATACTCGCCGACCATAGGAGTGGTCCCCGCGAAGACGGTCGAACTCACCTGGTACGCCACCGAGATGCCCGTGTACCGGATGGACGCTGGGAAGGACTTGGCCATGATTCCTGCCATGGCCGCGTAGTACATCGAATGCGGCACGGTCGCGAGGCTCATTCCGATGACCGCCACCCAATAGTCCCCGGTCCCGATCATGGAGAACATCAACGGCATCACGAGGAGCTCAGGGACGAGCAGGATCATAGGTCGCAGCGATAGCGATCACGCCGGCCCCGACGGCGAGGACGGTGATCATCTTGTGGGATCGCAGGAGCTCCCCGATGGGAGTCCTCACGACCTTCTTCTCGGTCATGAGCTCCTTCATGACCGGGGACTCCTCGATGCTGAGCCGGATCACCAGCCCGATCGCCACGAGGGCGGCCGAGATCAGGAAGGGGATGCGCCATCCCCAGGCAAAGAAGGCGGAATCGGGAAGCAGCGCGACCAGCATCCACATCACCGTGGCCAGGAGGTTCCCAGCCGGAGATCCCTGCTGCGCCCATGCGCCGTAGAGGATGCCTTTGCCCTTGGGTGCATGCTCCGACGCGAGCACGACCGCTCCGCCCCACTCGCCTCCCATGGCCACACCTTGGATGAGGCGCATCAGCACCAAAAGGGCGGCTGCCCAGAACCCAATCTGGCTGTACGTCGGCAGGAGCCCGATCGCCGTCGTGCACAACCCCATCATGATCATGGTCGTCACCAGGGCCTTCTTGCGGCCGAACCGGTCGCCGAGATGCCCGAAGACCACGCCCCCGATTGGCCGCGCGAGGAACCCCACCCAGAAGGTGGCGAAGGCCGCGAGCGTACCGGTCGCCGCATCCGCTGAGGGGAAGAAGAGCTTCCCCAGCACGAGCGCTGACGCCGTGCTGTAGGCGTAGAAGTCATACCACTCACACGGCTTGGACCGCCCCTTACGCTATGCGGCGCGATCAATGACGTCCAATACCTAATTCGGCTCGGATTGATGCATTCTAAGCAATGATGCGGTCAGGCGGCCCCGCCGCCGGCCCCTCCGGTGGGCCTGGGCAGCGGGAGCAGCTGCGGCAGCAGGCGGCCGAGCACCTGGTTGTAGACGATCCCGCTCCACTGCGGGCTCGCATGCGGCGGGAACGCGCCGATGGTCTGCAGGTCGCTGCTGACGAGGTTCCGGCCGAAGTACCGCTCCCAGCGGGCGCGGGCGGAGGGGTAGGACACGGTCGTGTCGGACGGGTTACCGATGAACGCGATCCGAGCCGTTCCCATCGCATCCCCGAACCGGGTCACGTCCCACTGGTAGATGTACTCGGACTCGGACTGGATCAGCACGCTCGACGGCGCGAGCGGCGACAGCTGCTCGAGCGTCTGGTCCACGATCTCGCCCCACGTTCGCTCGTGCTTGTTGATGACCCGTTCCCCGAACTCGTAGCCGCCCCGCACAATGGATGGGATGCGCACCCCGATCTCGTACAGGTGCACCACCGAGTCGAACCAGGCCTGGTCCAGGACGTCGAACTTGGACGCCGGCGACGAGTCCAGGACGATCACCTTGACCTGCACGCCGTCCTGCGACAGGAGCCGTGCCGCGACCTCCGTCGCGACCATCCCGCCGAACGAGTGGCCGTAGAAGTAGAGCGTCCGCAGGCGCTTCTGGCGGACGTAGACGCGCAGGGCGTCGAGGATCTCGTCGATGTCGAGGCCCAGATTCGAGTACCCGACCGTCGCGAGCTGGCCGCGGTCCGCGAGCGAGCCGCGCAGCGAGGAGAGGATGATGCGGGCCTCCTCCCAACTCGTCTTGTAGCCGGGGAACAGGATCCAGGACGCGTCGGGGAAGCGCCGCCGCGCGGCGTCGTCCGCCACCTCGAGGACCACCGTCTGCCGGCGCTGCCTCTGCACCTCGCGCGTGACGAACATGTCCGCCGCGAGCAGGGACGACGCCGTCACACCGCCCAGGAAGGCCCGCCGGGAGAAGGCCTTGAGCCGCTGGGCAGCCCTCAGGATGGCAGGGTCCACGTCCCGCCTCTCCCCAGCGCGCGCCTCAGGTCGCCTCCGGCCGGATCAGTCGAGCCCGAGCTCGTCCTTGCCGAAGGCGTACAGGTACGGCACGCCCGCCTCCGCCTCGATGCGCTCCTTCGCGCCGGTGGCGCGGTCCACGATCACGGCGACGGCGGTCACCTCGCCGCCCGCGTTCCGCACGCCTTCCACTGCCGCGAGCGCGGAGCCGCCCGTCGTCGAGGTGTCCTCGAGCACGACCACCTTGCGGCCCTCGACCCCGGGCCCCTCGACCTGCCGGCCCATCCCGTACGACTTCTGCGCCTTGCGCACCACGAAGGCGTCGACGGCGCGGCCCGCCTCGCGCGCGGCATGCATGACGGCGGTGCCCACCGGGTCAGCGCCCATCGTGAGGCCGCCGGCGGCGTCGGCCTGCACACCTGCCCTGTCGATGAGGTCCAGCATGACCTGGCCCACGAGCTGGCTCGCCTCGTGGTGGAGCGTGATCCGGCGGAGGTCCACGTAGTAGTCCGCCTCCGCGCCGCTGGAAAGGGTCACCTTCCCGCGCACGACGGCGAGCTCCTTGATCAGCTCGAGCAGGCGGGCGCGGGCAGCGGCGATGTCCGGGGTGGCGGCGTCAGTCATGGCTCCGATTCTAGTGGCGCGCCCTGCACGCGCGGGGGCGCAGGGTGAGCGCGCGGCGTCGGGCGCCTATCATGTGCCTTAACCCCGCACTCTAGGAGGCCTGTGAACACGTCCCTGACCCCAGCCGAGGTCTACAACGCCACGACCGATGCCGAGGAGGCCGCGCCGCTCGCGCTCGAGGTCACCTCCGCTGCGGCGGGCCGACGCCTCCTGGACCGGGACGACGTGATCCGGGACAGGAAGCGCGGCTACGCCCTGGTCAACCGTAGCCAGACGCCGCTCGAGGCGATGGTCGAGGACCTCCTGTTCGTCCGGGACGTGCTCGAGCGGGCCGAGATCCCTTACCTCCTCGTGCGCGGCAACGACGCGCGGCCCGTCATCGCCGTCGACTGGACGCACCGCAAGACCCTCCGCCGGGCCCTCGTGGGGGCCTGCCAGGACGAGCCCTTCTACTCCCTGACCGTGGACGCCCGGAAGGACCGCGCCCTGCTCGTCGCGGACGGCAAGCTCGCCGAGTCGGGACACGCGCGCATGTTCCGCCTGTACCGGCCGCGCGTCGAGCCCAAGGGCGGGCTGCGGTACGGCCACGAGACCGGCGTGCAGATCGAGCTCTGGAAGTGGGATGGCGACCTCCTGCGGCTGCCGATCGAGAACTCCCTCACGCGCCGCACGCTCCCGGCCGGGGAGGCCGTGCGCGGCACGGTGGAGCGGTTCGGCGTCACCTGGCCCACGATCGAGAACATGTTCGCCGACCACGCGACGGACATCGACTTCGAGATCGACATCGTCTTCTCGTGGGTGGACGGCTCGGACTCCGAGTTCCGCAAGTACCGCGCCTCGTTCCTGCCCGGCGTCGTGCTCGGCGAGGGCGACGACGCCGACGCGCGCTTCCGCCAGATCGACGAGCTCAAGTACGCGCTCCGCAGCCTGCACATGTTCGCGCCGTGGATCCGGCGCATCTTCATCTGCACGGATTCGAAGGTGCCCCACTGGCTCGACGACGCGCACGAGAAGATCACCGTGGTGCGCGCCGAGGACCACTACCGCGACCCCTCGGTCCTGCCGGTGTTCAACTCGCAGGCCATCGAGTCGCAGCTGCAGCACATCGAGGGCCTGTCCGAGTACTTCCTCTATTCGAACGACGACATGTTCTTCGGCCGCCCCCTCGGACCGGACATGTTCTTCTCCCCCGGCGGGATCACGAAGTTCATCGAGGCGTCCACCCGGATCGGGCTCGGCGACAACCACCTCGACCGGTCGGGCCACGAGAACGCGGCCCGCGTGAACCGGCGCCTCCTCCACGAGCGGTTCGGCCGCATCACGACCCGCCACCTCGAGCACACGGCTGCGCCGCTGCGGAAGAGCGTCCTGCACGAGATGGAGCAGGAGTTCCCCGCGGAGTTCGCCAAGACGGCGGCCGCGCGCTTCCGGACGTGGGACAGCATCTCGGTGACGAACTCGTTCTACCACTACTACGCGCTGCTCACCGGTCGCGCCGTGACCCAGACCGGCGCGAAGGTCCTGTACGTCGACACCACGGTGCGCTCGGGTCTCGACCTCCTGCCGAAGCTGCTGAAGAAGCGCAACCAGGACTTCTTCTGCCTCAACGACGGCTCGTTCCCGGAGGTGTCGGCGCAGGAGCGGCAGGAGACCGTCACAGACTTCCTCGAGAAGTACTTTCCCATCCCCGCGCCCTGGGAGCGGCAGCCCTAGCCACCGCCCCGCCCCCTCCGTCTCGGGTACAGGTACGTCGCCTCTGCACCGTCTCGGGTACGCGAAAGAGCGCGCGACGGCGCCCGGTCGCCGAGGGTGCGACCCCCCGTCACCTTGAGCTTCCGTCGTGGGTGTACCCGGAGCAGGCCCCGGGGCGGCTCCTCTGTACCCGAGATGAGCGTGGGGCGTGAACATGTGTACCCGAAGCCCGGCGGGGGCGGGGCGAGGGGCGAGTGCGGGGGCTACAGGATCGGGAGCATGCCCGTCGTGGGGTGAGTCCGTGCGCCGTCGTCCGCGGGGAACTCCACGCCTGCGGCCTCGAGGATGCGTGCGACGTCGACCGCGTCCACCTCGCGGCCCACCGTGTCGCCGCCTGCCGCCGGCACCACCGAATGCACCACGGAGTCCGGGTACACGTGCACGAGGTTGTACGCCTGCGCGCCGTCGCGCCCGCGCGTCGGCCGGATGCCGGTCTCCGGGTCCACGGCGCCGGCGAGGTCTTGGGTGTAGCAGGTGGCTGAGGCGACCGAGACAGGGATGCCTGCGAAGGTGCCGGACGTCGAATAGTGCAGATGGCCGGCGAGGATCGCACGCACGTCGGAGCCCCGCAGGACGTCCGCGATGGCGGCCTGCCCGCGCAGCTCGACCAGCACGGCGAGCTCCTGGACGCACGGCACGGGGGGGTGGTGCATGGCGAGGATCGTGCCGTCGGGGGCGGGGAACTCGAGCTCCGCGGCGAGCCATTCGAGCTGCTCCGGCGCGAGCTCGCCATGGTGCTTCCCGGGCACCGTGGTGTCGAGGGTGATGACCCGGAGGCCATTCAGCCAGTAGGCGCTGTCGAGCGGCTCGGTGGAGGGCCTCTCGCCGAGGAGGTGTTCGCGGAGCGCGCCGCGGTCGTCGTGGTTGCCCATCGCCCAGATGAGGCTCGCCCCGAGCGACTCGGCCACCGGCTCCGCAATGCGCTTCAGCCGGGCGTACGCCTCCGGTTCGCCCCGGTCCGCGAGGTCTCCCGTGACGACAATTGCCTCAGGTGAGCCAGCGGCGTCGCGCATCTGGCCGAACAGGGCCTCCAGGCGGTCTTCGGGATCGAGGGTGCCGTGAAGGAGTCCTCCGCCGATCAAGTGCGTGTCGCTCACGTGCAGGAGGAAATGGCGCGGCCTCGGGTGCTCCGCCTGGATGGACTGCATCTGACTCTCTTCCTGAGTCCGGTGTTTTCTCCAGTGCACACATCCAAAACATCCGGACGGTAAATGTCCAGTTAACACCCGGTACCCGGCGTAACATTCCCGAAACGAAGGGCGGGCGACGGCGGAAGGTGGGTTCCGCCGTCGCCCGCCCTTGCGCTGGGGCCGGGTCGCCGCGCCTAGTGGTCGGTCTGGGAGTGCCGCGCGACCGTGTCCGCGTCGGCGCCGATGCCCGCGCCAGCCTGCACGTGCCGCTCGCGGATCTCGGCGACGATCTTCGCGAAGCGGTCGTCCGTGAGCTGGTAGAAGAACATGATCGCTCCGGCAGCGACGGCGAGCGCGCCCGGGATGAGGCCCACCGCGATCTGGATGCCCGTCACAGCCTGGGCGGTCTGCTCGGCCGCCTTGCCGTCGTAGCCCGCGATCCCGATGACGTAGGCGGCGAGCGCGCCGCCCACGGCCTGGCCGGTCTTGCGGGTGAAGGAGAACAGCGAGTAGATGATGCCCTCAGAGCGGACCCCGGTCTTCCACTCGCCGTACTCGACGGTGTCCGCCTCGAGGGCCCACACCAGGATGTTGACGCCGGCGATGCCCGCCATGGCGACGGCGAAGCCGACGAAGCCGAACCACACGACGGAGACGGGCGCGAACATGATGATGAGACCGCCCACCAGCGTGACGCCGGTCAGCGCGATGTAGAGGGGACGCTTGCCCACGCGCTGCACGAGCGGCGGGACGATGGCCGAGAGCACGAACGTCTCGATGAGCTGCACGATCGCGAGCACCGGGACGAGCTCGAGGTGCCGCAGCGCGTCGCGGAAGTAGTACAGCTGCACCGTGGTGAGGGAGAGCTGCCCCGAGAGGAACAGCAGCGACGACAGGCACAGCATGAGCAGCGGCTTGTTGCCCTTGAGGGTGGCCATGCTCTGCTTGAACGAGACCTTCGGGACCTCGCGGACCACGCGCTCCCGTGCAGTGAAGAAGGTGAACAGGTACAGCGCGACGCCGACGACCATGAACACGATGGTGAGGGTCGTGAAGACGGCCTGGAGGTCGGTGCCGGCCTTGAGCAGCGGTGCCACGAAGATGCCGAGCGCTGAGGAGACCATCAGCGCGCCGATCGTGCGTGCCGAGGCGAGCTTGGCCCGCTCCTTGGGCAGCTGCGTCATCGAGGCGGCCATCGAGCCGAAGGGGATGTTCACGAGGGAGTATGCCAGGCCCATGGCCGCATACAGGATGTACGCGTAGGCGAGCTTGCCGCCCTCCCCGATCTGGGGGATGTGGAAGTTCAGGAACGTCAGCACCATGAGCGGCAGTGACCCGAAGAGGATGAACGGGCGGAACTTGCCCCACCGCTTCGTGTAGGTGCGGTCTACCAACCGGCCCGCGAAGAGGTCCGCGAAGGCGTCGAACACGCGCACCACGAGGAAGAGGGTGCCCGCCGCGGCGGCCGAGATCCCGGCGACGTCCGTGTAGTAGACGAGCAGGAACATCACCGTCGTGGTGAAGGCGAGGTTGTTCGCGGCGTCGCCGGCCCCATAGCCGATGATCGATGTGAGGGGCAGCTTGCCCGGGCCCTTGGCCGGTGCCGTGGTCGAAGACGTCATTGTCATGGTCCTTGTCGTGCGCTCCAGGCCTTACTTGGCCTGCGGCTTCCTGTTGGGGATCTCGCTCCAGCGCTTGCGGAGGGTGAAGGCGGCCGTCTTGGGGCGGCGGTCGCGCGTGAAGGCGCCCTTCTTGTTGCCGTCCACGCGCATGGTGCCGTTGGAGGTGGCGAAGTCGGCGAAGTTCCAGACGTGCTCGCCCACCATGGCGCCGATGCGGTCGAACACGCGGTGGTACATGTCGAGGAAGTCCGCCTGGTACTCCTCACTCCACGGTGCATCGTAGAGCGAGTGGAACCCGGCGAGGGTGTCCGCGCCGTACTCGGTCATGATCATGGGCTTGCCGTACTTCGACTCCCACGCGCGCAGCTCGGCTTCGAGGGCCTTCTCTGCGGAGGCGAGGTCTCCGGTGTTGACGTACCAGCCGTAGTACCTGTTGAGCATGATCACGTCGAAGAGGTCCGTGATGATGTCCTTCTCGGCGTTGTCGAACATGACGTTGACGAAGCCGACCGGGCGCGTCGGGTCGAGGTTCCGGGCGAGCTGGGCGAGCGGCGCGAAGTACTCGCGGGCGCCCTCCTCGGAGGACTGCGGTTCGTTGGCGATAGACCAGATGACCACGGAGGGGTGGTTCTTGTCGCGGGCGATGAGCTCCTCGATGACCTGGCGATGGGAGGCTGCGGTCTCGTCGCTGACGAAGTCCGGATCGTAGGTCTTCTTCGCGCCGGTGCCGAAGAACCCGGCGAAGTCGGCGTTGAGGCCGACGGCGGGCGTCTCGTCGATGACGACGATGCCGTGGCGGTCCGCGAAGTCCATGATCTCTTCGGAGTAGGGGTAGTGCGAGGTGCGGAAGGAGTTCGCCCCGATCCACTCCAGCAGCGAGAAGTCGTTGACCATGTGCGCGGCGCTGTAGCCCTTGCCGATCACGGCGTGGTCCTCGTGCATCCCGAAGCCCGTGAAGTAGAACGGCTCGCCGTTGATGAGGAATTCCGACCCGCGGACCTCGACCGTACGGACGCCGAACGGCTGGGTGTAGGAGTCCACGAGCTCGCCCGAGGCATCCACGGCCTCGGCGACGAGGCTGTACAGGTACCCCCTGCCGGGCTGCCAGAGCACGACGTCGGGGATCGCCACAGTGCCCGACGCACCGTCCGCGGTGGCCACCTCGGCGCCAGAGGCGTCGAGCACCCGGACGCGGACGGCGGAGTCGGCGGCAGCGGCGCCGTCGAGCTCGATGCGGTAGTCCACGGTGCCTGACGCGCCGGGCCCGGGCGTTCCCTCGAAGCCGGTCACGACCGTGACGTCCTCCACGCGCACTTGCGGGGTGCTGTAGAGGTGGATGCTGCGGGCCAGGCCCGCGTAGTTGTAGAAGTCGTGCATGTAGGTCTGGGCGCGCTGGCCAGCCTCGGTGACAACGACCTTGCCCGGGGGGATCGTGGCCTGGGTCAGCTCATTGTCCACGGCGACGGTGAGCCGGAACGTGGTCCCGGCCGTGACATGCTCCGTGATCTCGGCCTCGAAGGGGGTGTAGCCGCCCTGGTGCTCGGCGACGAGCGTGCCGTCCACGAACGCCTTAGCCCCATGGGTGGCCGATTCGAAGCGCAGCCAGATGCGCTCGCCGGCCCAGCCGCGCGGGACACGCACCTCGCGCTCGTACCAGACCCAGCCCACGTGGTTGCGCACGGACTTCTCGGCGAAGACGTCGTTGTAGCTGGCCGGAACCGCCATCTCGAGCGCCGTATCCAGCGGGCTGGACTGCCAGCCGTCGCGGAGGCCGACATTCTCGGAGTCCACCCTGAATGCGAACAGGCCGTCGAGGGTCACGAGTTCGCGGGTGGGGCCGTTCTGGGGCTTGAGCATCGCTGCACGTCCTTGGGCGTCGGGATCGGGGTCACATCCAGCGTAGGATCGGCGGCAAGCATGCGGCAATCGTTTGCCAATATTTGCCAACCGTGCCATAGCCACCATCGCCCCCACAGACGTCTGGAGGTCACCTCCTGTGGGTCACGTGATGTGACTCCCAGAAGGTGACCTCCAGAAGGTGACCCCTAGACGGAGGCGCGGAGCCACTCCGCCGCCTCGTGGGCGATCTCGGCGGGCTGCTCGGCGATGTCGTAGACGGCTCCCCGCTCGTCCGGGCCCAGGTCCTCGAGCGTCGCGAGCTGCGACTCCAGGAGCGAGACGGGCATGAAGTGCTCGCTCCGCCGAGCCATGCGCTCTGCGAGCAGTTCGCGGCTGCCGTGCAGGTGCACGAAGGCGACCTCGGGGACCCTCGCCCGGATGATGTCCCGGTAGGAGCGCTTGAGCGCGCTGCAGCCGACCACCGTGGTCCCCTCGCCGGCGGCCAGTCGCTCGGCGACGGCGCGAAGCCACGGTGCGCGGTCGGCGTCGTCCAGCGGGATCCCCGCGGCCATCTTGGCGACGTTGGCCGCCGGGTGGAGGTCGTCGCCGTCGAAGAACTCACCGCCGAGCTCCTTTGCGAGGAGCTCGCCGACGGTGCTCTTGCCCGAGCCGGAGACACCCATGGCGATCACCCGGAACACGGGCTCAGCAGTGCCGGTCACGTCGCGGGTCACCAGTCGTGGACGGTGCCGTCGATGAGGCGGTTGTACGGCAGGTAGGCCTGCTGGTACGGGAACGAGTTGGCCGCCTCCTCGTTGAACTCGACACCGAGACCCGGCTTGTCGCCCGGATGCAGGTAGCCGTCGGTGAACGTCATGGACTGCTCGAAGACGGTGTTGGTCTTCTCGGAGTGCTGCATGTACTCCTGGATCCCGTAGTTGTGGATCGCGAGGCCCACGTGCAGCTGCGCGGCGAATCCGACCGGGGAGATGTCGGTCGGGCCGTGGAAGCCGGACTTGATCTGGTACTGCGCCGCGAAGTCCATGACCTTCTTCAGCGGCGAGATCCCGCCGAAGTGGGTCGAGGCCGCGCGGACGTAGTCGATCAGCTGCTCCTTGATGAGCGTCTGGAAGTCCCACACGGTGTTGAAGATCTCGCCGATGGCGAGCGGCGTCGTCGTGTGCTGGCGGACCAGGCGGAGGGCCTCCTGGTTCTCCGCAGGGGTGCAGTCCTCGAGCCAGAACAGGTCGTAGGGCTCGAGCGCCTTGCCGAGCTTGGCCGCCTGGATGGGGGTCATGCGGTGGTGGCCGTCGTGCAGGAGGGGGATGTCGGGGCCGAACTCGTTGCGGACGGCTTCGAAGACGGTGGGGAGGTGCCGCAGGTACGCACGGGTGTCCCAGTCCTCCTCCTGCGGGTAGGCACCGCGGCCGGCCGGCTCGTAGTCGTAGCGCTCGCCCGAGGACTGCGCCTGGGCGGCGACGCCGTAGACGGCCTTGATGCCCGGAATGGCGGTCTGGACGCGGATCGACTTGTAGCCGAGCTCGAGGTGCTCGCGGATGGAGTCGAAGAGCGAGGGGATGTCGGTGCCCGAGGCGTGGCCGTACGCCCGCAGCCCATTGCGCGACGCTCCCCCGAGGAGCTGGTAGACGGGCAGGCCGGCGACCTTGCCCTTGATGTCCCACAGAGCCATGTCCACGGCGGCGATCGCGGCCATCGTCACCGGGCCGCGGCGCCAGTACGAGGAGCGGTAGAGGAACTGCCACGTGTCCTCGATGCGATGCGGGTCCCGGCCCACGAGCAGCTGGGCGACGTGCTCCTTGAGGTACGCGGCCACGGCGAGCTCGCGCCCGTTGAGCGTCGCATCGCCGATGCCCGTGATGCCCTCGTCGGTGGTGATCTTCAGGGTCACGAAGTTGCGCGTCGGGCTCGTCACGAAGACTTCGGCGGAGACGATCTTCATCGTCGCTTCCTTTCACTGCGGGGGGCTACAGGGCTGCGTCAGCGTCAGCTGCTTCTTCCAGCCTAGAACGGGTGCAACCGTTATGGCAATCGGTTGCAGCAAATTGCCAACTTGGTGCCGCCCTGTCAGGAGCGGGTCAACGAGCCCCGCAGGGCGTCGATGCGGTCCACGACGGGCGAATCGTCGACGAGCTCCGGGGCGACCAGCCCAAGAAGCGCCGCCGTCCGGTCGCGTCCCTCGAGGCCGACGGCAGCGAGGATCTGCTCCTTCAGCGGATCCTGGAAGTCCGCTCCGCTGCTCGCCGAGGCAGCGACGAAGTCCATCCACGCTGCGATCATCCGCGCCGCAGCCACCCCGCTGCGCCCGTCCGCATGCTCCGCGATCAGGACCGGTACCGCGCGCATGCGCAGCTTGGTCGTCCCGTCGGCCGCGATCTGGGCGAGGTGGTGCGCGATCCGCGGATTGGCGAAGCGGTCCAGGAGCGCCTGCCGGTACGCCGGGACGCTCAGCTCGGGGAGGGTCAGGTGCCGCTCGGCCTCGTCCCAGAACGCCTCCATCGCCTGGCGGCACTCTGGATCCGCGAGCGCCTCCGCCACCGTCGCGTGGCCGCGGAGCTGGCCCGCGTAGGCCAGGAGCGAGTGCGCCCCGTTCAGGAGCCACAGCTTCCGGTTCTCGAACGGCTCGATGTCGTCGACGAACTGGGCTCCCGCGTCCTCCCAGCGAGGGCGGCCGGCGGGGAACTCGCCCGAGAGGATCCAGTTCGCGAACGGCTCGGCGACCACCGGGGACTCGTCCCGGTAGCCGCACTGGGCGGCCACCTCGGCGACGTCCTCCGGGGTCGTCCGCGGCGTGATCCTGTCCACGGACGTCCCCACGAAGCTCACATGCTCGCGGACCCAGCCCGCCAGGCCGACGTCGATCCCCTCCGCGATCCGGCACACGGCCGCCTCGGCGACCTCTCCGTTGCCGGCCACGTTGTCGCAGCTCACGACGGCGATCGGCCCGGCTCCCGCGTCCCGCCGTGCCGCGAGGCCGCGCACGAGCCGCCCGAGGGGCGAGTCGGCGTCGTCCTTCTCGTACACAGCCTCGGTGACAGTCAGGGTCACGATCGCGGTGCTGGGCGAGGAGAGGAGTCCGTTGAGCCGGGCGACGTCGCCGCCGTCGACCGCCTCGGCGATCGAGCCGACCACCTCGAACCGGTCGCCGTCGCCCCCGCGCTCGACGAGCGTGTAGAGCCCGTCCTGAGCGGCGAGAGTGACGGCCGCGTCGGGGCGGCGGCCCGTGAACGAGGCGATGCCCCACTCCGCGGCGTCCGAGGCGTGGGCGGTGAACCAGGCTTGGTGCGAGCGGTGGAACGCGCCCAGCCCCAGGTGCACGATCCGCACGGGGGGCGCGGGCACACCCTTGCGGCCGAGCAGCGGAAGCGGCTCCCCGGTCTGGGCCGCACCCTGCGGCGCGGCTGAGGTCTTCTCGGACATGGTCGTACTCCTCTACAGCTTGAAGACGCGGCGCGGTGATCCGTCGACGAGGTCGCGGATGATCTCGTGGGCCCGCGACTCGGTGATGCGGTGCTCGGCCACGAGGCGCGCGAGGAAACTCGCGTCCACGCGGCGGCTCATGTTGTGGCGTGCGGGAATCGAGCAGAACGCGCGGGTGTCGTCGATGAAGCCGGAGGTGCGGGTGAAGCCGGTCGTCTCGGTCACGGCGGAGCGGAACCGCTGGATCGAGTCGGGGGCGTCGAGGAACCACCACGGCGCGCCGACGTACACCGACGGGTAGAACCCGGCGAGCGGGGCGAGCTCCCGGCTGAACACCGTCTCGTCCAGCGTGAACAGGACGAGGTGGAAGCCCTTGGCCGTCCCGAAATCCTGCAGGAGCGGCCGAATGCCCTCGGTGTAGCCGATCGCGAACGGGATGTCGTGGCCGGTGTCCGCCCCGAACTTCTCGAAGGTCGCGGTGTGGTGGTTGCGGAAGGAGCCGGGGTGGACCGTCATGACGAGTCCGTCCTCGACGCTCATGCGGGCCATTTCGTACATCATGTGGCCCTCGAACGCGTCGCGGTCGGCAGCGGTGGCCTCGCCGCGGCGGGCCTTGGCGAACAGTGCCTCGGCCTCGGGGCGTTCGAGCTTGAGGGTAAGCGGCGTGCGGACGCCGTGGTCCGCGGAGACCGCCCCCCGCTCCACGAAGTACCGCCGGCGGTTCTCGAGGGCGCGCAGGTAGCCCGCATAGCCTTCGACGCCGTCGCCCGCCTCCGCGGTGATCCGGTCCACGCGCTCGGCCCACTCGGGATGCGCGATGTTGAGGTACGGGTCGGGGCGGAAGGTCGGCAAGACGCGCCCGGCGAACGTCTCGTCCTTGGCCCGGAGGGTGTGGGCCTCGAGCGAGTCGAGCGGGTCGTCGGTCGTGGCGAGGACCTCGATGCCGAAGTCCTTGAACAGTTGGCGCGGCCGGAACGACGGTTCCGCGAGCTTGCCCGCGATCGCGTCGTAGACGGAGTCCGCGGTGTCCACCCCGAAGGAGTCCACCGTCTCCGCGGACAGGCCGAAGACGTGCTCGAACTCGCTGCGGAGCCAGTAGCCGGAGGCCGTGCCGTCGAAGAGGGGCCACGCCTCGGCGAACTTCCGCCACGCGGTACGGGAGTCGACCTCCGCTGTCCCGCCGACGCGCAGCTGGTCCAGCGGCGTGCCGTTGGCGTGGATGAGGCGGGTGACGTAGTGGTCCGGGCTCACGAGGAGTGCCGTCGGGTCAGGGAACGGCGTGTCCTCGGCGAGCATCTCCGCGGGAACGTGTCCGTGCGGGGAGATGATCGGGAGGTTCTCGACGTCGGCCAGCAGCTCCCGCGCGATCGCGCGGGTGCCCGGGTCGGCGGGGAGCAGGCGGTCCGGGTTGGCCGCGATCGACTCAGTCATGGTGCCTCTTCTTCTCGTGTCGTCGACAGTGGTCAGTTGGCCTCGACGCCCGCGCTCGCGAGGACCTTGGCGAAGGCCCGTGCGGCGACGCCGAACGCGTAGGGCCCACTGAAGCCCCCGAGGGCGAAGCCCTCCGCCAGGTGCGGCTCGAGCGAGGCGAAGCCGGTGTACCCGCTGTCGCGCAGGGCCTCGACGGTGGCGAGCACCTCGCCGTCGCCCTCGCCGGCCGGGACCACGGTGCCGTCGGCGAACAGGGCGTCCTTCACCTGGAGGTAGACCACATGCGGGCGTAGGAGCTCATAGCCCTGCGTGAAGGGCTTGACGCCCACCTGGACGAAGTTCGCCGGGTCCCACGCGAGCTTGAGCGCGGGTGAGTCCACGGCCGTGACGAGGTCATGGACGCGCTCGGGGATGTCCCCGAAGATGTCCTTCTCGTTCTCGTGCACAAGCGTGACGCCCGTGCCCTCGGCACGGCGGGCGAGCGCCGTCATGCGTTCGATGACCGCGTCACGGACCTCCTCGGGGGCTTTGCCCTCGTAGTAGAAGGAGAAGATGCGGATGTAGGGCGCGCCGAGGACCTCGGCGGCGCGGAGGGCCCGCCCGAGGCGCTCGACCTCGTGGTCGACCGGGAGCGCGACGTCGACCTTGCCGATCGGGGAGGCGATCGCGGAGACCTTCAGACCCGCCTCGTCGAGGACGGACTTCAGCTCGGCGAGCTGCTCCTCGGACAGGTCCACGATGTTGGTGCCCCACGCGCTGCGGACCTCGATGTGGCTCGCGCCGAGGGCCCGCATGACGGCCGCCTGGACGCGGGGGTCGGCGTCGATCTCGTCGCCGAAGCCGGAGAGGTCCCAGCGGACGGTGCCGGTCGGTGCGGTGGCGGATGGTTCGGTCACGGTCACTTCACTCCCCCGGCGGTCAGCCCGCCGACTAGATAGCGCTGGAAGAACAGGTACAGGAGCACGACGGGCGCGGCGCACACGAGGGCGCTCGCCATCATCTGGCCGTAGTACGGGACGGCACCGCTCTCGGTGCTCGTGGCGAAGATCTGCAGCGCCACTGCCGCGGTCTGGGTCTCGGGCCGGGTCATGACCGAGGCGAAGAGCACGTCGTTCCACCCGAGCAGGAACGCGAAGATGGCGGAGACGATGATGCCGGGCCAGCTCAGCGGAAGGATGATCTTCGTCAGGATGCCCATGTTGCTCGCGCCGTCGATCCTCGCCGCCTCTTCGAGCTCGCGCGGGAGCCCGCGCAGGTAGGTGACCATGACCCACGTGGAGAACGGCAGCGCGAACGTGAGGTACGTGAGGAAGAGGCCCCAGTAGGTTCCGATGATCTGGATCCCGAGCGCCGTCGCCGCGGAGGCGTACAGGACGAACACCGGGAGCACGAGGAGCGTGCCCGGGATGCTCTGGAGGCCCAGGAGGCCGCGGAGCATCGTGAGCCGCCCCCGGAACTCGTACCGGACCAGTACGTACGCGGTGGCGACGGCGAGCATCGCCGAGACGACGGCCGTGAGGCCCGCGACGATCACCGAGTTCATCAGCCCGTTCGCGAGGCCGACGCTCGTCCAGATCTTCGCGTAGTTCTCCAGGCTGAACGTCTCGGGCCAGAAGTCCCCGCGCGCCACGCTGAGGTCGTTGTTGAGCGAGGCGAGGAACACGTAGAGCATCGGGACGAGGATGAACGCGCACAGGGCGGCGACCACGAACGCGAGCAGCCACGTGGGCAGCAGACGCGTGACCTCGCTCTGCTGGCGCGAACCGGGCCGGTCAACTGTGTGGGGCGCCCCGATGGCGGGGACGTCGAGGGTGGCGCTCACTTGCGGCCTCCGCTCTCGCCGTCGTCGAGCCGGACGGCGCGCAGGTAGATGAACAGGGGGATGGCGATGAGGACCAGCGAGACGACCGCCATCGCGGCTGAGAGCCCAAAGCGGAAGCTCTGGAAGCTCGTCACGTAGGTCAGGATCGGCAGGACCTCGATGTCGTGGGGGGCGGGGATGCCGAAGAGCACGAACGGGAGGGTGAAGTTGTTGATGTGGTGCAGCATCCCGATGAGGAACGCGAGCGAGAGGGGGCCCTTGAGGTAGGGGAAGACCACGTAGCGGAGCTTCTTCCACCACAGCGCGCCATCGAGGGCCGCCGCCTCGTGCACCTCGTGGTCCACGGACTGCAGTCCGGCGAGGGCCAGGAGGTAGATGAACGGCCAGGACGCCCAGATCTGGACGAAGACGAGGGCCCAGTAGGTGTTGGGCCCATTGAGCCACAGGCCCGCCTCGATGCCCACGCCGTGGAGCGCGTTGTCCACCACGCTGCCCGGCTGGAACATCGTCCGCCACACCGTGGCCACCACGAACGTCGGCAGGACGTAGGGGACCAGGAAGATCGAGCGGATGACGGCGCGTCCGCGGAAGGAATTCTGGGTGGCGACGGCGGCCGCGACGCCGAGCGGGACCGTTATGACCATCGCGATGAGGGAGTACGAGAGGCTGAGCCAGACCGAGCGCAGCAGGCCCGACTGCGTGATGGCCTCGATGTAGTTCTCGATGCCGATGAACGGCGCCGAGAGCCACTTGCGCAGCGAATACTGGTCGAGGTCCAGGAGGGACATCCACACGCCGAGGACCATCGGGACGATGATGACGATGGCCATGAGCACCCCGCCCGGGATGAGCATCCAGAGGGGGCGATTGCGGCGCGACAGGCCCTTGCGGGCTGCGGGATCTGGGGCGGGGCCCCTGCCCGTCGCGTGCGCGGCGGGCAGGGGGCGCTTGATGGATTCGGTGGACATGGCGGTCACCCGCTCACTGCTTCCCGGCGCGGTCGAGGGACGACTGCGCCTTGTCCTGGGCGTCCTTGAGGCGCTGGTTCAGCGTGGCCTCGGGCACGTTGCCGGCCGCGAGGTCAGGGACGCTCTGGACGGTGACGTTCAGGAGGGCCAGCTGGATGTCGCCCCACGCGCCGGTGAACGGGGTGGCGAATGACTTCTCAGCGGCTTCGGTGATGGCGGCCATGTGCGGGGCGCTCGAGAGCGACTTAAGGCCCTCGGCGTTGGCGGGGAGATCGCCGAACGTCTTCTGGTAGTTCAGCTGCTCGTCCTTCGAGGTCACCATCTCCATGTAGGCGTAGGCGAGGTCCTTGTTCTTCGAGTAGTCCGCGACCACCATGTTGTCGCCCGAGAGGATCGACGCGGCGGGGGTGCCGCCGTCCTTCGGCGAGGAGTCCCCGGGGGCCGCGACCGGCATGATCGCGTACTCGTACTTGTCCTTGAGCGGGGACTTGTCGAGCGTCGGGATGGAGTTGGACGTGGTCATCGGGAAGAAGGCGGCCTTGCCGGCGGCGAACTCCGCGAGCGCCTGGCTGTTGCTCCAGCCCACGGCCGCGGGGTTGACGACCTTGTCCTTCGTCACCCAGCCGAAGTAGGTCTCATAGGCCTTCTTCATGGCCGGGTCATCGAGCTTGGCCTTGTCGCCGTCGACGATCTTGTTGCCCGCCTGGACCGACATCGCCCACACGAACTTCCACGGGTCGAAGTTGTCCTTGTAGGCGACGGCGAGACCGTACTGGCCCTTCGAGGCGTCAGTGGCCTTCTTGGCCTGCTCGAGGAGCCCGTCCCACGTGGTCGCAGGCTTGTCGATGCCGGCTGCCGCGAGGATGTCCTTGTTGTAGGCCATGACGAACGGGCGTGAGACGAACGGGACGCCGAAGAGCTTCTTGTCGCTCGGCCCCGAGATCCCGAGGGTGGCCTTGTTGAAGCGGTCCTTGCCGCCGATCTTCTTCCATTCGTCGTCGCCGAGCTGCACGAAGGCGCCCGTGGCGACGGCGGTCGGGGTGAAGGTGGTCCCGAGGGAGTAGACGTCCGGGCCTTGGCCGGACACGACCGACGTCTGGATGCGCTGGAGTTCCTCGTTGGCGGAGGTGAAGGTCTCGTACTTCAGGTCCGCGCCAGTCTTGGCCTTGAACTTCGTGGCCATGTCCGAGAACCACTGCTTCTGCTGATCCGGGTAGAGCGTGTTGGTGTTGACGAGGACGCTGAGGGTCTTGCCCTTCCCGTCGACAGCGGCGGGACTCCCGCTGTCCCCCGACGACGACGACCCCGCCCCGCACGCAGCCAGTGCGAGGGCTGCGAGCGTGGCCAGCGAGGCCACCTTGGCTGTGGTTCGGATTCGCATGTGTCTCCTCCTTGAGTACGGTGCGAGCCGTTGGCGACTGTGATCCTGCTCACGGCCCATCGCCACATGCCCTTGAGTCTAGGAACGGAAAATCCGCAACGGCAAGCGATTGCCAAAATTTGCCAGCACCGGTCACAATGGATGCCATGACCGCCTCGTCCGCTCCGCCCGCGTCCTCCGACCCGGAGCGCCTGCCCACGATCCGCGACATCGCTGAGCGCGCCGGCGTCGCGACGTCGACCGTCTCGCGGGCGCTGTCGAACCCCCAGCGGGTCAACGCCCGCACGCGGGAGCGGATCGAGAAGATCGCGGCCGAGCTCCACTACGTCCCAAGCTCCCAGGCCCGCGGGCTCAGCTCGGGGAGGACCGGCGCCATCGCGGTGCTGGTCCCCGACGTGACCAACCCGTTCTACTTCGACATCATCCGGGGCACGCAGAACCAGCTCAAAGCGTCGGGGTACACCCAGCTGCTCGTCGACACCGAGGAGGCGACCGACGTCGAGCTCGAGGCGCTGCGCAGGCTCCGCCGAACGGCGGACGGGATCATCCTCGCGGCGTCGCGCCTCACGGATGCGCAGCTCGCCGAAGCCGCCCGCCAGCAGCCGCTCGTCACGATCAACCGGGCGACGGCGGACGCGCCCACCGTGCTCATCGACACACCGGGCGCCATGGTGCAGGCCCTAGAGCACCTCGCCTCACTGGGCCACAGCAAGGTGACCTACGTGGGCGGCCCTACCAGTTCCTGGTCGACCCACCGGCGGTGGAAGGCCATCGAGGAGGCGGCCTCGCGGCGCGGCATGGAAGTGACGCGGATCGGCCCCTACTCCCCCAAGACGTCGTCCGGCGCGGCTGCTGCCGACGCCGCGCTGCGCACGGGTGCGACCGCGCTCATCGCCTTCAACGACCTCATCGCGATCGGCATGCTCCAGCGCTTCCGTGAGCGCGGCGTGCGCGTTCCCGAGGACGTGAGCATCGTGGGCTGCGACGACATCTTCGGCGCGGACTTCTGCAACCCTCCCCTGACGACGATCGCGTCGCCGATCGAACAGGCGGGCCGCACTGCGGTGTCGATGCTCCTCGCCCAGCTCGACCCGCTCCGCGGCGGCATGCCGCGCAAGCTCGCCGTCATGCCCACGCACCTGCAGATCCGGGCATCGACCGGCCCCGCGAAGGCCTGAGGGATTCGCGGGGCCGGTCGGGCCGGGCCGTCCCGGCTGGCCGGCGGTCAGGCCGGCCTGGCGGTCAGTGCTGCTGGGGGAACTTGCCTTCTTCGGCGATCTTCTTGTTCAGCTCGGCCAGGAACTCGTCCTCGTCGAAGTCCATGGGGACCTCCCTGCCGGTCCACGCCGAGAGGTGGATCGCGTTGGCCAGCCGGACGCCGAGGATGCCGTCGCTTCCCGGCGCGATGAGCGGGGTGCCGTCAAGGATGTTCGCGGCGAAGTTCTCCAGGACGGCCGCGTGCTGGCCGCCCCACGCGGTGTCGAACTCGAGCGTCTCCTGCGTGTAGTACTCGTCCGGGTCGAACTGGTCGCTGGTCATCTTCCAGATCTCCTCGGGCGGGATGCCCGCGCTCACCTCCTGCTCGGAGTGGCGGAAACGGGTGACGACGGCGGTCGTGGAGCCGTCGACGACGATCTTGCCCTTGTCCCCGGAGATCTCGAACCGGTCGGTGCCGACGAGTTCGTGGGTCGCGGTGGTGAAGGTCCCGGTCGCGCCCCCGCCGTAGTCGACGACGGCGACGACCTCGTCCTCGACGTCGATCGCCCGGCGGAAGCCGAAGGCTGCCTTCGCGAAGACCTTCTGCGGCACGCCGCAGATCCACTGCCACAGGTCAAGCTGGTGCGGGGCCTGGTTGACCAGCACGCCTCCGCCCTCGCCGCCCCACGTGGCGCGCCAGGCGCTCTGGTCGTAGTACGCCTGGGGCCGGTACCAGGTGGTGATGATCCAGTTCGTGCGGCGGATCGCGCCGATCTCGCCGGAATCCACGATCTCCTTGAGCCGGCGGTACAGCGGGTTGGTGCGCTGGTTGAACATGATCGCGAACGTCAGCTCGGGCTTCGACGCGGCGAACTCGTTGAGCTCGCGGACCTGCTTCGTGTAGACGCCCGCGGGCTTCTCCACGAGCACGTGGAGGCCCCGCTCGAGCGCCTGGATGCCCATGAACGGGTGGAGGTAATGGGGCACGGTCGTGACGACGGCATCGACCTCGCCGGAGTCGAGCATCGACAGATGGTCCTCGAACAGCGTGACGCCCTGATGCTGCTGGGCGGCGAGCTCGCGCCGGGCGGGGTCGATGTCGGCGATGGCCGTGACCTCGATGTTGCCCACGCGCCCGTCGGCGACGAGCCCCGCGTACTGGCTGCCCTGGTTGCCGAACCCGATGATCCCGAGGCGGACTTTCCTGCTCATGCTGCGTGTCTCCTTGTCGGTACGGATCAGAAGAGGTCGCCGAAGCCGAGGGCGACCAGGTTGTCGTGGGAGGTGGTCAGGGCCTCGAAGACCGTGCGCCCGTAGAGCAGGTCCTGCTCGACCAGGAGGTAGCGGGCGCCGGCGTCGATGGCGGCGGGCACGATCGCGGCGAAGTCGAGGTTCCCCTCGCCCACCTCGGCGAACTGGACGACATCCTTGAAGTGGCTCTGGAAGGCGGCGGAATCGCCGGATTCGTAGGCGGCGATGCCCTCCTTGGACAGGGCGCCGATCCGGTAGTCCTTCAGGTGCACCATCGCCGTGCGGCCAGCGTACTTCTGCAGCGTGCGGACGGGGTCGAGGCCGCCGCGCTGGACCCAGTGGACGTCCACCTCGAGCCCGATGCTGGGGGCCTCCTCGGCCAGGATGTCCATGACGTAGCGGCCGCCCATCCTGGCAAAGTCGACATGGTGGTTGTGGTAGTACAGGGTGACACCGTGGTCCGCGAGCGCCTGAGCGGCCTTCTCCACGCGCTTGGCGTAGTCGACAACGCGCGCCTCGCTGCGCAGCTCGGACATGGGGAGCATGCCGATCCGCAGCATGTCCGTCCCGAGCCGCCTGCAGTCCTCCGCCGCGCGTTCGACATCGGAGGCGAGGGGGTACGGCGTCGCTCCCGCCTCGCCGTCGAGCTGGGCGGAGAGCGCCGCGAACTCGATGCCGAGCTCCCCGCGCGAGCGTTCGAGCTCGGCGACGTTCTCCCGGTCCATCGGGATCTGGGACACCTCCACGGCGCGGTATCCGATGTCCGCGACCTTGCGGAGGGTCTCGAAGGGGCCGATGTCCGCGAAGCTCTCCTTGAGCATCATTGCCTGCACGCCGATCGTGGCCATGGTTCTCCTCAATCGCTCTCACCTGCCGCCACAGTGGCGACGGTCACACGTGCATCCACTCTAGGCGCGGGCAGCAACGCACGGTAAACGTTTGCCAACAGTTGCCGGATTCAGACCCACTCGCCGGGGGGATACGAGCGCGCGTACACGTCCTTGATGAGCCGCAGGGAGGCAGTCGCCGCCTCGGCGCCGATCCAGAAGCGCTCGCCCGCCGCCACAGCCCGGTAGAAGTCGGCGATGAGGAGCTGGTGCGAGGCTCCCCAGTAGCTCCGCTCCCCAGGGAGCACGCCGGTCTCCTCGACCACCTCCACTCGCCCGTCCGCCTGCCGCACGGTGAGGGCGCCTCGGAGGGACAGCTCCGCCCGCTCGGTCTGGATGTCCAGGGTGACGGGCGCGTTGACGGCGTTCGCGTTGGTGGCGAAGAAGACGCTGCGGACGGCGGCGCCGTCGTGCGCGGCATGCTCGAGGAGGATGTCTGCCGTGTCCTCGACCTCGATCACCCCCTGCAGCGCGCGCGTCGAGGCGCGCCCGTCCACCACCTGCGCCGGCCCCACGAGCCACTGGAGGAGGTCGAGGGTGTGGATGGCCTGGTTCATGAGGAGGCCGCCGCCGCTGCCGGACCAGGTGCCGCGCCAGGGGCGGGCCTCGTAGTAGGACGGCGGGCGGTGCCACATGACCGTCGCCTGGGCCCCGAGGATGCGGCCGAGGTTCCCGTCATGCAGAAGCCTGCGCAGGGCCAGCACCGGGGCGTTGTAGCGGTTCTGGAAGCACACCCCGAGCTGCGTGCCCGCGGCCGCCCACGCGCGGTCTGACGCCGAGATGAGCGCCTCGGCATCCCCGAGCGTGTGCGCGACAGGCTTCTCTGTCAGGACGTGCACGCCGGCGGCGAGTGCCTGTTCGGCGAGCGCTGCGTGGTCGCCATGGGGGGTGCAGAGGTGCACGACGTCGGCCGCCCCCTCCGCGAGCAGCTCACCGAGACCCGCGAACGCCGGCACGCCATGGGCCTTGGCCGCCGCCCGGCGGCGCCCCGGGTCGCGGTCGACGACGGCAGCGAGCCTCGCGTGGCCGCCCTCGGCCAGCGCGGCGATCGCTGCGATGTGCTGGGCTGAGATGTCCCCGCACCCGACGACTGCCGAGCGGAGGGAATCGGACGGGGACGGGGGAGGCGCGTCAGTGGGCATGGCACCACGCTAGTGACGCGGAGCACGCGGAGGCAACCGTTTGCCGTACGGTGCCGTGTCAGGCCCCCTCGAGTTCCGCTGCGGCAGCCACGAAGGCCCGGGCCCGCTCGGCGAGCGCCCCCGGGTCGCCGCCCTTGGCGCCGTCGCCCACAAGGGGTCCGCCCGCGCCGATGCCGAGCGCCCCGGCGGCGACGTACTGCGGGAGCTCAGCCAGCCCCATGCCGCCGACCGCCAGGAAGGGGATCTGCGGGAACGGGTCAGCGAGTGCCTTGAGGTACCCCGGTCCCACCGCGGAGGCCGGGAACAGCTTGACCGCAGCCGCGCCCTGGCGCCACGCCTCGTAGGCCTCCGTAGCCGTGAACGCTCCGGCGAGCACCGGGATGCCCCGGTCCACCGCGTGGGCGACGGACGCCGAGACGCTCGGCGTGACGATGAACGACGCGCCGGCGGCAGCGACCACGTCCACGTCCTGCGGGGTCATGACGGTCCCGGCGCCGAGATAGGAGCCTTTGGGAACGCTGGGCGCGACGGCGGCGATCGCCGACGGCGTCTCCGGCGTCGTCATGGCGATCTCCACGAGCCGGATGCCCTCCCGGAAGAGGATGCGGGCGGCGTCGGCGGCGTGCTCGGCGGAGTCCCCGCGCACGACGGCGACGACCCGGCTCGCGCGGACAGCATCCAGGAGCGTGGGGACGTCCAGGGTGGTCATGGGCGCCTTTCGTGGGAGGCCAGGGGGCGGCAGGTCACCATTCGGCGAAGGCCCCGTCCGGGTGCCGCCACACCGGCCCGCGCCAGGCGTGGCCGCGGCGGTCCGCGTCGCGCACGGCGGCCTCGTCGATCTCGAGGCCCAGGCCAGGGCCCGTGAGCCGCTCGATGGATCCGTCCACGAAGCGCAGCGGCGTCTTGTCCAGCACATAGTCCAGGACCTCGGCGCCCTGGTTGTAGTGGATGCCGATGCTCTGCTCCTGGATCAGGTAGTTCGGCGTCGAGAAGCCGACCTGGAGGCAGGCCGCGAGCGCGAGGGGCCCGAGCGGGCAGTGCGGGGCGAGCTGGACGTCGAACGTCTCCGCGAGCGCCGCGATCTTGCGCACCTCGGTGATGCCGCCCGCGTGGCTCAGGTCCGGCTGCGCGACCGCGATCCCCGCCTGCAGCACGGGGAGGAACTCCTGCCGCGAGTACAGCCGCTCCCCCGTCGCCACAGGGATCGTGGTCGACTCGGTGAGCCTGCCGATGAGGTGCGAGTTCTCCGGGACCACGGGTTCTTCGAGGAAGAACGGGTGGAGCTCGTCCAGGAGCGAGGCGACCCGGCGCGCGGTCGCGAGGGTGAAGCGCCCATGGAAGTCGACCGCGACATCGCGGTCCGGGCCGAGCACCTCGCGGGCCGCGGCGACCCGCCGCACCACCCCGTCGAGCTCGGAGACGCTCCCGTGCGGCGACATCTTCCCGGACGCGTTCATCTTGACAGCGGTGAGGCCCACCTCGAGCTGCGCCGCGATCTGGTCCGCGACCTCGTCCGGCTCGTCGCCGCCCACCCAGCCGTAGACCCGGATGCGGTCCCGGACGGGACCCCCGAGGAGCTGGTGGACCGGCGCGTCGAAGTGCTTGCCCGCGATGTCCCACAGGGCCTGGTCAAGTCCCGCGACGGCGCTGGCGAGGATGGGGCCTCCACGGTAGAAGGAGCCCTTGGTGAGCACCTGCCAGTGGTCCTCGATGCGCAGCGGGTCCTCGCCGAGGAGGAGCTCGGAGAGCTGGTCGACGGCGGTGCGGACCGTCTCGGAGCGGCCCTCGCAGGTCGCCTCGCCCCACCCCACGATCCCGGTGTCCGTCTCGAGCCGGACGAAGAGCCAGCGGGGCGGGACGAGGAAGGTCTCGATGCGTGTGATCTTCATGTTCCTCCTCAGCCCTTCGTCGCGCCGGCGGTGAGGCCCGAGACGATGTAGCGCTGGGCGAAGAGCGCGATCACCATGATCGGCAGCGTCACGACGGTGGCGGCCGCCATGAGACCGCCCCAGTCGATGCTCGCGTACGAGACGAAGTCGAAGATCGCCACGGGCAGGGTCTTGGTCTTCGCGCCCGAGAGCACGAGGGCGAACATGAAGTTGTTCCACGAGAAGATGAAGGCGAGGATCCCCGCGGTCGCCATGCCCGCCACGGAGAGCGGCAGGGTGATCCTCCGGAAGGCGCCGATGGGCGTGAGCCCGTCCACCTGGGCCGACTCCTCCAATTCGAGGGGCATCGAGTCGAAGTAGCCCATCATGATGTACACGATGAGCGGCAGGGCCACGAACATGTGGCTGAGGATGAGGACCTCGAACCCGCCGACCATGCGCAGGTTGGAGAACACGTAATACCAGGGCACGAGGAGCGACACGCCCGGGATGACGCGGGCCATGAGCACCACGAGTGCGGAGCGGTGCATCGTGAAGCGGCTCATCGAGTAGGCCGCGGGCACGCCGAGGACGAGCGAGAGGACCGTGGAGACGAACGCGACCCAGAAGCTGTTCGCGACGAAGACGAAGTAGTTGTTGCGCGTGAGGACATTGACGTAGTTCTCGAACGTGGGCTCGAACAGGATCGACTTGGACGGGTCATAGATGTCCACGTTGGTCTTCAGCGACGCCAGGACCATCCACACGAGGGGCAGGATGAGCGCGACCACCGTCGCGATGAGGGCCACGACCCTGAACGTCGGGTACACGCGGGTCGAGGCCGGCTTGCGGCGGCGGGCAGGCGTCGCGCCCGAGGCGGGGAGCGCCGTCGTGCGTGCCATCTCAGGACTCCTTCTTCTTGCGGCCGGTGAGGGCCCACATGACGCCGATGATGAGGAGGAAGAACAGGATCAGCACGGTGGAGGAGACGCCGTACTGGTTGTAGTCGAACGAGAGGCCGTAGGCGTAGACGTTGAGCGTCTCGACCTCGTTGAACGAGCCGCCGCCCTTGCCCTTGGTCGCGTAGAGGATGTCGAAGGTCTTGAGCGCGTCGATGCCGCGCAGGAGGATCGCCACGACCACGGTGGGCATCATGAGCGGCAGGGTGACGAACCAGAACCGCTGCCACGTGCTCGCGCCGTCGATCTTCGCGGCCTCCTGCGGCTCGTCGGAGAGGGACGTGAGGCCCGCGAGGAGGATGAGCGCGACCATCGGCGTCCACTGCCACACGTCGATGAACATCGTGGTCCACAGCGCCGACTCCTGGCCCGCGAGCCACGGCTGGGGTGGGATGCCGAACCAGCCGAGCGCCTGGTTGGCGAAGCCGATGTTCGGGTCGAAGATGAGCCGCCACATCATGCCGACGGCCACCGGAGTCGCCACGAGCGGGAGCAGGACGGCGACGCGGACCCAGCGCTCGCCCCGGAAGGGACGCCACAGCAGGAGTGCGATGCACATGCCGAGGACCACCTCGAACACGAGAACGACCCCGGTGAACAGCACTGTGCGGCCCACGGCCGGCCAGAAGCGGGCGGTGTCAGTTAGGACGGTGAGGTAGTTCTTCAGGCCGACGAAATCGGCCGCCGCCCGCACGGACCCGCGAGCGTCCGTCAGAGACAGGTACGCGGTCCAGACGAGAGGGACGACGATGAGGATGGCCACGAAGGCCATGGCGGGTGCCGCGAAGAGCCACTTGCGGTGGCGGTTGGCCCACGTGGAGAAGGCCGAGGTGGGGCGGGGCCGCAGCGGCGGGGCGTTGGTGAGGTCCGGGTCGATGGTCGTGGAAGCCATGGGTTACCTTGCCAGGGATCGGGCCGGTCAGGCCGGGACGCACGACGGCGGTCGCGCACCCCGGCCTGTTGCCGGCGGATCGGTGCGGCTACTTGTCCGACTCGAGGAACTTCGAGAAGTCGGACTGGGCCTGGTCGGCGGCCTTCGCCGAGTCCGCGCCGGTGATGGCGGCGACGATGGGCGCGCCGACGATCTCGCGGGCCTTGCTCACCGTCACGACCTCGGGCCGGTCGTGGCCGACGCCGTTCTTGGCGCTGACGGTGATCGCGTCCGCGAGGTCCTTCGGGTAGGTCGAGATCCCGTCCGAGCTCGACCAGACGGACGTGCGGGCGCCGGGCACGCCGGCCTTCTGGGTCGCGAGCGTGCGCTCCTTCGAGGTCGCCCACTGCACGAACTTCCACGCGTTGTTCTTGTGCTTGGAGGCATCGTTGATGCCGAGCGCCCAGGACGGGATGTTGTACGGCTTGGAGCCGGCGGGGCCCGCGGGCAGCGGCGCGAAGCCGACCTTGTCTGCGACCTTGGACTTGGCGGGGTCGGTGGCGTTCTTGTAGAGCGAGTCGGCCTCGGTGTAGAACGCGGCCTTGCCCTGGGTGAAGATGGCCATCGCCTCGGGCCAGCTCATGTCGGTGGAGACGTTGGCCGGGCCGGAGTCCTTGATGAGGCCACCGTAGAAGGCGTAGGCCTTCTTGGCCTCGTCCGTGTTGATCGAAGCCTTGCCGTCCTTCATGAAGTCGCCGCCGAAGCTGTACAGGAAGCTCGAGAACTGGGTCACCGCGGTCGACTTGCCCGTACGGGCCACGAAGCCGGCCGTGTCCGGGTTGGAGGCCTTGATCTTGGCCGCGGCGTCCTTGAGCTCGTCCATGGTCTTGGGCACGCTGATGCCGGCGGCCTGGAGGAGGTCCTTGCGGTAGTAGAGCACCTCGCGCTCGGTGATGATCGGCACGCCGACCACCTTGCCGTCAGAGGTCGTCGCCGCGACGGTGTTCTGCTGGAAGTCGTTCCAGTCCCAGGACGAGTCCTTCTTGACGTTGTCCGAGAGGTCGGCGAGGTACTTGTTCTTCGCGAAGAGCTTGCCCTCCTGCAGGGGGCGGTACATCATCACGTCGATGTCCTCGCTGCCCGCGTTGAGCTTGACGTTGTACTGGTCCGAGAGCTGGTCCTCGCCGAGCTGGGTGAGCTCGACCTTGACCCCGGTCTCCTTCTCGAACTCCGGGATGGCCGCCTTGATCTGCTCGGTCCACACGTGGTTGGCCAGCGTGACGCGCAGGGGTCCGGCAGCGTCGCTGCTCTCGTTGCCTCCGCTGCTCCCTGAACCGCAGGCCGCGAGCCCCAGACTCGCGATGGCGGCAACGGCCGCCGCCCTGATGAATGACTGAACCTTCACCGTTGAACTCCAATCTCTCGGATCGCCGTGGCGACCCGCGTCCGACGCCCCTTTACGTCGGATCTCAGCAGCGACACTAAGTTATAAGTAGTACGTATTCAAGAGTTGCCCACGTCACAGTATGATTTCTCCATGGTGCACGCGACGGAGCTGCAGACAGCCTCCACGGACGACGGCGACAGCTCGCCGCCGCCGTCGGGGCCCCTCGTCGCTGTGGCCGCCACCGCATCGCGGCGCCACACCCAGATCCTCGACGCGCTCGGCGCGGGAATCTGCTCCGGCGAGCTCCCGCCGTCGTCCGTCCTGAACTCCGACGAGCTCGAGGCGCAGTTCGGCATCTCGCGGACCCTCGTGCGGGAGGTGCTCCGCGTGCTCTCGTCGCTGGGGCTCGTGGAGGCAAGGCGCCGCGTCGGCACGGTCGTGCTGCCCGAGGAGTCGTGGGACGCCTTCAACCCGCAGGTGATCCGATGGAAGCTCGCCTCCCCGGCCCGGCTGACCCAGCTGCGCGAGCTCACGGAGCTGCGCAACGCGGTCGAGCCGTTCGCCGCGCTGCTGGCCGCCGAGCGCGCCAGCGACGCCGAGCGCGAGGAGATCGTCCGGCTCGCGGCCTCGATGTGGGCGGCGGGGAAGACCGGGCGGCAGCAGGCGTTCCTGGACCTCGACGTCACGTTCCACCACATGGTGCTCGCCGCGAGCGGGAACCGGATGATCGGCAAGCTGCACCTCCTCACCCAGGAGGTCCTTGAAGGACGCGTCCAGTACGGGCTCATGCCACAGCTGCCGGACCACGCCGCGCTCGAGTGGCACATGGACGTCGCGGCGGCGATCCAGCGCGGGGACGGGCCGGCGGCGCGCGCGGGCATGGAGAAGATCGTGGAGCAGTCCCTCGTGGAGATGGCCCACATGTGGGAGGCCACCTGACCCCACGTGCCCGCGTGTCCCGGCACCGAGGCTGGTCTACGCTAGGCCCATGCGCGAACTCCAGGCGAAGATCATCGAGGAGATGGGCGTCAAGCCCGAGATCGACCCGGCCGCGGAAGTGGCGGCCCGCGTCGGATTCCTCAAGGACTACCTCAAGGCCACGGGCACCAAGGGCTTCGTCCTCGGCATCAGCGGAGGCCTCGACTCCTCCCTCGCCGGGCGACTGGCCCAGCTCGCGGTCGACTCGCTCGCGGACGAGGGCGTCGACGCGGACTTCGTCGCCGTCCGGCTGCCCCACGGCGTCCAGCACGACGAGGAGGACGCCCAGGCAGCCCTCGACTTCATCAAGGCCAAGACCGAGTGGACGTTCAACGTGAAGCCTGCGGTGGAAGGGTTCGAGCAGGAGTTCGAGCGGACGTCGGACGACGAGCTGACCGACTTCGTGCGCGGCAACACCAAGGCGCGGGCCCGGATGATCGCCCAGTACATGATCGCCGGCGAGCGGAATCTCCTCGTGATCGGCACGGACCACGGCGCGGAGTCGGTCACCGGCTTCTTCACCAAGTATGGCGACGGCGGCGCGGACATCCTGCCGCTGTTCGGCCTCAACAAGCGCCAGAACCGAGCCCTCCTCCGGCACCTCGGAGCCCCTGAGCGTGTGTCGGAGAAGATTCCGACGGCGGACCTGCTCGACCTGCAGCCTGGCCGGCATGACGAGCACGAGCTCGGCATCACGTATGAGGAGATCGACGACTACCTCGAGGGGCGCGAGGTGTCCGACTCCGCCGCCGAGTCCATCGAGAAGCGCTACCTCCTGACCCGGCACAAGCGCGCCACCCCCGTGACCCGCTTCGACACGTGGTGGCGCGAGGGCGCGACAGCCTGGACGAAGTAGCGATCCTCCACCCTCACATCGCAGCGAGTCGGCACCGCACGGTGCCGACTCGCTGCGGTGATTGATAGCGTGGGCGGCGTGAAGATCGCTACCTGGAACGTCAACTCCCTCCGCGCCCGAGCCGACCGTGTCGAGAACTGGCTCCTGCGCAGCGACGTGGACGTGCTGGCGATCCAGGAGACGAAGTGCAAGGACGAGAACTTCCCCTGGGAGCTCTTCGAGCGCAACGGCTACGAGGTGGCACACTTCGGCGTCAACCAGTGGAACGGTGTCGCGATCGCGTCCCGCGTGGGCCTGACCGACGTCGAGCGGACCTTCCCCGACCAGCCCGTCTTCGGCAAGGGCGGCAAGGACGGCGTGCAGGAGGCGCGCGCCATGGCAGCTACCTGCGCCGGCGTCCGGGTCTGGAGCCTCTACGTCCCCAACGGCCGCGCCCTCGATGACGAGCACATGCCCTACAAGCTCGAGTGGCTCAAGGTCCTGAACGGCCACGCCGCCGAATGGGTCGCGCAGGACCCGGACGCCCAGATCGCCCTCGTGGGCGACTGGAACATCGCGCCCCGGGACGAGGACGTGTGGGACATCGAGCTCTTCCGCACCGAGGGCTACACGCACGTGAGCGAGCCCGAGCGGGACGCATTCCGCGCCTTCGAGGCCAGCGGCTACGAGGACGTGGTGCGGCGCCACACCCCGGGCCCCGGCGTCTACACCTACTGGGACTACACCCAGCTCCGCTTCCCGCGGAAGGAAGGCATGCGCATCGACTTCGTGCTGGCCTCCCCCGCGCTCGCCGCCCGAGTGGTCAACGCGCACATCGACCGCGAGGAGCGGAAGGGCAAGGGCGCCTCCGACCACGCGCCCGTCGTCGTGGAGCTGGCGGAGGGTCCGTGATCTGGCGGCGTCCCGGGACCCGGTTCCGGGCGGGCGGCAGGACATGAGCCCGTACCACGGTCCCCTGTCCTCACACCTGCGGGTCTACGAGCCACTCGAGGCCTTCAGCCCTGAGGAGCGCGCCCGCATGGAGCACAGTCTCGCAGGGCGCGAGCCAGGGCGCCGGGGCCTCGAGACCGCCGAGTCAGAGGCGGCGCTGGGACGCATCATCTCCTCCTCGGGGGATCCCTTCCCGGACGACGACGCGGAGTTCACGCGGACGGTCACGATCGACGGGCGGACCCTCTACTGCCCCTCGCAGCTTGTCCTGCGGGCGGGTCTCGCGGCTGAATCGGTGCTCACGACGGCCCCGACCCCGCTCGCCACGGTGCTGCTGCCGGCCCCGGCCCGCGCCAAGCACCAGGAGCGCGTCGACCGGATCGCCTCCGAGCCCGGCACGCCCCGGATCAACACTCGCGAATCGCTGTGGGGGATACCGTTCAGCTGGTTCGTGCTGTTCCACGAACAGGACGCCACCGAGGTGGTCGAGGAGGACGACCACGTCCAGACCGTCCGGATCACTACGACGTGGGCCAAGGCGCTGCACCGGGCACGCTTCGCGGTGGCTAACCTCGCCCTCGCCGCCCCCGAGATGAACCTCCTCGACGAGCTCACGTCCCTCACGGAATGGCTCGAGGAGTTCCACCCGGACTCGGCAGTCGAGCTCGACTACGGCGCCGTGGCGGACCGGGTCTACCCCGACGAGTCCCCGACCGACGTGCTCCTCGGCATCGAATGCCTCGCCGAGGGCGACATGACCGGCGCCGCAGCGGCCTACCGCCGGCTCGCCTCCCGCTGGATCCCCATTCGCCAGCTCGCCCGCGCCTCCTGACCCGCCGTCCGCAGCGGGACGCACGACGGCGGCGC
>NZ_BAAAQW010000001.1:61694-67076 GCF_039531875.1 Sinomonas flava | reverse complement strand
TCGCGCAGGTTCTGCTGGGCGTCCTGCGCCCGCTCCTGCACGACCTGCTTCTGGTCCTGGGCCTCTTCCTTCACGGCCTGCGCACTCTCGGACGCGGTGCCCTTGACGCTCTCCACGGCCTCCTGCGCCGGCTGTTTCAGATTCGAGGCGACCTCGGAGGCGGCGCCCTTGAGCTGGTCGGTCACCGGCTCGGCCTTCTCCTTCAGGGTCTGCGCGACCTCCCGCTCCTTCTCGCTCGGCGGGATGAGGGAGGACACGAGCAGGCCCGCGCCGAAGGCGATGAGGCCCGCCGCGAGCGGGTTGCCCTGCGTCTTCCGCACAACGCGCTGCTGGGTGCGGTCGACCGCCGCGCCGGCGTCGGACATCGCCCCGTGCGTACCCTCCGAGACGTCGTCGGCGGCACCCATGACTCGGTCCTTCATGCTGTTCATCGCCCCCTTGATCTTCTGGCCCTGGCGGTGGGCGATATGCGACGGGGTCACCTTGTCCGCCACCGCGTCGACGTCGTAGCCAAGCCGTTCGCGGGTGTGCTCGATGTCGGCTCGAATGGCATCAGGATTCTGGCTCATCGTGGCTCCTCACTCGGCTTGAGTGCTTCGGGAATCTTCTTCACTGTGTCGGTGGTGCGCGGGAGGCCCTTGATCGCTGCCATCTCCTTCTTCGCCCGGGCGGCGAGGACGGCCGCGATGATGCCCCAGATGACTGCCACGATGACGGCAGACCACCCGAGCCCGGTGAAGTAGTAGCCGAGCGCCCACCAGAGCGCCAGCGACAGGAACAGCAGGACGAAGTGGCCTGCCACTCCGGCCCCCGCGTACATGCCCGCGCCCTTGCCCGCCCTCGTGGCGGACTGCCTGACCTCGGCCTTGGCGAGCTCGAGCTCCTGGCGCATGAGCATCGAGAGGTCCGCCGCCACATCGCCGACCAGGTCACCCAGCGACGATGATGCGGCCTTCTGCTCCGCTGGCGGCACGGCCCCAGCTGCGGTGGGCGCGCCCGGCGACGGAGTTCCGTAGTCGGGGACGTGGCTCATCGCAGATCATCCCTCTCCCGGCGCAGTCGCTCCGTGTCCAACGGCGGGACCTCGCCCTGCACACCGCCGGCACCCTCACCGTCCTCGTTCTCGTACTCGCGATATGCCGCGTCCTGGCCCGGGGTCTGGCCGTACGCCCCGCCCTCGTCGACGGCGTTCGTCAGGGCGCCGTCCTCGCCGCGGGCCGGCGTGTAGGCGCTCGGCGCCGCACCCTGGCCGTAGCCGTCACCCTGCGGTGCGGGGTATGCGGCGCCCTGGCCCAGATCAGCGGCCGGCGTGCCCGTTCCAGCAGTGCCGCCCGAGTACTGGCCCCCGGCATACTGGCCCTCGCCATACTGGGCGGCCGCGTACTGGCCATCACCGTACTGGCCGTCACCGTACTGGCTCCCCGCGGCGTACTCGGTGCCAGCTCCGTACTCGGTACCGCTCGGGTACTGGGTACCGGTGGAGTACTGGGTACCGGCGGGGTACTGGGTACCGGCGGGGTACTGGCGCTGGGCAGCGCCGTTCGATTCGTCGGTGGCCCCCGCCGCGAGCGATCGGCTGAGCCGTCCGGCGAGCAGCCCCGCGCCGGCCGCAAGGGCCAGGAACGCGCCAGGGCGGCGGCGTGCGTAGGACTTGACCTCTTGAAGGAGCGAACCCGGGTCGCGCTGGTCGAGCCAGTCAGCGAAGCTGGCCGACTTCTCTGCTGCCTGGCGGACCAGATCGGTGCCGACCCCTTCATGCTCGCTGTTGGACGCCATGGAGCTGAGCTCCCGGTGGATGGACCTCAAGCCCTCGGCCGCGCGCGTCTGCTGCTGGGCCGCCTGGTCCATCAGCTCCTGGCGGCTCTGGTGGATGAGGTCTTTGGCCTGGTACTTGGCTTCCTTGGCGACCGTGGTCGCCTCCTGCTTCGCGACGTCCTTGACGGCGCCAGCAGAGGAGGCTGCCTCCGCAGCGACACCCTCGGCCTCCTGCTTGGCGGCGGCCGGCTTCGAGTCAGGGCGCGGCGGTGTACCTGGGGTAGTCGAATATGGATCAGTCATCATCGGTTCCTCTCGCGATCCTTGAGGGTCGAGCGGGTGTGACAATCTGGCCACTACCCAAGCGACGTCCATTCAGACGTTCGAGAAACGAGAAATGAGTCCTTGCTATGCCACTCGGGGCGGCGCGGTGGTCTCGCGGACGATGAGCCGCTGCTCGGCGAGCTCGCTGCGCACCGCCCCGGAATCGCCCCCGAGCTCCCCCATGAGCATCTGGGTCCCGCGGCGCGCCTGGGCCGTCGGATCCTGCCACACGGTGGTGAGCCCGGCGCACTCGCCCATCTCGTGGCCGTCGATGCCGACCACCGAGAGGTCCTGCGGCACCCGCACCCCCTGCCGGGCCGCCTCGAAGAGCACGCCGAGGGCCATTTCGTCCGACGCGCACACAACCGCCGTAGGCCGCGGCTCCGGGAGGTCCATGAAGCGTCGCATCGCCTCGACCCCGCTCTGCACCGTGAAGTTCCCGAACAGGGAGGCATCGGGGTGGAGCTCGAGGCCCGCGGCATGGACGGCGTCGTGGAAACCCTCGACCCGGATCTTCGGAACCGAGAAGTTCAGGTCGGAGTCATCCTGTCCGTGGAGGAGCGCGATGTGCCGGTGCCCGAGGTCGATGAGGTGCTCGGTGATGGAGCGCGCGGCCAAGTAGTCGTCGATCCCCACATTGGGACACCCCGGGACGGGTCCCCCCACGACCACGAGCGGGATGTCGATCGCATGCAGGTCGTCGATTTCCTCCGGGTGGAGGAACATGCACAGCAGTAGGAGCGCGTCGATCTGCTTGTGGACCATCGAGCGGCTGAAGAGCCGCTCACGGGGGGCGGTACGACCGCCGAGATTGAAGAGGGACAGGTTGTAGCCTCGCCCATGCAGCTCCTGGTCGACCCCCGCAATCGCCTTCCCGAAGAACCACCGGTCGACGTACGGGGCAAGCACGCCGATCGTGCGTGTCTTGCCCGTCGCCAGCCGCGACGCGGCTGACGACGGGACATAGCCGAGTTCCTTGGCCGTGGCGAGGATCTTCGCCCGCGTCTTGGGAGACACCCGCGGCAGTCCGCGGATGGCCCGCGAGACCGTGGCCGTCGAGACCCCCGCCGCTGCCGCGACTTCTTCGATGCCTACCATTGCCCTCTCCCGGGAGGCATCCGCTGAACCGGCGGAACCTCACTCCTCGTTGTCGTTCGCGGCCCCGCGGAGCACCTTCCGCCGCAATGCCCAGAGGCCGGCCATCGCGAGGACGACGGCGAGCAGCCCGAGGGCCCAGCCCAGCGCGAACTGGCCCGTGATCTCAAGCCACGCGGTCACCCCGAGCAGCACGACCCCCCAGAAGCCCAGGAAGCCCATGAAGATCTCGAACTGCTCGACGACAGCCTTCCGATGGCGGGAGGAGCGGCGGTAGGCCGCCCCTCCCACCGAAAACGGATCGGGCGCCTGCGCCGGCGTCACTTCACCGCGCCGGCGGTGAGGCCGGCAACGATCTTGCGCTGGAACACCAGCACGAGGATCACGAGCGGCACGGTCACGATAGTGCCGGCAGCCATGACCGCCGTGTACGGCTCCTGATGCGGCTGCGCGCCGGCAAAGTACGCGATCGCCACCGTGACGGTGCGTGTTGAGTCCGAGGAGAGCTGGCTCGCGATGAGGAACTCGTTCCATGCCGAGATGAAGGCGAGGATCGCCGTCGTGAACGTCGCCGGTGCGGCCAGCGGGAGGATGACCTTCCGGAAAGCCTGCCCCTGGGTGCAGCCGTCGATGCGCGCCGACTCCTCCAGCTCCCACGGCATCTCGCGGAAGAACGAGGTGAGCGTGTAGACGGTCAGCGGCAGGACGAACGAGATGTTGGGAATGATGAGCGCCTGATACGTGCCCATCCACCCGATGTTGGTGAACAGCTGGAACAGCGGCGTCACGAGGGCGACGCCCGGGAACATCGACGCCCCGAGGATGAATCCGAGGACGGCGAACTTGAACCGGAAGTTCAGCCGGGCGAGGGCATAGGCCGCGAAGACGCCCACGACGAGGGCGACAATCGTGGTCGCGCCGGCCACGATGAGGCTGTTGAGCAGGTTGCGGCCGAAGTGGTTGCCGAGGTTCTCATCGAACACTGTCGAGAAGTTGTCCCACGTGACATGGGTGAAGAAGAACGTCGGATCGAACGTGTACGCCGTGTCACGGAACGCGGTGACAATCATCCAGTAGGCCGGGGCGAGGCACCAGATCAGGATGACCGCAGCGGAGATATACGTCCGGAGCGAGGCCCAGTCGAAGCGCTTGCGGCGCTCCGGGACAGTTGCGGTCCGAGGCAGGGTTGCTGTCGCTGCCATGTCACTTCCTCCCCGAGGACGTGGCCGCACCGACGGCATTGGCGCCGAGGAAGCGGACGAAGATGAAGGCCACGATGAAGATCACGAGGAACGTGATGGTCGACAGCGCGGCTGCTGCGTTGAAGCCTTGTCGGATCTGGTCGACGACCAGGATCGAGAGCGTCGACGTGTTGTTGCCGCCTTGGGTCATGATGTAGGGCAGGTCGAACATGCGCAGGGCATCGAGGACGCGGAACAGCACCGCGACCATGAGCGCGGGCTTGACGAGCGGCAGCGTGATCTGCGTGAAGCGCTGCCAGGACGAGGCTCCATCGACCTTGGCAGCCTCGTAGACTTCGTCCGGTATGAGCTGCAGGCCCGCGAGGATCAGGAGCGCCATGAAGGGGGTGGTCTTCCAGACGTCGGCGATGATGATGGCCCACTTGGCCGGCCACTCGGAGCCTGTCCAGAGGATTTGGGTGCCGAACAGCTTGTTGGCGATCCCGTCGAACGCGAAGATGAAGAACCACAGCTTCGCCGTCACGGCAGTGGGAATGGCCCATGGCACGAGGACCGCCGCGCGCACGGCGCTGCGTCCGCGGAACGACCGCGCCATGATGACCGCCATCCAGAACCCCAGCACCGTCTCAAAGGCCACGGTCACGACCGTGAAGAAGAAGGTGGTGCCGAAGGAGTTCCAGAACTGGGCGCCGAGAGTGCCGGGAGGGCACGGGGCGCCGTTGCACTGCTGGAAGAGCCAGTGCGCGTAGTTGTCGAATCCGGCCGGGCCGCCCTCCTCGAAGAACCCGGTGGCCGGGTTGAGGCCTGCGTCCTTCTGGAAGGACATGATGATGGCGTTCACCACCGGGTAGATGATGACGACGGCGAGCAGGATGAGGGTCGGCGTCAGCAGGGTGTAAGCCCAGCGGCCCTGCGTCACCTGCTTCCTGTCGGCGCTCTCGCGACCGGGCATGTGGCGGGCCTCGGCGGCCTTCGTCTCGGTGCGCTCCGGGAGTTTCGTGGACAT
>NZ_BAAAQW010000001.1:0-61643 GCF_039531875.1 Sinomonas flava | reverse complement strand
GCCGCGTCGATGGCCGACTGCATGTCGGACAGCGCTTGGTCGACCGACTTCTCCCCCTTCAGGGCGGAGTAGGCGTTGTCCTGCACCGCCTTGGTCACGGCCGGGTAGTACGGCGTGACCGGACGCGGCACAGCGTTCTCGATGGACGTCTTGAGCACCGGCAGGTACGCGAGCTTGGCCGTCAGGTCCTTGTCCGTGTACAGGCTGCCGAGCACCGGCGCCAGCGAGCCCTGCGTCGCGTAGAACTTCTCCGTCTCCTCGCTGGTCATGAACTTCATGAAGTCGAGGGCGGTCGCCTTGTTCTTCGAGTAGACGCTCATCGCGATGTTGTGGCCGCCGAGCGACGACGCACCCGGCCCGTCCTTGCCCGGAAGCGGGGCGATGCCGAACTTGTCGGCGACCTTGGAGGAGCCGTCGGTCTTGTTCACGATGTTGTAGACGTAGGGCCAGTTGCGAAGGAACATGAGCTTGCCGTCCTGGAACGCCGTCCGGCCCTGCTCCTCCTGGTAGGTGATGGCCTCCTGCGGGATGTTCCCGCTCTTGAAGGCATCGACGAGCTTGCCCAGACCGGTCTTCGCCTCCGGGGAGTTGACCGCGGCCTTGCCCTGGTCGTCGACGATCTTGCCGCCGAACGAGTTGATCGCCTCAGACGCGTTGACAGTGAGGCCCTCGTACTTCTGGAACTGGCCCGCGTAGCAGCCGATGTTGTTCTGCTTCGCGATCGAGCACATGCCCATCATCTCGTCCCACGTCTTGGGCGGGTTGGGCACGAGATCCTTGCGGTAGTACAGGAGGCCGCCGTCGGAGGTCTGCGGCGCGGCGTACAGGGTGCCGCCGTAGGTCGCCGTCTTGACGGTCGCCGGGAGCATGGCCGAGGTGTCGATCGTCGTCTTGTCCTTGAGCGGCTGGAGCCAGCCCTTCGCGGCGAACTCGGCGGTCCAGACGACGTCGACATCGACGACGTCGTAGTTCGCGTCCTTGGCCTGGAAGTGCTGCACGAGGTCGTCGTGCTGCTGGTCGGCCTGGTCCGACTGCTCCTTGAACGTGACCTTCTCGTTCGGGTGGGCTGCGTTCCACTTGTCGACGAGCGGACGGACGACGTTCGAGTTGTCCTTGCCCTGGACGTAGGTGATGGGTCCGCGCCCGTCGAGGTTGTTCGCGGCGTCGCCACTCAGGCCGCCACTGCTCTGCCCTCCGCCGGAGGTTCCGCCGCCGCCTCCGCCGCCACAGGCGGAGAGGGCCAGCGCCAAGACGCCTGCGACGGCCAATGGAGGGGCATACCTCGAGAACTTGCGGTTTCTCATGCTCGACTCCCGTGTCTGTGAGGCGGCCCTGGTGGCGCCCCAAAAGGGTGTTGTGGTGGACCTCACACTAGGCAACGGCAACACGGCAGTGCAAGCGCTTACGCATTTCGTGTCCTCTCTGTGACCATCCCCTCACGAGAGCCCTATTCGGCCTTGCGCCCCTTCACGTTCCGAGCGATGTCGGCGGCGAGTTCCCTGACGTTCTGGGCGGCCTCAGACGCCAGGTCCCGGACGTTCTCGACCGCGTCCTCGGCGAACTCCTTGGCCTTCTCGGCCGCCTCCCCCGCGAGGTCCTTCGCCTTCTCGGCGTTCGGGCCGGTCACCGGACGCGTTCGGCGCGGCTGAAGCGGGCGCGCGCGCCGGAGGTGACGTGGAGGAGCACCGGGACGGCGGTTCCCATCACGAGGTCCAGGCACCGGACGAGCTGTTCGACCTCGGCAGCAATGGCGCCCGGGTCCGCGCCCTGCCGCGCCACTGTGCGGATGCGCAGCGCCGTCCGCCCCTCGAACTCGACTGCCGCGACGGCCGTGCTGAGCACGTCCTTGCGCTCGGCGAGGACCCCGCGCAGGGCCTGGTCGACGGCAGCGGCGGCGATGCCCACCATGCCGGGCACCTCGCCCTCGGCGAGCTGCCCGCCCGGGCCTGTGCCGCCGTCGGGCGCCGTGGCGGCAATCAGGTCACGGCGGCCGGTCCCCTGCTGCGAAACCCACCAGACCATGAGCAGCACGATGAGGACTGCGAGCGCGGCGGCGATGAGCCAGAGCCACGACACCCGCGTGCCCGGGAAGTGCGTGGCCTCGAAGGCCGCGCCCGCCCGCACGGCGGCGTCCGGCGCCCAGGACTGCCACCACTGCGCGAAGGCTGGCATGGCGGCGAGCAGGAGCATCAGGGCCCCCGTCGCAAAGACCAGAAGCCCGAAGACCGCGATGAGCACGCGGTTCAGCGTCCGCGGCGTGCCGTTCATGCGCCGACCACCCCGCTCCCCTCGACGCGGACCCGGAGCTGCGGGTACGGCCGTGGCCCCAGCCGGCCGAGTTCGTCCTCGGTCGCTGCCAGGACGTCCTCGGCCCGTACGGGGATCCCCGAGGTGGGCCGGACGTTGACCACAGCCTCCCCCGCGGAAACCACCACGCTCACCTGCTCCGGCCGCACGACCGCGGCGGCGCGGGCCCGGCGCGCAAGCGCGGAGGCGAGCACCTCGTCGTCGACCACGACGGCGATGCGCCCGCCCGGCAGCTCGCGCCGTCCGCGACGGCCGGGGCGGGCCGCGAGGATGACGAGGGCCAGGCCGGCCATGGCCACGACGGCGCCGAAGAGGCCGAGGAGCGCGCGGTTCGTGCCGTTGGGAAGGGCCGCGACGGCACGGGCCGCCGCCTCAGGGTTGACGAGCCACTCGTGCTGGCCGAGGGCCTGGAGGGTCGTCTCGAGGAGGAGGTACGCGCACAGCGCCGCGACCGCGAGCGCGACGAGGCCCACCAGGTAGGCCCTCGACGAGGTCACCTCGCGCTGGACCGCGCGGTCCAGCCCGTGCGGCGCCTCGCGCTTCTCGAGCGTGCCATGGTCAGCCATGGCCGGCCGCCTCGAGCAGTACCGGGCTGCCCACACGGACACCGGAGATGCGGATGTCGACGCGGCTCAGCATCGCCCCGCTCAGCGACGTCACCGACTCGAGGATCCGTCCCTTCGCCCGGGCCGCACGCTCCCACACGCTCCCGCCCCACGGGAGAAGGTCCTCGGGCCCGTCGACCAGCGCAAGGTGCGGGATGGCGATGGGGGCGACGATGCGGAGGGCGAGGAGGCCGGCGTCGTCCGACCAGTCGGCCCGCACATCGGTGGGCTCCACGCCGAGCGCGGCCCCGGCGGCTGCCTGGGCGAGCCGGGTCAGGGCCTGGGTGCTCACGCGGTTGTGGCCGGCGAGCGGATGCGAGGCCGGCGGATGGGCGGGCGGTGCCGGCACTCCTGGCTGAGGGGCGCCGGGCGAGGCTTCCATGCTCACGAGGAGGATCGCCGCCCGGTCAGCGCCTCCCACACACGGCGGAGGTCGACCCTTCCCTCGGCGGCGCGCCCGAGGACCGCGCCGACGACGAGGAACACGAGCGACCCGAGGAAGCCCCCCACGCCGAACTGGAAGGACATGTAGGCGAGGAACGCCCCGAAGCCCATGCCGACCACGACCAGGTTCACTGCACCTCGATTCCGGAAGGCTTGGTGCCCACCCTCGGCTCTCCGATGAAGACGTCCGCGATCTCGACGTTGACTTCGATGACCGCGAGGCCCGTGAGCTCCTCGACGGCCCGGTACACCGCAGCCCTCACCCTGTCGGCGAGCGACTGCAGCGGCACGCCGTAGGCCGCGACAAGCGTGACGTCGACGGCCGCCTGGGTCTGTCCCACCTCAGCGCGAACGCCGGAGACATGGTCGGTCTGGCCGACGGCATCCCGGATGGCCCCGAGGGCCCGCGAAGGCGCGGTGCCGAGCGAGTGGACGCCGGGTACGTCCCGGGCGGCGGCGGCCGCGACCTTGGCGACGGCCGCCTCGTGGATCACGGTGCGGCCTGAGGCCCCCACCGGAAGCGCGGCCTCCGCGGCTGCGCCGTGCACCATGCCGTACCGGACTTCTGGCTCCTGGCTCACCGCGCCTCCCTCGCTCGCCGGGCGGCAGCAGCCGTCGCGGCAGTGAATGGCAGCCGTCCCGTGTGAGGACGCTTACGGCTCTACCTTAGTACGGCAGGCGCGCGGAAATCGGCGGCAGCACGGGCGAGGCGCCCGCATCGCGCGCTGCGGGCATTCCGCCCCTTTCGGGTGGCCGCCGCCTGTGTCAGCATGGCGCTGCCGATACTTTTCGGCAGCCTGCTGGGGGCTGATCGAGCAGTGCGAGGAGGAACTGCCGTGGTTAACGGCCCAGCTGAGCCTCTGGCGGACGCGTCGGCGTCCGGCGGGTGGCGCGTGGAGCGCATCCCGCCAGAACCCCTCCCGCCCGAGGTCCTCGACCTCTTCCCGGATGTCCCCGTCCGTCTCGCCGAGGCCTTCGTCCTCCTCGCCCCCGCGGCCCCCGGTCCCGGCAGCGCCACGGTGGCCGCACCGTTCCCCGACAGCTCACTCGTGCTCGTGGTGCTGCGGCCCGGCGGAACGCCGGAGCTCGTCAGTGCCCAGATCGACCATGGCTTCGGGGAGCCGGCCGTGGGCGTGTTCCGGATCCGCCTCGGGAAGCACGACGGCGGCACGCGGCTCCTGCTGCTGGCCGTCCGGCCCGAGGTGCTCGCCAAGGCCCCTGCCTCTGGGCGGATGGGCCCTCTCCCCGCCGCCCCCGCGCCCCTCCCCGACGGCGCCGCGGTGGTCCCTCCGCCGAACGGCGCCACCCGCCCGTCGCCGGGGGTGGTGACGCTCCCACGCAGCCGTTCCGCCTCGCCGCCGCACGTGCCCGCGTGGGTCGCAGCCGACATGCCGTCGACGCTCCGGCCCGAGGCGCGGGCAACGGTCACGGTCCGGATCTCCCGCACCGAGCTCACGGCGCTGCCGGACAGCGCCCATGCCGCGCGGCCGCTGCTCGCGGCTGTGCCGGGCGAGCCGCTGCGTCTCAAGCTGCACCGGCGGAACCTCCAGGTGGTCCCCGGCACGCCGGACCGGTTCGACGACGTCCCCTTCCCCGAGGAGGCCGAGGTCGTCGAACGCGCCTTCGAGGTCATCGCCGGCGCGCCGGGGCCTGCCGAGGCGACGGTGGTGGTCAAGCAGGGGACCTCGGTGTACTCGCTCGCCGAGGTGACCCTCGTCGTCGAGGTGACCGACGCGCCCCCCGCCGACCCGCCGCCCGCGGAGGCCGATGCCTGGACCACCGCTCCCGATCCGAGGATGGCGGGAACGCCGGTGCTGCGGATCGACGAGGACGTCTTCGGCGACTCATGGAGGTTCGAGTTCGACCTGGAGCTGGGCGACGGGCTCCCGAGGCACTACGAGAGCGCCCCCGCGATGTCCAAGGCCGCCTTCCTCGACGCGCTCTTCGCGCGCATCGACGACTCATGGAGGGATGCCGGGGGCACCGACGGGTTCGCGTCGCGGCTCGCCCAGCTCGGAACCGAGCTCGCCGACGCGCTGCTTCCGGCGGACCTGGTCGCAGACCTGACGTGGGCCTGGGAGCAGATCGACGCGCTGGCGCTGCTGAGCACCGAGGCCTCCGTGCCCTGGGAGCTCGCACAGCTCGGGGAGCCCTCGGCACCGCGCTACCTCGGTGAGACGGGCCTTGGCCGGTGGGCGTACAGCGTAGTCCACCCGCACCGCCTCCGCGCCCGCGCAGGACGCTGCCGCTACCTGTGCCCCTCCTACACGGGCGAGCTCGCCCTCACCCAGACGGTCCGGGAGGCGGAGTTCCTCTCCACGCTCGGTGCCAGCGCCATCGAGCCCGGCGACGCTGCCTCCCTCTCGTCGCTCCTGCGCGCGGGCGGGTTCGACCTCCTCCACTTCGCGGGACACGGGGCGTCCGACGCCGAGGGGCAGCGGCTGCTCCTGGCCGCGGTCGCCGAGGCTGGGGTTGCCGCGCTTCCGGCCTACCCCGCGTCCTCGCTCACCGCGGACTTCCCCCGACGCCGGCCGGACCCGAAGGCCGAGCCGGGGCCCGTCGTGGTGCTCAACGCGTGCGGGCTCGCGCAGGGCGCCCGCACGGGTGCAGACGCGTTCGCGTCGGCGTTCCTCGCCGGGGGCGCAGGGGCGTTCGTGGGGTGCATGTGGAGCGTCGGCGACCGGCCCGCACTCGCGTTCGCCGAGACGTTCTACTCCGCACTGCGCAGCGGGAAGACGGTCTGCGAGGCGGTCAAGGCCGCCCGGCAGAAGGCCCGCGCCGAGGGGGACGCCTCGTGGCTCGCCTACACCGCCTATGCCCACCCCCTCGCCACGGTGGAATTCTCGCCCTAGCCGCCGGGCGCCGTCGTGCGCCCCACCGCCGTCCCACCCCTCCCGAGGCTCCACCCAGCAGAAGGACACCGCCATGACGATCCCAGCCACCCCCAGCGCACCCCGCGGCTCTGGGCTCAGCGACGAGGAGCTCGCCGCGCTCAAGCCGCACGTCATCAACCTCCGCCGGGGCCAGCTGGCCGACGGTCCGGACGGAGAGGGCGAGTACTTCTCGACGGCGGCGGATGTGGAGGCGATCTTCGCGACCCATCTGCCGGCCTTCCTCGCCGGACGCAGCGGACCGGTGCCGCTCATGGTCAACGCCCACGGCGGACTCGTCACGGAGGCCGCCGGGCTGCGGGCCGCAGCGTCGCGCATCCCATGGTGGAAGGAGAACGGCGTCTACCCCATCTACTTTGTGTGGGAGACCGGGCTCGTGACGTCCCTCGCCGACGCCCTCGCCGGATGGCTGGGCGGCAGCCGCGGACCCGGCGACTTCAAGGACCGCATCGTCGAGCTCGCCGCACGGTTCGGGCAGGGCGAACGCGTCTGGGGGGAGATGAAGGAGTACGCCGAGGCCGCGAGCGCCGGCGGCGGCGCCTCGGTCTTCGCCGACGCGCTGGGGTCCTTCATGAACGAGCACCGCGGCGCGCTCACTGTCCACGCCGTGGGACACAGCGCAGGCTCGATCTTCCACTCGTACTTCATCCCCGCCGCGGTGAAAGCCGGCGTGGACCGCTTCGAGACGGTGAGCTTCCTGGCGCCCGCCGTCCGCACGGACCTCTTCAAGGAGAAGGTCAAGGACGAGGTGGACCAGTCGATCGGCCAGCTCTCGATGTTCACCATGACCGATGACCGCGAGCGCGCCGACAACTGCGTGCGCGTCTACGGCAAGAGCCTGCTGTATCTGGTCCGGGCCGCGTTCGAGCCGAGGATCGGCGACCCCATCCTCGGCCTCCAGGACTCGGTGCGGAGCGACCCGGACCTGCGCGACTGGTTCGGCGAACCGGACTCGCCGTCGTCGGCCCAGGTGGTGTGGTCGGTCGCGGACAGCGGCCCGTACAGCAGCAGCGACGCCACGAGCCACGGCGCCTTCGACGACGACCCTGCCACCATGGAGAGCGTCCTGCGGCGCATCGTGGACCGCAAAGACGTCACCCCCTTCCCGCTGCCGCGCGCCGTGGAGCCGCTCTGGCCGACCCAGCCCCGCGACGTCCCCGCCCCCACCTGGCCGCACTCGGCCACGCGAAAGGCGCTGTGCGTCGGCATCAACGCCTACCCCGACGGGGCCGACCAGCTCTCGGGCTGCGTCGCGGACGCCGGGGCATGGGCCACCGAACTCGAGAAGGCCGGATTCGCCGTGCACCTCCTCGCCGACGCGCAGGCGACCCGGTCGGAAGTCCTGCTGAGGATGCTCGAGCTCGTCTCGACCAGCGCCCCCGGGGACACGCTCGTGGTCCAGTACGCGGGCCACGGCACGACGGCGCCGGACCTCGACGGCGACGAGGCGGCGAGCGGGCAGGGCGGCAATATGGAGGACGAGGCGCTCTGCCCCGTGGACTTCCGCGCCGGCGAGCTCATCATCGACGACGACCTCGGGCTCATCTGGGACCAGCTCCCCGAAGGGGTGGCTCTCACGCTGTTCTTCGACTCGTGCCATTCGGGCGACGGGCAGCGCCGCATCCTCTCCCAGGCCGAGCTTGAGCAGGAGACGACGCTGCGGCGCCTTCCGCGGCGGATCGTCCTGTCCGAGGCCGACCGCGAGGCGTTCCGGGCGCGCCGCGGCTACACGTCGGCCACGGGATCCCGGGGGCCTGCGCCGTCGCCTGGTGGGCCCGTGGACGGGCAGCAGAAGCCCCACCGGGAACTCCTGTTCAGCGCCTGCCAGCCCACCGAGCTCGCCTACGAGACGGCGGGGCACGGGGACTTCACCTCGAAGGCCTCGCCCCTGCTCGCCGACGCGATCGGGAAGCTCACCAATGAGCAGTTCCTGGGGCGGGTCGTCGACGGATTCGGGGACCGGCAGCACCCGAAGATCAACGGCGAGAAGGCGCTCTTCGGCCGCACCTTCCTGGGACCAGCGGCAACGCCGGAGCCTGCCGGGCCGTCCGGCGTCGGCGGGGCGTCCGGCGGCGCGGGAACGCTGACCGCGGTCGGGAAGCGCGCGGACGACGCCGAGGTGGCGGCCCTCGAGGCGACGCTCGCCGCGGCCGCGGGAGCCGCGGAGCACCGCGCGACGAGGGTGGCGCGGCTCCTGCGGGCCATCGCGGATGTCATCGAGGAGTAATCGAGGAGTAGCAGTCAGAGCCTGCGGAACACGAGCCCGTAGTTCGGCGGGATGGTCACGAGCGCCTCGTCGCCGTCGTGCAGCGTGTGCAGGAGCATCGCGCCGTCGATCTGCTCGCGCCAGTCGCCGGCGGCCTGCAGCGGGAGCCAAACCGTGGCGGGCGCGTCGCCGAAATTGAGGGCGACGGCGAAGTCCTCCGGTGGGGCGGCGCCGTCGGCGGGTGCATGGCGGCGGAAGGCGAGCACCTTCGCGCTGAGGTGGTCCGGGCGCGAGTAGTAGTAGAAGTCGCCGCGGGCGCGGAGGGCGCGGCTGGCGTTCCGCAGGGAGCCCAGGATGCGGTAGAGGCGCACGAGCGCCTTGCCCGGCGGGTCGTAGAAGTAGTCCCAGTGCAGTGGGCGCTCGAAGAGGTTCCGCCCGATCCCGTCCTCGGGCAGGCCCCAATTCTCGCCGAACTCCTGCCCCTGGAAGAGGAACGGGATGCCCTTCCCGGTGAACAGGCCGATGGCGTAGGGCTGCGTCTTGTAGAACTTCGTGCGGTCGCCGAAGGGCTGCTCGAGGAGATCCGGGGCGAGCGCCCTGCCGAACTCGTTCAGGAAGCGCTGGTGGTCATGGGTCTCGAGGTACTGGAACGGGGCGACCGGGAACGTCTCGCCCGAGGCGGGATTGCTGTAGCGGTCCGGGTAGCCGACGAACGCCGGGTCGAGGAGGTGCGCGAAGTCCTCGCTGACGTAGCCGCCGCGGGCCATCCCGCGCGCGGCGTCCATGAGCCGGTTCTGCCAGCACGTGTTCGTGTAGGTCTGTGAGAGCATCCCGATCGGGTCGTCGAGGTTCTCGGAGCACTGGATGACCGAGCTGGCGCCGGAGGCGGTCTGGAAGCGCGGAAGGGTCCGCGAGTACTCGTAGGTCTCGTACGCGAGCGCGGGGTAGCCGGGACCGGCAGGGTTCCCGTCGTAGTAGCCGGGAACGTAGTCGTAGCGGAAGCCGTCCACGTGGTACTCGTCGAGCCAAAACCTGTTGAGCGCCGTGAAGTACTGCGCGGTGAATGCCTTCGTGAAGTCGCTGCCGGGGCGGTGCGGGAAGAACTCTCCCGCGAAGGGGCCCATCATCGGGTTGGGCTCCCCGGTGGAGTCGTAGACCGTGTTATACGCGAAGTCCGGGTGCGAGTGGGCATACACGGCGTCGAGGATGACCGCCATCCCCTTCGCGTGGCACGCGTCAACGAGCCGCTTGAGCCCGGCCGACCCGCCGAAGCGGTCGTCCGGGCAGAAGTAGCCCAAGGGGGTGTAGCCCCATTCGACGTCCTCACCGACATTCGTCACGGGCATGAGCTCGAGGACGTTCACCCCGAGCCCGCGCAGGTAGTCGAGCTGGGTCACGACGCCGTCGAAGTCCTGGTTGAACTCGCGCACGTTCAGCTCGTAGACCACCATCTCGTCCACGGATGGCGGGGTGTGCGCGCCGTCGGTCCAGGCGAAGGGTGCGGGAGCAGGCGCCGTGAAGGACGAGAGGGTGCCCAGCCCGGCGTCCCTGCCGAAGGGGTCCGCGAACCGGACGGCCGCAACCCCCGGGATGCCGCCGGGTTCGCGGAGCAGCTCGTACCTGTAGAGGTAGCGTCCGGGCCAACCGAAGTGGGTCCCGGGCTGCTGGTCGGCCGCGGCGGAGAGGGAGAGCCCTCCCGTCCACAGGTCATACTCAGTGCCCTTCATCCAGCTGAGCCACACGGCCACCGGTTCGATCCCGCGGACGAACTGGTCCGCCTCGTGGATCACCTTGGCGCGGACCCGGTACCCCTTGTCGAAGGTGATGCCGGGCAGGTACACGCCGAAGTCGGCCCTCCCGGGCGTGCCGGTCTCGGGGGAGACGTGGGCGCCGACCTCGGACAGCGTGATCATGCCGCCATCCTAGGGGTGCGGCGCGTTACGGGGCTGTTATCGGGCTATGGTCCCAGGCCCGAGCGTCCGCCTCCCAAGGAGTCAGCGGCTCGCGCACTCGGGCGGAGCCGGCACGGGCGGATGGCCTGATGCGCCCCGGTCATCGCAGGGTGGGGCGCTGCAGACTGGCCGTCCGGCAAAGGCGGGAGGAGCCCATGGAGCCACACCGCCTGCGCAGTTCTGGCCCGGGCCCTTCCCTCGGGGGGCGGTGGCGGGCGACGCCGCAGGGGCGGGCGCGACAGGAGGGGTGGCCTGTCCAGCCGGGGTCGCGGCGGGGGCGGCGGCGGGAACAGGAGCCTGGGCTGGCGCTGGGGCTGGCACAGGAGCCAGGGCTGGCGCCAGCGCCGACGGCAACGCCGCAGCCGACGCCGGAGCCCGGAGCGTGAGGGGCTGGGGTGAGGTGCGAGGAAGGGGCGCGAGCGGAGCAACCTGCGGCCACGTAGGCACGAACGCGGGAGCCGGAGCGGCCGGAACCGCTGCAGGGGGACCTGCAGCCCCGGCCGGCGGGGGCGTCTGGGTGTCCCCCGTCGCCGGGACTGGTGAGGGACTGGAGCTGGCCACGGGAGGCGTGGGTGTCGCGCCCGCTGTGGGGCCCGGAATGGCGGACGGGATCGAGGGGGCGGCCGAGCTCTCTCCCCCTTGGCGCGAGTTGGGGCTCGGGCCGAGGCCACCCGACAGGAAGGACTGGACGGCCAGCGAACCGATCCCGAGGACCACCATGGCCGCTGCACCCCACGTCGCGGCGAGGGGCATCAGGAGGACGCCGCGTGAGCGGCGGGCGGGCGATCTCCATGAGGCTGCCGCGATGAGGATCACGGCCGCGAGGACCAAGGCAGCCAGCGGTGCCAGGACGACAAGCACCAAGGCCGCGGCCGCAATGGCCCCGACCAACCCTATGAACAGAACCCTGGCAGCCGCCCACCGGGCGCCGGAATGAGGCTCGGCGCGAGCCCGGACGAGGGGCGGGGAGGACGCTGCGCGTCGCACCATGCACCCCATGGTCTCAGGGAAGGGATGGGTCGCGCGAGCCCCATTACCGCGCAGCCTGCGACAGCGCCAGAGTGGCACTGGCCAGCACGCGCGCAGTCAGCAGGACTGCCCGCTCGTCAACAGTGAACCGCGGGTGGTGGTGCGGCGCGGCATCAGGGCCGCCGCAGCCGACGCCGAGGAACAGTCCGGGGACGCGGGAGGAGAACTCGGCGAAGTCGTCGCTCGCCGTGAGCGGCGGGGCATGCACGACGGCGGCCACCCGCTCCGCGGCGATCGCACCGCCCGCGGCAGCGGCCAGGGCGGGATCGTTGGCCAGCAAGGGCGCGTGGCCCGTCCACTTCAGGCCCGTGGAGCACCCCAGCGCGCCGGCGACCCCAGCAGCGATCTCGGCCACCCGGCGTCGCGCGCGGTCCGCGACCCCTGGGTCGAACCAGCGGAGGTTCCCGAGGACCACGACCTCCTCGGGAGCCGCATTCGCCGAATTGCCGCCGCGGATCGAGCCGAGGCCCACCACGAGCGTTTCCCCGACCGGGGTTTCCCGGGCGACGAGGGCCTGGAGCGCGGTCGCCACGTGGGCCGCGGCCAGGACGGCATCGGCGAACTGGCCCGGCGTTCCGGCGTGGCCACCCCCGCCCCTCACGGTCAGGTGGAAGAAGTCGGCGCCGGAGAGCACCGTTCCGGCGTTGACGGAGACGGTCCCGAACGGGAGACCGGAAAGGACGTGCGCGCCGAGGGCAAGGTCGACGCCGTCGAGCACCCCTTCCGCGACCATCGCCGCCGCGCCCGCAAGGAGCTCCTCGGCCGGCTGGAGGCAGAACCGGAACGAGCCGGCGAGATCTTCGCGGAGTCCGCTGAGGACGGCAGCGACGCCGATGAGCGCCGCGAGATGAACGTCGTGCCCGCACAGGTGGCCCGCCGGCGCGGCTGCCGGGGTGTCCGCAGCGAACGGAAGTCCACTCGTCTCGCGGACGGGGACCGCGTCCAACTCGGCGCGCACCAGCACCCGCGGGCCCGGACGGACGCCGTGCAGGTCCCCGACCACCCCCGTGCCGCCCACTCCGGCCCGGACAGCGAGCCCGAGTCCGTCGAGGCGCCGGGCGACGAGCGCGGCCGTGGCGTGCTCGGCGAAGCCGAGCTCGGGGTGTGCGTGGAAGCGCCGGCGCAGCAGGACCAGCTCGGGCGCGAGGCTGCCGAGACGACGGTGGGCAGCGGCGGACAGGACGGCGGGCGTCGCGTGCCCGGGGCCGGGCGACGCCGTCGTCTGCGGAGGGTTCATGGGGCAGCCGCCGCGGGCGCCGGCACGAATCCCAGCTGCATCAGCATCGCGAGCTGGTCCACCACGTGCCAGTGCTCGGCGAGCAGGCCGCCGGCCACCCGGTAGATGTCGATGCCGGCGATATCGAACGGCTTCCCGCTCGCCGGCAGGCCCGCGAACGGCTCCACCTGGGTTCCCCGGTTGCGCCAGCGGACCACGATGCGGTCGCCCTCCGCGATGACGTCCTCCACCGTGAAGCTGGGATCGAGCGCGGCGACGAGCATCGAGACGCGGTCCCGCAGCCCCGAACGGCCCTCGCCCTGGCCCGGCAGCGGATCGTGCTCGGAGTAGTCCTCGGCCGCGATCTCGTCGATCACCTCGAGCCTGCGCCCGTTGAGCACCTCACGGTAGAAGCGCTCCACGAGGCCGCGCGACGTCTCGGTTGACATGGTGTCCTCCTTCAGGTCGATGTGCTCTCAGCGTGCGCGCACTGAGGATCCGGGACCACGACGGGAACCCACCGACCCGCCCACCGACTTCCGCGGGGGCCGCTGGACGGTGGCGTCCCTGTCGGCCGCGCAGGCGGGGGCCTACCCTTGTGGCGTGGAAGGGAGCGCAAGGGTCGCCGACGGCGGCGTCGGTGCCGCGCTGCGGCGGCTCCGGACGGCGGCCGGCCTCACCCAAGAGGGCCTCGCCCAGCGCGCAGGACTGAGCGTCCGCGCGGTGAGCGACACCGAGCGGGGGCTGCGCACGCGCCTCTACCCGGGCACGACGGCGCGGCTCGCCGAGGCGCTCGGCCTCACCGGCCCTGACCGGGAGCGCTTCGCCGCCGTGGCCCACGGGGTCCCGGCGTCACAAGGCTCCGTGAGCACGCTCGTGCCCTTGCCCCGGCCAGCGTCCGCGCTCGTGGGGCGCGAGTCTGACCTCGCTGGTCTGGTCGGCCTCCTCACCGGGCCCGATGCCCGGCTCGTGACCCTCACTGGCCCCGGCGGGGTCGGGAAGACGCGGCTGGCGCTCGCAGCGGCGGCCGCGTGCGCGGCGTCGTTCCCGGAGGGTGCAGCGTTCGTGCAGCTCGCCGGGTGCCGGGACACGCAGGCAGCAGGGCTCGCGGTCGCCACGGCGGTCGGCGCCAACCCGGCCCACGGGACGGTGGCGGACCTGGTGTGCGAGGCTATTGGGACGCGCCGGATGCTCGTCGTGTGCGACACGTTCGAGGGCGTCCTCGAGGCTGCGGCGATCCTGTCCGAGGCCCTGCGCAGGTGCCCGGGCGTGGTGTTCCTGGCGACCAGCCGTTCGCCCCTGCGGCTGGTCGCCGAGCGGCTCGTGCGTGTCGGGCCGCTGGACGCGGCGGCCGCGGCCCAGCTGTTCCGCGCGCGGGCGGCCACGGTCAGGCCCGGCGTGGACCTCTCGGCGGCCGAGCCCCTGATCGCGGACATCTGCGAGTGCGTCCAGCGCATCCCGCTCGCACTGGAGCTCGCCGCCGCGCGCGTAGCCCACCTCCAACTCGCCGACCTGCGGGACCGGCTGAGCGCCCAGCTGGGCGTCCTCACCGGCGGACCGGTGGACGACGACGAGCGGCACCGCACGCTCGAGGCGACCGTTGCATGGAGCTCCGGGCTCCTCGACGACGCGGGGCGGGAAGCGCTCGCGCACCTGTCCGTCTTCGACGGCTGGACTCTCGCCGGCGCCGCCGCCGCGCTGGGCCGCGACCCCCTGCCTGCGGTCAGCGCACTCGTCGACCAGAGCCTAGCCTTCGTCCCCGACCCGGCCGCGGCCCATGGCCGCTACCGGATGCTGGACGCCGTACGCGAGTTCGGGTCCGCGCGGCTCGCGGCTGCCGGCGCGCTCGGCGAGGCGCGGGACCGGCACGCGGACTGGTTCCTCGCCGGAGCCGAGGCTTCGGCCGGCGCCATGCGCCACGCCGGCCAGCGGGAGGCGCACCGAGAGGCCGCGGCGGACCTCGGGAACCTGCGGCTCGCCTTCCGGCACTTCGAGGACTCACGGCGCGGGACCGACGCGCTCCGCCTCGCGACCGCCCTGTGGATGTTCTGGCTCTGGCAGGGCGGGTTCTCCGAGGGGCGCGCATGGTTCCGTGCGGCGCTTGCCGCCACGCAGGGCGCGGCCGTGCGCGACGCCGATCCCTCCCTCGCCGCGCGCGCCCGCTGGGGCGCTGGCTGGCTCGCGTACCACCAGGGCGACTGGGCTGAGGCGCGCGTCCATGCTGCAGAGCTCGCGCGGCTTGCCGAAGGGAGCGAAGACACGGTCGAACAGCGCAGTGCGCTCACGCTCAGGGGCATGCTCGCCCTCGCCGACCGCAGGCTTCCGGACGCGGCGCACCTCCTTGCCGAGGCTCTGGCGGCGGCGCGCCGCCTCGTCCCCGCTGACCCGTGGATCCTCGCGGTCTCGACGCTCAACGACGGCGCCGGCCTGACGCACACGGGATGGCTCGACGCCGCGGCCCGGCGCTTCGCCGAAGCGCGGGACCTGTTCGCCGGGCTCGGCGACGAAACCTACCGGGCGCGCGCGCTCAGGCATCTCGCCGCCGTGCGCCTCCTGACCGGCGAACTTGCCTCCGCTGAGCGCCTGCTCGAGGAGAGCCTCGCGGCCGAGACCGACGCCGCCGACCAGTGGGGCCTCGCAGAGACCCTCTCCGGAATGGCCCACGCCGCGGCGTCCGCCCACGACGCGCGACGGGCCGGGGCACTCGAGGCGAGGGCCGGCGTCGTGCGCCACGGCCTCGGAGTGGCGCAGCATCCGTTCGACGCGATTCTTGCGGAGAGGCATCTCGGCCCGCTGCGCGGCAGTGAGGAATTCATGGCGGGATGGGCCGAGGGCCGTGAGGAAGGAGGCCTGGTTCCGGCGATAACGCCGCAGTAACGCCCTGGGCGCTACGCTTCTCGCCGCCCAGCCGAACCTCGAGCCGATCCTTCAGGGGGCCACCGTGTTGAAGACCACCAGACGAGCACTGTGCTCCATCGCGCCGCCAGACCTCCTGGCGTACGTCGCCGTCCATGGCGAACTCCCCGAGCGCGAGGCGGCGGTCCGCGCGCTGACAACCACAGCCGCCATCCATTCGCAGCGCAGCGTCATGGGCCACCTGATACGGCAGCTCGACCTCAAGGTCGGGCCGATGATCGGATTCGGGGTGACGCCCGGCAGCCGCCTGACGGTATACGACGCGAAGAACAAGGGCAGGTCCTTCCTCCCCGGCGTCCGCATGCGCGGAGCGGGCGAGCCTGCGGTCGCCGACGTCGCCGTCAACCAGGCGTACGACGGCAGCAACACCACCTATGAGTTCTACCGGAACGTGTACGGGCGCAACTCGGTCGACGACGAGGGCCTCGAACTGGTCTCGAGCGTCCACTTCAGCACCGGGTACGACAACGCCATGTGGGACGGCACTCAGATGGTCTACGGCGACGGCAGCGGGCGGATCTTCCAGACGGGCGCCCTCACCCGCGCGCTCGATGTCATCGGGCACGAGCTCACGCACGGCGTCACCCAGTTCACGGCGGGCCTCGCCTACAGCAAGCAGTCCGGGGCGCTGAACGAGTCGTTCTCGGACGTCTTCGGCTCGCTCGTCAAGCAGTACAGCCTCAAGCAGACAGCGGACAAGGCCGACTGGCTCATCGGCGAGGGGACACTCGTGCCCACGCTCGGCACGGCGCTGCGCTCGATGAGCAAGCCCGGCACGGCATGGTCCGGAGACCGGCAGCCCGCGCACATGAAGGACTATGTGGACCTTCCTGACGATGAGGATCCCCACCACGACAACGGCGGCGTCCATATCAACTCGGGGATCCCCAACCACGCCTTCTACTTGGCGGCGACGACGATCGGCGGGAACGCCTGGGAGGTCACGGGGAAGATCTGGTACGAGACTCTGACCAGGCGTCTGCACCAGACCGCGCAGTTCGAGGACGCCGCGAACGCCACGGTCGACGTCGCGGGGCAGCTCTTCGGGCAGCCCGAGCAGAAGGCCGTCAGCGATGCATGGAAGGGGGTCGGCGTCCTCACGTGAAGCTCACGATTCGCCGCGGCGGGGGAATCTCCGGGATCGTCACCCGCACTGAGCTGGACACCGCAGCCCTGCCCGATCCCGTGGCCGAAGACCTCGTCGGCGAGGTGCAGCGCGCGGGGCTGCAGGACCTCCCCGCGCCGCACCACGAGGTCCGGGCCCCGGAAGGGCAGCGCGAGTCCCCTGCCCCGACGGCGGCGCGGCAGCCGGATTCGCAGCTGTACGAGATCTTCGTCGAGGGACTGGGCGCTGCGCCGTTCAGCGCGCGGTACACCGACGAGTCCCTTCCCGAGCAGGTGCGGCACCTCATGGAACTGATCGACGCCAGGCCCGAGCGGACGGACTCGGTGGAGATGTAGCGCCTGCTTGGTACCGCCCGGATACGCGAAAAGGCCCCCGCATCACGCGGGGGCCTTCTTCGTGGTGGCTCCGACCGGCGTCGATCCGGTGACCTTTCGATTTTCAGTCGAACGCTCTACCAACTGAGCTACAGAGCCTCGATGATTACTCATCGAAAGACAACCTGACCGGAGTCATGTCGCCGAAGCGACCCTGACGGGACTTGAACCCGCGACCTCCGCCGTGACAGGGCGGCGCGCTAACCAACTGCGCTACAGGGCCTTGTTGTTTGCGGTGCGAACCCCGCTCACAAGACTTAGATCCTAGCAGACCCTTTCGGACCACTCAAAATCCGCTCATGCGTACCCCCAACGGGATTCGAACCCGTGTCGCCGCCGTGAAAGGGCGGTGTCCTAGGCCACTAGACGATGGGGGCCAGCCAGACCATCAAACTATAGGGCGGGGCTGTCATACGGCACAAATCGCTAGAGTGGGCGGCATGGGCACGGCGTGGATGAGCGAGGACGAGTTCGAGGCCGCCGTGGACGCGGCACTCGACCGCATTCCGCGGCGGATCGCAGAGCACATGGACAACGTCGCCGTCTTCATCGAGGACCGCTACGCCCCGCGGGCGCACGAGGACCCGGATACCGTCCTGCTGGGCCTCTACGAGGGCACGCCCCTGACTGAGCGCGGCGAGTGGTACGCCGCCGGGTCGCTGCCCGACCGCATCACCGTGTTCCGCGAGTCGATCCTGGAGGCCTGCTCCTCCCGTGAGGAGGTCATCGAGGAGATCCTGGTGACGGTCGTCCACGAGCTCGCCCACCACTTCGGGGTCGCCGACGACCGCCTCCACGAGCTGGGCTGGGGCTGACATGGGCCACACGCACGCCCACGACCACGGTGGGGCGACAGCGACGGGCAGGCACCGCCGTCGTCTGCTGCTGGTCCTGGCCATCACGCTGTCCGTCGTCGTCGTCCAGCTGTTCGCGGGCTTCCTCTCGGGATCGCTCGCGCTCCTCGCGGACGCCGGCCACATGTTCTCCGACGCCGCCGGGCTTGGCATAGCGCTCACGGCCGCCTGGGTCGCGACCCTGCCCCCGACCGACCAGCGGACCTTCGGCTACCAGCGCGCCGAGGTGCTCGCCGCACTGGCCAACGCGCTCGCGCTCATGGTCGTCGCGGTCGTCATCTGCCTCGAGGCCCTCCAGCGGTTCGGCGGCGGCCACGAGGTGCAGACGACGACGATGCTCGCCGGCGCGGCCCTCGGCGCCGTCGCGAATCTCGCCGGGCTCCTGATCCTGCACGGCGCCCACCGGGAGAGCCTCAACGTGCGGGGTGCCTATCTCGAGGTGCTCGGGGACCTGCTGGGGTCGGTCGCAGTCATCGCGGCCGCCGTCGTCATCATCACCACGGGCTGGGTCCAGGCCGATGCGGTGGCGTCGCTGCTCATCGCCGTGCTCATCGTGCCGCGCGCCTGGGGCCTCCTGCGCGACGTGGTGGACGTGCTCCTCGAGGCCAGCCCGAAGGGGGTGAGCGTGCAGAGCATTCGCGAGCACATCCTCTCCGCGGCGGGCGTCGTCGACGTGCACGACATCCACGCGTGGACCATCACCTCCGGCGTGCCGGTGTTCTCAGCACACGTGGTGGTCGAGGACGAGGTGCTCGACGCGGATGGGGTCGACCTGGTCCTCGACCGCCTCGCCCAATGCCTCGGAGAGCACTTCGACACGGAGCACTGCACGTTCCAGCTCGAGCCCGCCTCGCACCGGGAGCACGAGCCGGAGCAGCACGCCTAGCCTAGGACGAGCGCCCGTGCGCCAGCCCGGTCGGGACGCCGATCACGACGGGCGTCTTCTCGGGGGTGCTGCAGCAGGAGGTTCCGAGAAGCGATTCCTCGGCGATGCCATCCGAGCCGACGCCGGAGCACACGCCCGTGGCGGGCAGCTCCAGCTGGACGGCGCCGGCGGCGACATGGTCCCCGGCAAGCGCGGCAGCGATGGAGCGCACCTGCTCGTAGCCCGTGGCCATGAGGAAGGTCGGCGCCCGCCCGTAGGACTTCATGCCCACGATGTAGAAGTCCTTCTCCGGGTGCGCGAGGACCCCGGCCCCGTGGGGCTCGACGGTCCCGCAGCTGTGGAAGTCCGGGTCGATCAGGGGACCGAGCCGCCGGGGCGCGTCCACGGCGGGGTCGAGGTCGAGGCGCACCTCGGACAGGATCGACAGGTCGGGCCGGAACCCCGTGGCGGGAATGAGCCGATCGGCGTCGAGGGTCCGGCCGTCGGCCGCGTGGACGCGCAGTCGTTCCCCCTCGAGGATCTCGATCCGCTCGGTCAGGAAGCCGGTGACAAGTTGCACGGCGCCGGACTCGACCATGGTTCGGAGCCGGGCACCGATCTGGCCCCGCGCGGGAAGCCCGTCCGCAGATCCACCGCCGTAGGCCCTGCCGGGGGTCTCGGCGCGGATGGCCCACAGGACCTCGGTGCCCGGATTCGTCTGGGCGAGCCGGGAGAGCGCGAGGACGCTGTTCGCCGCGGAATGGCCCCCGCCCACGACGAGCACTCGCCGTCGCGCGAAGCCACCCGCGGAGACATCGGGAAGCGGAGCCGTGATGAGCCGGGCCTGGACGGCCTCCTGCTCGCCGAGGGCGGGTAGGCCCGAGGAGCCCAGCGGGGCCGGCGTTTCCCACGTCCCGGACGCGTCGATCACAGCGCGCGCCAGAAGGTCGGCGATGGAGCCGTCCGGCCTCTGCACCCGCAGGAGGAAGGGCGTCTGGTCGCGTCCGATGCCCGCACCCTTGTCGCTGTCCTGACGGGTGACCGCGAGAACGCGGTGCCGGGTGCGGATCCGGCTGGACAGTTCGGGCGTCGCCGCAAGGGGCTCGAGGTAGTCGGCGACGATTTGGGAGCCGTAGGGCAGCGCGGTGGGTCGCGGGGCCTCCCAGCCGTGCTTCTCGAGCAGGCGCACCGAGGCCGGATCGAGGTTGTAGCGCCAGGTGGAGAAGAGCCTCACGTGCCCCCACGCTCGGATCGAGGAGCCGACGCTGGGGCCAGCCTCGAGCACGAGCACTTCGAGCCCGCGTTCGAGGAGGTGGGCGGCTGCGGCGAGGCCGACAGGTCCTGCCCCGATGACGGCGACGGGATGGTCGGCGCGGGTCATCCCGGCCTGTCCCTCAGCGGCGGCGGCCATCACGCGCCCGCAGGCAGGAGCTCGGCGATGAGGGCCTCGACGCGGCCGCGGATGTCGTCGCGGATGGGGCGCACGGAGTCGACGCCCTTGCCTGCGGGGTCCTCGAGCTCCCAGTCCTCGTAGCGCTTGCCCGGGAAGATGGGGCAGGTGTCGCCACAGCCCATGGTGATCACGACGTCCGAGGCCTTGACCGCCTCAGTGGTGAGGATCTTCGGCTGCTCGTCACGGATGTCGATGCCCTCCTCCAGCATCGCCTCCACCGCCGCGGGGTTGACCTGCTCCGCAGGTTCGGATCCGGCGGAGCGCACCTCGACCCGGCCCGATGAGAGGCGGCTGAGGTACGCCGCGGCCATCTGGGAGCGGCCGGCATTGTGGACGCACACGAAGAGGACTGAGGGCTTGTCGCTCATGAGAGGACCTTTCGATCGGCTGCATCAGCAGCGCCGGTCAGGGAGGGGTAGAGGAGCCGGACGAGCAGGAAGCCGAGGACGCCGCCCGCCAGCTGCGCGACGACGAAGCCGGGCACCGAGGCGGGAGCGATCCCGGCGAACGTGTCCGTGATGGACCGTGCGATGGTGACAGCGGGGTTGGCGAAGCTGGTCGAACTCGTGAACCAGTACGCCGCGGCGATATAGCCGCCGACGGCGAACGCCACCCGGTCGGCGCGCCCCGAGCGGACCGTGCCGAACACGATGAGCAGCAGGCCGACGGTTGCCACGGCCTCACCCAGCCACAGCCCCAGACCCGAGCGCTCGTGGCCGGACAGGGACACGGCGTCGAGGCCGAACATGAGGTTCGCCAGAACCGTGCCTGCCAAGCCGCCGAAGATCTGGGCGGCGATGAGGGCTGCCGCCGTCGTCGTGTCGATCAGGCCGAGGGCCCGTTCGACGAGGGTCACCACCGGGTTGAAGGACGCCGAGACAGGCTGGAGCGCAATGATCAGGGCCACGAGCGCAGCGCCGGTGGCGATGCTGTTCTCCAGCAGCGCCAGCCCGGTGTCCGCTGGGGACAGCCTCGAGGCCATGATCCCGGAGCCGACTACGGCAAGGACCAGGAAGGCGGTGCCGACAGACTCGGCGGCCGCGCGGCGCACCGTCTCACGGGTCACGTGGCGGAACCCGAGATGAGGGCCGCCACGCCGCCGAGCGCTTCAGTGCGGGCGCGGTAGTAGACCCATACTCCGCGCTTCTCGCGCTCGAGGAGGCCGGCGTCGTGGAGGATCTTCAGGTGGCGGCTGATGGTCGGCTGCGAGAGCTCGAAGGCCTCGTTGAGGTCGCACACGCAGGCTTCGCCGTCCTCGTGGGCGGCGATGAGGGACATGAGCCTGAGCCGGACGGGGTCGCCGAGCGCCTTGAGCGCCGGCGCCGCCTTCTCCGCCTCGGCTTCGGACAGCGGCTCGCCGGACAGCGGCGAGCAGCAGGCCGCGCCGGGCTGGGCGGCACGCAATGACATAGACACATGCACATGTTTGCATGTGTGGTCCCGCGCTGCAACAGAAGAGTTGCGTCAGGGGGCGAGCATCGGGCCGAAACTGGCCCGGTCGGCGAGCCGCTCGTCGGCGTGGTCCGGGACCACCATGACAGGGCCCTTCGCGTGGTGCAGCACGCCGTCCGAGGTCGAGCCGAGCAGCATGCCGGTGAAGCCCCCGCGGCCGCGGGTTCCCAGGACGAGCAACTCGACGGTGCGGGAGACCTCGACCAGGACATCCACCGGGGCCCCGTCGAGAAGGCTCGTCTGCACCTCGAGATCAGGGAAGTGGCTCTGGAGCCACGCGACGCCGGCCTTGAGCTGGGCACGGATGTCCTCGAACAGCTGCTCCCGGTCCACGGGCGCCGGGACCCACGCCAGGCTGCCGCTGAACTGCGGAACCGCGCACACAACCCGCAGGGGCACGCCCATCATCATGGCCTCCTCCGCCGCGACCAGGACGGCGACCCGGGCCTGGTCCGAGCCGTCGACGCCAACAGCGACCACATGTTCGAGGGACGCGTGGCCCTCCTTGGCCTGCTCGGCCTTGAGGTGCCTGTCCTCGATCTCCTCGCCGATCCTCTCGGCGAAGCGCAGCGGGACGGTCACGGTCGGGCAGGCGGCGTGGGCCGGGAGGGCGCTGGAGACAGACCCGAGGAGCCTGCCCACGAAGCCGCCGCGGCCCCGGGTTCCGAACACGAGGAGCTCGGCGGCCTTGGAGAACTCGAGGAGGACGCCGGACGCGTCGCCGGATTCGACGGAGGAGGTGACCTCAACGCCGTCGACCTCGCCGAGCTTCTCGACGGCCTCCTTCAGGACGGCCTCGGCACCGTCACGGATCACGGTGTCGTCGAAGCTCGCGTAGCCTCCGTCGAGGCCCGACGCGGCGAAGAGGGGGACGCTGTAGGCGGTCACGACGTGCAGGGGGCGCCGACGGCGCTTCGCCTCTGCAGCGGCCCACATGAGTGCGCAGTGCCCGTGCTCGGAGCCGTCCACGCCCACGACGATCCCGGTGGGGAGATCCGACTCGGCGGAGTCCCTTCCGGCCGCGCCATCCTGCGGGTGGAGCTGGTCTGCCATGGCTTCCTCCTCGACTCGCTGCGAGCCTAACACGCCCCTCTCACACTCAATCTCCGCTGGTTTTCAAGGGTGGTCAACCCTCCACGCCGGCATCCCGGAGGCCCCTCCGAGGGCCCCTCGAACCTGCCTGACATCCGTCTACCCATCGACGCGGATCTTCTGTAAGGTTCAACTCGTTGTCGCCGACCGGAGCCCTCACGGGCGCCCCGACGGCATGCGTTGCGAGCAGTCCGGGGGAGACGGGCGCGCAGCTTCCATTCCACTCTGTCCTGCCCGGGGAGGATCAGCCCGTGTCGGTTTCGCCGCGTCCAGGTGTTCAGCCGTTCTACCCCGACGGCCAACCGGGCGGAGGGGCCACTGACGGGCATCCCGAGCACACGAGCGCCGTCGTGATCGGCACCGGGCTGTCGGGCCTCGCGGTCGCCGCCGAGCTCAGCCGCCTCGGGATCGAGACGGTCACCGTGGACGGCCTCGAGTCCTCCTCCCCCAGCACGGCCACCTCGGCCCTGCGCGTCGCAGACCTCTCGAGCGCCGAGTCCGCCGAGTACCTCGAGGTGCTTCGGCACCTCCGCAAGTACGCCGCAAGCCACCGGCTCGACGTGCGCCACCACGTCCCCGCCCGGCACCTCGCGCTGGTCGAGTCCCCGGAGCCGGGCGCGCCGGTGCAGTGGGCGGTGCGCACGGACGACGGCGTGGTGCTCGCCGACGCGGTGATCCTCACCCGGTGCGCCCACAACCAGCTGCGCCGGTTCCTCGCCGACCTCGGCTACTCCCTCGGCGAGCACCTGATGGCCGGGCTCGCCGAGATCGGCCTGTACCTCATCGGCGTCACCGACTTGGAGGCGCTCAGCGCCCGCGAGGTGCTGCGCCAGGCCAAGTCGGTCGGCGCGGACGCGGCCGCCCGGCTCGGGGCCGGCTTGCAGCACGCCTGAGAACGCGTGGAGGGGCGGGGCTCAGGCCCCGCGGTCCTCGCTGACCTCGTCGTTCTCCTCGTCGCCCCGGGCGAGGCGTCGCCGGGCCCCGACGCCCAGCGCGGCCAGCAGGCCCACGGCCACCACGGCGAACACGACGATCATCCACGGGAAGTCGTTCTGCGCCGCGGGGGCCGGCGCGGGCGTCTCGACGGTGCCCGGCTGCGAAGCCTGGATCCCCGGCCCCGCGGCGGACGGCGAGGAGGACGCCCCAGACACCGCGGCCGGCGTCGTGCTTCCCTGTGCCACTGTGTAGGCGAACGTTCCCTCGATGGGGTGCGAATCGGAGCTCACGACGCGCCACACCACGGTGTACTGCCCTGCCGGCGCGCCCGCGCGCAGCTTCTGGTGAAGGCTGCGGTCGACGACCTCCGGGGAGCCGTCGGACCAGGACGTGCCGGACGGGTCGGTGACCCTGACCTCGGCGCCCACGCCCAGAGGCCTCTCGGAGAAGTCGAGGCGGATCTCCCCCGGGGCGGTCGCCGCCGTGGCACCGGAGGCCGGGGAGGAACCCTCGAGAGCATCGTGTGCGAGGGCCGGCGCCGGGGTGGCCACAAGGACGAGCGCCGCGAGCGCGAACGCAGCCAGCACGGGCGCGACCGCCGCCCGGGCGGCAGCGCGCAGCCGGGGGAAGGAGGGGATGATGTGCATCTCACCAGCCTAGGTTTCGACGTTGTGTAGAACAACCGGGCCGCAACTCACGAGTAGGATTGTCCCCGGCCGGCTGCGTCGCCGCCTTCGAATCACCCCCATCACCGCCCCACAGGAGTGCCCATGGCAACGGCTACGGCAACGACATCCGCAGTGGACCGTTACTTCAAGATCAGCGAGCGCGGCTCGTCGGTTGCGCGCGAGATCCGCGGCGGCCTCGCCACGTTCTTCGCGATGAGCTACATCGTGGTCCTCAACCCCCTCATCCTCTCCGGCGCGGACTCGGCCGGGAACACGCTCGGCATCCCGCGCGTGGCCGCCGCGACGGCGCTCGTCGCAGGCCTCCTCACGATCGCCATGGGCGTGTGGGCCAAGCACCCGTTCGCGCTCGCGACGGGGCTGGGCGTCAACGCCTTCGTCGCGGTGACCGTCGCGACCAACCCGGGCGTGACCTGGCCCGACGTCATGGGGCTCGTCGTCGTTGCCGGTGTGGTGATGTTCATCCTCGTGCTGACCGGGTTCCGGACCGCTGTGTTCCGCGCCGTCCCGGAAGGCCTCAAGACCGCCATCGTCGTGGGCATCGGCGTCTTCATCGCCCTGATCGGCCTCGTCAACGCGGGCTTCGTCCGCCGCATCCCGGACGCGGCAGGGACGACCGTTCCCCTCGGGCTGGGGGCGGGCGGCAAGCTGCTGGGCTGGCCCACACTGGTGTTCGTCGTCGGGCTAGTCCTGACCATCGCGCTCATGGTCCGCAAGGTCCGCGGAGCCCTGCTCATCGGCATCCTCGCCGCAACCCTGCTCGCGAACATCCTCGAGCAGCTGTTCCACATCGGCCCGTCCGTGGCGCCGGGCAAGGCGCCGAATCCGGCCGGATGGTCCCTCGTCGTGCCGGGCCTCGGCGATGTCTCACCGGTCGACCTGAGCCTCATCGGACAGGCGAATCCCTTCGGCGCCTTCGCGCACCTCGGCACCCTGGCTGCCCTGCTCATGGCCTTCGTGATTCTCCTGAGCATCTTCTTCGACGCGATGGGCACCATGGTCGGGCTCGCCCGGGAGGCCGGGACGATGGGCAAGGACGGACAGATCCCCAACGTCGACCGCGTCCTCCTCGTCGACGCTTTCGGTGCGATCGCGGGCGGCGGCTCGTCGATCTCGTCGAACCAGATCTTCGTCGAGTCCGGCGCGGGCATCGGCGAGGGTGCCCGCACGGGCCTCGCCTCGGTCGTCACCGGCGCGCTCCTGATCCTGGCGATGTTCCTGACCCCGCTCATCAACCTCGTGCCGTTCGAGGCGGTGGCGCCGGCGCTCGTCGTCGTGGGCTTCCTCATGTTCCAGCAGGTCGCCAAGATCGACTGGCACGACATCGGGATCGCGATCCCCGCGTTCCTCACGATCGGCCTCATGCCGTTCACGTACTCCATTGCCAACGGCCTCGGCGCAGGCTTCATCTCCTACGTCCTCGTGCGCGCCTTCCAGGGCCGCGCCAAGGAGATCCACCCGCTCATGTGGGCCGTCGCGGCGGCGTTCCTGCTCTTCTTCGGCATCGGCCCGGTCGAGCAGCTCCTCGGCATGTAGCTGCTCGGCGCAGCCCTTCACCGCGCGGCGCCGTCGTCATAGGCTGACGACGGCGCCGCGCCGGGTCCGCTGCCCGGCACCCCGGCGGTGCCGCACCGGCAACGGAAGGAACCCCCGATGGCCTACACCGTCGGCTACTTCATCGGCAGCCTGTCCCAGAAGTCCATCAACCGCACGCTCTCCAAGGCGCTCATCCGCCTCGCCCCGGACTCGCTGGCGTTCGAGGAGATCCCGATCAAGGACCTCCCGCTCTACAACCACGACCTCGACGCGGACTTCCCCGCCGAGGGCCGTGCGCTCAAGGAGGCGATCGAGCGAGTCGACGCCGTCCTGTTCGTCACCCCCGAGTACAACCGCGACATTCCCGGATCCCTCAAGAACGCGATCGACTGGGCCTCCCGGCCGTGGGGCACGAACTCGTTCAACCGCAAGCCGAGCGCCGTCATCGGCGCCTCCCCCGGCAAGATCGGGACCGCGGTGGCCCAGCAGAACCTCCGCAGCATCCTGTCGTTCTGCAACTCCCCGCAGATGAACGCCCCTGAGGCGTACATCCAGTACGTCCCCGGCGTGTTCAGCGACGACGGCGAGGTCACCGACGCGAGCACCGAGGAATTCCTGCGCCATTTCATGGAGGAGTTCGGGCTGTTCGTGGAGCGCGTGCTGACGGTCCTGCCGCGCGAGCGCTGAAGGCCCGCCGCCTCGGACCGGCAGCGCTCGCCACCCGGGCGCCGTCGCTGCATCCTCACGGAATAGCTCAGCGGCAATCCTCGCCCCCGCGGAGGATGGGGGGCAGGATAGGACAACAATTCCATCCGCCCCCTGCGGGCACGTGGCACTCAGGAGGACCTGATGTCTGGGAAAGGGACCAGCGGACCCGTGAAGGGGCCCGGCTCCGCCGCCGCGGTGAGCCGCCCCGAGCTCATCCGCAACGTGGCCCTCGTGGGCCATTCCGGATCCGGCAAGACCACTCTGCTCGAAGCCGTCCTCGCCTCGACCGGAGCCATCCCGCGCATGGGTTCGATCGTGGAGGGTACCACCATCGGCGACTCGGACCCCACAGCTGTCCACCAGCAGCGCTCGGTGGGGCTCTCGGCCGTGCCCGTCATGGTGGGCGACACCAAGGTGAACTTCCTGGACACCCCGGGGTACGCGGACTTCATCGGGGAGCTGCGCGCGGGACTGCGGGCGGCGGACGCGGCGCTGTTCGTCGTCTCCGCGGCGGACGGGATCGACGCCGCGACCCGCGCCCTCTGGGAGGAGTGCGAGCGGGTCGGCATGCCGCGCGCCGTCGTCATCAGCCGGCTGGACCACCCGCGCGCAGACTACGACGCTGCCTTGGACCTCTGCCGCGGCGCCTTCGGCGACGCCGTGCTGCCCCTGTATCTCCCGCTGCGCGGGGGTGACGTCCCGAGCCGGCTCGTAGGCCTCCTCTCCGGAACCCTGTCGGACTACTCGGGCGATGAGCTCGAGCCCGAGACCCGGCCGGCCACCGCCGAGGAGCTCGCCGGGTGGGAGGGGCCGCGGGGGGAGCTCATCGAGGGGATCATCGCCGAGAGCGAGGACGAGACCCTCATGGACCGGTACCTGGGCGGTGAGGAGATCGGCTTCGACGTCCTCGTCGACGACCTCGAGAAGGCCGTGGCGCGAGGCGCCTTCTTCCCCGTGATTCCGGCGTCCGCCACGACCGGGCTCGGCACCGCCGAGCTGCTCGAGATCCTCCGGCGCGGATTCCCCTCCCCCGCCGAGCGGCCCGTCCCGGCGGTCACGGACCTGGACGGCAAGCCGGTCAAGCACCTCGTCTGCGACCCGGACGGACCGCTCGTGGGCGAGGTCGTGCGCACCACGGTGGACGCGTTCCTGGGGCGCGTCTGCCTCGTCCGCCTGTTCTCGGGGACCCTGCGCGACGACACCGCGGTCCACGTGTCCGGCCACGGCCTCGCCGACCGCGGGCATCCCGACCACGACAGCGACGAGCGGCTGGGCCACGTGTACCTGCCCTTCGGGTCCACGCTCCACGCGGTGCCGCAGGCCGTGGCGGGCGACGTCTGCGCCGTCGCACGCATCACCGCCGAGACGGGGGACACGATCTCGGCGCGGGAGCTGCCCCTCCTGGTGGCGCCGTGGGACATGCCGGAGCCGCTGCTTCCGGTGGCGGTCGAGGCGGCATCGCACGGGGACGAGGACGCGCTCGCGAAGAGCCTCGCGAAGGTTGCCGCGGGCGATCCGACGCTGCGCGTCGAACGGAACGCCGAGACCCACCAGCTGGTCCTGTGGTGCATGGGCGAATCCCACGCGGAGGCCGTCCTCGACCGGCTGCGGGAGCAGGGCGTCAAGCTCTCGACGGTCGACGTCGTGACCCCCCTCCGCGAGACCTTCGCCAGTGCGGCGGCGGGCCACGGTCGGCACGTCAAGCAGTCCGGGGGCCACGGGCAGTATGCGATCTGCGACATCGAGGTCGAGCCACTGCCCCGCGGTGCCGGGTTCGAGTTCCAAGACCGGGTGGTGGGCGGAGCGATCCCCAAGACGTTCATCGAGTCGGTCGAGAAGGGCGTGCGCGCCCAGATGGTCAAGGGCGTCGCCGAGGGGTTCCCCGTGGTGGACATCCGCGTCACCCTCGTGGGAGGGAAGACGCACAGCGTGGACTCCTCCGACGCCGCGTTCCAGGCCGCCGGCGCCCTGGCCCTGCGGGAGGCGGCGGCTGCAGCGAAGATCAGGCTGCTCGAGCCCGTCTCGACGGTGACGATCAGCGTTCCCGAAGAGCACGTCGGCACGGTGATCAGCGACCTCTCCTCGCGACGCGGGCGCGTCACGGGGACCACGGCCACCGGCGACGGCGCAGCCGACGTGAGCGCCGAGGTGCCTGATTCCGAGCTCGTGCGGTATGCCGTGGAGCTCCGCGGCCTCACCGGCGGGACCGGGACCTTCCGGCGGGAGTACCTGCGTCACGAGCCGGTTGCCGACAAGGCGCACTAGCGGCCGTGGGCGCAGTCCGGCTCCCCGGACTGCGCACGCGCTGGACTCTGGCGCGCCGGGCCATGCATGCGGTGTGCTGGGATGATGAGCGACTCGACCCTTCCCACGGTGGCCGCCGACACGGAGGCCCCCGACGCATCGCCCGAGACCCGTGCCCCCGAGAACCGTGCAGGCCTGACCCGCGAGGTGGCGTTCACACCATGGTCCGGGCGCCATGACGGCGACGCGCCCGGGCACCGCCGCTGGTGGCAGGCCGTGCGCCCATTCACCCCCGAGGCCACCGCGGCGGCATACGACGGCGCCCAGCGCCCGGCCGTGCTCCTCGGCTTCGCGTCCGACGAGGGCGTGCGGCGGAACAAGGGCCGCATCGGCGCCGCCCACGGTCCCGCGGCGATCCGGAGCGCGCTGTCCCCTCTCGCGTTCCACCTCGACAGGCACGTGTTCGACGCCGGCGATGTCGCCGTGCCGCTCGGCACGCCGGACGGCCACGGGCCCCTCGAGGAAGGCCAGGAGCGCTTCGGGACCGTGCTCGCATCGGCGATCGACGCCGGTGCCCTCACGGTGGGCTTGGGCGGTGGGCATGAGACGGCGTACGCGAGCTACCTCGGCGTCATCAGCTCCGATCGCGCCGGTGGCTCGCGCCTCGGCGTGCTCAACCTCGACGCCCACTTCGACCTGCGGGACGAGCCGCGCGCAACATCCGGGACGCCGTTCCTGCAGATGGCCCGGGCCGAGGCTGCGGAGGGCCGGGCCCTGCAGTATGCGGCCCTCGGCATATCCCGTCCCGGAAATACACGAGCGCTGTTCGACCGCGCTGACGAGCTCGGCGCGCGGTACCTGCTCGACGAGTACACCACCAGAGCGACCGCCGAGTCGTTCGTGGAGGACTTCCTCGCCGACCTCGACGCGGTCTACCTCACGATCGACCTCGACGTCCTGCCGGCGGACACTGCCCCCGGCGTCTCGGCCCCCGCCTCACTGGGGGTCCCGCTCGAGGTGATCGTCGCCGTCGTGCGCAGAGTGGCGGCGAGCGGCAAGCTCCTTCACGCCGACATCGCCGAACTCAACCCGTCGCTCGACGTGGACGGGCGGACTGCCCGCGTTGCGGCGCGGCTTGTCGATACGATCCTGGGCTAGCGCCGGGCCGCACGAGGAAGGGGCACCATGCCGCATCAGCCGGACCCCCAGGGCCAGGACGAGCACCGGTGGCAGCCGCCCCCTGCGCAGGGCCCTGCCGGCCAAGTGCCGCCGGGCTACTACTTCCCGCCAGAGCCGCCGGGCAAGACCCTAGGAATCGTGGCCGCGGTCCTGCCGTTCGTCGGCTTGGGCCTCATCGGGCTGGTCCTCGGCATCGTGGCACGCTCCCAGTCCTCCAAGGTCGGGTACCGGAACGTGCCCGCCCTGGTCGGCATCATCGCCGGGGCGGTCACGGTGGTCATCGGCCTCATCGTGGGGATTGCTGTGGCCGTGGTCCTCGCCGGCGTGTTCGGCCAGTGCGCGCAGCTCGGCCCGGGCGTGCACCACGTGAATGGGATCACCATCACGTGCGGGTAGCAGGGCCCGCAGATGCCGAAAGGGCCCGCACCAGTCGGTGCGGGCCCTTTCCGGGTGTGCGGGCGAGGCGGTTCAGCCGCGGCGGACGATCACGCCGTCCGACTTCAGGCAGAGGTGGCGGCCAGCAGGGCCTGGCGGAACGATCCACATGACGTTGCCGCTCAGCGAGACCTCCTCCACGGTGCCCCGCGTGACGACCTTCGCGTGCCGCATGACCTCGACCATCTCGCCCACCGCGAGCTCAGTCCAGTTCTCGATCGGCGCCTGGTATGCCCCGCGTCGGTTCAGAACCGCTCCCCGTGCCTTCATCGATCTCTCCCACTCCTTTGTGCAGAAACATCCGTGACTGATTCGGTATCCGTGAGGCCACGGCTGATGGCCCCAGTGTCGCCCCGTGCGGGGGCGCTCACTTCTTTCTATCGGCTTCTCCGGCGCGTCGCCATGTATGGTTCGACGACGTTTCCGGGATTCCTTGTGCAGTCCGCCATCAGTTGAGCGGCCCTGCGGCCTCCTCGACCGCGGCGAGCAGCTCGCCGCCAGCCAGGACACGGTCCGCTTCCTCCAGTTCGGGCGACATGAACCGGTCCGCGCCCGGCCCGGCCACTGTCCTGCGGAGCACCGTGATGGCCGCCGCCGTCCCCGACCCGGGGACCAGCGCGCCGTCGGACATCTGCGTCCGGAGGTCAATCGCACGCGCAGCGGTGACCAGTTCGATCGCGAGGACCCGGCGGAGATTTTCGACCGCCTTGCGGAGCTTGCGGGCCGCGTGCCAGCCCATCGAGACGTGGTCCTCCTGCATGGCCGAGCTCGGGATCGAGTCGACCGAGGCCGGGACCGCGAGCCGCTTGCAGTCCGAGACGAGCCCCGCCTGCGTGTACTGGGCGATCATGAGGCCCGAGTCCACGCCGGGATCGTGGGCGAGGAACGCCGGAAGGCCGTGGGAGCGAGCGGGATCGAGCATGCGGTCCGTGCGGCGCTCGGCCATCGAGGCGAGGTCCGCGACGGCGATCGCGAGGAAGTCCAGCACGTAGGCGACGGGGGCGCCGTGGAAGTTCCCATTGCTGGAGACACGCCCGTCCGGCAGGACCACGGGGTTGTCGATCGACGCGGCGAGCTCGCGCTCGGCCACTGTAGCCGCGTGCGCGACCGTGTCGCGGAAGGCGCCGGCCACCTGCGGCGCACACCGCAGCGAGTAGGCGTCCTGGACGCGGGTGTCCCCCTCGCGGTGGGACGCGACGATGGGCGAGCCGCGCAGCACCGCGAGCATGTTCGCCGCAGAGTCGGCCTGGCCCGGATGCGGCCGCAGCGGGGCGTGGAGCTCGGGCAGGAACACCTGGTCCGTGCCGAGCAGTCCCTCGACGCTCATCGCAGCCGTGACGTCCGCGGTCTTGGCGAGCTGGCGGAGGTCGTGCAGGGCCATGAGGAGCATGCCGAGCATGCCCTCGGTACCGTTCACGAGGGCCAGGCCCTCCTTCTCGGCCAGCGTGACCGCCTCGATGCCGTGCGCGGCAAGCAGCTGCGCGACGGGAGGCTCCCCCGCGCCGCCGAAGCGCACGCCGTCGGGCCCCTCCGCCTCGCCCTCGCCCATGAGGACGAGCGCCACGTGGGAGAGCGGGGCCAGATCGCCCGAGCAGCCGAGCGAGCCGAACTCGCGGATGACGGGCGTGATGCCCGCGTTGAGGAGCTTCACGAAGGTCTCGAGGACCACCGGACGGACGCCGGTGCGGCCCGAGGCGAGGGTCTTGGCGCGCAGGAGCATAAGCGCGCGCGCGACCTCGCGCTCGACCGCGGGTCCCATGCCGGCTGCGTGGCTCCGGATGAGCGACTTCTGCAGCTGCGTGCGCTTCTCCTGCGGGATGTGCAGGGTGGCCAGGGCGCCGAAGCCGGTCGAGATCCCGTACGCGGGCGTCTCGGACGCGGCGAGCTCCTCGACATGGGCGCGGACGCGCGCGACGGCGTCGAGCGCCTCGGGCGCGATGCTCACAGTCGCGCCGTGGCGGGCGACCGCGACGACGTCCTCGGGCGTGAGGCCGGCGGTCGAGAGGGTGACCTCGGTGGGAAGGTGCGTTTCGGGGGCGGTGAGGGTCATGTCGGGAGTTCCTTGGTGGAAGTGTCCGGAACTGCACAACTCGTGGGCGGGTCGGTCCCTGAGGGCCGCTGACGGATTCGAATTGTGCAGTTTCTGACAGTGCGAGTGGGTCAGCGGCCGGCCATGGGGATCTTCACGCCGCGCTCGGCGGCGACCTCGACGGCGCGCTCGTAGCCGGCGTCGACGTGGCGGATGACGCCCATGCCGGGGTCGTTGGTGAGGAGGGCGGTGAGCTTCGCGGCGGCGAGCTCGGTGCCGTCCGCCACGGAGACCTGGCCGGCGTGGATCGAGCGGCCGATCCCGACGCCGCCGCCATGGTGGATCGAGACCCAGGTGGCGCCGGAGGAGGCGGCGTTGAGGGCGTTGAGGAGCGGCCAGTCGGCGATGGCGTCCGAGCCGTCCTTCATGCCCTCGGTCTCGCGGTACGGCGATGCCACGGAGCCGGAGTCGAGGTGGTCGCGCCCGATCACGATCGGCGCCTTGACCTTGCTCTCGGCCACGAGCCGGTTGAACAGCAGGCCGGCCTGATGGCGTTCGCCGTAGCCGAGCCAGCAGATGCGTGCCGGGAGGCCCTCGAACTCGACGAACTCCTCGGCGGCGTCGATCCAGCGGTGCAGGTGCTCGTTCTCCGGGAAGAGCTCCTTGATCGCCTGGTCGGTGACCTTGATGTCCTCCGGGTCCCCGGACAGGGCCACCCAGCGGAACGGGCCCAGGCCCTCGCAGAACAGCGGGCGGATGTAGGCCGGGACGAAGCCGGGGAACTCGAACGCGCGGCTGTAGCCGCCCTTGCGGGCCTCGTCGCGGATCGAGTTGCCGTAGTCGAACACCTCCGCGCCCTCGTCCTGGAACTCGACCATGGCCTGGACGTGGCGGGCCATCGCGTTCTGTGCCTTCTTGGTGAATCCCTCCGGGTCCGCCTCGGCCTCGTGGTGCCACTGCTCCACGGTGTACTCGGTGGGGAGATAGCTGAGCGGATCGTGTGCCGAGGTCTGGTCAGTGACGATGTCCACCGTGAGCTCGCCGGCGCGGTGGCGGCGCAGGATCTCGGGGAAGACCTCCGCGGCGTTGCCGACGTAGCCGACGGAGAGTGCACGGCCCTCCTCCTTCGCGGCGACGACCTTCGCCACGGCGGCGTCGAGGTCCGTCTCGACCTCGTCAAGGTAGCGCTTGCCGACGCGGCGGAGGAGGCGCGCCTCGTCGACGTCGACGATCAGCACGGCGCCGTCGTTGAGCGTCACGGCGAGCGGCTGCGCTCCGCCCATCCCGCCGCAGCCGCCGGTGAGGGTCAGGGTGCCCTTGAGGGTCGGCTCGGCGAACCTGCCCTCGCCGTGCAGCTTCCGGCCGATGGCCGCGAACGTCTCGTACGTGCCCTGCAGGATGCCCTGGGTGCCGATGTAGATCCACGAGCCAGCGGTCATCTGCCCGTACATCGTCAGGCCCTCGGCCTCAAGGCGGCGGAACTCGGGCCAGGTGGCCCAGTCGCCCACGAGGTTCGAGTTGGCGATGAGCACGCGGGGGGCCCACGCGTTCGTGCGGAAGACCCCCACCGGCTTGCCGGACTGGACGAGGAGGGTCTCGTCATCGTCCATCTCCTTGAGGGTGGCGATGATGGCGTCGAACGCCTTCCAGGAGCGGGCGGCGCGGCCGGTGCCTCCGTACACCACGAGCTCGTCGGGACGCTCCGCGACCTCGGGGTCGAGGTTGTTCATGAGCATGCGCATCGGCGCCTCGGTCTGCCAGGACCTGGCGCTGATCTCGGTGCCGCGCGGGGCGCGGACGGGGCGGGCGCCGGTGGTGAAGTCGGCCTTGCGGGCCGGTGCGGGGGTGGTGCTGTCGGTCATCGTGACTCCTGCGTCGTGATGTCGGGATTGCTTCTGTATCCATGACACCGCGCCGGGACCCGCGTCGACAGCGGCTTGCGAGGGGTGCTGTCCGGGATTGCAGACAGGGCCGCGAACGCCGTTGCCGCGCACGACGGCGGCTGGTTGACTGGGCGCGGAAGTCACCGGAGGGGGCGGCACCATGGGCGAGACGGCCGATCAGCGCAGGACGTACAGCGATCCCGAGGTCTGGCGCGGGCTGCTGTTCAGCGGGGGCTGGGGACGCGCCGCACACCGCGGCAACCCCCGCGGGCGGCATGTCCTCGGCATTGCCTCCACGGCCTGCGGCCTCTTCGCCCTGGTCGGCGCCGCCCTGGTGTCCTGGTTCCTCACCTCCGGGCTCGGCTGGTACGGCCCGCGCGCCATGGACGAGGTGGGGCGCTGGGCGCTCGTCCAATCGGGTGCCCTCGTGGCCGCGTGGGTGTGCACGGGCGCAGCCGTGGCCGGCCTAGCGTGCGGCGCCGCCTCGCTCATCGCGCGCTGGTCCTTGGGCCTCACCGTCATCGGGCTCACGTTCTCGGCCGCGGCGGGCGCGACCGTCGTGCAGGCGTGGGGGCTCTTCTTCTGGAACCACCTGTAGCTACTTGACGCACGGGACGCTGCCGCCCTGGAGTGGGCTCTTCCAGTCCTCGTAGGTCGGGGGCGGTGAGGCGACGGGCGTTGCGCTGGCCGTCTCGCTGGGGGCGCCGCTCGCGGTGGACTGGTCCGCTCCGTCCGAGGAGGGAGCGCCCTCCGGCGAGGCCGGCGCGGAGGCGGGCGGCGGCGTCGTCGGCTGGACGGGCTTCGGTGCGAGGAGCTCCTTTACGAGGGCCTGGATCGCCGGGACGTCGACCACGTTGATCGCCGCGCCCTCGGGCGACCAGCCGAAGCCGACGATCGGCAGGGTCGTGAAGGTGATGTTCCCGCCCGTCAGGGACCTGGCCTGCTGGGCGAGCAGGAGGAGGTCGAGGTTGCGGTCTACGGCCATGTTCTTGCTCACCGCATCGAGGACCGCCTCCATCTTGGGCAGGTTGGTGAAGGTCCCCGCCTGGGTCAGCTGGTGCAGGACGGAGGCGACGAAGGCCTGCTGGCGGCGTGTGCGGTCGAGGTCGGTGAAGTCGTAGGTCGGGTCGCTCGTGTCGCGGCGCTGGCGGACGAATGCCATGGCCTGCCGGGCATCGATCTGCTGCACCCCGGCACGGAAGTCTGCTCCGGAGTAGGCGTCCTGGGTGGCCCGGTTGACGCACACGGTGATGGGCTGGATCGCGAGGGCGACCTGGTAGAAGGCGACCATGGTGACCTCGACGAAGTGGTCGATCGGCACTCCGCCGAGGAACTGGGAGACGGTGGCGATCTGGGCGGCGCGGCCGGCGTCGCGCGCGGCCTGGTAGGTGGCGTCGTCGTTCGGCTTGCCCTGGGAGAGGAGCGCGGACTGCTCGGCAGCGAACCCGTAGCTGTACGCCTCCTTGATCTTGGTGGAGAAACCCCCGCCTCCGGGGATCCCGGCGATCTCCACGTAGTCGTCGCGGGGGATGGAGATCGCGGTGGCCTGCGAGCCGTCGGCGGGGATGTGCACGAGCATGAGCACGTTCGCGTTGTAGAAGCCCCCGCTGTCGTCACCGGCCTGGAGAGCGTCCAGGATGTCCGGCGGGAGGGGCTGGCCGTTCTCGTCGAGCCGGGAGTCGAGGCCCATGACCAGGATGTTGGTGTCCTTGGACAGCGTGGGCGGCGCCGTGGAGGCGGACGGGCTCGCGGCCTCGTCCCCGAAGGCGCGGGTGAGCGCATCCGAGCGGTGGACGTTGGAGTTGAACCGGGCGGCGAGCTGCACGCCGTAGACGACTGCGGCCGCGCCGACCAGCACCACGACGATCCCCAGGGCGAGGCCGATGCGCAGCCACCTCCGACGCAGCGTGGCCCGTCGGTTCCCGCCGCCCTCCTGCTCCCCCATGCGCCGCCATCCTTCCGCGCGATGCGGGCGTGCGGCGACGGACGGCGCCGGCAGGCATCGACGTGATGCACACCATACCGCCGGGGCAGGGGCGTGCCCAGAGGCTGAAGTCAGCCCCGGCCGTAGATCCTCGCCGCAAGCTCGCCCGCGACCTTGTGGACGCGCTTCGCGAGGTCCTCGCGACGCTCCGTGGGCACCCTCTCGTCCTCGAACGTCACGGCGACTGCTGCCGTCGGCCATCCGGCGTGGTCGGTGACCGCTGCCGCAACGGAGGCGAGGCCCGGAGTGACCTCGCCGGCTTCGGTCGCGTAGCCGCGCTGGCGGACCTGGTCGAGCTCGGACTGCAGCGCCGAGTAGGAGCGGATCTGCTCGCCCTCCTCGGTGCGGGACGTGAACGCCGCTGCGTTCGGATACAGCGCGCGGACCTGCGACTTCGGCAGCGCCGCGAGGATCGCCCTGCCGCTCGCGGTGAGGTGGCTCGGCAGACGCACGCCGACGTCGGTCACGAGCGAGGGCCTGCTCTTCGCCCGCTCCTCGACGATGTAGAGCACGTCGCGGCCGTGCAGAACCGCGAGGTGCGCGCTCTCCCCGATCGCGTCCACGAGCGCGGCGAGCACCGGCCGTCCGAGGCGGGAGAGCGGCTCCTGGCGCGAGTACGCGCTCGAGAGCTCGAACGCGCCGATCCCCAGCCCGTACCGCTGCTCCTCCGCCAGGTGCAGCACGAACCCGTTCTCCTCCATGACGGCGAGCAGGTGGTACACCGTGGAGCGCGGCAGTCCTAGCTGGGTCGCGATCGCCGAGGCAGGCTGCGGGCCCCGACGCGACGCGAGCAGGCGGAGGATGCGCAGCGTGCTCTCGGCAGCGGGAACCTTGGACTTCTGGGCTGGCTCGGGCATGGGGCCTCGGTCTCCTCTGTCTGTCATACCGAACTCCAGTGTGCGCGAGCAGGACGACGGTGCGCACTCGCCGTCGTACGCGGGGCGTCCGGGATGCCAGACAGTCGCACTGTCTGTGATCCGAGACGGCAAGCGCAGGTGACGGCACTCACACGGCCCCCGGACCCGGAACAGTGGAAGGGATCCTTCCCAGAGTCGTGAGGAACCCCTATGCAGACACAGAACCCCGCCGCGCTCAGCCGCGGCCTCAACGTCCGGCACATCCGGTTCATGGCCTTGGGGTCGGCCATCGGGACGGGCCTCTTCTACGGTTCGGCCTCCGCGATCCGGGCCGCCGGGCCCGCCGTGCTCATCGCCTACATGGTGGCCGGCGCGGCCGTCTTCATGGTCATGCGTTCGCTCGGCGAGATGGCCGTGCGGCACCCCGTGTCCGGCTCGTTCGGCCAGTACGCCGGCCGCTACCTCGGCCCGTTCGCCGGGTTCGCGACCGGATGGACCTACGTCTTCGAGATGGCCATCGTGGCACTCGCCGACGTCACCGCCTTCGGGATCTACATGGGGTTCTGGTTCCCGGATGTGGACCGGTGGGTGTGGATCGCCGCCGTCATCCTCTTCCTCACCGCCGTGAACCTGCTCAGCGTCAAGGTGTTCGGCGAGCTCGAGTTCTGGTTCTCGCTCGTGAAGGTGGTGGCGATCATCGCGATGATCGCCGGGGGCGCGGCGCTCATCGTGTTCGGGTTCTCGTCCGGGGACGGGCAGGCCGGCGCGCACCAACTGGTGGAGCACGGCGGGCTGGTCCCCAACGGCTTCGGCGGTCTGCTCGCGGCGTTCTCCGTGGTGGTGTTCGCGTTCGGCGGCGTCGAGACGATCGGCGTCACGGCCGGTGAGGCCGCGGACCCGAAGAGGGCCATCCCGGGCGCGGTGAACACCGTGCCGGTGCGCATCCTGCTCTTCTACGTGCTCACCCTCGGCGTGCTCATGAGCCTCTTCCCGTGGAACCAGGTCGGGGCCCAGGGCAGCCCGTTCGTGCAGATCTTCGACGGGCTGGGCATCCCAGGCGCCGCGCATGTGCTCAATGCGGTCGTCATCACCGCGGCGCTGTCCGCGATCAACTCGGACATCTTCGGTGCCGGACGCATCCTGTTCGGGCTTGCGCAGCAGGGCCACGCGCCCGCCGCCTTCGGCCGGGTGTCGCGGCGGGGCGTGCCGTGGATGACCGTGGTGGTCATGACCGGCGTGCTGGGCCTCGGCGTGGTGCTCAACGCCGTCATCCCTGAGGACGTGTTCACGGTGATCGCCTCGATCGCCACCTTCGCCACCGTCTTCGTGTGGGGCATGATCCTGGCCAGCCACGTGGCCATGAAGCGCGAGATCCGACGGTACGCGCTCGCCCCGTCCGAGTTCCCCTCACCCCTGTGGCCGGCGGCCTCGGTGGCGGCGATCGGCTTCCTCGCGCTCGTCGTGGTGCTGCTGGGCTGCTTCGAGGAGACCCGGGTGGCGCTCGTGGTGGGTGCGGCGTGGATCGGCCTGCTCGGCGCGGCCTACGCGCTGTGGGTGCGCGGTGACGGCCGGAACAGGCCCGCGCTGCGGGATGAGACGGCCCAGATGCCCGTGGTGGGTCCCCGGGGGACAGTGTCGGTTCAGGACAGCGTGCGGGCCTAGGCCTCCCTTCCCGCCCACCGTGCAGATCGACACAACTCAGCGCCGTTCCGGCCCCTCAAAGGGCCGGAACGGCGCTGAGTGATGCAGTTATGCACGCTCTCTTGCGGTGCGCGGCGGTCTACCGGGCCGACCAGCCGCCGTCCATCGTGTAGGAGGCGCCGGTGACCATGCCCGCGTCGTCCGAGGCGAGCCACGCGACGAGCGAGGCGACCTCGGCTGGCTCCACGAGCCGCTTGATTGCCATCTCGGTGAGCATGACCTTCTCGAGGACCTCGGACTCGGGGATGCCGTGCGTCGCCGCCTGGTCCTTGATCTGCTTCTCCACGAGCGCCGTGCGGACGTAGCCGGGGTTGACGCAGTTCGAGGTGACGCCGTGCTCCGCTCCTTCGAGGGCCGTGACCTTGGAGAGGCCCTCGAGCGCATGCTTCGCCGTGACGTACGCGCTCTTGAACGCCGAGGCGCGGATCCCGTGGACGGAGCTCAGGTTGATGACCCGGCCCCAGCCGCGCTCGTACATGTGCGGGAGGGCGGCACGGATCAGGAGGAACGGAGCCTCGACCATGAGCCGCTGGATGCGACGGAACGCCTCGGGGTCGTACTCATGGATCGGGGCGACCTTCTGGATTCCGGCGTTGTTGACGAGGATGTCGCAGTCGAGCGTCAGGTCCTCGAGCGCCGCCGTGTCGAGCAGGTCCACCGCCCAGGCGGTGCCGCCGATGTCCGCGGCGAGCTTGTCGGCCGCGTCGCCGTCCAGGTCCGCGACCACCACGTGCGCGCCCTTGTCCGCGAGGCCATGGGCGACGGCGGCACCGATTCCGGCGGCTCCGCCCGTCACGAGCGCCTTGCGGCCTGCGATGCTCATGCGCGCGCCTCCGCCTCTGGCGTCCCGCTCTGGACCCGGGCCGCGTCGGCGGCGTCGAGGGCGTGGAGCGAGGCACCCTTCGTCTCGCGCATCGCGAGCACGGCGACGACGGTGACCACGCCGGCGATGGCCAGGTAGACCGCGGTGGGCCACCAGGAGCCGGTGGCCTTGAGCCACTCGGTGGCGAAGACCGGGGCGAGCGAGCCCGCGACGATCGAGGTGACCTGGTAGGAGATCGAGACGCCCGAGTAGCGCATGCGGGTCGGGAACATCTCAGACATGATCGCGGGCTGGCCCGAGTACATGAGGCCGTGGAAGAAGAGGCCCACGATGATGGTCAGGAGGATGACTACGACGTTCTGGGTGCCGAAGGCGGGGAAGGCCCAGAAGCCCCACGTGCCGCCGAGGATCGCGCCGGCGAGGTAGACGGGCTTGCGGCCCACCCTGTCGGCCATGCGGCCGATGACCGGGATGACTGCGAAGTGGCAGATGTGGGCGATCGCGATCACGCCGAGGATCGAGCCCGTGTTCATCTTCAGGCCCGTGCCGAGGTAGACGATCGAGAACGTGACCACGAGGTAGTACATGATGTTCTCCGCGAAACGGAGGCCCATGCCCACGAGGACGCCGCGGGGGTAGCGCTTGAGGACCTCGAGCACGCCGTAGCCGGCGGCCTTCTCCGTCTCCAGCTCGGCCTTGGCCTGCTGGAAGATCGGCGCCTCGTCGATCTTGGTGCGGATGTAGTAGCCCACGATCACGACGACGGCGGAGAGCCAGAACGCCACGCGCCAGCCCCACGCGAGGAAGGCGTCCCCGGAGAGGGTGGTGGTCATGAGCCAGAGGACCACGGTCGCCAGGACGTTCCCGAGCGGCACAGCGGCCTGCGGCCAGGAGGCCCAGAAGGCGCGTTCCCTGTCCGGGGCGTGCTCGGCGACGAGCAGCACGGCACCGCCCCATTCGCCGCCGAGGGCGAGGCCCTGGATGAAGCGGAGCAGCACGAGCAGGATCGGGGCCCAGACGCCGATCTGGTCGTAGGTCGGGAGGCAGCCCATGAGGACCGTCGCGACGCCGATCAGCATGATGGTGATCTGGAGCGTCTGCTTGCGGCCGAGCCGGTCGCCGATCTGGCCGAAGACGATTCCGCCGAGAGGACGGGCAACGAACCCGACGGCGTAGGTGAGGAACGCGGCAATGATCGCGTCGTACTCGTTGCCCATCTTGGGCAGGAGGATCTTGTTGAACACGATCGTGGAGGCGGTCGCGTAGAGGAAGAAGTCGTACCACTCGACGACCGTGCCGGCCATCGAGGCGGAGACGATCTTCTTGAGCAAGGACCGGTCGGTGCTGCCGGAGGAGCGTTGATCAACGCTCATAGGTTCCCTCCTGGGTGTCGTCGCTGACACGGCTCACAAATGGTGCCGTGCGGGCGTCTTCTCGGTATGACGCCCATCACGTGTTCCCTTGAGTATTTACTGGGCGGTATTGCGCACTCAATGGCCAAATGGGCACGCTTGCTCTGCAGAAGTGCAGATCAGCGGCCGCGCACCGGGCTACTGTGGGCGCATGGCGACGCCGGCCCCCTCCCCAGATCTGCTCCTCGTCCTGCTCGAGGTCTCCCGTTCCGGGAAGTTCACGACGGCGGGCGAGGGCCTGGGCCTCAACCACACCACTGTGGCACGCAAGATCGCGGCGCTGGAGAAGTCTCTCGGCGGCCGGGTCCTCGTGCGCTCGGCAGGGGGCTGGGAGCTGACACCGCTCGGCGAACAGGCCGTGGGCGTTGCCGAGCAGGTCGCAGCGGCGGTGTCGAGGCTGGGCGAGGGCGCGGAGGACCCGGTTGCCGGGGTGGTGCGGATGACGGCGACGGACGGCTTCAGCGCATACATCGCCTCGCCCGCGGTGGCAGGTCTGCGGGCCGAGCACCCGGGCCTGACGGTGGAACTCGTGACCGTGACCCGGCGCGCGATGCAACAGCGGTCGGGGGTCGACATCGAGGTGGTGGTGGGGGAACCACAGGTCCACCGCGCACAGGCCGTGCGCCTGGGGGACTACACGCTCGGGATGTACGCCTCGCGGGACTATCTGGCCCGGCACGGGACGCCCGGGACTCCAGAGGAGATGGCGCGCCACGGGCTCGTCTACTTCGTGGACTCGATGCTTCAGGTCGACGACCTCGACGCGCCGCGCCGGCTGGCCCCCGAGATGCGGGACGGGCTCACCTCCACGAACGTGTTCGTGCATGTGGAGGCGACGCGGGCGGGGGCCGGCGTGGGATTCCTCCCCTGCTTCATGGCGGACCGCCACGAGGACCTCGTGCGGCTGCTGCCGGACTACTTCCGGGAGCAGCTGCCCTATTGGATGGTCCTGCGCGCAGACTCGCTGCGGCAGCCATCCGTGGCGGCCGTCGCGGACGCCCTCAAGCGGCAGTCCGAGCTGTCGCGGTCAATGCTGCTGGGGACTGGCGAGGAGCGGGGCGAGGATTCCTAGGCCGCGGCTGCCGGGGCGGTGGTGACGCGGAGCTCGAGCGATCCCTCGGCTGTCCGCACGAGGGAGATCCGCCGGCCGGCGACGTCGACGGCCCTGCCTGCCAGCAGCTCGGGATAGAGCGCATGGCGCTCAGAGGACGGGAGCGCGCCGATGCCCGGGACTCCCCGCTCGACGAGTTCCCGCGTGAAGGCGATGCTCTCGAGCGCCAGCACCCGCCGACGCTCGAGCCTGCCGGAGACTCGGGCCAGCAGCTCCGGCGCGGCCAGGAGGAAGAGCGCAGTGACTCCGGCGACCACAAGGTCGATCCGCTGCGCGAAGACGAGGTAGCCGAGGGCCAGCCCCATGGCAACAACCGCGGCGCGTCCGAGGAGGTTCAGCCCCCGGGCCCGGGCTCGGTGGACGCGTGCCCGGGCGAGGCGAGCCTGATCAGCGGCGAACTCCGCTTCGTGCTCAAGGCCGAGAGGCACAGAGCGGATGAGCCGCGTGCCGTCCGGGAGCAGGACCCCCTTCACGCCGTATGCCGTCGCCTCTGCGAGGCCTTGCGCCGCATGTGCAATCGTCATCGATCCCCATCACTGTCACCGCGCACCCTGATGCTTGACGGCAGGCGCCACTGCCTGCCAACGGGTGGGAAGCTTCCAGCTTACGCCCTGTCGCGGAGGAGCCAGCCTTCGTTACGCGCGATTGCGCCCGCCCGGCTCCCCGGACGCGGTCTCCGGCTCGGCAGGATCCCGCCGGGCGCGGGTGGGGCCGATCCACGCCCTGACCTGCGCGTCGTCCCAGAAGTGGGCTGGCATGGCACCGCCGAGCAGACGGCGGCGAAGCACGGCCGAGCCTTCGACCGGATCCGCGCTTCCGGCAATGATGATGTTCCCGTAGCGGCGTCCCTTGAGCATCGCGGGGTCGGCGACGATCGCGACGTGGGGGAACACCTCGGCGATGGCGGCGGCCTCGATCCGGGCGGTCACTTGGTCCGGCGCGCTGCCGATGTTCGCGAGGTAGATCCCGCCGGCGTCGAGGAGCCTTGCCGAGGCCTGCGTGAACTCGACCGTCGTGAGCGGGTGCGGGGTGTACGGGCCTGCGAACACGTCACGGATCACGACGTCCCGCGTCCCGGGCGTGAGGGACTCCGTGACCTCACGCGCCTCCCCCACACGGATGCGCAGGAGAGGCGCCCTAGGCAGGTCGAACCACTGGCGCACGTACTCGGCGAGCTGCGCGTCGAGTTCCACGACGACCTGCCGGGCGTCGGGGTACCGGGCGGCGACGTACCTCGGCATCGAGCAGCCCCCGCCGCCCTGGTGGAGGACGCGGAGCCGGGACCGACCGCCGGGGTCGAAGCGGTCCTCGACAAGCGCCACGATCCACCGCATGTACTCGAAGTCGAGCCGCAGCGGGTCCCCGAGAACGACGTGGGAGCTCTGGACTCCGTTGATCTTCAGGAGCCACCCGTCCGAGGAATCGCCGTCGGGGACGAGCTCGGCGCTGCCGGTGCTGATGGGATAGAGGCCCGCGACCGGACCTCCGCTCCTCTCCCTGTCCCGGGCCATCAGGCCCCGGCCCTCACAGCATGCATGCCTCCAACGCTACCCCCGGGATCAGGCCTCCTGAGCGCCGATGATGACCTTGAGGGCCTTCTCCCCGGCGGCATTGGCGAACGTCTCGTACGCGTCGAGGATGTTCTCGAAGGTGAAGCGGTGGGTGACGAACTTCGCGGGATCGATCTCTCCCCCCTTGATCTTCTCCAGGAGGTCGGGCGCGGTCGTGGCATTCACGAGGCCGGTGGTGATGGTGATGTTGTTGATCCAGTCGCGGTCGATCGGGAACGTCACCGGCTTGCCGTGGACACCGACGTTGGCGACGCGTCCGCCCGGTCGGATCGAGTCGACGGCCAGCTCGAAGGTCTCGGGAATGCCCACGGCCTCGATGGCGACGTCGACACCGAGGCCGTCGCGGCTGAGCTTCTTGAGCTCCGCGGCCGGGTCTCCCCCGCCGGCCTTCAGCGTGTCCGTGGCCCCGAACGCGAGGGCCTGCTCGAGCCGGTACTCGTTCCCGTCCACGGCGATGACCTTCGTCGCCCCCAGTGGACCGGCTGTCATGATCGCCGCGAGCCCGACCGGCCCGGCCCCGATGACGGCCACCTCGTCGCCCTCCTTGACCCCGCCGTAGAGGACCCCGATCTCGTACCCGGTGGGGAGGATGTCGCTGAGCATGGCCCCCTGCTCGGCAGTGACGCCCTCGGGCAGGGGAATGAGTCCGTTGTCTGCGAAGGGCACGCGCACGTACTCGGCCTGGGTGCCGTCGATGAGGTGGCCGAAGATCCAGCCGATCCCGCCCAGAGTCCGGCAGTGGGAGGTCAGCCCGGACAGGCAGAAGTCGCAGGCCATGCACTTGCTGATGCACGAGATAATCACGCGGTCGCCGACCTTGACCTTCGTGCACTCCGGCCCGACCTGAGTCACGACGCCCACGCCCTCATGGCCCAGGATGCGGCCGTCGGTGACCGCGGGGACGTCGCCTTTGAGGATGTGGAGGTCCGTTCCGCAGATCGTGGTGGTCTCCACCTTCACGATCGCATCGGTGGGATCCTGGATGACCGGATCAGGGACGTCCTCCCACGCCTTCTGGCCCGGGCCGTGGTAGACAAGCGCCTTCATCATGAACCTCTCGTCAGGGGGGATCTCCAGCACCAGCCAACCCAAGCGGAGCGACGGCGGATAGGGGCCTTGGGCCCCCGTCGCTCCGTGCCCCTCATCGGGGCGGCGGAGGCTCGCGGACCATCCTGATCTCCGACACGAAGCGGCCGCGGAACTCCGCCAGCTGGCGTGCCCCGTCCGGGACGAAGCCGAGCTTCGCGTAGAACGCCCGCGCCCGCGGGTTGTCCTCGAAGACCCAGAGGAGGGCGGGCTGCTCCCCGAGCACCCGCTCGACCACCGCATGGGCCGCCCCGGTTCCGTACATCTCGGCCAGGACGTAGGCGGTGTAGAGCTGGAGAGGGGCCGGGCAGTCCTCGTCGAGGGCGGGGCCCGCACCGGCGAAGCCGACCACGCGCCCACCGCGGTGCACGAGCGCGAACCGCCGCGCGCCGTCGGGCGTCAGGTACCCCCGCCACCTCTCGGTGCGTTCGGGGCCGCCGTCCATGGGTCCGGCGAGGTACTCGGCCGGCAGGAGATGCGCGTAGGCCTCGCGCCAGGCCTGGTCCTTCACGGCGAGGACCGCCTCCGCGTCCGCCGGAGTGGCGTCGGCGATCTCGAACGCCTTGGCTGCCTCCTCAGAGTCAGCCATCGTCCTGGGCGCGGACGACTCCGAGCGCGAAGCCGTCCCAGCCCTTGGACCCCGCTGTCTGGACGACCGTCGCGTCGAACAGGGACCCACCCAGTAACTCGAGGGCGGAGACGATCGAGGGGGCATTGGCCTCGTCCTGCGCCGGGTCGAGGAGCGTCCCCTCCCAGACGGCGTTGTCCAGCACGACGACGGTCCCCGGACGCCCCAGGCGCACCGCCCACTCGAGGTAGGCGACATTGTTCTGCTTGTCGGCGTCGATGAACACGAGGTCGTACGGGCCGCTGAGCGAAGGAAGCGTGTCGAGGGCGGCCCCCACGTGCACGGTGACACGGTCGGCGAGCCCGGCCGCGGCGAGGTTCTCGCGGGCGACGCCTGCGTGCTCGGGGAGGTACTCCAGTGTGTCGAGGTGACCGCCCTCTGGGAGAGCCTGGCCCATCCAGATGCTGCTGAAACCTGCGAGCGTTCCAATCTCGAGCACGCGCCGTGCCCCCGAGATCCGCACGAGCAGTGCCAGGAGCTTCCCGGAGGTCGGCTGGACCTCGATCGGGGGCATCCCGCGCTCGACGGCGGTGCGGAGCGCCCGCTCGTGCTCGGGGCCGGGCTTGACCACGGTGTCGGTCAGCCAGCGTTCAACGTCGATCCATTCGGGCTTGGCCACGTGCTCCACCATCCGGCCAGTCTGGCACCCCGGCCGGGTCTGCGACAGGCCCTCCGCCACTGCCCTCCGCCACAGGCCCCCGGGTCAGCCCGCGTGCTCCAGGCCCTGCTGGGCGATCGCCTTCTCGAGCCGCTCGACCTTGCCTTCGATCTCCCCCGTACGCCCGGGCCGGATGTCCGCCTTGAGCACGAGCGAGACCCGGGACCCGTACCGGCCCACGGCCTCCGTGGCCCGCTTGACCACGTCCATGACCTCGTCCCAGTCGCCTTCGATCTCCGTGAACATCGAGCTCGTGCGGTTGGGCAGACCCGATTCGCGGACCACCCTGACGGCGGCGGCCACGGCTTCGTGCACTGAATCGGACGGCACGGACGACGGCGCGTCCCCGCCGGCGGCGGCGCGCACGGCGTCGGGGGCGGGACCGGAGGGGGCGACGGAGAAGGCGACGATCATGCGCCCCAGTCTGCCACCGCCGTCGTGTGCCCCGGGCAGGAGGAGGCGCACCGGCAGGAGACGGCTCTCGAGAGCGGGCCGTCACATAGGCGACACCAGCACTCTCGTAAGTACCCTTGAGGAATGCAGCAGGAACGGGCGTGGCGCAAGCCGATGCGTGCGGACGCGGCGCGCAACATCGAGAAGATCATCAGCGCAGCGCTCGACTGCTTCCGCGACGAGGGGCCGCATGTGTCCCTCAAGACCGTGGCCGACCGCGCGGGCGTGGGCCCCGCGACCCTCTTCCGCAACTTTGCGGACAAGGAGGAACTCGTCCTCGCGGCCATCGAGCGGCAGCTCAAGGTGAAGGTCGATCCCGTCACCGAGCTCGCGCTCGAGAACCCGGACGCGGCCGCGGGGCTGGTCGACGTGCTGGGCGCCGTCATGCAGGTCGCCAACGAGGAGCACCACCTGCTCTCGGCCGTCGCCGGCCGGCGCGCGCTCCTCGTGGGGCTCGCGGGGAAGCTCATCGAGTCCATGGGCGTGCTGCTGCAGCGCGGCCAGCAGCAGGGCACGCTCCGCGAGGAGCTCCGCCTCATCGACATGGTCCGCCTCGTCGCAATGCTGATCGGCGCGGGCGACACCGTGGAGCCGGGCTCCTTCGCGTGGCAGCGGTACGTGGCCCTCGTCGAGGATGCGATCCGGACCCACCGGGAGAACCGTCCCCTGCCCCCGCTCGAGCCGATCCCCGACGTCGACCTCCCTCTCTGAGCGCCGCCCGTGTGACGCCCTGATTAATTCTGGGAAAAGGGAAGTCCTGCCCATGGGCGCGCGGATCAAACCCAGCTAGGGTCGCTGCCATGACGACTCTCACCGTCGCCGCGTCGACGACCTATGGGAACTCCGCCGCCGCCACGGGCTTTGCCATCGTGTTCGGCCTCATCTCCGCCGTGATCGGCCTCGCGGTCGCCGGCCTGCTGCTCATGGGCATCTTCACCAAGGCCGGACGGCCAGCGTGGGAAGCCTATGTGCCCTTCTACAACCAGTACGTCCTGATCACCCAGATCGTCGGCCGCCCGACCTGGTGGTTCTGGGTGATCGTCGCCTGCTCGGTGATCCCCTTCCTGAACGCAGTCGGTTGGATCGTCTCGCTGGTGATGTGGATCTTCGTCATGAACGACCTCTCCAAGTCGTTCGGCAAGGACAACGCCTGGACCGTGGGCCTCGTGCTGCTGCCGATCGTGTTCCTGCCGCTGCTCGGCTACGGCCAGTACCAGTACTTCGGCAAGGGCGCCCTCATGCGGGCTCCGGCCGGCTATGCGCCGCAGGGCGCCTATGGCCAGCAGCCGTACGCCCAGCAGCCCGAGCAGTACGGCCAGCAGCCGTATGGGCAGCAGCCCTACGGCCAGCAGCCGCCACAGGCAGGCCCCTACGGCCAACAGCCCCAGGAGGGCTACGGCCAGCAGCCGCCGCCCAAGCAGTAAGGGACGCCAGCCGCCGGCGACACATGTCCCGCCGTCCGGCGCGGGCTGCCTACCCCCAGCCGAGCATCCGCAGGAGCGCCGCTGCGGCAGCCCCTGCGATCACCACGACGAGGAACGGGGCCCGCAGGGCGAGCGCGAGGGCAGCTGCCACGAGCGCCCCCAGCCGGGCGTCGAGCACGAGTGCCTGCCCTGCCGCCACCGCGTTGACCGCCGTCAGTGAGGCGAGCAGCCCGATCGTCACGGTGCCCGCGATCCGCAGCATCCGCTCGTTCTCCATCCACCGCCGCGGCAGCAGGTAGCCGAGCAGCTTCAGCGCGTACGCCGCGGCGCACGCCACGAGGATCCACCCCCAGAGGCTCACGCTCGGCCTCCGTCCGCATCCGGCTCGCCCCCGCCGCCGGGATCCGACGCACGACGCCGCCCCTCGCCGTCCGCCGGCGCCTCACCCTCGCGGCCCGCCGAGCCGCGGCGGGAGAGGGACTGGCCCTCGTACGGGTCGATGTCCGGGCCGAGTCCCTCGACACCGAGGCCGGCGGCCTGCCGCGCCTGGGCCCGGGCGTGGCTGACCCAGCCGAGCACGGCCGCGACCACGGCCGCGACGAGGATCGGAACGCCGGAGGGGATCAACGGTACGGCGAGGACTGTGGCCAGGGCGCAGACCACGGCGATGGCGATCGGCTCGCGGCCCTTGAGCCGCGGCCAGAGCAGCCCGAGAAACGCGGCCACGGCGGCGCCGTCGAGGCCCAACTGCTTCGGGTCGCCGAGGGCGTTGCCCGCGAACGCGCCGACGGCCGTGAAGACGTTCCACAGCACGAACACGCCCAGGCCGGCGACCCAGAACCCCCGGCGCTGCTCGACCTGCGAGTCCTGACCGACGGCGGTGGCTGTCGATTCGTCGATCGTGAACTGCGGCGCCACGAAGCGCCGCCACCCCCTAGGGGAGAACATGGCGTTGAGCTGCATCCCGTACACGGCGTTGCGGATGCCCAGGAGCGTCGCCGCGGCCGCGGCCGCAGTCCCCGAGCCGCCGCCCGCCACGACGCCGATGAACGCGAACTGGGAGCCCCCGGTGAACATGAGCAGGCTCAGCGCCATCGTCTGGAGCACGTCGAGCCCCGAGGCGACGCCGAGGGCGCCGAAGGAGATGCCGTAGAGACCGGTGGCGACGGAGATCGAGGCACCAACCCGCGCGGCCGGCGAGCGCAGCAGCGACGGCGGGGCGCCGCCGTCGTGTGCGGGCTGGGGCGAGGCAGGCGCGTCCGGATGGTCCGCGTCAGCCAACAGCCGCCGCCTTCACCTGGGTGAGGACCTCAGCGGGCCTGTTGGTGGTGATCTGCTGGATGCCCACGTCGAGGCAGTGCTGGACGTCCTCGGGCGAGTCGACGGTCCAGACACGGAAGGTGAGCCCCGCCTTGAGCCAGGCGCGGACGCGGTTCGGGTTCTCGCGCACGTAGGAGATCCCGGGGCCGGCGACGCCGACGCGGCCGGTGTCGAGGATCTCCTCGGCATCGCGCTGGGCCGCTTTGAGGACATTGGCGACGGCGCCGCCCGTGAAGGCGCCGAGAGCCGTGGACTCCCGCAGCTCGTCGACTGTCACGTCGTCGACGAGCATGCACACATGCCGGGCGGGGACGCGCTCGAGGAGGTACTCGATCGCCTCGGGGTCGAAGCTCATGAAGCTCACCGCCACGTTTCCCACCACCGAGGACTCGGGCTCCCACCCGCGGGCGGCGAGGAGGTCGAGGACGCGGTCCTCGAGCCGGAACCGGTAGGGGGTGGGGTGCTTGAACTCGATGGCGAGGCCCACTGGCCGTGCCGCGGCAGCGAGGAGGTCCAGGAGCTCGGGCAGGGTCAGGAGCTGCTGGCTTGCGGCGCCGAACTCGTCCGGGATGCGGACGCCCTTCCACGAGGAGAAGTCCAGCTCCCGCAGCTGGGCGAGCGTCCTCTCGGCCACCGGCCCCGTGCCGGTCGAGGTGCGGTCGAGATTGGCGTCGTGGAGCAGGACGACGTGCTGGTCCCTCGTGAGGTGGACGTCGCACTCGACCCCGTCCGCTCCCTCGGCAAGAGCCTGGAGGTAGGCGGCGCGGGTGTGCTCGGCGAACCGGGCGCTCGCGCCGCGATGGGCGTAGACGAGGGGACGAGGGCTGGTCATGGCGCCTAGGGTAGCCGACCCACGCGTCGCCGGAGTGCGGGACGGGGGCGCAGCGCACCCCGCTCCGACGGAGTTTGCGCGATACCCCCAGAGGTATTATTGTTGAGGACAGGAGATACCCCTAGGGGTATAAAGGATCCGGAAGGAGAAAGCCATGCTGCTCGAGCGCATCTACGACGAGGACCTCGCCCAGGCCGGCTACATGATCGGCTGCCAGGCGAAAGGGGAGGCCATCGTGGTCGACGCCCGCCGCGACATCGCCCCCTACCTTGAGCTCGCCGCGGCGAACGGGATGAAGATCGTCGCCGTGACCGAGACCCACATCCACGCCGACTACCTCTCCGGCACGCGTGAGCTCGCCGCCGCGACGGGCGCCACGATGTACGTCTCCGGCGAGGGCGGCGATGACTGGCAGTACGGCTTCGAGGCCGAGCGCCTCCAGGACGGCAGCCAGATCGCCCTCGGAAATATCACCATCAAGGCGCTGCACACGCCCGGCCACACCCCGGAGCACCTCTCGTTCCTCGTCACCGACGGCGCGTTCGCCGACCAGGCCGGCTACCTGCTCTCCGGCGACTTCGTGTTCGCCGGCGACCTCGGCCGCCCGGACCTGCTCGACGAGGCCGCCGGCGGCGTCAACACCCGGTTCGAGGGCGCACGCCTGCTCTTCAAGAGCCTGCAGGAGAAGTTCCTCACGCTCCCCGACCACGTCCAGGTGCACCCGGGCCACGGCTCCGGCAGCGCCTGCGGCAAGGCCCTCGGCTCGATCCCATCCACCACGGTGGGCTACGAGCGCCTCTTCTCGTGGTGGGCTCCGTACCTCGCGGCCAATGACGAGGAGGGCTTCGTGAACGAGCTCCTCGACGGCCAGCCGGACGCGCACGCCTACTTCGGCCGCATGAAGCGCCAGAACCGCCAGGGCCCGGCCGTCATGGGCGAGCGCGGCGAACTGCCCCAGCTCGACAACGCGGGCATCGCAGAGGACCTCGCCGCGGACCGCATCACGTTCGTTGACACGCGTCACAACGCCGAGGTCCACGAGGGCACAGTCGCGGGGTCGCTCAACATCCCGGCCGGCGGAAAGATGGCCACCTACGGCGCCTGGGCCTACAACCCCGAGGCCGACTCCCGCCCGCTGGTGCTCCTCGCCCCGGACCAGGCCTCCGCCCGCGAGATGCAGGACCACCTCGTGCGCGTCGGGATCGACGACGTCGCTGGCTTCACCCCGACGCTCGACGGCCTGCCCATGGAGACCCCGAAGGTCCTGGACCCGAAGGAGCTCGAGGGCTTCGACGCCGCACTCCTGCTGGATGTGCGCAACAAGGGCGAGTTCGCCGCTGGGAACATCCCCGGCTCCGTCCAGCTGAGCGCCAGCCGCGTCCTGTGGCACACCGATCAGCTGCCCTCGGACGGCGTGATCGTGAGCTACTGCCAGTCCGGCGTCCGCAACTCGGTGGCCGCGAGCGCCCTGCGCCGCGCCGGGTACGACGTGGTGGAGCTCGACGGCTCCTACGCCGGCTGGAAGGCCTGGAAGGACTCCCAGGAGACCGTCTCGGCCGGCTGACCCAGCCCGCCTCAGCCCACCCCCTGACCCGTGGGGCGCGCCTCCCCCGGCGCGCCCCACACCCCTGCGAAAGGAAGACATGACCGACGGCACTCAGACCGCCACCACCCTGAGCCCCCAGACGCTGCGCGCGTGGATCGACACGCACGAGGACCTCATCGTGATCGACGTCCGATCGGCGGCCGAGTTCGAGACGCAGCACATCCGCGGCTCGTACAACGTCCCGCTCCCCCTGCTCTCCGAGCACACCGAGGACCTCGCCGAGCGCCTCGGCAAGCGGGTCGTGCTGGTGTGCCAGTCCGGCGTGCGCGCCGAGCAGGCGCGGCAGAGGCTCGACGGCGCGGGCATGGGTTCGGCCCTCATCCTCGAGGGCGGCGTGCCGGCCTTCGCCGCGGCTGGCGGCGACGTGGTCCGCGGTGCCCAGCGGTGGGCGCTCGAACGGCAGGTCCGCATGGCCGCAGGCGGGCTCGTGGTGGCCGGCCTCGTGGCGGGGAAGTTCGTCTCCCCCAAGCTGCGCGCGCTCTCCGGCGCCATCGGTGCCGGCCTCGCGTTCTCCGCGGCCACGAATACCTGCGCCATGGGCAATGCCCTCGCCAGGATGCCGTGGAACAAGACGGCCTCTGAGCCGAGCGCGGCTGACGCGATCGGCCAGATCCCCGCGCAGAACTAGCTGCGCGCCGGAAACGGCCCCTGACCCCGGATGCCCTGTCGGTCCCCCCTCCGGCAGGGCATCCGGCTTCCCCGGGCCGTGGCAGGGACAGCCGGCTGTCGGCAGGACGCCGGTAGGGTTGCCCTATGGTGACGCTCAACCGGCTCATGGGCACGTCCTCGGCGACAGGGCCCGGGCTCAGCCCCGGCGACGCCGAGAAGGCCGCGGCCCTGAAGCGCATGAAGGCCTTCGCGCTGTCTCTCCTGCTGGTGATGGCCGTCATCTTCGCAGTGTCCTTCGCCCTCCAGGAGCGGTTCCCGTGGCTCCAGTACGTCCGCGCGGCCGCCGAGGGCGGCATGGTCGGTGCCCTCGCGGACTGGTTCGCGGTGACGGCCCTGTTCCGCCACCCGATGGGGCTGCCCATCCCCCACACGGCGATCATCCCGACCCGGAAGGACGCGATCGGCGCGTCCCTGAGCGCCTTCGTGCGGGACAACTTCCTCTCCTCGGCCGTGGTCAGGACCAAGCTCGAGACGGTCGATGTCGCCCGGAAGGCCGGCACCTGGCTGGCGAGCCCCGCCGGGGCCGAGCGGGTCGCGAAGGAGGGCGCCGCCGTCGTGCACGGCCTCTTCACCGTGCTCAACGACGACGACGTGCAGGCCGTCATCGAGGGGATGGTGCGGCGGCACCTGCTCGCCCCGCCCTGGGGGCCGCCGGTCGGGCGGCTCGCGGAGCGCGTCTTCGAGGCGGGGCACCACCACCAGCTCGTGGACATGCTCGTGGACCGCGCCGCGGACTGGGTGGCCGGGAACTACGACGCCGTCACGCGGGTCGTGTCCGACCGCTCGCCGTCCTGGGTGCCGAGTTTCGCGAATGACCTCGTGGGGGACAAGGTCTACATCGAGATCTCCAAGTTCGTGGCCGCGGTGCAGTCCGACCCCGACCACCAGGTGCGCCGCTCCATCGACGCCTACCTCAAGGAGCTCGCCAAGGACCTCCAGCACGATCCGAAGATGATCGCCCGGGCGGAGGGCATCAAGGCCCAGGTCCTCGGAGACCCGCAGGTGCGCGACCTCGCCGGCCGCACGTGGGCCACGATCAAGAAGGCCCTCCTCGAGGCGGTCGCAAACCCCCACAGCGAGCTCCACCACCGGTTCACCACGGCGGTCCGGGACTTCGGCGCCCGGCTGGTCGAAGACGAGGAGCTCGCCGGCAAGGTCAACGCGTGGGTGGCCGACGCGGCGTCGTACGTCGTCGCCACGTACCGCAGCGACATCGCCGGCGTCATCGAGGACACGGTGGCGCGCTGGGATGCCGAGGAGACGTCCCAGAAGATCGAGCTGCAGGTCGGCAAGGACCTCCAGTTCATCCGGATCAACGGCACCGTGGTCGGCGCCCTGGCGGGGCTGCTCATCTTCGCCGTCGCGCACGCCGTCTTCGGCGGCTGACGCCAGGACGCCGGGCCAACTGCTAGGCGCAGGCGTCCTTCGCCGCCGCGGCGTACTGGCCGGCGCGGAGGAACTCGACCACGACGAGCGGGTCGTGGGCCGCAAGCGCGTCCTGCGCGGCGGCCCAGACGGCGGGCGTCGCGGCTGTCAGTAGCGCGTACACCGACTGGCGGTCGTTGGCTGCCTGAGCCTCGAGCATCCCGGTGCGGAGGAACTCCATGAGCGCCTCACGGGTGCCGTCAGCGAGGGCACGCTCGGCGGCGCGGAGCACAGCGCCCCGGGCCGTCGCAGCCACGCCCTCGACGGCGGCCGCGTACTGCCCCCGGCGCAGGAACTCGGCGACCACCGCCGGATCTCCCGAGTCGAGTGGGGCCTGCGCGGCCTGCGCGACCGCCGGCACGCCGAGGGCGATGGTCTGATAGGCCGCGATGCGGTCCTGAAGGGTCTTCGTCTGCAGGAGGCCATCGGTGAGGAAGCCGACGAGGACGGCGTCGCGCGAGACCTCCTCCGGTGCGGCGGCAGCGTCCGCGAGCGCCCGCTGCGCGGCGGCGGCGACGTGGGTCGGCCCGTTGCCCGCCCACCACTCCACTGCTGCCGCGGCCTCGAGTCCGGCCGGCGCCTGGAGGTCCCATGCCGGAACGACATCGAGCCGCATCGCAGGGATCCCGGAGCCGTATTCCGGGGGCGGCGCCGCGACGAACGGCGGCGTCGTGCACCGCGGAGGCTCGGGTGCCGGGGCGGCCGGCGCCGAGGGCGCTGGGGCAGCCGGCGCCGGATCCTGCGCGAGGGGAACCACGACGAGCCCCGCAGAGGCCCGCCCTGGCCCCGCCGGATGGATCGGCTGGATCCGCCGCCACGGCGTCGGCACGGCAGGGATCTCGGCCACGGGAAGCTCTGCTGCTGGCTCGGCGGCCTGCTCGGTGCTCCGCTCCGTCGCGGGCGCCGCCGGGGCGTCGGCCGCGGCAACAGCGTGCGACGGCGGCTGGCCGGCCTCCGGGGCTGCCCGCTCCGACGTCTGCGGCCGGCTCTCGGCGCTCTCCGTGCCGGCCGGATCCGCGGACGGCATGCAGCCGGCGGCTCCGAGCACGAGGCCCAGCACCACCGTCGATGCCGCCACGCTCACCGAAAGCGACGCACGCTGGCGACGCGACAGGCTAATCCCCACAGTTTCCCCCCAGACCTCATGACCCCCCGGTCACGGCACGAATGGAGGCAACGTATCAGGTGGCGCGCACGGCCGCACGCTGCGGCCACCGGCGGCGTCGTCCGGGAGCGGGGAGAGCCCAGCTCAGGCTTCTCCGCGGCCTTCTCCGCGCAAGCGGGCCCGGCGCTCCTCGATCTCCCGCTCCACGGCCTGCTCGGGGGTTTCGGCGGGCTCGAGGGGCTCGGACGAGAGCAGAGCGCCCCGGAACGCATCAACCTCATTCGGTTTCACGTGGAACTCACCGGGGAGGACATCGGGCGCCGGGCCGAACGCTTCCCGCGCCGCTTTCACGACGGCGCGGCCCATGACGAGGTTGCCCGCGCCGCCGACCACCGCGCCGACCCCGAACGGCAGGGCGCGCCCGAGCATGGCACTGCCCTGCTTCTTGACCATCCACTTCAGGAAGCGCTTCTGCACCGTGCTCTGGATGGCCTTCAGCGCTGACGAGGGGACGGAGCGGTTGAGCGCGGTTCCCCACGCGCGGGTGGTGCTCCCGCCCCGGCCCAGGGCCTGGCCGCTGAAGGCGGACAGGAGCGCGGCCCCCTCCTCCCCCAGCATGAGGGCCATGACCGTGGTGCGGGCGCGCTCAGGGTCTTCGAGGTGCACCCCGTGCAGCTCTGCGACCGACGCCGCATAGAAGGCGGTCGCCTCGAGGAAGCCGATCGTCGCGGCAGCCGACAGCCCCAGGGACGCGACGGTGCCCACGCCCGGGACGGCCGCGGTACCGCCGACCGCCGCGCCGCCGCCGGCAACCGCCCGGAGATAATCCCGCTCGAGGCGGGCGCTCAGCTGGGCAGGGCTGTCCTTCGGATGCTGCCGCCGCATGCGGCGCAGATTGGCGAGGACCAGCGGGCGCTGCACGTCCACAGCCCTCAGCAGCGCGCGGTGGACGGCGGGCTTCGCCTGGCCCTGGGAGTCGAACATGGCCTGATGGGCTGTGTCCTGCGCGATGCGCAGGGCGACGTTCTTCTTCGCCATCTCCTCAGCGTATCCCCGCGCCGCGCCCAACGCCCGCGCGGCTTCGCCATCGGCTTACCCCCTGACCAGAGCTGTTTCACCCGGGCCGCGGCGGGGAAGTACATCTGCAAGCCCGCGGTCCAGCGGGCGCAAAGCGCTGCCCCCAGCACCCGCAGCGACGGAAGGAGCTCATTATGGGCATCGGTGCATCCATCTTCCTCATCGCGATCGGCGCGATCCTTGCGTTCGCCATCACCCCAGGCTTGATCCCCTATGTTGACCAGACGCTCATCGGCTACATCCTCATCGGCGTCGGCGTCCTCGGACTCGTCATCTCCCTCGTCATGATGAACTCCGGCCCTCGCCGCCGAGTGCGCGAGTCGCGCCGCATGGTTGACCCTGAGACGGGCGACACCATCACGCACCACGACACGCGCGAGGTCTAGGAGACCGGCGGGCCCCCGCCCGCCGCATTCGACCTCGACCCCCTCAGATCGGCCCGGTGGAGACATTCTCCACCGGGCCGATCTGCGTTTGCGTGGGAACTGTTGACAACCCCACATAAACACAGATACAGTCAATCAATCCCACATGAATGTGATGGGAGCCACAGACTGAAGGGCGCCGCCGGAAGCGGCCGACGGACGACAAGGGCGTCGAGGAGAAGCAATGTTCGCGGAGGAACGGCAGCGGCTGGTGGCCGAGCGCGTGGCCGAGATCGGGCGCGTGAGCGTCACGGAACTCGCAGAGCGCTTCTCGGTCACCACCGAGACTGTCCGCCGGGATCTTGCCACCCTCGAAACCGCCGGAGTCCTCCGCCGTGTGCACGGGGGCGCCGTGCCCGCGGAGCGTGCGAGCACCGCGGAGCCCAGCCTCCTCGAGCGGCAGGTGCAGAACCTCCTCGAGAAGCGTGCGATGGCGGAGGCGGCGGCCGCCCTCGTCGTCTCGTCCCGCGCCGGCAGCGTGCTCCTGGACGCCGGGAGCTCCACCGAGGCGCTCGCCGAGCGGCTCATGGGGTCCCGGCCGGACGGCAAGGAGCTCGTCGTCGTCACCAACGCCCTCCCCATCGCGGACAAGCTCGCGACGGACGCGTCGCTCTCGGTCCAGCTCCTCGGCGGCCGGATCCGCCCGCTCACCCGGGCGGCGGTGGGGCCAGCCACGGTCGACGCCGTCGAGCGCCTCCGCCCCGACCTCGTCTTCATGGGCGCGAACGGGATCCACGCGACGTTCGGGCTCAGCACCCCGGACGTCGAGGAGGCGTCCGTCAAGGCCGCCTTCGTCCGCTGCGCACGGCGCGTCGTCGTGCTGGCTGACCACAGCAAGTTCGGCGTGGAGACGCTCGTGCAGTTCGCGCGCCTCGACCAGCTGGACGTCATCGTGACCGACCGCGCCCCCCGGGGCGAGATGGCCGACGCGCTCGCGGAGGCCGGAGTGGAAGTAGTGGAGGCAGGCATCTGATGATCGTGACCCTGACCGCGAACCCGAGCCTCGACCGCACGGTCGAGCTCGGCGGACCCCTCGAGCGGGGTGAGGTGCAGCGCGCGGTGTCGGTCCGGCAGGAGTCGGGCGGCAAGGGCGTGAACGTCTCCCGCGCCCTCAAGGCCTCCGGCCTCGACACCCTCGCCGTCCTCCCCGGCGACCCGGCCGACCCCGTCCTCACTGGCCTCGAGGCGATTGGCGTTCCGTTCGCCGCGCTCAAGATCGGCGCGCCCCTGCGCTCGAACGTTGCCCTGACCGAGCCGGACGGCGTCACCACGAAGGTCAACGAGCCGGGCCCGGAGCTCTCGGAGGAGCTCCAGGAGCAGCTCCTGGAGCTCCTCGTCGAGCGGGCCCGCGGCGCCTCGTGGGTCGTGCTCGCCGGCTCGGTGCCCCCGGGGGTGCCGGCTGACTTCTACGCCACGGCGGCGGAGCGGATCCGCACCGACCCGTCGTTCGACGGCGCGGCCCCCAAGGTCGCGGTCGACTCCTCGGGGGCTCCCCTCGCGGCGTCACTGAAGGGGAAGCCGGAGCTGCTCAAGCCCAACGCGGACGAGCTCTCCGAGCTCGCCGCGATGGTGGGGATGCACGACGCCGGCACCCCCGCCGAGCTGGAAGCCTCGCCGGAGCGCGCGGCGAAGGCAGCGCGTGCCCTCGTGGAGGCCGGCGTCGGCGCCGTGCTCGCCACGCTGGGATCGAAGGGGGCCGTCCTCGTGACGGCAGAGGGCGCCTGGCACGCGACCCACTCCCCCATCCGTGCCGTCAGCACCGTGGGTGCCGGCGACTCGTCGTTGGCCGGGTACCTCCTGGCCGACCTGTCCGGGGCGGACGCCGAGGGCCGCCTCCGTCAGGCGGTGGCCCACGGGGCCGCCGCCGCGTCCCTGCCGGGGTCAACCGTCCCGGCAGTGAACCAGACCAATCCCTCTGCCGTGACCGTCACGGCCCTTGTCACGAAGGACTGACCATGACCGAACTCCTCAGCCCCGAGCTCGTCGTGCTCGACGCGTCGCTGGGTTCGTCGCCCGCCGACGTCATCCGGCACCTGGCCGGCCTGGTGGCCGACGCCGGCCGCGCCACGGAGGTGGAGGGACTCTTCGCCGACGCGTACGCGCGCGAGCAGAAGACCGCCACCGGTGTCCCCGGCGGGATCGCCATCCCGCACTGCCGTTCAACCGCCGTCACGGTGCCGTCCCTCGCGATGGCCCGCCTGTCCCAGCCGGTGGACTTCGGCGCCAAGGACGGCCCGGCAGACATCGTCTTCTTCATCGCCGCCCCCGAGGGCGCCGACCAGCAGCACCTCAAGCTCCTGGCCAAGCTGGCCCGCAGCCTCATCAAGAAGGACTTCACCGCATCGCTCCGCGCGGCCGGGAGCCAGCACGAAGTCGTCTCCCTCGTCAACGATGCCCTCGGCCTCTCTGCCCCTGCACCGGCCACCGCAGGTGCCGTGGCAGCAGGTGGCGCCTCGGCAGGCGCCGCATCGTCCGCAGGCGCCGTCTCGGCGGGCGCCGCGTCCTCCACAGGCGGGGGCTCAGCGCGCCGCATCGTCGCCGTCACCGCCTGCCCGACCGGCATCGCGCACACGTACATGGCGGCCGACTCACTCGTCGCGGCGGGCAAGGACAAGGGCGTCGACGTGCAGGTCGAGACCCAGGGCTCCGCGGGGGCGACGCCGCTCGCGCAGTCTGTCATCGACGCCGCCGACGCGGTGGTCTTCGCAGTGGACGTGGACGTCCGCGACAAGGAGCGCTTCGCCGGGAAGCCGTACGTGCAGTCGCCGGTCAAGCGCGGCATCGACGAGCCCGGCGTCATGATCGACGAGGCCCTGTCCGTGGCGGCCGACCCCAACGGGCGGCGCGTTGTCGCGGCGGCGGGCGCGTCGTCGTCGGCCTCCGGCTCTGACCGCGCCGAGTCGTTCGGCGGCAAGCTCAAGCGCTCGCTCCTCACGGGCGTGAGCTACATGATCCCCTTCGTCGCCGGCGGCGGCCTGCTCATCGCACTGGGCTTCCTCCTCGGCGGCTTCGACATCACGAAGTACGCGGACACGATCGTGGTCCAGAACAACCTGTTCAGCCTCCCGACCGAGTTCGGCCCGCAGGCTTGGGGACCGCTCGGCGCGTACATCGGCGCGGTGCTGTTCAAGATCGGCGCTCTGTCGATGGGCTTCCTCGTCCCGGCGCTCGCCGGCTACATCGCCTACGCGCTCGCCGACCGCCCGGGCATCGCCCCCGGCTTCGTCGCAGGCGCTGTCGCAGGGTTCATGGGCGCAGGATTCCTCGGCGGCATCGTGGGCGGCCTCCTGGCCGGCTACGTCGCGCACTGGCTCGCGTCGCTCCCGGCACCCCGCTGGCTGCGCGGACTCATGCCGGTGGCGATCATCCCGCTCGTCGCCTCGATCATCGCGTCCGGCCTGCTGTTCGTGGTCCTCGGCGGCCCGATCGCCTTCATCACCAAGGCCCTCAACGACTGGCTGACCGGGATGAGCGGCGCGACCGCCGTCATCCTCGGAATCATCCTCGGCCTCATGATGTGCTTCGACCTGGGCGGCCCGGTGAACAAGGTGGCCTACGCCTTCGCGGTCGCCGGCCTGAGCGCCGGCAGCGCCGCCAACGCAGCCCCGTACCAGATCATGGCGGCCGTCATGGCCGCGGGCATGGTCCCGCCGCTGGCGATGGCCCTGGCCACCGTGCTCGACCACAAGAACTTCAACGCCACCGAGCACGAGAACGGCAAGGCGGCATGGCTTCTGGGCGCGTCGTTCATCTCTGAGGGCGCGATCCCGTTCGCCGCGGCCGACCCGCTGCGGGTCATCCCGGCCTCGATGCTCGGCGGCGCCCTGACGGGCGCGCTGTCGATGGCCTTCGGCGCCGGTTCCAAGGCTCCCCACGGCGGCATCTTCGTCTTCTTCGCGATCGACAACTTCATCATGTGGGTCGTCTCGATCGCCGCGGGCGTCGTGGTGACGGCTCTGGCCACCATCGCCCTCAAGCGCTACGTTGGCAAGAAGGCGCCCGAGACCGCCGAAGCCGTCCCCGTCGCCGCCTGAGGCGACAGAGAGTCCGAGGTCGAATCATGGAGCAGTTTCACGGTGTCGGTGTGACTCCGGGGCGGGTTGTGGGGCCGGTGCTGCAGATGCCGGCGCCGGTGGCCGAGCCGGTGCCGGGGCCGGTCCCGGGGCAGGACGCGGTGGTGGAGGCGGAGCGGATCCGGTCCGCGTCCAAGGCCGTCCAGGCGGCGCTGAAGGACCGTGCCGCGGCCGCTGCGGGGGAGGCGCGGGGCGTGCTGGAGGCGACCGCGCTGATGGCCGCGGACCCGATGCTGGTCAAGGGCGCCGTGAAGCTGCTGGACCCCTCAGCCGAGGGGGGTGCCCGCTCGGCCGAGCGGGCGGTGTGGGAGTCCGGGGCCGCGGTCGCGGCGAAGCTGGAGTCCCTGGGCGGATACATGGCCGAGCGCGCCGCGGACGTCCTGGACGTGCGCGCCCGGATCGTGGCCGAGCTGCGCGGCCTGCCCGCCCCGGGCATCCCGGCCTCCCCGACCCCGTTCGTGCTCGCCGCCCACGACCTGGCCCCGGCCGACACCGCGACCCTGGACCCGGCCCGGGTCCTGGCCCTGGTCACCTCCGGCGGCGGCCCGCAGTCCCACACCGCGATCCTGGCCCGGGCCCTGGGCCTGCCCGCCGTGGTCGCCGCCCCCGGCGTGGACACCATCCCGGACGGCACACCCGTGTACGTCGACGGCGCCGCCGGGACCGTGGCCACCGGCCCCGGCCCCGAGCAGGAGGCCGCGGCCGCGGCGTGGGCCGCCCAGGCCGCCGCCCTGGCCGGGGGCTTCACCGGGGCCAACCGGCTCGCCGACGGGCACCCCGTGCCCCTGCTGGCCAACGTCGCCACCGGCAAGGACGCCGCCGCCGCCGCGGCCGCCGGCGCCGAGGGCGTGGGCCTGCTGCGCACCGAGTTCTGCTTCCTGGACCGCCCCACCGAGCCCACCCACGACGAGCAGGTCACCGCCTACTCCGCCGTGTTCGCCGAGTTCGCCGGGAAGAAGGTCGTCATCCGCACCCTCGACGCCGG